>DATMJC010000085.1:0-10452 GCA_035554435.1 Burkholderiales bacterium | reverse complement strand
ATCGCCAACGCGAGCCACCTGCTCGACCATCCGCGGATCGATGCGGAAGCGTCGCGGCAGGCGCGCGCCGTCATCTCTCGACAAGTGGAGCATCTCGCGCGGCTCACCGACGATCTGCTCGACGCCGGGCGCGCGGTCATGGGCAAGATCGTGCTCGAGCGCCGCCCGATCGACCTGGCCGCCGTGGTGGCGCGTGCGCTCGCCGTTTTCCAGTCCGCCGGCCGTTTCGGCCCCCATCGCCTCGAGCGCAGCCTGGATTCGGTCTGGGTCGACGCCGACGAAACGCGGATCGAGCAGATCGTCGCGAACCTCATCGGAAACGCGCTCAAGTTCACCCCCGCCGGCGGGACGGTCCGCGTAAGCGTCGGCCAGGCAGGCAACGACGCCGTCCTCGGAGTGAGCGACACCGGAGTGGGCATGTCCGAGGAGCTGCGCGCTCGCGCCTTCGAGCTCTTCGTCCAGGGCGACGCGGCGCTCGACCGCGGCAGAGGCGGGCTCGGCATCGGCCTCACCCTCGTGCGCCGGCTCGCCGAGCTGCACGGCGGCACCGCGAGCGCGGCGAGCGACGGGCCGGGCAAGGGCGCCTCGTTCACCGTGCGCCTGCCCGCTGTCGCTGCGCCGGTGCAGTCACCCGAAGAGGGAATGGACGTGAAACCCGCGACCGCGCGCGACGTCCTCATCGTGGAAGACAACGCCGACGCCGCCGAAACGCTGCGCAGGCTGCTCGAGCTCGCGGGGCACCGGGTACGTGTCGCGCGCGACGGCCTCGCCGGCCTCGAGGCACTGCTCTCGGGACCAGCGCAGATCGCGCTCGTCGACATCGGCTTGCCTGGAATGGACGGCTACGAGCTGGCGCGGCGCATGTGCGCCACCCTGGATGGCCGCGCGCGGCCGTTCATGGTTGCCGTCACCGGCTATGGGCTGCCCGAGGACCGCAGCCTTGCGCTCGCCGCGGGATTCGACGAGCACCTGACCAAGCCGATCGACGCCGCGGCCCTGGCCCGCGTGCTCGCGCACAGCCCGCCCTAGATGTTCACGTTTGGGGGACCGACATCCCCTTCACCACGGCCGCACGCCGGCCGATCCCGTCGTACCAGCGCTTGACGCTCGGAAATTGGCCCAGGTCGACCCGGTGCCACTCGTGGCGCGCCACCCACGGATAGGTGGCGATGTCGGCGATGGTGTACTCCGCGCCCGAGAGGTACTCGTTCGCCTGGAGCTGGCGCTCCATCACGCCGTAAAGCCGCTTGGCCTCGTTGCCGTAGCGCTCGGTCCCGTACGGGACCTCGTCCTTCTTCGCGCGCATGAAGTGATGCGCCTGGCCGAACATCGGGCCGACGCTGCCCATCTGGAACATGAGCCACTGCAGCGCGTCGTATTTGCCTCGTTCCGACCGGGGCAGGAATTTGCCGGTTTTCAATGCCAGATAGATGAGGATCGCGCCCGACTCCATCATGGAATAAGGCTTGCCGTCCGGGCCGTCGGGGTCGACGATGGAGGGGATCTTGCCGTTCGGGTTGATCTTCAGGTATTCGGGCGCGAACTGCTCGCGGTTGGTTCCGATGTTGATCTTGTGAACGTTGTACGGCAGAGCGCACTCCTCCAGCATGATGGAGACCTTGCGGCCGTTGGGCGTGCTCCACGTATAGAGTTCGATCATGTTGAAATGGCTTTTGACGGTTTTGATTGGGCTGGTGATTCTAGCGTTAGTCGGCCAGCGCCTGAGGCTGCCGGGCGATTTCCGCATTCCGGTGCGCGGGCGCGTCTACTATGTACCGCTCGCGAGCACGGTGCTCCTCACGCTCATCGTTTGGGCGCTGAGCCGGGTGCTTTAGCGCCCAACAGCTCCTCGATCGAGCGCCCCACCGAAATTTGGGGAGCCGACGCCGGCAGGCGTTCGGCCGCCTCGCGCTGGGTGACGATCTGGCGCGCGATCTCGAAGGCCTCGGTGAAGGACGCGGTTTTCGCCAGCGCGTCGCGGAAGAACGCCTCGCCGAAGTAGGTGAAGTCGCGGCCCGCCTCGCAGCCGAAGGAGGTTCGGTCGGGCGCCGAGGCGGTGATGACGATGGTGTTGTCGTCGCGCAGCGGCTCGACGAAGCCGCCCGAGTAGCACGCCGACACCACCACCACGCGCCACTTGATGCCCGAGTCGTGCAGCATCCGGGCAAGCGCGGTGGGGGTGAGCGGAGCGAGCTCGAGGGGCGGCTGCCACGCGGAAAGCCGATGCTCGCGGTCGCCGTGCGCGGTGATGTAGAGCACCAGCACGTCCTCGTCGGCGTTCATCGCGCTCCCGACGCGCTCGAGCGCACGCGCGAGGTTGGTCGCGCTCGCGATCGGCAGCTCCGCGAGCGCGGTATTGCTGCTCGCGAGGGCGATGGAGTGCCCGGCGGTCCCGAAGCGCTCGTCGAACAGGCGCTTCACGTAGCCGAGCTCGCGCAGGAAGACCTCCTCGCTGGCATCGGGCGCGAAGCCCACGAAATACTGCTCGCGCACGCCGGCGCGGCCGGGCTGGATCGCCGCGAGCGCGCGCTCGATGAGCTCGCCCTGCAGGTGGAACAGGCGCTCGTCGGCCAGCGGCGCGGCTTCTTCCTCCTCCTGGGGCGGCTGCCAGACCTCGGCCTGCGGATAGAGGAAAAACGTGATCGCCATCATCGCCGACACAACGAATGCCCCCTGGTAGAGCTGCGGGCGCTGCATTCCCGCACTCACCGCGACGGCGCGCACCCCTACGGCCCAGATCCAGCCGAGCAGGACAAAGGTCGCAACTGCAGCAAGGCCACCCAATAGCGCGCGCAGCGGCGCGGCGAGGTACGACAGCACCAGGCCCGCGAGCTCGAACACCGGGTCCGAGGCGGTGAGCGCGATGGCTACCGCGAGCAGGCGCTCCTGCGCGCCGTAGACGAGCGCTACGAGAAGCGACGCCGCCAGCACCAGCGGCACGGTAGCGAGATAGACCAGCAGCGCCGAATAGTCGATCTCGCCCGCGAAGCCGACGCGCAGTCCTGCCGCGAGGATCCACAGCACGGCATTGAAAGCCAAGAGCACCGCGTAATCCACGGCGGAGACGCGGAAGTCGAACGCCCGCACGCGCAGAAAGAACGCGAGCCGGGCTCCCGCGAGCAGATTGCGCCCGAGCGCCGCGGCGATCACGCGCGTTCGATGGCGCGCACACGCGCCTCGTCCACGAGACGCGCGATCTCCGCGGGCGAGGCCGCCTGCGCCGCGATGGCGCCCGCGTCTACGGCCGCCGCCGCCAGAAATGCTTTTCTTGCCCGCTGAGTATCCATGTTCGGGTTGGCGAGCCGTGCGACTTCCAGGAGCTCGCGGAAGCGCTCAGGCCGGCGCAGCGCATCGGTGCGCTTGAAGAGCTCGAGCAGG
The DNA here is from genome assembly GCA_035554435.1 of Burkholderiales bacterium. Classification (GTDB taxonomy): domain Bacteria; phylum Pseudomonadota; class Gammaproteobacteria; order Burkholderiales; family SG8-39; genus SCGC-AG-212-J23. The sequence goes on along the minus strand of DATMJC010000085.1, from coordinate 7,074 downwards.
GCCGCCGCGGTGGCCTGAGGCGCGGCGCGCAACGCCACGCGGTTGCGGCAGGCGAGCAGCGCCAGCTCGCGCACCTCATTCGGCGCCTTCAGGCGAGCGCACACGGCCTCGACCTCGGCCTCCTGGTGCGGCCAGGCGATGACTGCGAAGCGCACGGGAAGGGAATCGGTGGAGTGAGCGGCCCTGGCCAGGATCTCGGGGACAGGTTTCACCCTGTCGAGAAGCTTGTCGGCGAGCCCGCAGGCTTCCAGTACCTCGAACATCTTCTCCGGATGCGGCTCGGCGAGGCCGCGGGCGAATTCCTGCCAGACCCGCTCGGGCACCAGGTAATCGGCTTCGCCCGACTGCACCATCTTCTTCATGAGCGCCATCGTCTCGTCAGCGACGCGGAAGCCGAAGCGGGCCGCAAACCGCGCGACGCGCAGGATCCGTACCGGGTCCTCGGCGAACGCTGCGCTCACGTGCCGGAGCGTCTTCGCTTCCAGGTCTCGCTTGCCGTGGAAGGGATCGATCAGCGCGCCACCGTCGAGGTCCTTGGCCATGGCGTTGATCGTGAGATCGCGCCGCCGCAGGTCGTCCTCGAGCGTGACGTCGGGCGCCGCGTGGACTGTGAACCCCTTGTAGCCACGGCCGCTTTTGCGCTCGGTGCGCGCGAGCGCGTATTCCTCTTTAGTCTGCGGATGCAGGAACACCGGGAAGTCCTTGCCGACGGGCCTGAATCCGCGCCGGACCATTTCCTCCGGCGTGGCGCCCACCACCACGTAGTCCCGGTCCTTCAGCGGCAGCCCGAGCAGCTCATCGCGCACCGCGCCGCCGACTACGTAGGCCTTCACCCGTACATGTCGAGCTGCGGGATCGACTCGGTCTCGCGCTCGGCGGCGGCGATCCATTCCCGCATCGCCGGCAGCTCGAGCATGGCGTCGTGGTAGCTGCGCGCCGCGCGCGGCAGATCGACCTCGTAGGTGCGAAAGCGCAGCACGACCGGCGCGTACATCGCATCGGCGGCGGTGAAGGTACCGAAGAGAAAGGGCTTCTGCGCCTCGTTCCAGATGGCCTTGATGCGCTCGATCTCGGCGAGCACTTCAGGCGTGCGCCCCTTGCCCGCGTAGCGCTTGCGCACGTTCATGCTCATGTGATTGCGCAGGCTTGGGAACCCCGAGTGCATTTCGGCCGCGAGCGAGCGGGCGCGGGCGCGCTCCGCCGGATCCGCGGGCCAGAGCTTGCGGTTCCTTTCCGCCAGGTACTCCAGGATGGAGAGCGAATCCCACACCGTGGTCTTGCCGTCGACCAGGACCGGCACCTTGCCGGCCGGCGAATGGCCGAGGATCGCGTCCTTGGTGCCCTTCTCGTCCAGCGGGATCTTCTTCTCGTCGAAGTCGAAGCCGAACACCTTCATCGCGATCCACGGCCGCAGCGACCAGGACGAATAGTTCTTGTTGCCGATGATGAGGAGCATGGTTATGGCCCCGCGATCGCCCGCCCGCCGTCTTTGATCGGCGTGGCGAAGCTGTATTCGATGTCCCAGGGGAAGTGGATCCACTTCGTCTGCTTGAATTCCTTCACGAAGGTGTCCACGATCGGCCGGCCCGCGGGCTTGGCATAGAGCGTGGCGAAATAGGCCTTCGGCAGGAGCTGGCGCACGGCCTGGGCGGTGCGCCCGGTGTCGACCAGATCGTCGATCAGCAGGTAGCCCTCGCCGTCGCCCGCGACGCCCTTGAGGACGCGCACGTTGCCCCGTACCTGCGCCGCGCTCCCGGCGGCGCCGCTGTCGTAGCTCGTGACGCAGATCGTGTCGATGAGGCGGATGTCGAGCTCTCGCGCCACCAGCGCCGCCGGCACCAGGCCGCCGCGCGTGACGGCGATGATGCCTTTCCACGGGCCGAGCCTGTGCAGCTGCTCGGAAAGGAAGCGGGCGTCGCGGTGAAGCTCCACCCAGGAGATGATGATCTCGTCTTCGTAGGGCACGCGTGCCATGCGCGATTTTACCGGTTCGCCTGCCCCCGGAAAGCCCAACCGGTAAACCGCGCCTCGATCATGGCGGTTGCCGCATACAGTGCGATCCCCAGCACCGCGAGCACCAGCAGGCCGGCGAACACGATCGGGACCTGGAACGCGGCCTGGGCGTCGAGCATGAGCTTGCCGATGCCCTTGTTCGCCCCCACGGTCTCGGAGACCACCGCGCCGACGAAGGCGAGCGTGATCGCCACCTTGAGCGAGCCGAAGAAGTAGGGAAGGGCCCGCGGCAGGCCCACCTTGCGCATGATGTCGAGCTTGGAGGCGCCGAGCGCCCGCAGCACGTCCTCGAGCTCGGGCTCGGTGGTGGCGAGGCCGGTGGCCACGTTCACCACGATCGGAAAGAACGAGATCAGGAATGCCGTCAGGACCGCGGGGATCTCGCCGAGGCCGAACCAGAGGATGAGCACCGGCACCACCGCCACCTTGGGGATCGAGTTGAAGCCGATCAGCACCGGGTAGATGCCGTCGTAGATCGCCCGGTGCCAGCCCACCACGATGCCGAGGGCCAGCCCGAACGAGGTCGCGAGCAGGAACCCCGCGAGCGTCGTCCACAGAGTCACGAAGGAGTTGTCCCAGATCGGGGCGCGGTACTGCCAGAGCGCCGCGAACACGTCGGAGGGCGCGGGGAGGATGGCGAGCGGCACCTTCAGCGCCCGGCACACGAGCTCCCAGGCAACGAACAACCCGACGGTGAAGACCGCCGGGGAGACCAGCTTGACCAGGAGCTCCCGGCGCTTCAATCACTTCACCAGTCGCTGCTCCTTCGGCGGCAGGTACTGTGCGGTGAAGATGTCCGCGGCCTTCGGCTTGTTGGTGTACTGGAAGGTGAGGCCGATCTGCTCGATCGAGCGCTCCAGGCGCCCCGTGTCCACCGCGCCGAGGCCGTTCTTGCGCACGTCGGGCGTCACGAAGTTGCGCTCGAGCGAGAGCTTGAGCCGCTCGAGCTCGACGTCGCGCTTGGCGATCGGGTTGCGCTTCATCACGCTCTCGATCGCGGCGTCCGGATCGCGCAGCGTCTCCTGGATGCCCCGGATGGTGCCGCGCACGAATCCCGCGACCGCTTTCGGCGAGAAGCGCATGAAGTCGGGATTGGCGACGATGCCGTTGCCGTAGAGGTCGAGGCCCCAGTCGCGCATGTGCAGCACCACGATGTCGCTCGGCGCGATGCCGGTCGCCTTGAGGTTCATGTAGGACGAGAACCAGAAGCCGGTAATGGCGTCGACCTTGCCCTGCGCGAGCATCGGCTCGCGCACCGGGAAGCCGATGTTCTCGACCTTCACCTTGGCGGCGTCGAGCCGGTTCGCCTGCACGAAGATCGGCCACTGCGCCCAGGCGCCGTCGCCGGCGGGCGCGCCGAGGATCCGGCCTTCCAGGTCCTTCGGCTTCGCGATGCCGTTCTTCTTCAGCGTGATGATCGAGAATGCCGGCGTGTCGTACACCATCATCACCATCTTCACCGGCAGGTTGCGCGGATTGTCGCGGTATTTCACGAGCAGGTTGATGTCGCAGAAGCCGACGTCGTACGCGCCGGAGGCGACGCGGTTGATGCCTTCGACCGAGCCCGAACCCGGGTCGATGCTGACGTTCAGCCCCTCCTGCTTGTAATAACCCTTGTCGATCGCCACCAGATACGGGGCGGCCGGGCCTTCGAAGCGCCAGTCGAGCGCGAAGCGGACCGCGGTTTCCTTTTGCGCGAGCGACAGGCTGGAGAAAAGCAGTGCCGAGAAAAGCGCGAGCAGCCGCAGCATGAGCATCCCCCTCGATTTTCGGAGAGTCTACAACACCTCTTGACAGACGCAGGGCCTGAACGGAAGCTGACAGAGCTTATCCCGGAGACCGATCATGATCCGTTTTGCGACTGTCGCGATCGCCGTCCTGCTCGCGTCCGGCGTGGCGGCACAAGACAAAGTCACCTTCCTCACGAGCTGGTACGCGCAGGCCGAGCACGGCGGTTTCTACCAGGCGCTTGCCACGGGCCTCTACAAGAAGCATGCGCTCGACGTCGCGATCCGCATGGGCGGACCGCAGGTGAACGGCATGCAGCTCATGATGGCCGGACAGGCGGACATGCACATGGGCTATGACTTCCAGGTGCTGAAGTCGCTCGAGCAGGGGCTCACGCCGGTCACCGTGGCCACGTCGTTCCAGCACGATCTGCAGGGCGTGATGACCCACGAGGACGTCAGGAGCCTCGCCGACCTGAAGGGCAAGACCATTCTGGTGGCCACTGCCGGACGCAGCTCCTGGTGGCCCTGGATGAAGCAGAAGTACGGCTTTACCGAGGAGCAGGTGCGCCCGTACACCTTCAACCTGCAGCCTTTCTTCGCCGACAGGAACATCGCGCAGCAGGCCTACCTGTCGTCCGAGCCGCTGCAGGCGCAGAAGGCCGGCGTGAAGGCGCGCTTTTTCCTGTTCGCGCGCGACGGGTTTCCGCCCTATGGCACCACCATCGTCGCCACGCAGCGCATGGCGAAGGAGAAGCCGGCGCTCGTGCAGCGCTTCGTGCGCGCGTCGATGGAAGGCTGGAAGAGCTACATGGCCGATCCGGCCCCGGCCAACGCGCTCATCAAGAAGGACAACCCGAACATGACCGACGAGCAGCTCGCCTACGGCCTCGCGAAGCTCAAGGAGAACCAGCTGATCGACGGCGGCGACGCGGCGAAGATGGGAATCGGCATCATGACCGAGGAGCGCTGGAAGAAGACCTACGACTACATGACCTCGGCCGGCCTGCTCAAGCCCGAAGTGGACTACAAGCAGGCCTTCACGACCCAGTTCGTGAAGGACCTGCGCGTACTCCCGTAACGGCCCAAGCCCGCTTTGGCGGCCGTACCCGCTTCCGCCGTCGAGCCCCGCATCCCCGTCGTCGAGGTGCTGTCGGCCGACAAGGTCTACGCCAACGGCACGCGCGCGCTGAACCCGGTGGAGCTCGCGATCTGGCCGGGCGAGTTCGTCACCCTGCTCGGCCCCTCGGGCTGCGGCAAGTCGACGCTCCTCAAGATGATCGCGAACCTGATCGCGCCTTCAGCCGGACGGCTGCTGTGGTGGCGCCACGGCTTCGACCGCGTCGGCGAGGCGGGCAAGCAGCTGGTGATGGTGTTCCAGGACGCGACGCTCATGCCCTGGGCCCGGGTGCGGGCGAATGTGCGGCTGCCTCTCGACTTGCGCAGTTACGAAAAGAATTCATCAAACGAAAGAGTCGCCGCGGCGCTCGCGCTCGTGGGGCTCACGGGGTTCGAGCGCCACTATCCGCGCCAGCTCTCAGGCGGCATGCAGATGCGGGCGTCGATCGCGCGTGCGCTGGTCACCGACCCGAACCTGCTGCTCATGGACGAGCCTTTCGGCGCGCTCGACGAGATCACGCGCAACCGGCTCGACGCCGACCTAATCCAGCTCTGGTGGAAGAAGAAGCTCACGGTCGTCTTCGTCACGCACAGCATCTACGAGGCGGTGTTCCTCTCCACGCGGGTGGTCGTCATGGCGGCGCGGCCGGGGCGCGTTCTCGCCGAGGTCACGATCGACGAGCCGCATCCGCGCACCGACGCGTTCCGCGTGACGCAGAAGTTTGCCGCCTATGCCAAGCAGCTCTCCGAGCACCTGGCGGAAGCAAGTTCCCTGGGCGGGGAACAACTTTGATGCGCTGGGCGGCGCCCGTAGCCGTGGGGCTGATCGCCGTCGTGGTGTGGCACACGCTCGTGAAAGCGTTCAATGTTCCCCACTACCTGGTGCCCTCCCCCGCCCTGGTGGTGCAGACGCTGATCGCCGACTGGGGGCTGCTCTTCGGCTCGCTGCTGGTGACGCTGAAGATCACCTTCGGCGCATTCTTCATGGCGGTGCTGGTCGGCACCGTGGTCGCGTTCCTCTTCGTGCAGAGCCGCTGGGTGGAGGTGAGCTTTTTCCCGTACGCCGTGCTGCTGCAGGTGACCCCCGTCGTGGCGATCGCGCCGCTCATCATCATCTGGGTGAGGAACCCGACCGCGGCGCTGGTCGTCTGCGCGACCATCGTGGCGCTGTTCCCGATCATCTCGAACACCACGCTCGGCCTGCGCAGCGTCAACCCGGCGCTGCTCGATCTTTTCCGCATGAACAAGGCGAGCCGCTGGCAGACGCTGATGCGGCTTCGAATCCCGTCGGCTGCGCCGTATTTCTTCGGCGGCCTGCGCATCTCCTCCGGCCTCGCGCTGATCGGCGCGGTGGTCGCGGAGTTCGTCGCGGGCACCGGCGGCACCTCGGCCGGCCTCGCCTACCAGATCCTCCAGGCCGGCTTCTCGATCAACATCCCGCGCCTGTTCGCCGCGCTCTTCCTCATCACCGTCACCGGCGTGGCGCTGTTCCTGCTGATGGTGTTTCTCTCCAAGCTCGCGCTCGGCAGCTGGCACGAGTCGGAAGTGAAGCAGGAAGCCTGATGCTGATCCGAAACGCGGCCGCCATCATGACCGGCCTCCCCGGTGCCGCAGCGCGCGTCGCTGGCCCCGATCTGCGCTTCAATTCTCAGATAGAGGAAATCGGCCGACTCGCTCCGCGGTCGGGCGAGCGCGTCGTCGATGCGACCGACTGCGTGGTGTACCCGGGATGGGTCAACACCCACCATCATCTCGCGCAGTCGGTTCTCAAGGGCGTGCCGCAAGGCATCAACCTGCCGCTGCTTTCCTGGCTCGAGTCGGTGCCGTACCGGTACCGCGCGCGCTTCGATGCCGGGCTGCTCGAGCTCGCCGCCGAGATCGGCATGACCGAGCTGATGCTCTCGGGCTGCACCACGCTGGCCGATCACCATTACGTCTACTGGAAGGGCATCGACTACGACCCGGCGAAGATCCTGTTCGACCTCGCCGCACGATTCGGCCTGCGCTTCGTGCTGTGCCGCGGCGGCGCCACGCTGAGGCGCCCCTTCGAGAAGGCCGACGCTCCGGAGCCCGAGACCCTCGATTCGATTGTTCAAGATGTCGAACGCCTGGTGTCGGAATATCACGACGGCGGTTCGGAATCCATGCGCCGCGTGGTGCTCGCGCCGCCGACGCCGAACTTCTCCATGCGGCCCGAGGAGCTCAAGCCGATGGC
>DATMJC010000084.1:0-52555 GCA_035554435.1 Burkholderiales bacterium | reverse complement strand
CGCCACCGGCAGGCAGCTCTGGCGCACGCCCGTGCAATACGACCGCGGGGCGCTGCGCGTCGCGACCAGCGGCGCGCTCATGCGCGGCCCGGCGACGATCTACCAGGGCAAGCTCTTTCGCCAGACGGTCGACGCGCACGTGCTCGCGCTCGACATGAAGACCGGCAAGGAGATCTGGAAGACCAAGTTCGCCGAGTACAAGGAGGGCTATATCGGCGTCGTCGCACCCGTGATCGTGAACGGCGTATTGATCTCCGGGATGGCGGGCGGCGACCGCACCACGCGCGGCTTCCTCGACGGCTACGACCCGGAAACCGGCAAGCGGCTGTGGCGCACCTACACGATTCCCGCGCCCGGCGAGAAAGGCTCCGAGACCTGGCCGAACCGCGAGCTTCCCGACGCCTGGAAATACGGCGGCGCCGCGACCTGGCAGGTCGGCTCCTACGACCCGCAGCTCGACCTCTATTTCGTCGGCACCGGCAACGCGGAGCCGTACAACCCGACGTATCGCAAGAGCATGGACAGTCTGTACTGCGCGAGCATCCTCGCGATCCGCCCGAAGACCGGCGAGATGGTCTGGCACTACCAGACCGTGCCGAACGACAGCTTCGACTTCGATGCCACCGCCGAGAGCCTGATCGCCGACCTGCGCGTCGACGGCCAGGTGCGCAAGGTGCTCATCAACGCGCACAAGAACGGCTTCCTCTACGTGATCGACCGCACCAACGGCAAGCCGATCGCCGCTAACCCGTTCGTGAAGGTCAACTGGGCCTCGCGCATCGACCTGAAGACCGGCCGGCCGGTCCTCACCGATATCCTCGAGCGCGCGATGGAAGGCGAGACGGTGAACGTGTTCCCGTCGCGCGGCACCAACGCGTCGCTCATCGCATTCAATCCGAAAACCGGGCTGGTGTACCTGAACTCGTGGAACTATCCGCGGTTCATGAAGTATGTCGATTTCAAGTTCCAGCTCGGCACCGGCTCGACCGGCATCGAGTCCACCATGGAAACACCGAAGGGCGAGCCCGCCGGTTACCACATGGCGATCGAGCCGCTCACGGGCAAAGTCGTCTGGCAGGTGCCGCTGATGGACATGGCGGCCTCCGCGGGCGTGCTCGCGACCGACGGCGGAGTCCTTTTCACCGGGCTGCTCACGGGCGAGGTCGTGGCGCTCGACCAGGACACGGGCAAGACGCTGTGGCAGTTCAAGACCGGCTCGTCGATCGTCGCGCCGCCGATCACCTACACGCACAAGGGGCGGCAATATGTGTCGGTGCTCTCGGGACTCGGCGGCAGCGTGCCGAACCGGGTCGCCGCGAAATCGGTGCCGCCCGGCGGCTCGGTATGGACGTTCGCGCTGATGCCTGAATGAAATGAAACATGGGTTTTCGGTCCTCGCGCTCGCCTGCACGAGCGCGGCGGCGCAGCCGTTTCCGGCGGAGCGAATCAAGCAGGGCGCCGAGCTCTACGAGAGCCACTGCCAAACCTGCCACGGGCCGCGCCTCGCCAACCCGCCATGGGCAGCCGACCTGCGCCAGTTTCCGCGCGAGGACCACGCGCGCTTCGTCGACACCGTGACCTACGGCAGAAGGGGCATGCCGCCCTGGGAGGACGTCCTGAAGCCAGCGGACATCGAGGCGCTGTGGGCCTACGTCGTCGCCGGAGACGGCAGGAAGTAGCGCTTCAGCTCCAGAAGAACGCTTGTGCGCCGAGGGCCGACCAGGCAGCGTTCATTTCGATGAACTGGCGATCCAGGCCCAGCACCCAGTTGCAGATCTGCTGCCGCACGAATAGCTGCTGCTCCCGATCCAGGTAGTCCATGGCGCCCTCCCCCGAATCGAGAAAACACCTTTTGTCCTTCGGCCGCAATAGGGCATACGCACTAATCGCCGGATATCATTGCCGGACAAGGAGGAGCCATGAGAACGACCGTCATTTCCCATGCCGCTTTCGGCTGCGCAACGGCATTGCTTGCCTCCTCCGTCACCTATCTGGCGCTCGCGCAGGGCCAGCCCGCCGGCAGCGGCGTGCGCCAGACCGAGCTCTTCAAGACCACGATGGACGACGTGCTCGGCCGGGTCGTGACGGTCCGCCGGACCGAGCGCGATCCCGGAAACGGCAGCGGGCCGCACCGCCACCCGGGCAGCCATACGATCGGCTACGTGCTCGAAGGAACCTACGAGGTGAAAGTCGGCGACGGTCCGTTGCAGAAGCTCGGCCCCGGCGAAACCTTCTACGAGCCGCCCGGCGCGCTGCACGCGGTCTCGCGCAACGGCAGCTCCACCCAGGCGGTGAAGTATCTGGTCATCCAGATCTCCGACCCGACGAAGCCGCAGACCGTAGCCGAATAGATTTTCTGTTTTCAAGTTAGATCTCGACCCGAGTTCCGAGCTCGACGACCCGGTTGGTGGGGATGTTGAAATAGTCGGTCACGCTGCCGGCGTTGCGCGCCATGGCGGCGAAGAGCCGGTCGCGCCACAAGGCAAGGCCGCGGCCCGCCCTGACCGGCACGATCTTTTCTCGCGACAGGAAGAAGGACACCTGTGCGGGGTCGAGCTCGACGCCGCAGCTCCCGGCGAGCGCCAGGTCGCCCGCGAGATCGGGGTGATTCATGAAGCCATAGCGCAGTTGGACACGCCAGCAGCGCTCGTCGAGGCGCTCGCACGCCAGCCGCTGCTCTACCGCCACCCAGGGCGTGTCGCGGAATTCGACGGTGAGAAATACGATCCGTTCGTGAAGCGCCCTGTAGTGCTTGAGGCTGTGCAGCAGGGCGTGCGGCGTGGCTTCCGGCGTCGCTGTCATGAAGACCGCGGTTCCCGGCACGTTCACCACGCGCTCGCCGCGCAGCGAGCGCAGGAATCCCTCGAGCGGGACCGAGGCGCTCCGCAGCTGCTCGTACAGCACCTCGCGCCCGCGGCGCCAGGTCATCATCAGCGTAAAGAGCACCGCGCCGAGCGCGAGCGGGAACCAGCCGCCCTCGGGCACCTTGTGCAGCGCAGCCGCGAAAAAGACGCCTTCGATCAGCATGAAGAAGCCGGTCGCGGCGAGGCACAGCCAGAGCGGATAGCCCCAGCGGAGCCGGAGAACGAAGAAGGTGAGAAAGGTGGTGGCGAGCATCGTTCCCATCACCGCCACGCCGTAGGCCGAGGCGAGCCTGGACGAGGAGCCGAATCCGACGACCGCCGCGGCAACCGCGGCGAGCAGTGCCCAGTTGACCGCCGGCACGTAGACCTGGCCCATGGTCTGTGCCGAGGTGTGCAGGATCCGCATGCGCGGCAGATAGCCGAGATGGATGGCCTGCTGCGTCATCGAGTACGCGCCGGAGATGGTGGCCTGGGACGCGATGACGGTGGCCGCCGTCGCGAGCGCCACCATGGGATAGAGTGCCCACGACGGAAACGAGAGGTAGAAGGGATTCTCCAGGGCCTTCGGGTCATCGATCAGCAGGGCGCCTTGGCCGAAGTAGTTCAGCACCAGCGCGGGCGCCACCAGAGCGAACCACGCCAGGCGGATCGCGCGCTTGCCGAAGTGCCCCATGTCGGCATAGAGCGCCTCGGCCCCGGTAATCGCGAGCAGCACGGAACCGAGCACGACGAACGAGGCGAAACCGTGGGCCGTCGCGAAGCGCAGCGCATGCCTCGGGTCGAGCGCCTCCAGAACTGCCGGGTTCGCCGCGATGTTCCAAGCGCCTGCTGCCGCGAGCGCGACGAACCAGAGCGCGCACACCGGCCCGAACAACAGGCCGACGAAGCCGGTGCCGCGCTTCTGGATCAGGAACAGCGCGATCAGGATCGCCGTGGCGAGCGGCACGATGTAAGGCTTCAGGGCCGAGGTTCCCACCTCGAGCCCCTCGACCGCAGACAGCACCGAGATCGCCGGCGTGAGCACGGCGTCGCCGTAAAACAGCGCGGCGCCGAACACGCCGATGACGAGCAGGCTCGCGCGCCAACGTGAATGCGCGCCGACCGCGCCGGCGGCAAGCGCGAGAAGCGCCATGATCCCGCCTTCGCCGCGGTTGCTTGCCCGCAGGACCAGCACTACGTACTTGAGCGACACCACGATCATCAGCGCCCAAAAGATGGCCGAAAGACCGCCGAGGATGTTTGGCCCCGTGAGCGCGATGCCGTGATCAGGATTGAACGTCTCCTTCACCGCGTAGAGCGGGCTCGTGCCGATGTCGCCGTAGACGACGCCGAGGGCGAGCAGCGCAAGGGCGGGCGTGGATGAGCGAGGCGTGGATGGGGACATGGCGGCCAAGACTAATGCCGGTGCGCGCAGGTCGCGGCCTCGCGCGGCAATTCTTTACGCGTTCTTTACGCCTTGGTTGCGCTAGAGTGCGCGCATGAGCTGGCCTGGATACCGCTGGGTTGCGTACGGCGGGGCCGCCGGCGCGACCGCCGCAGCCACTCTGGTGGGGCTTGCAATGCGGCCGCACTTCGAGCTGGTGAACATCGCGATGGTCTACCTGCTCGCGGTGGTCGCCGTCGCCCTGCGCTTCACGCGAGGCCCGACCATCGGCGCGTCGGTCCTTTCCGTTGTCGCGTTCGACTACTTCTTCGTGCCGCCGAGCGGAACCTTTTCCGTAGACGACCCGCAATACCTGCTCACCTTCGCGATGATGCTGGGCGTAGGGCTGGTCGTCTCGCAGCTCGCCGCGATCGTGCGCGCGCAGGCGCAGGTCCGGGCCCGGCTTGCGCTCGATGCCGAGACCGAGCGCATCCGCAACGCGCTGCTGTCATCGATCTCGCACGACCTGCGCACACCCCTGGCGGTGATCTGCGGTGCGTCCTCCAGCCTCGCGGGGCGCACCGACCTCAGCCCCGAGGAACGACGCGAGCTCGCGCAGGACATCTTCACCCAGGCCCGTGACATGTCCGAGCTGCTCGCCAAGGTCCTGGAGATGACGCGCCTGGAAAGCGGCGCGATCGCCCTGCAGCGCGACTGGGCAGCGCTGAACGAGATCGCCGGCTCGGTGCTGCGCCGCCTGGAGGAGCGCCTTGCCACCCACATGATGATGATCGACCTGCCTGCAGAGCTGCCGCTCGTACGGGTGGACAGCGTGCTGATGGAACAGGTGCTCGCCAACCTGCTCGAGAACGCCGCCAAGCACACCCCGCCTCGAACCCTCATCCGGCTGCGCGCGCAGGCGAGCGGCCAGGTCATGACCGTTTCGGTCGAGGACTTCGGTCCCGGGCTCGACGAAGGCGAGCTCGAGCATGTTTTCGACAAGTTCGAGCGCGGCGGGGGCTGGGTCAGCGGCCGCGGCGGAATGGGCCTCGGCCTCTCGATCTGCCGCGCGATCGTGCGGCTGCACGGCGGCGCCATCTGGGCCGAGCGTCTTCCGGGGGGCGGCGCGGCGTTCAGGTTCACCTTGCCGCTCGAGCCGCCTCCCGAAATGCCCGCCGGCGACTGCGCTTTCGTAAATGGCTGAAGCCCGCGGCACGATCCTCGTGGTCGAGGACGAGCCCGAGATCCGGCGCTTTCTGCGCTCCTCGCTCGGGGCCGAGGGCTACAAGGTGGTCGAGTCGCCCGCGGGGCAACGCGGCGCGCTGGATGCCGGCATGCACAAGCCCGACCTCGTCATCATCGATCTCGGCCTTCCCGATCTCGACGGCGTCGAGGTGATCCGCAGGATCCGCGAGTGGTCCCCCATGCCCATCCTGGTGGTGTCGGCGCGCACCCAGGAGCGTTCCAAGGTCGAGGCGCTGGACGCCGGCGCCGACGACTACGTCACCAAGCCGTTCGGCGTCGGCGAGCTCCTGGCGCGCGTCCGCGTGGCACTGCGGCACGTCCGCCGGAACGGGATCGGCGAAGACCTGGTTCTGGGCGAATCGAGGATCAATTTCGAGAAGCGCGTCGCCACGCGAGCCGGGCGGGAGGTGCACCTCACGCCGATCGAGTTCAGGCTGCTCGGCTGCCTCGCCAAGCACCTGGGGCTGGTGGTCACACACCGCCAGCTCCTGCGCGAGGTCTGGGGTCCCTCCCATGTCGAGCACACCCACTACCTGCGCATCTACATGAAGCAGCTGCGGGAGAAGCTTGAGGCCGACCCGGTGCGGCCGCAGCATCTCGTCACCGAGACCGGCATCGGCTACCGCCTGGTCGCGGACGAGCCGTGAAAAATTACCGGCGGAAGGTAGAGCTACGCGAGGATCAGGGCGAGCAGGTGGATGGCGAGCGGGAGAGCGAAGAGGCCTAAGAACAGCACGAACTCCATCGTGCCACGCTCCCATGCCTTGCTGATCATCCTCGCCATGCGCGCACTGTAGCGACTAGCGCGCAAGGATGGGATTAAAGCTTGTTAAAGCGTGAGCCTCGATGCGACTTCTTTCCGCTGGTTTCCGTCAGGCTGCCGTCAGCGGGCCCCGCATACCATCGCCCGGGTGAAACGCGACCCTGAAGTGGAGGAAAAGGACGACCGCAGCGGCGTGCCGCTCTTGAAGCGGCTCGGGCCCGGCCTCATCACCGGCGCCGCCGACGACGATCCGAGCGGCATCGCCACGTACTCGCAGGCCGGCGCGCAGTTCGGCTACGGGCTGCTGTGGTCGGTGGTATTCACCACGCCGCTGATGATCGGCATCCAGATCGTCAGCGCGCGCATCGGGCGCGTCACCGGGCACGGCCTGGCGGCGAACATCCGCGATCATTTCCCTCGACCGCTGCTCTACTTCGTCGTTTTCCTGCTCCTCGTAGCGAACACGTTCAACATCGCCGCCGACCTGGGCGTCATGGGCGACGCGCTGGTGCTGCTTGCCGGCGGCCAAAGCTCGATCTACATCGTGTTCTTCGCCCTGGTCTCGCTCACGCTGCAGATCTTCATTCCCTTCCCGCGCTATGCGCCGATCCTGAAGTGGCTTACCCTCGCCCTCTTCGCCTATGTCGGGACGGTGCTGGTGGCGCCGTTTCCCGGCACGGCGCTGCGCGAGACGCTCATTCCGCAGATCGCATGGCGCCCCGACTATGTCGGCATGCTGGTTGCGGTGCTCGGCACGACGATCAGTCCGTATCTTTTCTTCTGGCAGGCTTCCCAGGAGGTCGAGGAGCAGCGCGCCACGCCCGGGCACGAGCCGCTGCGCGCTGCGCCGGAGCAGGCCCGCGCGCACCTCGCACGCATCAAGTTCGACACCTACCTCGGGATGCTGTTCTCCAACCTGATCGCCTTCTGCATCATGCTGACCACCGCAGCCACGCTGCACGCGTCAGGAGTGACGGACATCCAGGATGCGGCGCAGGCGGCTCAGGCGCTGCGGCCGCTGGCGGGCGATTTCGCCTTCAGCCTGTTCACTGCCGGGATCATCGGCACCGGGCTCCTCGCCGTGCCGGTGCTCGCCGGCTCCGCCGCGTACGCGGTCGCCGAAACGTTCCGCTGGCCGATCGGCCTGGGCCTGCCGCTCGCCGAGGCGCGCGGCTTCTACGCCATCCTGACGGTGGCCACGCTGCTCGGCGTGGCGATCGATCTTTCCGGAATCGACTCCATGAAGGCGCTACTCTGGGCGGCGACGCTGAACGGCGTGGTGTCGGTTCCCATAATGGCGGTGATGATGCTGCTCGCCGCCAAGCCGGCCGTCATGGGCCCGTTCGTCGTCACCGGGCGCCTGCGGGCGCTCGGCTGGTTCGCGGTGGCTGTGATCGCTGCCGCCGTCGCGGCGATGTTCGCGCTACTCTAGGCGCCGGGAGGTCATCCCATGGGCTTTTCATTCAGTCCGCTTCACGAGCGCTTCGCGGCAGAGGTCAGCGGGGTCGACCTGCGCACGGTGCACGACTCCTCGGACCTGGCGTCGATCCGCGCCGCCATGGACCGCTTCGCCGTCCTGGTCTTCCGCGGCCAGCCGCTGAGCGATGCCGAGCAGCTCGCGTTCGCCGAGCGTTTCGACGGCAAGCTGCACACGAAGACGGGCTCCGCCGTCCTCCGGAAAAACCGGTTCGGCAACGAAGCGCTGACCGACATCTCCAACGTGGACGAGAACGGCGAGCTGATGCGCCCGGGCGACCGGCGCAGGATGTATGGCCTGGGCAACCGCCTCTGGCACACCGACGCGTCGTTCGAGGATCCGCCCGGGCGCTACTCCATGCTGCACGCGCGGGTCCTTCCGCCGGTGGAAGCGGACACGGAGTTCGCCGACATGCGGGCCGCCTACGACGAGCTCGATGACGCGGCGAAGGCGACGCTCGAAGGCCTCGAGGCCCACCACTCCATCGCCTACTCGCGCTCGACGCTCGGGTTCGAGTTCTCGGAGGATGAGCGCGCGAAGCTGCAGGGCGCGGTGCACCCGCTCGTGCGCGCCAACCCCAGGACCGCTCGCCGATCGCTTTATCTCGCCTCGCATGCTTCTCACGTCGTCGGCTGGCCTGTGCCGGAGGGACGGCTCCTCCTCCGCGACCTGATCGAGCACGCGACGCAAGCGCGCTTCGTCTACCGGCATTCCTGGCGCGCGGCCGATCTCGTGATCTGGGACAACCTCGCGACGATGCATCGCGCGCGCCCCTTCGACGATTCCGCGCACCGCCGCGAGCTGCGCCGCGTGACGACCCTGGACCTGCGCAGCTAACCGCTCTAAAGGACTATTGCCTTTTCATTGCATCCCTATAACCTGAGCCTGGGGAGGGATTGAATGAAGAAGGTCTGCGTCTGCACCGCCATCGCGCTAACCGGTTGCTCCACGGTAGCTACCGACATCGCGCCTGCTCGAGCTGCACCAATTCAGTATTCCAGCTACGACTGCGAGCGCCTGACGAGCGAGCTGCGGCGCATGTATACGCGCGCCGCCGAACTGGTTGATCTTGGCGACAACGCGGAGCCAGCGGAATACGCGCGGCTTATCACCGAGCATGATGCGCTACGCGAGGCAGCCAGGATGAAAAAGTGCGCGGGCCGGCCGACGCCAGCGCTTCAGCAGGCGACTCCGGGCTCACCCGATGATCCGAGCGTGGCTGGCCCCACAATCGCTCCCCCGGACGTCCCGAGCGCACTTACGACGGGAATAGAGGCCTAGACTACGACCGCCTGCTACGCGAAGTGGCAGGCCACCACGTGGCCCTTGCCCGTATCCCGCAGGGGCGGCTCGGATGCGAGGTCGGTGCAGACGGCGGGGCGGCCCTTCTCCTGGTAGAGCGGGCAGCGCGGCGCGAAGCGGCAACCGCCCGTAGGCCGCTCGAAGTCGAATACGCCGCCGATGTTCTTCGCCGTCGCCGTTTCCGCGGTCTGCTTCTCCGAAAGCGAAGACCACAGGATGCGCGTGTAGGGGTGGCGCGGCTGATGAGCGATCGCGTCGGCGAGCCCCATCTCGACGATGCGCCCGAGATACATCACCGCCACCTTGTGGCTGACCAGCTCCACGACCGGAAGGTCGTGCGAGATGAAGAGATACGAGAGCCCCAGGTGCTTCTGCAGCTCGCGCAGCAGGTTCACGACCTGCGCCTGGATCGAGACGTCGAGCGCGCTGGTGGGCTCGTCGGCGACGATCAGGCGCGGGCGCACCGCGAGCACGCGCGCGATGCCCACGCGGCGCTTTTCGCCCCCGGAGAGCTCTCCCGGAAAGTTCGCGAGCTTGCTTTCCTTGAGGCTCACCTGCTCGAGCAGCTCGCGGATGCGCCGCTCGATCTCGGCGTTGCTCGGACGCTCGTAGACCGTCAGCGCCTCGCGCAGGATGGCGCGCACGGACATCTTCGGGTTCAGCCCGGCATCCAGGTCCTGGAAGATCATCTGCATCTCGCGCCGCAGCGGGCGCAGCTCCGCGCGGCGGAGGTGCGTGATGTCGCGCCCGCCGAACAGGATGCGCCCGCCGCTCGGGTCGGTGAGCCGCAGCACCGTGCGCGCGACGGTGGTCTTGCCGCAGCCGGATTCGCCGACCAGGCCGACGGTCTCGTTTTCCTTGAGGTAGAAGCTCACCCCGTCGACCGCCGGGATGACGCGCCCCTGGCCGGTCAATGCCGAAACCACTCCGCGGCGGGTGCGGAAATGCTTGGAGAGGTCGGTGACCTCGAGAATCGCATTGTTCATGCGGCGTGCAGCCAGCAGCGCAGGCTATGGCCGGGGGCGACCTCGGCGAGAGGCGGCTCGAGGTTGGCGCAGCGGCTGCGCACCCCATCGGTGACGCGGTTGCAGCGCCCGTAGAAGCGGCAGCCGCGCGGCCGGTCGATCGTATCCGGCACCTCGCCTTCGATCGCCTGCAGGGCGCTCTTGCTGCGGATCGCCTCGGCGCTGGGGACGGAAGCGAGCAACGCGGCGGTGTAGGGATGCTGTTCCGTCGATTGCGGGCGAAGCACCTGCGGTGCGGCGCCGCTTTCCACCACCGTGCCGGCGTACATCACCGCGACGCGGTCGGAAAGCCGCCGGATCACGCTGATGTCGTGGCTGATGAGCATGGTGGTGATGCCGGTGTCCGCCTTGAGCTCCGCGAGCAGCTCGACGATGCGCGCCTGGATGGTAGCGTCCAGGCCCGTGGTGGGCTCGTCCGCGATCAGCAGCGCGGGCTCGGCGCACAGCGCCATCGCGATCATCGCCCGCTGGCACATGCCGCCCGACATGCCAAAGGGAAAATTGTCGAAGCGAAGCCGCGGCGAGTCGATGCGCACGCGCTCGAGCCAATGCAAAGCGCGCTCTTTCGCTTCACCCTCGCCCTTGTATTCCGTATGCAAACGAATGGCTTCGACGAGCTGCGCGCCGACTGTCGAGTACGGGTTCAGCGCCGCGCGCGGGTTCTGGAAGATCATGGCAATCTGCTTGCCGCGCACGCCCCTCATCAGGCCCTTGGCGTGCCTGCGCCAGCCGCTTTCGTCCTTCTCGACCGCCATGACGCGGCCGTCGCGCTCCTCCACCTTCACGTGGCGCTCGAGCCCCTCGAGCAGGTTGCGGGAGTCGAACTCGATGCGGCCGCCGATCACCCCGGGGCTGCCTGAGAGCAGGCCGGCCGCCGACAGCGCGGCAACCGTCTTGCCGCTGCCGCTTTCGCCCACCACGCCGAGCGTCTCGCCGCGCGCCACGCCGAGGCTCGCGCCGTCCACCGAGCGCACGAACGCCCGCCTGGAGCGGGAGTAGAAGTAGCTGCGCAGGTTTTCGATGCTGAGGAGCATCAGCGGCGCCGCTTGCCTTCCAGCAGGTTGTTGAGCCCGTCGCCGAGCAGCTGGAAGCCGAGGATGGTGGCGAGGATCGCGAGCGCCGGCGCGGTCGACGGCCAGAAGTTGCCTTGCAGAAAATAGTTGGCGCCGGCCTGGACCATGTTGCCCCACGAAGGGGTCGGCTCCTGCACGCCGAAGCCGAGATAGGAGAGGCTGGTCTCGATGAGGATCGCCTCGGCCATGCCGAGCGTGGCCTGGATCACGAGCACAGTGCGGCAGTTGAGCCACAGGATGTGCTTGAGAATGACGCTGTGCGCCGGCAGCCCCAGCGCGTGCGCCGCCTCGATGAAGCTCTTCTGCCGGAGAAACGCGATCTTGCCCGCGACCAGGTTGGCGATCGCCGGCATGCCGGTGATGCCGACCACGACCATGACGTAGTAGATGTCGGGCTTGAAGGCGGCGATGACCAGGAGGATCAGCACCAGGCGAGGAAACGAGTCGACCAGGTTGGCGAAGTAGGTGACCAGCGTCTCGAGCGGCCCGCCGCGGTAGCCGGCCAGCACTCCGAGCACGCATCCGCCCGCAAGGGAAATCGCGATCGCGAGCAGCCCCGGCAGGAAGTAGGCCTGGATCCCCAGGATCAGGCGCGCCTGCAGGTCGCGGCCGAGGAAGTCGGTGCCGAGGGGGTGTCCTGGGGTGAACGGCGCCGCGTTGATGAGCGCCACGTCGATCGCGCGCGGATCGTGCGGCAGCCAGCCGAGCGCGCCGATCACGTAGGAGGCGAGTACCAGCGCCACGACCGCGAGGCCGTAGCCGACATACAGCACGTCCAGAACGTCCGCTCGCTGGAGGAGGGGCAATCGGGAAAGATCCTGGGCCTGAACGTAGCGGCGCATGCGCCTATTCCTTCGACGCGCGCGGATTGACCGCGGTGAAGACGACGCGCTGCGCAAGGCTTCCCAGGCGGACGAACGCCGCGGCGGCGAGAGCGATGCCCATGATCACCGGGAAGTCGCGGTCCTGCGCCGCCTGCCACGCCATGCGCCCCATGCCGGGCCAGTTGAACACCTGCTCCACGATCACCGCACCGCCCAGCAGGAACGGGATCTTGGCGCTCATGATCTCGGTGACCGGAATGAGGAAACCCTCCTTGAACGCGTGGCGCCAAACCGGCGCGCCCTTGGCGCGGGCGGTGCGGATGTAGTCCTCGGCGAGCACCCGCGAGAGCTCCTCGCGCAGGTGCCGGATCATCTCCGACAGCGTGCCGCTCGCCGTCCCGAGCACGAGGATCGGCACGAGCGAATAGAGCCAAGCGTTCTGCTGCCTGGTGGCGGTTCCGGAGATCAGCGGGAACATGCCGAACTGGTGGATGAACACGTACACGACGATGTAGCCGAACCAGAACACCGGCACTGCCGAGAGCACGTAGGCGGCGATGGTGGCCGCGGCGTTGCCGGGCGTGTCGCCGCGCGCGGCCGCGTGGACCGCGATCGGGACCGCAATCGCGGCCGTGAGCGCGAGCGCGCCGAGCGTTAGGTAGAGCGTGTTCAGGCCGACGCGCGCGAGCTCGGGCAGCACCGGCAGGCCGGTGCGGACCGAGTGGCCGAAATCGCCCTGCAGCACCTTCGCGCACCAGGCCGCGTACTGGCCGGGCCAGGTGCTCGCCACGCCCTCGGCCTCGCGCACCCCGAGGGCATGAAGCGGATTGCCGGGCGCGAAGTACAGGATCGCGAACACGACCACGCTCACGCCGGCGAGGAGGAGCGCGGTCACGGCCAGCTCGCGCGCCAGGACGCGGCCGACCGGCTTGACCGCCGAGAGCTTCATCCCCGCCTACGCGGGGATGACGGCGGTGTTCCCGCCCGTCACTTCTGCTCGCTCGCGGGGATGAACCACTCGTCGGCGAACGAGAAGAACTTGTACGGGTGGATCTGCACGCGCCGCACCTTCCGGTGGAACGCGCTGTAGTTGGTGAGCGTCCAGAGGAACGCGTACGGCTGCTCCTCGGCGAGGATCGCGTGCAGCTTGCGGTTGATCGTGCGGCGCTTCTCGTGGTCGAGCGTGAGCTTCGCCTCGACGATCAGCCCGTCCACCTCCGGGTTGGAGTAGCCGCCGAAGTTGTTCTTCCAGGCGCCGATCTCGGCCGAGTGGAACAGCGACGAGATGTCGGCCGAGTCGTCGAACACCCATGAAGCGAACATGATGTCGAAGTTGTGCTCGAGGAACACGTCCTCCTTCCACGCCTGCCACTCCTTGAACTCGACGTTCACCGCGATGCCGACGGCCTTGAGGTAGTTCTGGAAGGCGAGCACCACGCGCTTCACCGCCTCGCTCTCCTTCTCGATCGGCACCTTGAGCGACAGCGCGAGCTTCTTGCCGCCCTTCTCCATGGTGCCGTCGGCACCCGGCTTGAAGCCGGCCTCGGCGAGCAGCGCGCGCGCCTTTTCGGGGTCGAACGCCAGCGGCTTGACGTCGAGGTTGTAGGCCCAGCTGCCGGGGGCGAACGGCCCCGAGATCACCGTGCCCTGCGAGTTGAAGAACGAGGACAGCATCTCCTGGCGGTTGAGCGCGAGCGCGATCGCCTCGCGCACCTTCTTGTCGGCGAGCAGCGGATTGCGCATGTTGTAGCCGAAGAACGAATACGACAGCGCGTTGTACGGCTGCATCACGAAGCGCTTGTCGCCCTGGACCTCGGGCAGGTTGCGCGGATTCACCAGCACGATCATGTCGACGGCGTTGAACATCAGCGCCTGGGTCATGATGTTCTGGTCGGCGAAGGGCTTGGCGATGAACTTGTCGATGTGCGCGCGGCCCTTGAAGTAGTCGGGGTTCGCGACCAGCACGACCTCGCCGTCGCCGGTCACGGTCTTGAGCATGTACGGCCCGGTGCCGATCGGGGCGCGTGCGAACGGGTCCTCGCGCGTCAGGAACTGCGGGTTCCTCGGGCCGTGCTTCGGCAGGATCTTGAAGCTGAACTTCGCCAGCGCGTTGAGGATCGGCCGCTTGAGGGTGAACACCACGCTGTAGTCGCCCGTCTTCTCCACCTTCTCGATGAACTCGTAGCGCACCTTGAGCGGCGTGATGGTCTTCGGATGCATCATGATGTTGTAGGTGAACACCACGTCGTCGGCGCTGAACGGCCTCGCCTCCTCGCCCTCGCGCGGGTGCCACTTCACGTCCTTTCTCAGGAAGAAGGTGTACACCCGGCCGTCCTTGGACGCCTCCCAGCGCTCGGCCAGCTCCGGCACGATTTCCTGCTTCTCGTCGATGCCGACCAGGCCGTTGAACACCAGCTCCGTGATGCGCAGCGCGATCGTCTCGTTGCTGGTGACCGGATCGAGCGTGGAGGTGCGCCCGTACTCGCTGTAGTTGAGCAGGCCGCCGTCCGGGCGCCCGTCGTTCTTGGGGGCAGCTTGCAGCGGAAGCGCAAAGGCCGTCCCGATCAGAAATACAAGCTTCAGCATCGTTCTCGTTTTCATTGTCCCTCCCTCAGAGGATTCTCACGTCGCCCGCGCTGCGCTGCTCCATGGAGTACACGCCCTGCACTGCCTCCTGGATCTGGCGCACCACGGCAAACTCCTGGCTCATCTCGAAGAAGATCTCGAGACCCTCGGAGAATTTCTTGGTCCGGTAATAGGCTTCGGCAAGCGCCGCGAGCATTTCCGGGTCGTTGGCTTCGATCTTGTTCTTGTTGCTCTTGTCGCGGCCGCCCTCCATGTAGGCGATCGCGCGGGCAAAGTCCTGCTTCCTCAGATAGTAGACGCCGAGCGCGTAGCCGAGGCGCTGGGTGCGCCTGACATCGCCCGCCTCGGCAGCCTGGCCGGCGCGGGCGAGCACCTTGGTGCATTGCGCCTGCGCCTCGGCGCAGCCGAGCACCACCGCAGCGAGCACCTCCGGATCCGAGCTCTGATCGGCGATGTTGGTCCAGATGCGCTCTGCATCTTCTCGTTTTCCTTGCCTATAAGTGAGAAGAGCCAACCGAGCCCGGGACCGCTCGCGGTACTGCGCAGGCGCCTGCGGGCGCGCGAGGAACGCCTGCGCGCTCTCGGCCGCCTTGTCGTTCTCGCCCAGTCCGCTCAACGCTTCGGCCAGGTAGTACTCGGCGGTCGGTTTGGTGCGCGGATCGGCGGCGGCCTGCTCGAGCCGGCGCCGCGCGAGCTCCCGGTAGAGCTGCGCCAGGTCGTTGAGCAGCGCGAGATCGTAGAAGGCGAGGGTCTTGGCGGTACCCTCGGCGGCCTTGAATCTTTCCACGTACGAGGCCGTTCCCAGGTCGGCGGCGCGGGCCACGGCAAGCGCCTGGTCGGGCGCGGCGGCCGCGAGGTAGATCTCGACGAGATAGCGCCGCGTGCGCGGCGACAAGTACTTTTCACCCCGGGCATCGTCGGCCACACGCTGCAGGGTCTTGGCATCCAGAACACCGGCGCGGCCCTGCGCCGCGGCGCGCGCCAGCCGGATCTCGATCGCATCCTGCGGCGGTTCGCTCCACAGCTTGCGGGCCCGCGCGCTCTCGCCCTGCGCCCAGAAGGCGGCTCCGAGGCCGATCCCCGCGATCGATCGGTAGTGGCCATCGACGCCCGGGTCGGCGCGGACGCGCTCGAAATGCCGCGCCGCTTCGCGCGCATTGCCGCGCGCGAGCAGCGCCTCGGCGAGATAGAGCCGGGCATATCGGCTGCGGCCCTCGCCGCCGGTCTTGCTCAGCTTGTCGAGATAGTCGAGCTGCGCCGCGGCGGCGGTGCGCGCAAACGCCTCGTGCAGGTCGGCGCTCCTCAGGTAGATCATGCCGAGCACCAGCTGCGCCTGCGCCCCGCGCTCGCCGTCGAAACGGGCGTCTTCCAGCAGCCGCCCCGCCTGCTCGTAGCGGCGCTTCTCGTAGAGCTTCATCGCCGCCGTGACCGGGTCGTCCGCACCACTCGCCGTTCCACCGCAAAATGCAAACGATGAAGCGAGAGAGATCAAGAACAGACTGGAGAAAGGCGCGCGCACGCTCAGTTCCTCAGCTTCGCGACGAAGAGCTGGTCCCACTCGTCCACCTGGGCGCGAAACGCAATCTCCCCGCGTGGCGAGCAGGCGATGTCGTGATTCATCCGGGTCCCGGTGCGCACGAGGATGCTCGTGCGGCTCTCGACGTCGGCGACGTAGATCGGGTAGTACGCCTGCCTCTCGTCGCGCACGTACACGATGCGGCGGCTGTCGGGCATCCAGGCCGGACCGCGCTCGACGTCCGGCACGACCTCGGTCGCCACCACGCGCGCCGCGAGCCCTTTCCCCTCGGTCGGGTCGGAGCCGTCCGCCGCGACCACCGCGATCGCCCAGGTCTTGGGATCGCCCGCCGGGTTGTAGTTGGTATAGAACGCGACGCGCGTTCCGTCCGGCGACCACATCGGGCGCAGATCGTCGTAATGCCAGGTGCTCAGCGCCTTGGCCGGGACGGGAGGGTTGCGTCCAGGTTCGAGCACATAGACGTCGTGGTTCTCGTTGCTGCCGTGGATCACCGCCAGCCGCTTGCCGTCGGGCGACCACTGCGGATAGAGATAGGGGGCTTCGCCGAGCGTCAGCCGCGTCGTGGCTTTCTTGTCGAGGTCGAGCAGGTAGACGTCGCCCTTGCCGCTGCGGCCGGAGATGAACGCGATCCGGTCCTGCACCGGCGACCAGTGCCCATGGCCGTCCTTCTCCTTGTGGTTGGTGATCCGGCTGACGCGGCCGTCGGTCTCGCGCAGATAAAGATCGTAGTTGCCCTCGCCGCCGTTGCTCATGAACACGAAGCGCTTGCCGTCCGGCGACCAGCTGATGCCCGAGTTGTAGCTCGTCTGCTCGATCACGCCGGGGAAGAAGAACTGCGACTTTCCCGGCACGGCGGCGTTCTGGTGCCGGATGGTCTGGACCGGAGCGCCGTCGGCGCGCACGACCACGATCTCCCTGTCGTCGCCGCGTGAGCGCTCGAACGCGATCATGTCGCCGGAGGGCGACCACACCGGGTTCGAGTCGTTGCGCCCTCGCTCGACGGGGACGAGAGGACGCACGAGCTCGGGCTCGATCTGCTCTTCGCCAGCCGCGGCGAGCGTCGCGGCGGCGAGAAGGAAGGCCCCCAGGACGCGCACGAGCTCACTGTTCCTGGATCTGGTCGCGGTAACGGCGCGCCGCCTCGCGCGCTTGCGCGAAGTTCGGATCGGTCTCGAGCTTCTTGGGGAAGAAGTCGAAGTACTCGCGCCAGGCGAGGCTCGCGCTGTTCGCCACCGCCGGCTGGCGCGTGATGAGGTAGAGCTTGTGGTACGCGAGCGCGGTGTAGTAGTAGGTGTCGTGCACGGCTTCGTCGTACTCGTCCTTCGGGAAGAAGCGCGTGTTCTGCTTGGCGGTCTGCAGCGCCTTGATGGCCTTGGCGAAGCTCTGCGACGCGGCGTCGCGATCGGCGTTCACCAGGAGATTGCCCTTCTCCGCGTAGGCGTGGCCGAGATTGGTAAAGGTGACCGCGAACTGCTTGTAGATGAGCTGCTCGTTCTCCGGCAGCGAGAGCACCGTCTCGAATTCGGCGATCGCGCGGTCGTAGTCCTCCTTGTCGTCGAGGTAGATGTTGCCGAGGCGCCGGCGCGCTTCGGCATAGTCCGGGTGCTCGCGGCCGGCGGCGCCGTAGGCCTTGATCGCGCCGTCGAGGTCGCCCTTTTCGCGTGCGCGCTCGCCGATCTTGAGGAAGTCCTTCTGCAGCACGACCTTGCGGTCCTCCTCCTTCTTGCTGAACTCCATCACCTCGAAGAAGTCGCGGTAATCCTCGCCGTAGGCCAGGCGCACGCTGTGGAAGCCAAGCGTGACCTGCTTGCCGGCACTGAGCGGCGTCTTGCCGACCTGCTCGTCGTCGATGTAGACGGCTGCGGCGGACGGATCGGAATCGATCCTGAACAGCGCATTGTTGGCCGCGAGGACGAACTCGCGCGCCTCCCCGCTCTTCTGGACGCTGATCTTGCCGGCCGCCTGCTGGTAGCCGTGGCGATACAGCAGGACCGAATAGCTCTTTCCCGGACGCAGCGGGATCTCGGCCTGGCCGTTGGTCCCGGTCGCGCCCTTCCATTCGCCGTTGAGATACACGTTGGTGCCCGGAAGCGCAGCCACGTCGCTACCGACGCCGCCTTTGGCGGTCACGAGGACATAGCTGCGCTCGGCTGCCTCGCCGCCCTCGCTCCCCGTGCGCCGCACTACGCGGTCTCCGACCTGGACCTTCTCGCCCTTCCTGAGCGCGGCGACGTCGACCAGCGAGCTCGCGTCTTCTCCGCGCTTCACCTCCATGCGGCCGGTCTCGCGGTAGCCCGCCACCTTGCCGCCTTCGCCGAAGGTCGGCGTGGTCAGGGTGAACTCGGTGCCGCGGCTGATGCGCCAGTTGCGGCCGATGTTGATGCGGTAGCGGTCCTCCTCGGCCGCGATCACCGTGCCCTCGAGCGGAAAGCGCTCGATCACGTTGTTGGCAATGTCGCGCACCGCGCCGTCGATCGCGCGCGCGCTGCGGGCGCGCCCGATCTCGGAGAAAATGACCTTGCCGCTCGCGGTGTGGAACTTCGCCTCCACCAGGTAGCCGTCGCCATCCTGGGCGACGCTGCCGAGCACGATCATGTCCACGGTTCCACGCAACGGCGTGTCCTGCCAGCCCTTGGCGGCGAGACGCTCGATCGCGAGCTTGCGCTGCTTGACCTCGGCCTGGAGCTTTTCTGCCGGCACCTCGCGGAAGGCCGGGAACTTGAAGAGGTGCGCCGAAAGCGACTGCTCCGTCTGCGCGGCGACGCCGCTCAGGTCGGCGCCCGGGGTATTGCCGGTCACGCGATAGATGCCGATGCGAATCGGCTTGGGCGTGGTCGGATAGAAGTAGTGCTGGACGCTGACCGGGCCGTCCAAGCTCACGGTCGTCTTCCACGCCGAGGGGATATGGCCCGGCGCCGCCAGCGCGATTACGGCCTTCTTGCCCGGCTCGCCGCGGTAGGTGTACGTCAGGCCGCCTTGCGCGTCGGTCTTACCGAGCGGCTTGCCGTCCATGCTCACGGAGAGCCCCGGCAGGCCGCTCGCGCGGCCGTATTCGTCGGTGAGCGCCCTGACCGTCACCACCGCCTGGCGGTTGAGCGCCACTTCGATTACCTCGCCCGGCTCGAGCCGGCGCGTAGCGCGGTACGCGCCGTAGCCCTCCCTGGCGACACCGAGCTCGGCTCCCTTTGCCGGCTGCTGCCTATAGAGGTAGACCAGCTCGCCCTTGTCGTCGGTCACCCCCGCCGCCTTGCCGCCGACCGTGACCCGCGCTCCGGAAAGCGGCGCGCCCTTGTCGTTCACGCGCAAGGTGACGTAGCGCATGGCCTTGAGGTCGGCGTCGAAGCGGTACTTGTTTGCCTGGCCGTCCTTCGGCAGCTTGACCAGGAAAGTCGTCTTCCACGGCTCGACGCGGTAGCCGGGCGCCTCCTTGCTCACGGTGACTTCGAGCTCGGTGCCCGCCTTGCGGCTGATCTGCTTCGCGAACATTCCCTGCGCGTCGGTCACGCCGAGCTCCTCGCGCTCGATCACGACCTTGGCTCCCGCGGCGGGCTGGCCGTCGAGACGCGCCTTGACCTCGATGTCGACACGCTCGCCGCAGGCGCCCAGCAGCACGATCGCCGCGAGCATGGGAAGAAAACGCAACTTGGACACAAGCTTCTGGGATGCAACCATGGCGGTACCTTCCGTTTTCTTTGAACTGACTTCTTGACCGCTTGCTTACATCGCGGGCGCCTGGATATTGACCTCGCCCGGATTGATGATCTTGTCCTCGTCGGTGGCCGCGCCCTTGATCGACCTGCGCTTGGCCTCGTCGATCCTGCGCAGCTTGAAGTCGACTTTCGTGCCGAACGCGCCCACCTCGACGGTCTGGGTCTGCGTTTCGTAGCCGATGCGGCTCACTTCGACCTTGTAGACGCCCTTCGTGATGCTGTCCTTGGGCGACTCGAACTCGCCTTTCTCGTTGACCGGCGCCGAGGCCGAGGCCTGCTCGACCGCGGCCTTGGTGTTGATCATGTTGACCACCGCGCCCTTCGGCGTGTCGTTCGCGATCGGCTGCTGGCGGGCGTCGACGAGCTGAACGGTGCCGCGGATCGCGGTGCTACAACCGGATAAAACGAGAAGGGCGATCAGGGCCAGCGCTCTTGTTGTCATGTTGTCTCCCTTGAACGGCCCGAGCAGGTTACCAGCGTGCTCGAAATGCCTCTGTTGCAAAGTTTGCAGACTTTTTCATTCGTCGAAGCGAATGAAGCGATGTCGTTCAGCGACGACGCCGCGAGCGGAAAGTCAGAGGTTCTTTCGCGCTTCGAGCCTCGCCAGGACCGTCCAGAGCAGCATCAGCGCCAGAAGGAGCGCGGCGGCGAAGGCGAGGCCGAAGCTGGATGTGCCGAATACCACACGAAACGCTCGCTCACCTCGCGCTGCTGGCTCTGGCGATGGATCGCCGCCGGAGCCATGACGAGCGCCGCCGCGAGCGCGACCAGGAACAGCGCGAGAAAGTGCAGTTGCCGTTCGCCGGGCGAGAGCATGTGGTCGAAGCCGTCGTTGAACACCGCGATCAGCTGGAAACCGAAGAGCGCCTGGATGCCGGGCAGCACCATGCGGCATTCCTCGAGCACGTGCGTGGCCGCGGAGTCGAGCTTCACCGTCTCTTTTTTTCCGGCGCCGAGCGGCTTGGCGATAGCCATCACGGCCCGCGGTGCAACTTTCGCGCCTAGATCTCGATGCGCGTGCCGAGCTCGATCACCCGGTTGGTGGGGATGTTGAAGAAATCGGTGATGTTGCCGGCGTTGCGCGCCATGGCGGCGAACATGCGGTCGCGCCAGCGCGCCATGCCGGCGCCGCCTTCGGCGGCCGCGATCAGCTCGCGCGAGAGGAAGAACGAGGTCTCCATCATCTCGATGTCGAGCCCCGCGCCGGCGCAGAGCTTGAGCGCCCGCGTGACGTCGGGCCGGTCGAGGAAGCCGTAGTTGACGAGCACGCGCCAGCACCCGTTGCCGAGCTTCTGGCAGACCACCCGCTCCTTGGTCGACACCCACGGCTCCTCGCGCACCTCGACGGTCAGGAACACCACGCGCTCGTGCAGCACCTTGTTGTGGCTCAGGTTGTGGAGCAGCGCGTGCGGCGTGGCGTCGGGCGTGGCGGTGAGGAACACGGCGGTGCCCGGCACGCGCATCGGCGGATCGAGGAACAGCGACTTCAGGAAGTCCTCGAGCGGCACCGAGGACGCGCGCAGGCGCCCGAACAGGTGCTCGCGGCCGCGCCGCCAGGTCGTCATCGTGGCGAAGACGCAGGTCCCGATGGCGAGCGGGAACCAGCCGCCGTCGACCACCTTGAGGAGCGTCGCGCAGAAGAACGCCAGGTCGATGACCAGGAAGAATCCGGTCGCCAGGAGGCACAGCCACAGCGGATAGCGCCAGGCATAGCGGATCACGAAGAAGGTGAGCAGCGTGTCGACCATCATGGTGGCGGTCACCGCCACGCCGTAGGCGCCCGCGAGGCGCGACGACGAGCCGAAGCCGATCACCGCCGCGATCACCGCCGCGCACAGCGTCCAGTTGACCGCCGGCATGTAGACCTGCCCGATCTCGCGCGCGGAGGTGTGCACCACGTTGATCCGCGGCAGGAAGCCGAGCTGCACGGCCTGGCGGGTGATCGAGTAGGCGCCTGAGATCACCGCCTGGGAGGCGATCACCGTGGCGGCCGTGGCGAGCGCCACCATCGGGTACAGGGTCCAGCCGGGCAGCAGCAGATAGAATGGATTGGCCACGGCTTCGGGGCGCGCGATGAGGAGCGCCCCCTGGCCGAAGTAGTTCAGCACCAGCGCCGGCGCCACCAGGCTGAACCAGCCGAGCCGCACCGCCTTCTTGCCGAAATGCCCCATGTCCGCGTAGAGCGCCTCGGCGCCGGTCACGGCGAGCACGACTGCGCCGAGAACGACGAAGGATGCGACGCCGTGCCCGGTGACGAACGAGAGCGCATGCAATGGATTCACCGCACCCAGGACCACCGGCGCGCGCACGATGCCCCCGATCCCGGCCACCCCGATGGCGATGAACCAGAGCATCGTGATCGGCCCGAAGAAGCGCCCCACCGTAGCCGTGCCGCGCGCCTGGAACGCGAACAGGCCGAGAAGCACGGCGACCGCGAGCGGAACGACATACGGGTCGAGCAGCGTGGTGCCGATGTGCAGGCCTTCGACCGCGGAAAGCACCGAGATCGCCGGCGTCAGCACCGCGTCGCCGTAGAAAAGCGACCCTCCGGCGAGCCCGATCAGCGTGAGCGGCAGCCGCCAGTGCGGCTGGTCGCGCACGGCGGAGGAGGCGAGCGCGATCAGCGCCATGATGCCGCCCTCGCCGCGGTTGTCCGCGCGCATGATGAGCACCACGTACTTCAGGGACACCACGATCATCAGCGCCCAGAAGATGGTCGACAGGCCGCCCAGGATGTTCGCCTGCGAGAGCGGGATGCCATGCTGCGGCGAGAAGGTCTCCTTCACCGCGTAGAGCGGGCTCGTGCCGATGTCGCCGAACACGATGCCGAGCGCGGCGACGGTCAGGGCGCCGAGAGTGGAGCGGTGGGAGCCTGCGCGCTTCAAGGGTGCGCGAACGCTACCCTCGCACCGCACAAAAATCAACCGACGGCGTCAAGCGCGCTTGCGGGCCGCGGTCGTCCTCGCAAGGAGATCGGCGTGCTGGGCCGGCGCCACCGCCTCGCCGTAGAAGAAGCCCTGCACCTCGTCGCAGCCGGCGCGCCGCAGAAAACGCGCCTGGGCGTCGGTTTCGACGCCCTCGGCGACGACGTGCAGCCCGAGATTGTGCCCGAGAGAGATGATCGCCTGCGCTAGCACCCCCTCATTCCCGCCCGCGGCCGCGCCGATGTCGCGCACGAACGAGCGGTCGATCTTCAGCTTGTCGATGGGGAGGTTCTCGAGGTACGAAAGGCTGGAGTAGCCGGTGCCGAAATCGTCCACCGACAGCGAGACGCCGAGCGACTTCAGCCCCTGCAGCGTGGCGATGGCGGCGTCGACGTCGTGCATCACCGTGCTCTCGGTAAGCTCGAGCTCCAGGCTCTGCGGATGGAGGCCGGTTTCCTCCAGCACGCGCGACACCTTGCGCACCAGGCCGTCCTCGCGGAACTGGCGCGCCGACAGGTTGACCGACGTGAGCCCGGGCGCGAGGCCGGCGTCGATCCAGGCGCGCGTCTGGCGGCAGGCCTCCAGCAGGACGAACTCGCCGATCGGCACGATGAGGCCGGTCTCCTCGGCGAGCGGGACAAAGCGCGCCGGGCGCACCAGGCCCCACTCCGGGTGCAGCCAGCGCAGCAGCGCCTCCGCGCCGCTGATCGCGCCGGTGGCGAGGTCCACGCGGCTCTGGTAGTGCAGCACCAGCTCGCGGCGCTCGAGCGCGCGGCGCAGCGCGCTCTCGAGGGCAAGGCGCTCGTTCACCCGCTCGTTCATCTCCGCGGTGAAGAACCGGAAGTTGTTGCGGCCGTGCTCCTTGGCGCGGTACATGGCCGCGTCGGCGTTCTTGAGCAGCGTTTCCACGTCTGGGCCGTCCTGCGGGTAGAGGCTGATGCCGGCGCTGCAGGTGACCACCAGCTCCTTGCCGTCGATCTCGAGCGGGCGCGCCAGCTCGTCGGCGATGCGCTGCATCGCGCGGTAGATCACCTCCTCGCTCGACTGGTCGTTCAGGATCAGCACGAACTCGTCGCCGCCCAGGCGCGCCACGGTGTCGCCGTCGCGCAGCATGCCGCGCAGGCGCTCGGCCATCGCCTTCAGCAGGCGGTCGCCGGTGGCGTGGCCGAGGCTCGAGTTCACGAACTTGAAGTGGTCGAGGTCGATCACCACCACGGCGACCGCACGCCGCAGCCGCTGGCCGTACACCGACTGGCGCAGCCGGTCGTTCAGCAGGGTCCGGTTCGGCAGCCCGGTGAGGGCGTCGTAGTTCGCCTGGTGCTCGAGCTGCAGCTGGTAGCGCTTGCGCTCGATGGCGTACTGCATGGACCGCAGCAGCAGCTCGCGGTCGAGGCGCCCCTTGACGAGGTAATCCTGCGCCCCGCGCTTCACCGCCGCGAGCGCGAGGTTGTTGTCGTCGTTTCCGGTCAGCACGATGATCGGCACCGCCGGGGAATGGGCGTAGACCTTGGCAAAGGTCTCCAGGCCCATGCTGTCGGGGAGCGACAGGTCGAGCAGCACCAGGCCGATGCCGCCGGCCGAAAGCCGCTCGAGCCCCTGCGCGAGGCGCTCCGCGCACTCGACCTCGAACAGTGCGCCGGGCTCCTCCGCGATCATCTCGCGCAGGAGCCGGGCGTCGCCCGGGTTGTCCTCGATCAGCAGGACCTTGTGCATTTATTCTTGTTTTCTGTTTTTTACTGTCCGTTCGGCGGCAGGGTGACTACGGTCAGCCAGAACGCGTCGATCGACTTCACCACCACGATGAACTTCTCGAGGTCGACCGGCTTGGTCACGTAGCAGTTGGCGTGCAGGTTGTAGGTGCGCAGCACGTCCTCCTCGGCCTTCGAGGTGGTCAGCACCACGACCGGGATGCGCTTGAGGTCGGCGTCGTTCTTGATGTCGTGCAGCACCTCGCGCCCGTCCCTTTTCGGCAGGTTGAGGTCGAGCAGGATGATGTCGGGGCGCGGCACGCTGCGGTGCTTGCCCTGGCGGCGCAGGAACTCCATCGCCTCGACGCCGTCCTTCACCCAGTGAAGGTTGCTGTAGACCTTGCCCTCCTTGAGCGCCTCGCGCGTCAGGCGCTCGTCGCCGGGGTTGTCCTCGACCAGCAGGATCTCCACCGGCCTGTTCTCATCCACCATTGCCCGTCTCCTTCTGATGTTTGGGCAGCGTGAAGCTGAAGGCGCTGCCTTCCCCCGGAGTCGATTCGACCCGCACCGAGCCGCCGTGGCGCTCGACCACCTTTTTCACGATGGCGAGGCCGATCCCGGTGCCGGGGTACTCGCCCTTGTTGTGCAGCCGCTGGAATACCATGAAGATCCGCTCGAAGTACTGCGGCTCGATGCCGATGCCGTTGTCGCGCACCGCGAGCTCGTAGACCTCGCCCCGGTCCTGCACCCCGACATGCACCTTCGGCGCGGACTGCGAGCGGAACTTGAGCGCGTTGCCGATCAGGTTCTGGAACACCTGCGCGAGCTGCGCCGGGTCGGCGGGCAGCGTGGGCAGCGGGTCGTGGGTGACGCTCGCGGCCGACTCGTCGATCGCCACCTTGAGGTTGGCAACCGCGCGCGACAAGGCCTTCTCCAGCTCGACCGACTTGAAATCCCGGGTCTTGATGCCGACCCGCGAGTAGGCGAGCAGGTCCTCGATCAGCTGCTTCATGCGCGCCGCGCCGTCCACGATATAGCCCATGAACTCGCGTGCGTCGGTTCCAAGCTTGTCGCCGTAGCGCCGGCCGAGGAGCTGCGCATAGCTCGACACCATGCGCAGGGGCTCCTGCAGGTCGTGCGAGGCGACGTAGGCGAACTGCTCGAGCTCCGAATTGCTGCGCTTGAGCTCCTCGTGCGCCTCTTGCAGCGCCGCCTCG
The DNA here is from genome assembly GCA_035554435.1 of Burkholderiales bacterium. GTDB lineage: Bacteria > Pseudomonadota > Gammaproteobacteria > Burkholderiales > SG8-39 > SCGC-AG-212-J23. The sequence continues at coordinate 26,957 of DATMJC010000084.1, read as the reverse complement.
GCGTTCTTTCTTTCGGTGATGTCGTCGAGCACCGAGATCGCGTACAGCGGCCCACCCTCGGCGTCGCGTTCCATCGCGATCGCGATGTTCACCCAGATCAGCCGGCCGTCCTTGCGGAAGTAGCGCTTGTCGAGGCGCGCCGACTCGATCTCGCCGGCGAAGAGGCGCGCGCGCGGCCCGTCGGCGAGGTCGCGGTCCTCGGGGTGGGAGATCTCTTTCGCCGTCAGGTTGCGCAGCTCCGCTTCGCTGTAGCCGAAGATCTCGCACATGCGCCGGTTGACGCGCAGGAAGCGCCCGTCGAGGCTCACGTGAGCGAGCCCGCAGTCGGCGAGCTCGAACGTGCGGCGGAAGCGCTCCTCGCTCGCGCGCAGCGCCTCCTCGGCCTGGCGGCGCGCGGTGATGTCCTCGTAGACCGCGATCTCGTACTGCGGCACGCCGCTCGCGTCGCGCTCCACCACCATCGTGAAGTACACCCACACCAGCGTGCCGTTCTTCCGGATGTAGCGTTTCTCGAGACGCACCGCGTCGATCTCGCCGGCGTACAGGCTCGGACGCTGCTCGTTGATGACCTCGGAGTCCTCGGGATGCGAGATGTCCTTGCCGCGCAGCTTGAGGAGCTCGTGCTCCGGGTAGCCGAGGATTTCGCACAGGCGCCGGTTGACCCGGATGAAGCGCCGGTCCATGCCGATGTGCGCGAGCCCGGAGCCGGCGAGCTCGAAAGTGCGGCGAAAGCGCTCTTCGCTTTCGCGCAGCGCCGCAAGATTGTCCGGCTGGGCGAGCGCCGGCTCGACGGATCGGATCTTGGCGGGCATAGCCGACGATTCTATCCCCGGGGGCGCGGCCATGGCTTCGTACAATTACCCTGTTGCGCCAACGGCTTGTAAAAAATCCTTGAGCACTTTGCCCGCTCGCGGTTACGCAAGGCGGGTCACGCGAGCGGGCGGTAAAGGCCCTTCGCCATGGCCTTGTGTGCGGCAAGCGGTAGCACGATGTCGAGCGTCGGCGTGGCGACGTTCGCGGCGCGCGCGAACGCAAGCGGCGCCATCAACTGAGCCTCGATCTCCATCGGTCGCCCCTTCAGGTAGTCCTGCAGCATCGACGGCTTGTGGCCGACCGCGCCCGAGACGTGGCCGCCGCCCGGTCGATGCGGCGCGCGGCCGATGTCCACGCCGTGCGCGGCGGCGATCGCCGTCGCCTCGGCCCTCATCCGGACGGAAAGCGCCTTGAGCTCCGGGTCCTCGGTGATGCCGGAGGTCGTGGTCTCGGTGAGCAGGCACAGGCTCGCGCTGCCGAGGTTCTGGACGAGCTTCGCCCACACCGCCTGCCGGATGTCCTGCGGCGGCGGCGACGACATGCCGCTCGCCTCGAGCGCGCGCCTCAATTCCTGCACCACCGGCGGATTACGGTTGTCCGCATCTCCGATTACGAGCATGTTGTTCCCCGGCACGAAGTTGCGCACGACTCCGGGCTCCACGACCTCGTTCGCCGAATAGACGACGCCGCCGACCACGCTTTGTCTTGGAACTGAATTCCTGAGCCTGCCTCCAGGATCGAGCGCCGGAAGATCCTCGGCATACCACCACGGAATGCCGTTCTGCGCGAACACCACAGCAGTCGAGGGCCCGAGGAGCGGCGCGGCGGCGTCGACGAAGCCGCCGAGGGCGTTCGCCTTGAGCGTGACGAACACCGCGTCCTGCACGCCGATGTCCGCCGTGCGCACGCGGCCGGCGATGACTTCGTCGCCGTGCAGCAGCTTCACGCCCCGCAGCCGCATCGCTTCCAGGTGCGCGCCGCGCGCCACGACCGAAACCTCGTGGCCGCCCGCCGCGAGCCGCGCGGCGAGATGCCCGCCGACCGCGCCGGCGCCGAAGATGCAGATCCGCATTTACGGCATCTTATAGAATCCCGGCATGCAAGAGCGGCCCCCCGTGGTGATCGCCGGCGCCGGTCCCACCGGGCTCATGTGCGCGCTCGCGCTCGGCGCGCAGGGCATTCCGGTCGTGGTATGCGAGGCCGAGCCCTCCCTCACGCACGACCTGCGCGCGGGCTCCTATCACCCGCCGACGCAGGACATGATGGCGAAGTACGGCATCACCCAGCGCATGCACCAGCACGGGCTGCAGGTGCGCCGCTGGCAGATCCGGAGCCGCAACGGCGGCATGGCGGCCGAGTTCGACCTCGGGATTCTCTCGGACGTGACCGCCTATCCCTATCGCCTGCACCTCGAGCAGCACCGGCTGACACCCATCCAGCTCGACATCCTTCGCAGGCAGGCGAGCGTGGAGGTGCATTTCGGCCAGCGCGTGACGGGCTTCGAGCAGAAGGGCGAGCGTCTAAAGGTCCGCGTCGAGTCCGACGGCATTCCCGGCACTTTCGAGGCGTCGTGGCTGATCGGCGCCGATGGCGGCCGCAGCACCGTGAGAAAGCTCCTGCCGATCGAGTTCGAGGGATTCACCTGGCCCGAGCAATTCCTCGTCGTGAGCACGCCCTACGATTTCAGCCACCACGGCTACGCGCTGAATGCCTACGTCGCCGATCCGGTGGAGTGGGCGGCGCTTTTCAAGATGCCGGACGCCGGCCCGCCCGGCGTCTGGCGCGTGGTGTTCCCGTGCGACCCGGGCATGCCCGACGACGCGCTGCTCGACGCGCAGCACGTGGAGGCGAAGATGCAAGCCTTCCACGCCCAGGGCTCGCCCTACGAGGTGCGCCACAAGGTGATCTACAGGGTCCACCAGCGCGTGGCGAGCGAATGGCGCGTCGGCCGCGTGCTGCTCGCTGGCGACGCCGCGCACCTCAACAACCCGCTCGGCGCTTTCGGCCTGAACAGCGGCATCCACGACGCCGTCAACCTCGCCGAGAAGCTCGGACGCGTGTGGCGCAGCGAGGCCGGCGAGGAGCTGCTCGACCTCTATGTGCGCCAGCGTCGCGCGGCCTGCATCGATCAGGTCCAGGCCATGTCGATCCGCAACAAGCGCCTGCTCGAGGAGCGCGACCCCGGGGTCCAGCGCGCGCGCATGGAAGAGCTGGTCGCCACCGCGAACGACCCGGAACAGGCTCGGGCGTTCCTGCTCGAGAGCTCGATGATCTCGGGGCTGCGGAAAAGCGAGGCCATCGGATGAAGCTCTGCCGCTACGACGACCAGCGCGTGGGGCTGGTGCAGGACGGCGCCGTGCTCGACGTCACCCCGGTCCTCGAGGAGCTGGGCGGCTTCGGCTATCCCCTGCCCCGGTTCGATCCGTTCATCGCAAGCCTCGATCGCCTGAGGCCGAAAATCGAGTTTCTTGCGAAAAACGCAAAGCCGATTCCGCTCGACCGGGTGAAGCTGCTCGCGCCGGTGGCGAACCCGGGAAAGATCATCGCCGCGCCGGTGAACTACGCGAAGCACCTGCAGGAGGCACTCGCGGACAAGGGCATCCACCACGGCAACCTCGTGAACGAGATCCACAAGGCGGGGATGTTCCTCAAGGCGACGAGCGCCGTCGTGGGCCCGGGCGAAGGCGTGAAGCTCGTCCACACCGACCGCCGCAACGACCACGAGGTCGAGCTCGCGCTCGTCATCGGCCGCACGGCGAAGAACGTGAACGCCGCTGCCGCGCTCGACTGCATCGCCGGCTACTGCATCGGGCTCGACATGACGATCCGCGGCCCGGAGGAGCGGAGCCTGCGCAAGTCGCCCGACTCCTATTGCGTGCTCGGGCCATGGCTCGCCACGCCCGACGAGGTCGGCGACCCTGGCAGCCTGCAAGTGTCGATCACGGTCAACGGCGAGCCGCGCCAGGACGCCAGCACGAGCGACCTCATCCTGGGCGTGGCGGAGCTGATCGCGTGGGGCTCGTCGTTCTACACGTTGCATCCCGGCGACGTGATCCTCACCGGAACGCCGCAGGGCGTCGGGCCGGTGAAGCCGGGCGACACGATGCACGCGCGCATCGAGCGCATCGGCTCGATGCAGGTGAAGGTGTCCTAAAAGAAAAGGACCGGGCCTGGCGGCCCGGTCCTTCTCACAGGCGTTACTGCGTTACTGCGACTTCTTGGCTGGGTCCTGCGTCGTCGAAGACGATGAGCCGCTCGGGGACGGGCTGCTCGGCGAGGAGCTGCTCGCGCCGCTGCTCGGGGAGCTGGGACTGGCGCCGCTGCTCGAGCTGCTCGAGCTGGGCGAGCTGGAGCTCGCGCCGCCCGAAGCGGACCCGGACTTGGGCGTGTCGCTCGAGGCCGACCCGCTCATGCCACCCGAGGACGAGCTCGAAGAAGACGGGCTCGACGGGCTGGACGAGGCGCCGCCCGACGGCGAAGGCGAGCTGCTGGGCGACGACGTGCTCGAGCTCGAGGAGCCCGATGTCTTACTGGGGTTGTCGCCGCGATCGCACGCGGCAAGGCCAAGGGCAAGCGCGACTGCAACTGCAATGGCGGAAAGCTTCATGTGTCCTCCGTGGGTTGGGTCTACAGATGGCAGCAAATTGCGCGCCCGGCCTAAACCCTTGATCGCCAAGGGGCTAAGCCGCGCGCGTTGAACACTTTGCCGTAGAGACGGAACTTCTTACTTGCTGCCGCTGGAGCTTCCCGAGCTGCTCGGGCTGGTGGGGCTGCTGCTCGGGCTCGGGGAGGACTTCTTGGAAGCGCTCGAACTGGTGCTGCCGCTCGTGCCCGACGGGCTGGAGCTCGGGGACGATGTTGCGCCGGACGATGTTGCGCCGCCCGAGGCCGACTTGCTGGCGTCGCGATCACATCCCGTGACCAGGGCGCTGCCGAAGGCCAATGCGAGTGCTGCCACTAATGCCGTAAATTTCATGTTCACCTCCATGGTTGAGTGCCAACCGGAACGGAGCAAGGAATGGACCGAGAACCCGTCTTCACGAAGACCGTGCTCTACACGGACCACGACGGCCGTGCGAAATTCCGCGAGGAGCGCATCGCGCTTACCGAGGGTACGCGCGAAGCGCGCCTGTCGGCCGTGCTGCCGGCCTCCGGCTACCAGCTGCGCGAGAGCCCGATCGGCTTCAGGAGCGAATTTCACTGCACGCCCCGGCCGCAGTGGGTCTTCATCCTGAAAGGCGAAATGGAGATCGCGCTGCAGGACGGCAGCGTGCGCCGGTTCGCCGCAGGGCAGCACTTCCTTTCGGCGGACGTGCTGCCCGAGGGCGCGAGCTTCGACGCGAAGCTGCACGGTCACCGCAGCGCCCAGCGCGGCGCCGAGCCGCTGGTCACGCTCTTCCTAAAGGTCTAGCCGGCCGTAGAGCAAGCTCGCCGCGCTGCGCTTGGCCCAGCGCAGGAGCGGCTGCGCGCCCGCCGCGAGCTCGCTCCACTTGCAGTCGGCGACCAGCAGCGTCACGCATCCGTCCGGCGCCGCAGTGGCGAGCACGAGCTGCTCGCGCTGGCGCGCGACCTCGGCGAATGCAGCCTCGACCGAGCCGCCGCGCGCAAGGCCCCGGAATTCGAGCAGCGCGGCACCTTCGCCGTCTGCGTGGAACCAGTCGAGCAGCGCGTGCAGCGCCCTCTGCTCCCAGCCGAGCCGCAGGAGCGGCGTGCATGATCTCAGCGCCACGAGCGGCAGCTCGCGATAGAGCGTGGGAGCGCCGAACGGAATCATCGCGCCGAGCTTGCCCCGGCCGCGCGCTCCGGTCCACACGAGCACGCAGCGCGTGCCCTCGCGCCGCGGCTGATCCAGGCGCGAGCGTTCGGCGCAGTGGAGCGCGAGGTCCGCGCAGTCGGCCGCGACCGCCGCAAGCTCGCTGCGCTGGCGCAAGACTGCAACGCTGAAGGCCCCGTCCACTCCGGATACGCAGCAATGGCGGTGCCGCGCGGGCGCGTGAAGGCCGTCCGGCTCATGCGGCCTAGGTGAGGAGCTGCGTCAGGGCGGCGATCGCGAGCCCGGCGAGGGCGCCGACCACCGTGCCGTTGATGCGGATGTACTGGAGATCCGGGCCGATGTGGCGCTCGAGCTCGGCCACCAGCTTCTCCTCCTGCCACGCCAGGATCTGGTCCTCGATGAAGCGGCCGAACTTGGCGCGGTGCTCCTCCACGAGCGAGGGCAGCGCGGACAGGATCTGCTCGTCGATCCATTCGCGGATCGCGGGGTCGGCGTCGAGCTTCTCGCCGAGCTCGACGATGAGCCCCGGCAGGCGGCCGCGCATGCCGCCCGGAAGCCAGGCGCGAAATTCGTCCCACAGGCCGCCGACGTAGTCCGCGACGGCCGGATTGTCGAGCGCCTCGTCGCGCAGCCGGTGGATCTTGTCGCGCGTACCGGGATCGGTCTTCAGCCGCTCGATGAAGCGTCGCACGAAGCCGTCGAAGCGCGCGCGCAGCTCGTGCTCGCGGTCGCGCCTCACCTCGGAGACCTTCTTCAGCGCGACGTCTACGATCTTCAGCGCCGCGCGCTCGTCGAGCTTGAGGTCGAGCACCTGGTTGATGACGCGCACCAGCGCGGGCGAGCTCTTTCGAACCTCCTCGGCGATGAAACGGCGCGTGTCCTCGCGCGCGAGGAGCGCGTCGAGCCCGGCGAGCGCCTCGTCGAGAAGCGCATGGTGCCGCTCGTTTTCCGTCAGAACGTCGAGCAGCTGCGCCAGCACGGTGGCGACGTCGGCGCGGGCTAGCGCGTCGTTGACCATGCGAGCGAGGAAGCCGCGCACGCGCTCGTCGTCCACGGCGCTCAGCGCGTAGCTCACCAGGCGTGTGGCATAGGAGGCGAGGATCTCGGCGTTCTCGCGCTTGAGCAGCCACCGGCACAGCGTGTGCGCCGGGCGAAACGCGGCCACGCGCGCCACCACCGCGGCCGAGCTGAGGAAGTTCTGCTGGATGAACTGCGACAGGCCCTCGGCGATGCGCGCCTTGTTGCGCGGCAGGATCGCGGTGTGAGGGATGAAGCGCAGGTTGAGCGGATGGTGGAACAGGGCGACGACCGCGAACCAGTCGGCGATCGCGCCGATCATCGCCGCTTCCGCCGCCGCTGCGACGTAGTGGAGCCAGGGAAGTCCGGGCTCGAAGGTTCGCGCTGCCACGTAAATCGCGCCGGCGAGCACCAGCAGCCCGGTCGCGAGGAGCTTCATGCGTTGGAGTTTGTTCATTGGCGGGAGCGCAAAAAGAAATCGGGTCAGGACGGCTGCCCTGACCCGATTTTGAACCGCCTTGAAGCGAGTCTGCGTCCTGACTGGAACCGCGGTTACTGACTGCGCTCGAACGGATCCGCGGCGTCGAAGCGGTCCCATGCCGCCCGGGCGGCGTGGCGGTTGCGGTCCCAGCCCAGCCTCGAGCCGCGGGCGTTGCGCTCGTAGGCGGCCTTCAGCTCGCGTTCGACCTCGACGAAGCTGCGGCCTTCGTAGCGGGCGCGGCCTTCCCATCCGATGCGGTAGCCGGGGTGGTAGTCGTCATAGGTGAACCCCGCCTCGTAGTAAGGCTGGGTCGCGTAGTTTTCGCGCCAGTACGCCTCCTCGCCGGCGGGATCGAGCATCTCGGCGATGCCCCGGCCTCCCGCGCCTCCCAGCGGCTCCGCGCCCGACCGCCGCTCGATGCCGCTACGCCGGTCGGCGTTCCGTCGCTCGGGTGTAAAGCCTGCCATTCACACGTCTCCTGTGGAAACTGCTGTTCAATCTCGCAAGATACGCCGCAAAATACGTGCCGCCATGAAAATCACTTCCATCGAGACCTGCCTTCTCACGGTACCTACACCGCGGCCGATGTCGACCGAGTGGCCGCACCACAAATTCGTCGTCGCCGACATCGCGACCGACGAAGGCCTGCGCAGCCAAGGCTATAGCATGGTGTTCGGCGGCGGCGGCGCCGAAGCGGTGCTCGCCTACCTCGACACGCGGTTGAAGGGCCTGCTGGTCGGCGAGGACCCGCTGCAGGTCGAGCGGCTGTGGGACAAGATGTACCGCGGCGACCGCGGCGTGCGGCGCGTCGGCATCGCCGGCATGGCGATCTCGGCGCTCGACATCGCGCTGTGGGATCTCGCCGGCAAGGCCGCCGGCCTGCCGCTCTACAAGCTGTGGGGCGGATTCACGGACCGCGTGAGCGCCTACGGCAGCGGCGGCTGGGGCAAGTACACCGAGGCCGAGCTCGTCGCCGAGGCGCAAAGGTATGCCGCCGCCGGCTGCAAGTACTACAAGATGAAGATCCATCATCCCGATCCGAGGGTGAACCGCGCGCGCGTCGAGGCGGTGCGCAAGGCGGTGGGCCCGGGCGTGCGCATGATGGTCGACGTCAACCAGAAGCTCGACCTCGAAGGCAATCTCCGCCAGGCGGCGCTGCTCGAGGACTTCGACCTGGTGTGGTACGAGGAGCCGGTGCTCGCCGACGACATCGCCCTTTGTTCGGAAGTTGCGTCGAAAATAAAGATCCCCGTGGCCACCGGCGAAAACCACTACACGCGCTACGAGTTCCGCGAGCTGATCCAGCGCCGGGCGGCGCGCTACCTGATGCCCGACGTGTGCCGCGCCAACGGCTACAGCGAGACGCTGAAGATCGGCCACCTCGCCGCGGCCCACGGCATCGCGGTCTCGCCGCACGTGGTGCACGAGCTCTCGCTGCAGGTGTGCGGCGCGCTCTCCAACGGCTTCCTGGTCGAGTACATGGACTGGGCGCCGAAGGATCTGTTCGAGGAGCTGCCCGAGTGCAAGGACGGCGAGTTCCGCATCCCCGCCAAAGCGGGACACGGCATCGCCATTACCAAGGAAGCCCTGAAGAAATACCGGACCTGAAAATAGGGACTGTCCCTATTTTTCTGCCTTGCTTCTCTCGAGGCGCTCGTATTCTGAGATCACCTGTGCGCCGAAGAGGAGAAGCCCGGCGAGAAACTCGAGGCTGAGCAGCACCACGATGGCCGTTGTGAGCGAGCCGTACACTACGTTCACCTGCGAGAGCCTGGCGAAGTACCAGACCAGCAGGTGCCGCGTCAGCTCCCAGAGCAGCGCCGCGGTGGCGCCGCCGATGAGCGCGTGCCGCAGGCGCAGCCGCCCCACCGGCATCACGAGGTAGATCGAGGTGACGACCAGGATCTCGCCGGCGACGCCCACGAGATAGAGCGCCGCGCGCGACAGCGGGTCGAGCGACCAGTACAGGCCGAGGAATTCGATCGTGCCCCGGCCGATCACGTCGAGGCCCGCCGCCACCAGCGTCACCACCAGCAGGCCCACGCCGAGGAACAGGATGTAGCAGTAGGGAATGATCGCCGAGACCAGGAAGTGGCGCCGGCGCACCGCCACGCGGTGGAAGAAGATGATCGACATCGCGTTCTCGAGCACGGTGAAGGCGAGCGAGCTGAAGAAGAGCAGCGTCCCGGCGAGCACCCAGCCCAGCACGTCGCGGTGCCGGAGGAATCCGGCGAGCTCGTCGATGATCGGTTGCGACTGCCCCGGCACCACCCAGCCGAGATAGCGCTCGAGCGTCTCGAGCAGCAGCGCCTGGTCGAGGACGTGCGACAGCGCGATCACGATCAGGATGAGCAGCGGAACGATGGAGAGCAGCGCGTAGTACGCCACCGCGCCCGCGAGGAGCAGTCCCTGGTTCTTGCGGAAAGCGCGCAGCACCCGCAGCGCGAAAGCGCCGGGGTGCTGCAGGACTTCAAGCCATGCCGTGGATGCTGCCGAAGCTTTGGAGCTCAACCTCTCGCTAGGATAGCGTCCAGCCGGTCGAGGTTGTTGATGACGCGCCACTCGCGCGCGCCAGCGGTCTCGACGCGCTTCTGCCAGGCTTCGAGGCGGCCCATGTACTTGCGCGGGTCGATGTTGTCGGTCTTCAGCTTGACCACGTTCACCGCGACCACCCGGACGCCCTTGAGGCTGATCGGGAAGTCGCGCTGCGTCACCTTGTCGAGCTCCTCCTGCATGTCGGAGAAGATGATGATGGTCTTGCTGCCGGCGCCGGTCTCGTTCAGGAACTCGGCGCCCTGGATGAGGCCGCCGGTGATGTCGGTGTAGCGGCTACCCGACACCGCGCGGAACGAGTTCTCGATGCGCTCGCGGAACGCACGCTTCTGGGCGTTCTCCTGCGATGGGCGCGAATCGAACGTCGCCTTGGCGACGATGTCCTTCTCGCTGAAGCTGCGGCTCTGGACGCGCGCCACGGCGAGCGAATCGCCGGGCTGGAGCGACCCGAGCAGGTAGTTGATGATCACCTGCGCCTTGCCGGCCTCCTGGGCGTAGGTGCCCGAGGTGTCGACCAGCATGTAGACCGCGTGGCTGTGGCTGCGCGAATCGACGCAGCCCGCCGCGGCCAGCGCGGCCGCGGGCAGCACGGCGAGGAACTGGCGTCTTTTCATGTCGGCTCTCCCTTTAGGCGTGGGTGCGCTCGAGGTCGACGTCGACGTCGAGCTTGGAGGGGCGCTCCGAGCGCGAGCCCTTCCACATGCGCTCGGCCATGAGCGGCACCACGATGACGACGTCGTACAGCTTGATCAGCACGCGGCTCATCTGCCGCGCCAGGCTGCCCAGCACTCGCAGCACGAACGCGAGTGAGCGCAGCAGGGCGAGGACGAAGACGCCGCCCACCGTGCGGCCGGAATGGATCACCGACTCGAGCGGGATGGCGATGAACGCGAGCGCGAAGGGCAGGATGAAGCCGAGCAGCATCTGGCCGGCGGTCGGGATGCTGGACATCCAGCCGTCGTGGGCCGCCGCCTGCACCGTGGAAAGCGACTGCAGCAGCGCTTGCTTGTCGGAGATCAGCATGTCGCGCATCAGCGCGAGCGCCGCCTCGACGCCCGCCAGGATGACGAGGAGCGTCAGGGCGATCCACAGCATGCGCGTGCGCAGCCGGTCGTTCAGGTTGGCGATGCGGGGGAAGAGGTGCGTGATCCTCAGCGCCTCGAGCAGGAACAGGCCCATCGACGCCTCGACGAAGATGATCACCAGCGCGGCCACCTCGGACGTGCGCAGGGAATTCGTGATGTAGTCGCCCGCGCCGACCATCTCGGACATCGGCAGCGCGATCAGCTTGAAGTTGATGAAGGCGCCGCCCGCCGCTACGCACATGACGAGGAGCGAGGTCGCGAACTGCGTGAACCCCGACACCGTGAGCGCGTGCTGCGCCTTGTCGGTGCCTTCGTTGATCTGCTCGTAGATCGCCATGTGGGCGTCGACGGTGCGCACGTTCGCCTGCAGGCGCGCCATGTTCTGCTCGACCTGGACCAGGTTCTTGTCCACCGAGCGCCAGAACGGCATGAAGCTCTCGAGGATCTTGTGGCGCCGCTCGTAGGCGCGGCGGTAGTCGGCGAGCGTCTTGTCGTGGATGGAGGTGATCGAGCGCTTGATCTCTTCCAGCACCCTCAGGACCAGCTCGTTGCCGCCGGTCTTGACGTTGGCCACCGCGGCAACCGCCTCGGTCCACTCCGGCGGCGGCGGCGGGACCTCGCCGCACTTCTTGTAGTCTTCCTCGATGCGGGTGATCTCGTCGAGAAGCTTCCTCTGCAGCGCCGGGTAGCCCTGCAGCTCGCGCTGCACGATGACGCCGAGGCGCTCGAACTCGCGCTCCACGCGCTGCCCGACCTCGTGCTTGCCGTGGGCGAGGAGCACCGCCTTGTTGCGGGCCTGCACCTCGGCCGCGGCCGCGAGCAACCAGCGGGCGCCCATGCGCAGCGGGCCGCCCACGGCGTGCCCGACCGAGCGGAGCAGGCCGTGCATCGGCCAGCGCGCCGCGTACATGAAGGCCATGGCGAGCACCGCCACAACCAGGAAGGAAACTGCGAAATTGTCGGGCCAGACCATCCAGGCTTGCGAACTCATGGGACTCTCCCCTTTTTGCGCCATACAAGTTAAAACAAACACCTCCGGAATGCTCGACAATCTGTTGTTTTTGAGGAACTATGCCTTCAGTGGGTCGAGGAAAATCTCCTACCTGTTGGCAAATCGAGACGCGCTGAAAAACGAATCGAGAACGGATGAAAAATGCTCATTGAAACGACCGTCGTCGGAAGCTACCCGCAGCCGCGCTGGCTGATCCACCGCGACCGCCTCGGCTCGAAGGTGCCGCGCGTGCGCGCGCCCGAAATCTGGAAGATGGAGGGACCGGACCTCGAGGAGGCGCAGGACGATGCCACCGTGATCGCCATTCGCGACATGGAGCGCGCGGGCGTGGACATCATCACCGACGGCGAAATGCGGCGCGAGAGCTACTCCAACCGTTTCGCCACCGCGCTCGAGGGCGTGGACATCGAGAACCCCGGTACCACGATCAACCGCAGCGGCGCTCAGGCGGTGGTGCCGCGCATCGCTGGCCCCGTGAAAAGAATCAGGCCCGTTGAAATCAGAGATGTCGAGTTCCTCAGGCGAAACACCGCGAAGAGGGTCAAGATCACTCTGCCCGGCCCCTTCACCATGACGCAGCAGGCGCAGGACGACTACTACCGCGACGAAGAAGCGCTCGCCATGGCGTTCGCCGCGGCGGTCAACGCGGAAATGCGCGACCTCAAGGCCGCCGGCGCCGACGTGATCCAGCTCGACGAGCCGTGGTTGCAGGCGCGCGCCGACCGCGCCGCGCGCTACGGAGTGAAGGCGATCAACCGCGCCCTGCAAGGCATCGAGGGTACCACCGTGGTCCATCTTTGCTTCGGCTACGCCGCTGCGGTGAAGGAAAAGCCGAGCGGCTACTCGTTCCTGCCGCAGCTCGCCGACACCACCGCGTCGCAGATCTCCATCGAGGCTGCTCAGCCAAGGCTGGATCTCGGCGTGCTCAAGCAGCTCGGAAAGAAGACCGTCATGCTGGGAGTCATCGACCTTGGCACGCCGCAGGTCGAGACCCCGCAAACGGTCGCCGCGCGCATCCGCGAGGGCCTGAAGCATGTTCCCGCCGAGCGCCTCGTGGTCGCGCCCGATTGCGGAATGAAGTATCTGCCACGCGACGCGGCATTTGGAAAGCTACAGTCCCTCGTCTCGGGCGCTCAGATCGTAAGGCGCGAAATCACTTAGCAGCCCCGCGTGTAATACCAGAGCGCGGGGCCCAGCCTGGTGCCGCGCCAGCGTACCCAGCCTTCATAGCTCTTGAAGCGCGTCGGCTTGGGGTCGGCGCAATAGGTCGACGGCACGGAAACGCGCACGCGTGCCCAATCACCGCGGAACAGAAGCGGCTGGATGCCGTAAAGGTTCGGGTCGGCCGGAATGTTGGCGATGGCGGGGGCGTCGTTGGATGGCGCCTTGCGCAGGACGCGCGCCGACTGATCACGGAAGTAGAGCGGCACCGCCCCCGCCAGCAGCTTCTCCCACGGCTGGTATTCGAGCCGCGGCGTCGCCGCGTCGAGATGGCAGCGGTGCACCCACCCCGCCCCGGAGGCGAGCGGACCGCCGAAGCGGATCTGCAGCCAGCCATCGGGCCGCGCCTGGAGCACGATGAAGCTCGCGGTTTCGTACCCGGTTTCGACGAGGACATCGCCGCCGACCGAGCCGGGGGTGAGCCAGATCTTCACTTCGCCGCCCGGCGCGGTAAACACCGGCAGCTTGAGCCGGCGGGGCCAGTCGTCGCGCTCCTCTTCGCGCACGGGACGCACGTGGCCGACGCCGAGCGCAAGGTCGGGGTCGTAGCCGTACAGCGGCTCGTACGGCGAAGGATCGGCTTCCTCCACCGCAGCGAGCGCCGGCGGCCGCGGCGGGTGCACGATGCCCTCGCAGCCGGCGGTGTCGACTTTCAGGCTGCGCAGGCGGGCGAGCAGCTCGGGCTCGGGCGCGGCGCGGCCGCAGAGATTCACGACGCCTCCGAAGACGAAGTAGACGCGCTCTTCGCCGGGCGAAAAGGTGAAGCCGCAGTTTGCCTCGTTTCCCCTCAGGGCTTCGAGCTGCTCGCCCGCGCCCTTGAACGATTCGATCACCTCGATGCGCGCCTGGCGCAGCGAAAGCCGTTCCGCCACGCGCGCGTGCACCACGCGTTCGGCACGGGCAACGAAGTCGGCGAGGCGCGCCGGAGATGCGCGCGAGATATCGGTGCAGGAGCAGGCAAGCGCGCCGCAGGCGCAAAGCGCGGCGAAAAGTGCGGCGGCGGCGGCCGCGATCCGCTGGATCACGGCCGCATGATGCCTGAAGCGCTAGACCCTCGGTCCGCGGCCGCGCATCAAGCCCACGACAAGCGAGACCACGAAGGCGAGCAGGAACAGGAAGAACAGCACCTTGGCGATGCCCGCGGCGCCTGCGGCGATGCCGCCGAAGCCGAATACCGCGGCCACGATGGCGATGATGAAGAAAGCGATTGCCCAGCTCAGCATGTCGAACTCCGGCGATTGACAGGATGAGCACACCGTGCAATGCGCATGCCCAGGCGTCGGCGCTGGTCCGGGCGGCGCATAGAATGCGCCGATGGAGAGCGATCGCTACGGCCTCGCGCTGGCGACGTCCTCGGCCGGCGCGGCCGCGGCGTATCGCCGCGGCGTGGATCTCCTGCTCGCCGCCTGGCCCGGCGCCGAAGGCACGCTGCTGGAAGCCCTCGCCCACGACCCCGGCTTCGCCCTCGCCCACGCGGCTCTGGCGCGGCAGCTTCAAATCTACGGCCGGATACCCGAAGCCCGCGAAACCATCGCGACGGCCGCTGCACTTGCCGCCAAGGCGACGCCGCGCGAAGCGGCGCATGTGCGCATTCTCGGACTGGCCATCGAAGGGCAGTCTGCGAAGGCGCTGGCGGCGCTGCCGGAGCACCTCGAGGCGTACCCGCGCGACGCGCTCGTGTTCTCGCTCGCGCTCGGCGCCTTCGGCCTGTACGCTTTCAGCGGCCGCGGCGACCACGACGCCGCGCGGCTCGCGCTGTGCCGCCGCCTCGCGCCCCACTTCGGCGAGGACTGGTGGTTCCTGACGCACCTCGGCTGGTCGCATACGGAAGCGGGCGAGCTCGCCGCGGGCGGCCTTATCACTGCACGCGCGCTCGAGCTGCGGAGCGAGAACGCGTATGGCGCGCACGCCTACGTGCATTTTTTTGCCGAGGCGGGCGAGCGCGACGAAGGCGCCAGGTTCATCGAGAGCTGGCTGCCCGGCTATGACCGCGCCGGCATGCTCCATGCCCACATCAGCTGGCACCGCGCGCTTTGGCGGCTCGATGCAGGCGACAGCACAGGCGCAGCGAAGATTTACAGGGAGGTGCTGCACCCAAGCGTCAACCCTTCACCGCCGATCAACGTGATCTCCGACTGCGCGTCGCTGCTGTGGCGGCTGTCACTCGGGAACCAGGCTGCAGACTGGCGCGAGCTGGCCGACTACGGCAAAGAGCGCTTCCCGCGCCCGGCGGGTCATTTCATCGAGTGGCATCTCGCGATGGCGGCCGCGGGCGCCGGGCAGCTCGCCGAGCTCGAGCGGCGCCTCGGGGGCCTGCCGGAAGCGCCGCCGGGGCCGGTATTCCGCGCCGCGTGCAGCGCATTCAAGGCGTTCGCGGCGCGGGACTACGCGAGCGTGGTAGCGCTCCTCGAGCCGGTAACAGGGGAATTCAATCGGATGGGCGGCAGCGGCGCCCAGCGCGAGGTGCTCTTCAAGACGCTGGAAGCAGCCCGCGCGCGACTCGCGGCGGGCTAGAGCGTCTCGAGCTCGGCTTCTTCGGCGTCGTCCTCGTCGGCCGGCTGCATCGGCCGTCCGTTGGGAGCGACCAGGCCTAGAACCACCTGCTCCTCCCGCGTGAGGCCGTCGAGCGGGCGCAGCCACGACAGGAACCGCGACAGCTGAGTAAGGCGCTCCGGATAGGCGCAGCCGCAGGCCTGGGGCATGAACCGGACTCCGCTCTGGGCGCGTCCGGCCCGCTCGGGGATCTGGGCGAGTAGCCTTGAAACCGCTCCGTCCTTCATGTCGCTTGCTCCGGAATTGTTGTTTTACGGCCCGCGAAGATTAACAGTCCTGCACAAATTTGCCAGCCGCCGAATGCTGGCCTGCCGTGCCCGGGGGACGCTACGCCGTGTCGCCGAACCTCGGCTAATCGATCCGGGCGCCGGAGGCCTTGACGACCTTCGCCATCTTGGCGAAGTCCTCCCGCAGCAGGGCGTTGAACGCGTCCACGCCGAGGGCCTGCGGCTCGATCCCCTGCTTCGCCAGCCGCTCCAGGATCACCGGCTCGCGCAGCAGCTTTTCCATCGCCGCGTTGATGCTCTCGACTACCGGCCGAGGGGTCGCCGCGGGCGCGAGCAGCCCGAGCCAGGAATCAAACACATATCCTGGGACGCCGCTCTCGGCAACGGTGGGAAGCTGCACGAACTTCGAGCGGTGGCTTCCGGTGGAGGCGAGCATGCGCACGCGCTCGTCCTTGACGAAGGCCAGCGCGCCGATATTGGCCGCGATCACGGCGTGCGCACGCCCGGCGAGCACCTCGTTGATCGCCTCGCCTGTCGCCTTGAACGGCACGTGGACCAGCTCGATGCCGGCGAGGCTGGCAAAGTAGGCCATCGCCAGGTGCGTGGCGCTGCCGTTGCCCGCGCTCGCGTAGTTGAGCTTCCCCGGGTTGGCCCTGGCATAAGCGACGAACTCGGCCACGCTTTTCGCGGGAATGGTCGAAGTGGTCATGAGCACGTAGTCGACCGTGCCGATGTGCGCGACGGCGGTGAAATCGTTGATCGGATGGTAGGCGAGCTTGGCGTAGAGCGAGCCCGAGATCGTATGGCTCGCCGCCGCCAGGATGAGCGTGTTGCCGTCGGGCGGCGCCTTGGCCACGAAGGCAGTGCCGATGGTGTTGCCGGCGCCGGGACGGTTCTCGACGATCACGCTGCGGCCGAGCTGCGCTCCGAGCTCGGCGTTGATCGCGCGGGCGAGGATGTCCTGCACCCCGCCCGCGGCGAACGGCACCACGATCCGCGTTACGCCGCTCTGGCCCTGTGCCGCGACCGCAGCACAGCACAGGGCGGCTGCAATCAGGAGCCGCGTCAGTTGCTCTTACCTTTGGCGGCGGCAGGTTTGGCGTTTTCCTGCGGCCAGTAGTAGTTCGCGGCGAACGAGTACGGCGGGAACATATAGCGTTTCGCCGGCACGACCTTGGCGGCGTAGGCGCGCTGCGACTCGTACACCTTCTTGAAAGTGGGGCTCTTGGCCGAGTTCTCCGCCGCGACCTCGTCCCAGGCCTTGAGCGAGGCAATCAGGATGTCGGGCGGCGTGCGCCGGATCTGCACGCCGTGCTTGTTGATGAGCTCCTCGATCGCGTCGGCGTTCTGCTTCTGCCAGCGGGTGAGCCACTGGATGAAGGTGTCGTTCACCGCGGAGTTGACCGCGTCCTGCTGCGCCGGAGTGAAGCTCTTCCAGACGTCGAGGTTGAAGCCGAGCTCGCCGATCGAGTTGTTCTCGTGCATGCCGGGCGTGTAGTGGTACTTGAAGACGGTGTGCAGACCGAGGCGCAGGTCCTCGACGCCGCCGACCCATTCGGCGCAGTCGATCACGCCGCGCTGCGCCGACGGCACGATCTCGCCGCCAGCCATGTTTACGACGCTCATGCCCATCTTGGCGTAAACCTCGGCGTTGAGTCCGGTCTGGCGGCATTTCAGGCCCTTGATGTCCGCGACGCTGCGCAGCGGCTTCTTGAACCAGCCGAAGGCCTGCGGGCTCGACGGGTGCGCGGGCCACACGATGAGGTTCAGCTTGAGGTCGTTCTGGTAGAAGTCGCGCCACATCTGCAGGCCGCCGCCGACGTAGAGCCAGCCCAGGTAATCCATGTGATCCATGCCGAAGGGGCCGCCGGGCGGAGCGGCAAAAAGCGCCGCGGCAGGATTCTTGCCGACCCAGTAGTAGGAGATGGAGTGCCAGCCATCGAGCACCTTCTTGTGCGTGGCATCGAGCACCTCGAAGGCCGGCACGATCTGCCCCGCGGGCATGGCGTCGATCTTCAGGCTACCCTGCGTCAGCTTCTCCATGCGCTCGGCGAAAATCTTGAAGTGCTCCTGCAGAGTGTTGCTCGCCGGCCAGCTCGATTGCATCTTGAGCGTCCTGGACGCCGGCGCCTGCGCCAAGGCGTCCGTGCCAACGATGGCGGCCAGCGCGGCCAGCCAAATGAAGCGCTTGTTCATTTGATCCTCCCGTGGTTTTCCTTTTCGGATGTCGATCAAGCTAAACCCATGGTGCTCGAAGTGTCAATGAATCGCAGCGGAACGGCGCTTGCTACTTCTCCAGCGCCGACCCACAGGAGGATTCGATGACCAGACTCGCACTTGCAGCGCCGATCGCCATCCTGGCCGCATTCGTTTCAGGCTGCGCCAGCCGGGGGCCGGAAAATCCCGCCCCGGTATCGATCACGCCCATAGAGCAGCCTTACCGCGCCGGCACCGGCGTGGTGCAGGCAGTGACACCTGCACCAGCACCGCTCGGCGCGGGCGCGAACACCTCGGCGCGAAATCCCGCCGCGACCGCGGCACCCGGGATGCAGCGGCTGCGCGTCCGCATGGACGACGGCCGTATGCTGTACGTCGATACGACGAGCCACGATTTCGCCCCCGGTGCGCGCGTGCTGCTCTCCGACGCCAACGAGATTCGTCGACAGTAAGGCGTAGTCGGCTAAAAACCGAAGCAGCGCAGCGGGTTCTCGACCAGGATCTGGTCGCGGACCCGCTTGTCCGGCGCCCAGCTCTCGAGCAGCGCGAAGAGGCGCCGCGAGTCGACCCGGTCCGAGAACGAGAGGTGCGGGTAGTCGGAGCCCCAGATCACGCGCCCGGGCGCCGCGGCGATGAGCGCGCGCGCGAGCGGCACTGTATCGGCAAAGCCCGGTTCGAGCGAGATGCGGTACGCGCCGGTCAGCTTCACCCAGCAGCGCTCGCAGCCGCGCACGAGATTCACGAACTCCGTGAACCCGGGCTGCTGCGGGCCGGCCATCGCCGGGAACATGCCGAGGTGCGCGATCGAGAAGCTCGATTGAAGGTCCCGGAACACGGGAATCAGCTCACGCGTGAGCCAGCCCGGGGTGAGGAAGTCGAGCATCCAGCCGCGCCGGGCGCAGCTCGCGTCGAGCGCGCGGATGCGCTTCATCAGGCTCATCGAAAGTCCGGGCTCGGGCGGCTTGACCGGATTCACGTTGATCCGCACGCCGCGTACGCCGGCGGCGTCGAGGCGCTCTAGCACCTCCCCGGGAGCATCCTCCTCGATGTCGACGATGCCGCGGCAGCTTTGCGGCCCGACGGCTCGCATCGCGTCGAGCATGCAGCGGTTGTCGCGGCCGTAGGCGCTCGGCTGCACGAACACGTAGCGCTCGATCCCGAGCTCGCGCGCGTGCTCCAGGTAGTCCTCCAGCGGCGCGCTCGGCGGCGTGTAGCGCAGGTCGGTGGAGTACGGATAGCGCTGTTCGGGCCCGAAGACGTGGAAATGCGAGTCACAAGCGCTCATCTCACTCCACCTGAATCCCTGCCTCCTTGACCAGCCTGACGAAGGCATCCGCCTCGGCGCGGAAGTATCGGGTGAACTCCTCCGGCGAGGCGCTCGCCACGAGGTCGATGCCGCGCTCGGCGTATTTCTTCTTCATCTCGGGGTTGGCGAGCGCTTTCGCCACCGCCGCGTGCAGGCGATTCACCACCTCGCGCGGCGTCGCGGCCGGCGCGACGATGCCGTTCCACGTGACGTCGTCGAAGCCGGCGTAGCCGAGCTCGTGCAGGCTCGGCACCTCGGGCAGCACCGCAGAGCGCTCCCTGGAGGTCACCGCCAGGGCGCGCAGCTTGCCGCCTCTCACCTGGGCGGCGGAAGTGCTCACCTGGTCGAACATCATCGCGATCTGCCCGCCCATCACGTCGACGAGCGCCTGCGCGTTGCCCTTGTAGCCGACCTGCGTGAGCTTGGTGCCCGTGGCACGCATGAAAAGCTCGGCGGCGACGTGGCCGGTCGAGCCGTTGCCCGAGCTGCCGTAGGTGATCTCGCCGGGCTTCGCTTTCGCCTGCGCGACGAGATCCTGCAACGTGCGCGCGGGATGGGCCTGGTTCACCACCAGCACCTGCGGGATGCGGCACACCAGGGAAACGCCGCTGAAGTCGCTGCGCGGATCGTAGCCCGCAGCCTTCACTACTCCGGGCACACGCGCAAAGGTGACGGCGACCGAGAGCAGCGTGTAGCCGTCGGGCGGCGCGTTCTTCACGTATTGCGTGCCGATGATGGCGCTCTGTCCCGGACGGTTCTCGACGATCACCTGCTGGCCCAGGTTCTTCGAGAGCTCCTCGGCGACCGCGCGCGCCACGATGTCCTGGTTGCCGCCGGGGACGAGCGGCACGATCATGCGGACCGGCTTCGCCGGAAACGGCTGCGCGAGCGCATTTCCGGACAGCAGGACGAGGAGCGCCAGGACGGCTGTCTTCATGGCTTCAACTCCTTCACCTGGCGTGCGCGCCGCGCGCATTCGGCGGCGAGGAAGGCGAGGTCGGTGCCGGTGGAAACATAACGTGCGCCGAGCTGCACGAACTTTGCGACCAGGTCCGGCCGCGTGGCGAGGCCGCCGACCCCGACGTGCTTGCCGCGCCGGCGGCACGCGGTGATCACCCGCTCGTACGCCTGCGCGAGCTTCGGGTGGTCGTACTGTCCGGCGAGTCCGAGGTCGGCGAGGAGATCGTTCGATCCGATCATGACCATGTCGATGCCGTCGATCGCGACGATCTCCTCGGTCGCTTCGAGCGAAGCCGCCGACTCGCACTGCACCATCACCAGGGTCGCTTCATTCAGAGCCGGCAGCGCCTCGGCGGCCGGGATGCTGCGGAACCCGAAGTGCGGCAGCCCGGCGACGAGGCCGCGGCTGCCGGCGGGCGCGTACCTGGCGGCCGCGACCACCGCGCGCGCCTCTTCGGCCGAGCACACGCCTGGGGCGATCACCCCGAGGGCTCCGCCGTCGAGCACGCGCGAGATGTACTCGGGCGTGTTGGCGGGCACGCGCACCAGCGCCGGAATTCCGGCCTCCAGCGCCATGATCGAGATCTGGCTCGCCGCGTGCAGCGTGAGGCTCGAGTGCTCGAGGTCGATGTAGAGCGAGTCGAAGCCCGCGGCCTTCGCGATCGGCACGATCTCGATTCCAGAGACGAGCCGCACCGTCATCGACGCGACCACCTCGCCCCGGGCGAGCTTCTCCTTCACCGGGTTCTTCATCTACGCCGGTTCCAGCCCGTGCTTGCGCAATATCCGCTGCGACTCTTGCGAAGCGAGATGGTGCAGCAGCTCGCTTCCCGGCTTGGACTGCGCGGACTTGGAATGCACCGCGCCGGAAAAGACCGTCGAGAGCTGCACCTCGCGCGGCAGCCGGCCGACGTAGTCGATGCCGCGGACCTGGCGCAGCTCCGACACCTGCTGGAAGCACAGCTCGAAGTCGCCGCGCGCGACCATCTCGCCGACCAGCACCCCCGGCGGCGCCTGCTTTGCCTTGGACTTGAGCTCCTCGGCGATTCCAAGGCTCTGAAACAGCTCGGCGAGATAGACCCCGCTCGGGCCGCTCGAGTACACGATCGATTCCGCCGCGCGCAGGGCGTTCTTCAACGCCTCGACGCTGCCGATGTCGGGCTTGCGCGCGCCGGCGCGCACCGCGGCGCCGACCTCGGATTTCGCGAGATCGACGCGGGTGCGCGAATCGAAGTTGCCGCTCGCGATCAGGTCCTCGATCAGGCCGGCGGAGCCGATCACCACGTCGGTGACTTCGCCGGCGAGGATGCGCTTCCTGATGTCGGCCATCCCCACCCACTGGGTGTCGACCTTGACCTTGCTCGAGCGCACGAAGGCCGGCAGCAGCTCCAGATACGCCGCCTTGATCGCGACCGACGACCAGACGTTCATGCGCGCGTCCAGTCGTCGATCAGCGCTTCGTAGATCGACACCGACTGCCGGATGCGCTCCATGCTGCAGTATTCGTCGGTCTGGTGCGCCATCGCCGCCTCGCCCGGCCCGAGCACCACCGTGGGCGCGCCTGCATACACTTTGAGCAGATTCGCCGCGTCGGTCATGTACGGGGCGGTGCGCGCCTCGAGCCGGTCTTCGACGTACGGCTTGCAGATCTCGAACACGCGCTGCACCCAATCCCCGTCCGGCTCGGTCCACACCGGGCCGAGATTGGAGAACACGTCGAGCTCCGCTTCCGCCATCAGATCCTGAAGAGACCTGAGAAGCACAGCGTGATCCATGCCGGGCACGGTGCGGATATCGACGCCGATATCGGCCGAGTCCGCGACGGCGTTGACCGTGTTGCCGCCCGCGATGGTGCCGACGTTGAGCGTGGGCTTGCCCATCACCGCGTGCGCCGGCACCCCGAAGTCGAACGCCTCGAGCTTGCCGAGCGCCCGCGCCGCCTTGTAGATCGCGTTCACCCCGAGATGCGGCATCGAGCCGTGGGCGGACACGCCCTTGAAGCGCGCGTGGAACTTGACCGAGCCCTTGTGCCCGACCAGCGGGTAGTTCGAGGTCGGCTCCCCTACGATCATCGCGCCTGCACGGCCCAACAATGCGGTCTCCACGAGATTCTTTGAACCGATACAGCCACCCTCCTCCGCCGCGGTCAGCACGATGACGACGCCAGGCGTGCCTGCAAGCCGCTTCGCCATGGCGCGCGCCGCCAGCAGAATCGCGGCGACGCCGGCCTTCATGTCCGAGGCGCCGCGGCCGTAGAGTCGGTCGCCCGCGGTCTCCCCGTTGAAGGGGTCGTGCGTCCAGGCGCGCGCGCCGACCGGAACGACATCGAGGTGCCCGGTCAGGCAAAGCGGCGCCTTCGCATCCGATCCGCCCGCGCGCGCGATCACGCTGGTGCGCGAGTCCGCGTATTCGTGGTAATCGACCCGGTAACCCCACTCTTCGAGCAGGCCGCCGGCATAGCGCGCGCAG
The DNA here is from genome assembly GCA_035554435.1 of Burkholderiales bacterium. Lineage (GTDB taxonomy): Bacteria > Pseudomonadota > Gammaproteobacteria > Burkholderiales > SG8-39 > SCGC-AG-212-J23. Next base: position 4,269 of record DATMJC010000084.1, on the reverse strand, counting down.
TCGCGCTCCCGGCCCGGCGGGTTGACCGTGTCGAACCGGAGCAGTGACCGGGTGAGGGCGATCGCGTCGGGTCCGCTCATCCCGCGGATGATAAACCCTAGCGCCTGCGCAGCGCGTCCAGCGCGGCGCCGAGGATCCCTTTCGGCATGTAGATGATGAAGAGCACCAGCATCAGGCCGTAGATGGTGCTGTCGAGAGCCGGAAAGCGGTTACCCCACGCGAGGCGCAAGCCTTCTGCAAGCAGCAGCGTGAACGCGGCGCCCACGGTTGGACCCAGCATCACGAACATACCGCCGGCGATGACGCCGAACACCATCTGCAGGCTGATCGCGATTCCCGACACGGTATCGGGGTTCACGTAGAGCTGGTATTGCGCGTACAGGATGCCGCCCGCGCAGGTCATGAGCGCCGAGACGAGCGTGATGCGCAGCTTGGCGCGCGTGACATGGATGCCGACCGAGGCCGCGGCCTCCTCTTCCTCGCTGATCGCCTGGAGCGCGAGGCGTCCCATGCTGCGGTCGACCGCGCGCCACACCCACAGCCCGGCCAGCCAGAAGACGGCGACGATCGCGAGCCACACCCACTTGCTGGAAAACTGCAGCGCGCCGAGCGCGACCGTCGTCCCCTCGGTCAGCGCGCCGTTCGGCGTCGCGCCGAGCGAGCCGCCGGTCTGCTCGCGCATCGCCGTGAAGACCAGCCGCGTCACTTCCGAGAGGGCCAGCGTGACGAGCGCGAAGTAGTGGCCGACGATGCGGAAGCGAAAGCAGGGATAGGCGATGACGATCGCGACGACGGCCGCCACGGCGAGCGCCGCCGGCGCGCCGATCCAGGGCGAGACACCGTAGTGGTTCCAGAGCATGACCACGGTGTAGGCGCCGATGCCCATGAACGCGCCGTGACCGAAGCTCACCATGCCCAGGCGGCCCATCAGCGACCAGCTCGTGTAGATGTAGCCCCACAGCAACACCAGGATCATCAGGTGCAGGGGATAGTTGCCGATCATCGCTTGAAGAATCCCTGCGGCCTGACGAACATCATCGCGATGAAGAAGGCGAAGGCGATGACGTAGCCCCACTCGATGGCGAAGAAGAAGCCGCCCACCGAGATGAACTGCGCGAAGACGAACGCGGCGACCAGGCCGCCGACCATGCTGCCCAGGCCGCCGAGCACGCAGATGAGAAAGATGATCGGGCCGAACGAAAGGCCGATCGCGGGATGCACGTCGTACTGCAGCACCAACAGGCAGGCGCCGAGGCCGGCGAGCGCGCCGCCGATCGCCGAGGTGATGACGAACACCCGCCCTGGGTCGACGCCCATCAGCGGCATGACCGCGCGGTCCTGGCTGATGGCGCGGATCGCCGTCCCTAGATAGCTTTTATTCAAAAAAACATACAACCCAAGGACACCTGCGATCGCAGCGCCGAAGGCAACCAGCCGGGCGGCGGAGAACGACATCTCGCCCAGACGCACCGGGGGCAGGCTCACGCCGAGGTTCTTGAAGTCGACGCCAAAGGCGAGCGTCGCCGCCGCCTGGAGGAAGAAGAGCACGCCGCCGGTCACCAGCAGCTGGTTGATCGGCTCCGCCGAGAGCACCGGGCGGATGACGAACTGATGCAGCGCCACGCCGAGCACGGCGACCAGCACGATCGCCGCGGCCATCGCTGCGATGAGCGGCCAGTGGTACTGCACGTGCAGGTAGTACACCGTGTACATGCCGCACATGATCAGCTCGGCATAGCAGATCCACACCACGTCGATCACGCCGAAGATCAGGTTCAGGCCAAGCGAGAGCAGCGCGAGCAGCCCGCCGAGCAGCAGCCCGTTGAGGATCGCCTCCAGCAGGAAGACGTCGAAAATCTCCATCACAGCCCGAGGTAGGCCTTTTGTATCTCTTTCGAATTCATCAGATCGGCGGCCTTTCCCGACTGGACGATTTTTCCGGCGTCGAGCAGGTACGCGCGGCCGACCACCTTCAGCACCTGGCGGATGTTCTGCTCGACGATCAGCACCGTGTAGCCCTCAGCGCAGATGCGGCGCACCAGCTCAAAGATCGATTGCACGACGACCGGCGCGAGTCCGGCGGAGGGCTCGTCGAGCAGAAGCAGCTTCGGCCCCGACATCAGCGCGCGGCCAATGGCGCACATCTGCTGCTCGCCGCCGGACAGCGTTCCGGCGGCCTGGTCCTTTCTCTCCTGCAAACGAGGGAACAAGCCATAGACGACTTCTTTTCGCTGCTCGAACTGCCTGCGGGAAGTGAAGGCGCCCATGCGCAGGTTTTCCTCGACGGTCAGACGAGGGAACAGCCTGCGGTTCTCCGGCACGTGCGCGATCCCGCGCGACACGACCGCATGGGGCGGCACGGTCTTGAGACTCTTTTCTTCGAAACGGATCTCTCCTGCGGTGGGATCGATGAGCTTCGAGATCAGCCGCAGGAGAGTCGTCTTGCCGGCGCCGTTCGGGCCGATCACCGCCACCGACTCGCCGGCGCGCACCTCGAGACTGACGCCGAAGAGAGCCTGGAAGCCGGCATAGCCGGCGGAGACATTCTCAAGCGAAAGCATCGCTGCCGAGATAGACCTCGATGACCTTCGGATCGCGCGACACCGCCGCCGGCTTGCCCTCGGCGATCACCACGCCGTGGTCGAGCACTACACAGCGGTCGACGACACGCATCAGCACGCCCATGATGTGCTCGACCCAGACGATGGTGACGCCGCGCTGCGCGCGGATGTTGGAGAGCATGTCGGCGGCCTGCTCCATCTCGGCGTGGTCGAGCCCGCCGAGCGACTCGTCGGCGAGCAGAAGCTTCGGCTGCGTCGCGAGCGCTCGCGCGAGCTCGAGCTTCTTCAGCGCCGCGGCGCCGAGGCCCACGACGCCGGTTTCCTGCAGGCCGACGAGCTTCAGCGTTTCCGACGCAAGGGCAAAGGATTTCTCACGCGAGACTCGTGCATTCGAGCCGTAAAAAGCCGCGAGCGCCACGTTCTCGAGGACCGAGAGCTTCTTGAACGGCCGCGGGATCTGGTAGGTGCGGCCGATTCCCGCGTGCGCGACGCGGTACGCCGGCAGGCCGGCGATGTCCGCGCCGCAAAAGCGCACCGAGCCCGAATCGGGCTTGAGCGCGCCGGCGACGAGGTTGAAGGTCGTGCTCTTGCCCGAGCCGTTCGGGCCGATGAGGCCGAGGATCTCGCCCTCGGCCACGTCGAAGGAAACGCCGCTGACCGCAGTGAAACCGCCAAAGCGTTTCGTGAGCCTTGAGACTTCGAGTAACACCTACTGCGCCAGCGCGTGCCCCTTCGGCAAGGGCAGGACGGGATCGGCGCCGATCTCCTTCGGCCAGACGATCTTGCCCTTGCCGTCCACGAACTGGATCACGACCGGGAAGGCGCGCTCGTTCTGACCCGCGAGCGGATGCCCGGGCGGATAGAACTTGACGCCGTAACCCTGCATCGTGCCGCCCACCGGAATGTCGGTGTCGAGCGCAGCCTTGCGCAGCGCCTCGGAGTCGATGCCGCCGTACTTCTTGATCGCGCGCGGCAGCACGTCGTTCAGCAGGATCCAGGTGTTGTTGAAGCCCATCGAGACGTGCGGCGGCAGCTCGCCCGGGCCCTTCACCGCCTGGTAGCGCTTCACCATCTCCTGCGTCATCGCCCACACGCCGGGCTTGAGCGTCTTCGGGTCGAGCAGCTGCGCCGCGGCCGGGTCGATGGTGTGGAAGTAGTTCACGTCCTTGCCGAAGGTCTGCGAGAGCTTGTCGAACTGGCTGTGGCCGGCGCCGTGGCCGATCACCGCCTTGAACTTCAGGCCCTGCTCCTTCGCCTGGCGCAGGAAGAGCGTGATGTCGGGGTTGTAGCCGGTGTGCAGCAGCACGTCGGGGCGCGCGCGCTTGAGCTTCGTCACCAGGCTGGAGAGGTCGGGCGCGGTCGCCGAATAGCCTTCCTTCAGCACGATGTTGAGACCGTCCTTCTTGCACTGCGCCTCGTTGCCCGCCGCGACGCCGACGCCGTACGGGCCGTCCTCGTGGATGATCGCCACCCGCAGGTTCTTGGGCTCGGTGCCGAATTTCGACTTGGCGTAGTGCGCGATGTAGTCGCACGACCAGGCGCCGAACTGGTCGGAGTGCGCCTGCGGCCGGAACACGTACTGCAGCTTCTTGTCCTTGAACACCGCGGTGGCGATGCAGACGTTGAGCCAGGTGAACTTCTTGCGCGAGTCGGCCTGCTGCACCATCGGCACGCACTGCGCGCTCGAGTACACGCCGCTGACGATGTC
>DATMJC010000083.1:0-19072 GCA_035554435.1 Burkholderiales bacterium | reverse complement strand
CGACTGGTGGTGCGCGGCGCGCGGTCTCTTCGCAGGCGGATTCCGCGCCGGCGACCTGGTCATCAACACGTTTGCCTACCATTTCACGCCCGCGGGGTCGATGCTCGAATCGGGCGCGCTCGCCCTCGGCTGCACCGTGATTCCCTCCGGCACCGGCCAGACCGAGATGCAGGTGGCGGCGATCCGCGACCTGCGCGTGCAGGGCTACATGGGCACGCCTTCGTTCCTCAAGCTCATCGTCGAGAAAGCCGACGAGGCGAAGAGCGACCTTTCGACGCTGAAGAAGGCGCAGGTCGGCGCCGAATATCTTCCGCCGGCGCTGCGGCAGGCGATGCGCGAACGCGGCATCGCCGTGACCCAGATGTACGGCAGCGCAGACCTCGGCGCGATCGCCTACGAATCGGCCAATGCCGACGGCACGGTGAACGAGGGCATGATCCTCGAGGAGGCCCGGATCCTCGAAATCGTGCGTCCCGGCACCGGCGACCCGCTGGCCGACGGCGAGGTGGGCGAGGTGGTCATCACGTCCCTCAACCGCGACTATCCCTTGATCCGCTTCGGCACTGGGGACCTCTCCGCGGTCCTGCCGGGCGCGAGCCCCTGCGGCCGCACCAACGTGCGCATCAGGGGCTGGATGGGGCGCGCAGACCAGAGCACCAAGGTGCGCGCGATGTTCGTCACGCCGGGCCAGGTCGCCGAGGTGCTGCGCCGCCATCCCGAGGTGCGGCGCGCGCGCCTCGTGGTCGAGGGAGAAGCGGGCAATGACCGCATGACGCTCAAGTGCGAAGTCGCGTCCACTCCTTCCGGCCTCGCCGAAGCCGTCATTGGCTCGATCAGAGAAGTGACGAAGCTACGCGGCGAGGTCGAGCTCGTTGCGCCCGGCAGCCTGCCGAACGACGGCAAGGTGATCGAAGACAAGCGCAAGTACGGCTAACGCTTGTCGCTCGTGAGTGCTACGGATTCGCGGTTTTCCACTCGGCCCCAAAGGCGCCGCAGGAGCTCGTAACCCACGGGGTCGTGGCGCTGCAAATCGGCTCGCGTGAACGGGTAAAAGTCGTTCCTGCCGAAGTACGCCTCCGAAATCTCGGCGAAGTACTCCTTCTCATTGACGAGCGCGTAGGCTCGCCTCTTCCCGCCGCCGGCGTAGTCGACCGACTCGTACGACCCGCTCTCGACCGCCTGCCGATACGCCGCGGCGATCTCCGGGTTCTTCTCTCCAAGGACGAGAAAATGGTAGGCGTGCGCGAGCTCATGCAAGACCATGCACGGCTGCTCTGCGCGCGACCAATTGACGAAATGCAGGCTGTTCGAGATTTCGATGTCGCCTGCCTTGGCAGGGTTGTAGCCGTTTTCCTCCAGCCAATGTCGCGAGACGTGGAACTCGGCGCCCCCATCCGGCCTCTTGCTCCACTCGACCCAGATCCTGACCTTCCGGAGAGCGGAAACGGCCGGGGACGGTACAGCCTCGACGAGCTCTCCGAACTGCCGCGCCAGCTCGGCGCGAACCTCCACCGCTGCGTGCGCTTGCGCCAGAACCTGCGGGCTCACGAGCACCGTGAAGCCGTGGATCGACTGCTCCTGGTAGACCGACTCCGGATCGTAGTTAGGCGCCTGCCCGAGCGCATTGGGAGGTACGACCAGCAAAGCCGCCAGACCGGAAAGGAGCGCACTCCTCACGCTTCATACTCTACGCCCCGCGCCCGCCGCGGTGCATGCTCTGACTTTCTTTGTTCTTCTAGTTCTTTCGGACGGCCGCGACGGGAAGAGCGTCTACGCGCTGCATTTCGTCGTTGCGCACCGCGGTCGGGTCGGAAATGAAGGCCTTGGCGAAGTCGATCGCGTCCGCGCCCCAGAATACCTCCCCGTCGATCACGAGGCTCGGCACGCCGAATACCCCACGCTCTGCGGCTTCTTCCGTATTCTTTCTGAGGTTGTCTTTCACGTGAGGATCGGCAAGGCGGATTGGATCAATGGAAAGCTCCCGGCAGAGCGTCGCGAAGCGGCCTGGATCGTCGGCATGCTCGCCGCTCATCCATATCGAGCGGAAAATGCGTTTGACGGCTTCGGGCCGGCTGTCGCAGGCTAGCGCGAGCCGCAGGTGCCGCAGCGGATTGAACGGATGCGCCGCCGGGAAGCGGAACGGGATGCCCAGGCTCTGCGCCCACCAGGTGCACCAGCGGTAGGTCCAGCGCCGCTTGGCCGGGATCTCGGCGGGGCCCTTCTGGCCCCAGTGATCGAGCAGGCCCGCGAAGAGGACCGGCTTATAGGCGACCGGACCCGGCAGCTCGTCCAGGCGGTGGAGCGCGATATACGAGTACGGCGAGACGAAATCGAAATACCAATCAACGGAGGCGGGCATGGCGGTGAGGATCGAGAAGAAGGCGAGGGTCTGGACGGTGATTCATTCGCGCCCCGAGGCGCGCAATGCGATGGATCCGGAGAGCGCCGACGCCCTCGTGTCCGCTTTCAAATCCTTTGATCAGGACCCCGATGCCGCGGTCGCGGTGCTCTGGGGCGAGGGCGGCGCTTTCTGCGCGGGATGGGACTTGAAGTATTGCGCTTCTCTCATAAAAGATTCCGGTGAACTGCATGAGATCGACTACCCCCTCGACGACCGCAAGGCCATCCCGCGCGGACCGCTCGGCCCGACTCGCCTCGAGCTCGACAAGCCGGTGATCGCCGCGGTTGCGGGGCCGGCGGTTGCCGGCGGCTTCGAGCTCGCGCTCTGGTGCGACCTGCGCGTGATGGAGCGCTCGGCGTATTTCGGCGTCTATTGCCGGCGCTGGGGCGTGCCGCTCGTCGACGGCGGCACCGTGCGCCTGCCCCGCCTCGTCGGGATGGGACGCGCTATGGAGATCATTCTTACCGGACGCAAGGTGCCTGCCGAGGAAGCCCTGCGCATCGGCGCCTGCGAGCACGTGGTACCGGAGGGCGAATCGCGCCGCTTCGCCGAGGCCATGGCGCACGAGATCGCCCGCTTTCCGCAGGCGTGCGTGCGCGCCGACCGGCGCTCGGCCTACATGCAGCAGGGCCAGCCCCTGCGCGAGGCGATGCGAAAGGAGTGGTACAACGGCTTCCCCGCTTTCGAGATCGACGGCGCTGCCGGCGCCGCGCGCTTCGCCTCAGGCAAGGGGCGGCACGGCGATTTCGCGGATATCTAGCGCCTTCCGGCGCCGGGGCAGCTCCGCCATCACCTGGTCGCGCTCGGCATCGCTCATGCCGCTCCAGCGCATGATCTCGTCGAGCGTGCGGCAGCAGCCGAGGCAGACCCCGCGCTGCGGGTCCATCGTGCACACGCGGATGCACGGCGTCTTCACTTCTGCGCTTTCTTCGCGGTGATCGCCCGGTTGACCTTCGAGGACGGCTCGCGCTGAAGGATCGCGCAGATCCAGCGTCCGATACCTACAAGCTGGTCGAGATCCACGCCGGTCTCCATCCCGAGGCCGTGGAGCATGTAGACCACATCCTCGGTTGCGACGTTGCCCGAAGCGCCTGCGGCATAAGGGCAGCCGCCCAGGCCCGCGACCGACGCGTCGAAGGTGCGCACGCCGAGCTCGAGCGATGCATAGATATTCGCGAGCGCCTGGCCGTAGGTGTCGTGGTAATGGCCTGCCAGCTTTTCAACGGGTATCCGCTCCGTGCAGGCCTCGATCATCGCCTTGGTCTTCCCTGGCGTTCCGGTGCCGATCGTGTCGCCCAGGGACACCTCGTAGCAGCCCATGTCGTAGAGATCGCCGGCCACCCCCGCTACCTGTCGAGGCGAAACTTCACCCTCGTATGGGCACCCAAGGACACAGGAGACATAGCCTCTGACTTTCACATCGTTCTTCTTTGCTGCCTCAGCGACCGGACGAAAGCGCTCCAGCGACTCGGCGATCGAGCAGTTGATGTTCCTGCGCGAAAAGGCTTCGGAGGCGGCGCCGAAGATCGCCACCTCGGTGGCCCCCGCGGCGCGCGCGGCCTCGAAGCCCTTGAGATTCGGCGTCAGCACCGGGTACGACACGCCCGGCTTGCGGCGGATGCGCTCGAGCACTTCGGTGTGGTCGGCCATCTGCGGCACCCATTTCGGCGACACGAACGCCGTGGCCTCGACCGAGCGAAGCCCCGCCGCGGCGAGCCGCTCGATCAGCTCGAGCTTCACTTCGGTCGGCACTTCGCCCGGCTCGTTCTGCAGGCCGTCGCGCGGTCCGACCTCGACGATCTTGACCTTGTTCATTCGAGAGTCACGAGCTCGGCGCCTTCCAGGACCTGCTCACCCGCGGCGAAGTGGATTTCCTTGACGATGCCGTCGGCGGGCGCGGTGACGGTGTGCTCCATCTTCATCGCCTCCAGGATGAGCAGGGGCTGCCCCTTCTTTACCGTCTCGCCGGGCCGCGACATGACCTGGACGATCCTCCCTGGCATGGGCGCGGCGAGCGAGCCCCGGCGCGCTTCTTCGTCCTGGCCGGACAGGCCGTGCCTGAGCGTCAGGCGGCGGTAGTCGCCTCCGGCGAAGACGTGCCAGTCGTCGCCGTCGCGCAGCACACGGGCGCGATACGTGCGCTCATCGAGCCGGATGGAGAGCGCCGCGTCGTCGAGAGGCTTGCCAGCGAACGCGTGTTCCTTCCCGTGCACCGCGAGCCGCAGCCCGCTTGCGCTGAAGAGGACGCGGACAGGGTGCTCGCTCTCGCCCTCGACGAAGAGGAAGTCGTGGTGCGAGTCCTCGTTCAGCCGCCAGCCGTCCACGCGGTACCAGGGCGAGTAGGGATCGCCGGAGGCTTGCGCGCGTTCGCGGGCGGTACGCTCTTCGTACGCCAGCTCGGCGAACGCGGCGGCGGCGAGCACATCGGTTCCGATCGGGTCGCGCTTGGGGAAGATCTCGTGGCGGTTGCGCTCGATGAGGCCGGTGTCGAGCTCGGCGCGGCCGAACGCTTTCGAGGCCGCAATTCGCCGCAGAAAGGCGACGTTGGTCCTGACGCCCGCTATCTCCACGTCGGCGAGCGCCCGGCGCAGCCGGGCGAGCGCGGCATCGCGGTCGGCGCCGCGCACGATCAGCTTGGCGATCATCGGGTCGTACCAAGGGGTAATCTCGTCGCCCGATTCGACCCCGGCGTCGATCCTCACGTCCGTGTCCTGGTGCGGAAACGCGACGTGTGCCAGCCGTCCGGTCGCCGGCAGGAAGTCGCGCTCGGGGTCCTCCGCATAGATGCGCGCCTCGATGGCATGCCCCTCGAGCCGCAGGTCCTCCTGCGAGAACGGCAGAATTTCGCCGGCGGCGACGCGTAACTGCAGCTCGACGAGATCGAGCCCGGTCACCATTTCGGTCACCGGGTGCTCCACCTGCAGGCGCGTGTTCATCTCCATGAAATAGAAGCGGCCGTCCTGCTCGGCGATGAATTCCACGGTGCCTGCGTTCGAGTAGCCGATGGCCCTGGCCGCCGCGACCGCGGCCGCGCCCATTTCGCTCCTTTTTTTGGGATCCAGACCGGGCGCCGGAGCTTCCTCGAGCACCTTCTGATGCCGGCGCTGCACCGAGCAGTCGCGCTCGAAAAGGTAGACCACATTGCCCTTCGCGTCGCCGAAGACCTGGATCTCGATGTGGCGCGGTCGTTCGAGATAGCGCTCGATGAGCACCCTGTCGTCGCCGAACGAGGATTTCGCCTCTCGCCTCGCGCCCTCCAACGCCGGACCAAACTCCCTCCTGTTAGAAACCACCCGCATGCCCTTGCCGCCGCCGCCCGCCGAGGGCTTGATGAGCACCGGGAAGCCGATGCGCGCTGCTTCCTTTTCAAGGTGAGCGGGATCCTGTTCCTCGCCGTGGTAGCCCGGCACGAGCGGCACGCCCGCTTTTTCCATTAGGCGCTTGGCGGCCGCCTTGTCGCCCATGGCGGCGATCGCCTCGGCCGGAGGGCCGACGAACACGAGGCCCGCCTTGCTGCACGCGGCGGCGAACTCCTCGTTTTCCGACAGGAAACCGTAGCCCGGGTGGATCGCCTCGGCGCCGGCCGCGCGCGCCGCCGCGACGATCGCGTCGATATCGAGGTAGCTCTCGACCCTGCGCGCCTCGCCGGCGAGCCGCACGTGCAGGGCCGCGCGATCCGCGTCCGTGTGCACGGCGACGGCGGCAATGCCGAGGCGGTGCGCGGTGCGCATGACGCGGCACGCGATTTCGCCGCGGTTCGCGATCAGGATTTTGGCGAACACCAGGATGCCTTGCGCTTTTCGAGGAACGAGGCGATGCCTTCGCGGCCTTCGGGCGACACCCGGATCTCGGCGATGCGCTTCGCCGTCTCGGCGCCCAACGCGTCGTCGACCCGCCGGCCGGTCACCGCGCGAATGAGGTCCTTGATCTTCACGTGGGCCTCGGGCCCGCCCGCAAGAAGGTGCTTCACCAGGGAATCGACTTCGCCGTCCAGGCTGGTGGGGGCGACCAGGGCGGACAACAGCCCGATTCGACAGGCCTCTTCCGCGCCGAAGACCTCGGCCGTCAGGAAATAACGCCGCGCCGTGCGCTCGCCGATCGCGCGGATGACGTATGGGCTGATCGTGGCCGGCGAAAGTCCGAGCTTCGCCTCGGAGAAGCAGAATTTGGCCTCGGGCGTGCCGATCGCGATGTCGCAGGCCGCGACCAGCCCGGTGCCGCCGGCAAAGGCCGGGCCGTGCACGCGCGCGATCGTGGGCTGGGGCAGGCGGTCGAGCGTGGCGAGCATCGTGGCGAGCGCCTGCGCGTCGGCGAGGTTCTCGTCGTAGCCGTACCCGGCCATGCGCTTCATCCAGTTGAGATCGGCGCCGGCGCAGAACGCCGGTCCGTTGCCGGCAAGCACGACTGCGCGAACTGCCTGGTCCATGGCGAAGGATTGAAAACAATTCTGAAGTTCGCGAATCAGTGCATCGTCGAAGGCGTTGCGAACTTCCGGCCGATCGAGCGTCACGCGGGCGACGCCGGAATGGATCTCGACTTTCAGCATGGCTCGATGACGACTTCGGTCTTCACCGAATTGGCTATGTAGCACTTCTCGTGCGCAGTGTGGTGCAGCGCGCGCAGCTCATCCATGGTGGGTTGCCTGCCCGAGAACGTCACCTTGGGACGCAGCGTGACGCGCGACATCCAGGTCTTGTCCAGGATGCCGACGGCGTTATCGCTGTATCGGTCGACGACCCACTTCTCCTCCCACGCGACGTGCAGAAACCACAGCATGTGGCAGGAGGAGAGCGCCGCCACGAACGCCTGCTCGGGATCGACGCCTTGCCGCGGCGGCACCGTTTTCGGGATATTCGCGACGGCGGCGTTGCCGGGGACCGCGATGGCGTCGAAGCGCAGCTCGTGCGCGCGCGAGTAAGTCTCGTAGCGAAACTCGCCCGATCGATTCCATTCTACGCTGGCGCGGTGCTCGGACATTACATTCGAAAAACACCAAAGCGCGTGTCTTCGACCGGAGCATTCAGGGAGGCCGAAATCGCGAGGCCCAGCAAGCTGCGCGTGTCGGCGGGGTCGACCACGCCGTCGTCCCAGAGCCTCGCACTGGCATAGTAAGGGTGGCCCTGGCGCTCGTACTGCTCGCGGATGGGCGCCTTGAACGCTTCTTCCTCACTGGGGGAGGCGAAATTGCCTCGCACTGTGGCGAGGACAGAGGCAGCCTGCTCGCCGCCCATGATGGAGATGCGAGCGTTCGGCCACATCCACAAGAAGCGCGGCGAGTAGGCGCGCCCGCACATGCCGTAGTTGCCGGCGCCGAAGGAGCCGCCGAGGATCACGGTGAACTTCGGCACCTTCGCGGTGGCCACCGCGGTGACCATCTTGGCGCCGTCCTTGGCGATGCCGCCGGCCTCGTACTTCTTGCCCACCATGTAGCCGGTGATGTTCTGCAGGAAGATGAGCGGGATGCCGCGCTGCGCGGCGAGCTCGATGAAATGCGTGGCCTTGAGCGAGGACTCGGAGAAGAGGATGCCGTTATTCGCGAGGATCGCCACCGGATAGCCGTGCAGGTGGGCGAAGCCCGTGACGAGCGTAGTGCCGTAATTCTGCTTGAACTCGTCGAGCTCCGAGCCGTCGACCAGACGGGCGATCACCTCGCGCACGTCGTAGGGCTTGCGCGTGTCGGCGGGAATGATCCCGTAGATCTCCTCGGCGCCGTACAGGGGCTCGCGCGGCTCGCGCACGTCGAGGGATACGCTCTTCCGGTAGTTCAGGTTGGAGACGATGCGCCGCACCAGCGCAAGCGCGTGGGCGTCGTTCTGGGCGTAGTGGTCCGCCACGCCCGAGACGCGCGTGTGAACCTCGGCGCCGCCGAGCTCCTCGGGCGTCACGACCTCGCCCGTGGCCGCCTTCACCAGCGGCGGTCCGCCGAGAAAGATGGTGCCTTGTCCGCGCACGATGATCGACTCGTCGGACATCGCGGGCACGTAGGCCCCGCCCGCGGTGCACGAGCCCATGACGCAGGCGATCTGCGGGATGCCGGCCGCCGACATGTTGGCGATGTTGAAGAAGATGCGCCCGAAATGCTCGCGGTCGGGGAACACGCTGTCCTGCTCGGGCAGGTAGCCGCCGCCTGAATCGACGAGGTAGACGCACGGCAGCCGGTTCTGCGCCGCGATCTCCTGCGCGCGCAGGTGCTTCTTCACCGTCATCGGGTAGTAGGTGCCGCCCTTGATGGTGGCGTCGTTCGCCACGATCACGCATTCGCGACCCGACACCCGGCCGATGCCGCAGATCATCGAAGCCGAATGCACGTCGCCGGTGTACATGCCCCACGCCGCGAGCTGCCCGATCTCGAGAAACGGCGAGCCGGGATCGAGCAGGCTCCTCACCCGCTCGCGCGGCAGGAGCTTGCCGCGCTTGAGGTGCCTTTCGCGTGCCTCGGCGTCTCCGCCGAGCGAAATCAGGGCGACCTTCTCCTTCAAGTCGTCGACGAGGGCAACCATGCGCTCGGAATTGCCCTTGAATTCCGCCGAGCGCGCATTGATCTCGCTTTTCAAAACGGACATCAGCTTCCCTCTTGGAGGGTTCGGCCGATGACGAGCTTCTGGATGTCGCTCGCGCCTTCGTAGATCTGGGTCACGCGCACGTCCCGCCACAGGCGCTCGACCGGGAAATCGGCGACGTAGCCGTAGCCGCCGTGGATCTGGATCGCATCCGAGCACACGCGCTCGGCCATCTCGGAGGCAAAAAGCTTGGCCATCGACGCCTCCTTGATGCAGGGCGCGCCCGCGTCGCGCAGCCGCGCCGCGTGCAGGTAGAGCTGGCGCGCGGCCTCGACGCCGGTCGCCATGTCGGCGAGCCTGAAGTTGATCGCCTGGTGCTCGATCAGCGCCTTGCCCATGCTGCGGCGCTCGCGCGAATAGGAAAGCGCAGCCGCCAGCGCCGCTCTCGCGACGCCGGTCGCCTGCGCGGCGACGTTGATGCGGCCCGACTCGAGATTGGCGAGCGCGATGCGGTAGCCGGCGCCTTCCTCGCCCAAAAGATGTTCCGCTTTGCAGTTTTCCAGGACGATCTGCGCGGTATCCGATGCGCGCTGGCCGGTCTTCTCCTCGACTCGGGCGACGATGTAGCCGGGCGTCTTGGTTGGGACCAGGAAGGCGCTGATTCCCTTCTTCCCGGCACTTTTGTCCGTTACTGCAAATACAACCGAGATATCCGCGTTCTTGCCCGAGGTGATGAACTGCTTCACTCCGTTCAGGACGTAGTGCGCCCCCTGGCGCTCGGCGCGCGTGGTGATCGCGCTCGCATCGGAGCCGACGTGAGGCTCCGTCAGCATGAAGGCGCCGATGAGCTTGCCCTGCGCGAGGGGCCGCAGGAACTGCTCCTTCTGCGCGTCGTTGCCGTACCCGGCCAGGATTCCGGCCACCAGGTTGTTCACGGACACGATCGTCGCCGTGGCGCAATCGCCGGCGGCGATTTCCTCGCAGGCGACCGCGAGCGCGCCGTAGCCGAGGCCCGCGCCGCCCCATTCCTCCGGGATGGCGACGCCGTAGAGGCCCATTGCGGCGAGCCCGTCCAGCGCAGCGCGCGGGAATTCCTTGTCGCGGTCCCAGCGCGCGGCATTCGGCGCAAGCTCCGCGGCGGCAAAGCGGCGCACCGCCTCGCGGATCTCCAGAAGCTCGGCTTCAGACCGGGCGGACATAGGTCACCGTGTGGTGGCTGAAGAGGTTGCCCTTCTTGCCGTGGCATTCGGCGACGCCGTAGATGCGCCGCCGCCCCATCTTGAGGATCCGGGCGGTGCAGTAGACATGCTCGCCCTTGGCGGGCGCCAGGAAAGCGGTGTTCAGCTCCGAGGTGAGCGCATCGCCCTCCACGCCGAGGCGCACCTTGATGGCGAGCCACATCGCGCAGTCGGCCGCGGCCATGAGCGCAGGGCCGTTGATGATGCCGCCGGGACGCTCGAGCGCGGGCTTGTGCGGCAATTCGAGCATGCACTTTCGCCTGTCCGCCGTGACCACGCGAAAGCCGTAGGGGCGCAGAAAGCGCGCCTGGTCGAGCAGGCGCTGCAATTCCCGCTTCAAGGCAGCTCGAGCGCCATGGCGGTGGCCTCCCCGCCGCCGATGCACAGGCTCGCCACGCCGCGCCTCAGGCCGTATTTGCGCAGCGCTCCGATCAGTGTGACGAGAATGCGTGCGCCCGAGGCACCGATGGGATGACCGAGCGCGCAGGCGCCGCCGTGCACGTTCACTTTGTCGTGCGGCAGGGCGTGCTCCTGCATCGCCGCCATGGTGACCACGGCAAAGGCTTCATTGATCTCGTAGAGATCCACCTGGGCCGCTTTCCACCCCACTGCCTGGAGGACCTTGGAAATGGCTCCGACCGGAGCAGTGGTGAATTCATTGGGCGCCTGTGCGTGTGTGGCATGGCCCATGACCACCGCGAGCGGAGCGAGGCCGCGCTTCTCTGCGGTCGAACGTCGCATCATCACCAGCGCCGCCGCCCCATCGGAGATCGAGCTCGAGTTCGCCGCCGTCACCGTTCCGTCCTTGCGGAACGCGGGCCTGAGCGTCGGGATCTTCTCGAAATTCGCCTTGAAGGGCTGCTCGTCCGCCTCGACGAACTTCTCCTCCTTGCCGGCCTTGATGGCGATCGGGGTCGTTTCCCAGGCGAACCAGCCTTCCTTGTTCGCCTTCTGCGCGCGCTCGAGCGAGGTGATGGCGAAGCGGTCCTGCGCCTCGCGGGTAAACGCGTACTTCGTCGCGCAGTCTTCCGCAAAGGTGCCCATCAGCCGGCCCCCGCCTTTTTCATCCTTTATGTAGGCGTCCTCCAGGCCGTCGTAGAACATGTGGTCGATCACCTGGCCATGGCCCATGCGCAGGCCGCTGCGGGCCTTGGGCAGCAGGTATGGCGCGTTGGTCATCGACTCCATGCCGCCCGCCACGATGACGTCGAACGAATTCAGGGCGAGCAGGTCGTGCGCGAACATTGCCGCCTTCATTCCCGAGCCGCACATCTTGTTCACCGTGGTGCAGCCGGCCGCGAGCGGCAGCCCGGCGCCGAGCGAGGCCTGGCGCGCGGGCGCCTGCCCCTGGCCCGCGGGCAGCACGCAGCCCATGATCACTTCCTGGACTTCGTCGGGCCGCATGCGCGCGCGCTCCACGGCGGCGCGGATCGCGGCCGCGCCGAGCTCCGGCGCGGCGAAGCCCTTGAGCTCGCCCTGGAACGCGCCCATCGGCGTGCGGGAGAGGCCAACGATGACGATCGGGTCGTTCTGCATGGAAGCCTCCTTCGGATCGAGCTCAGCCCGGCAGCTCGTAGGGACGCACGAGGCTGCGCGCGCGATCGGCGAGCTCCGGCGGGAAAGGGCAGGACTTGCGAGTCTGGGTGTCGATCTGCACGCCGGTCAGCACGCAGACGGCGGAAATCTCCCCGGTGACGGCGTTGCGCATCTCGTGCACGAACTTCGCGACCCGCTCGCGCACTTCGAGGAACGCCGAGCGCACGGCCACCGTATCCCCGGCGAGGAGCTCGCGCCGGTAGGTGATGTTCTGCTGCACGGCCGCCATGCCGCGCCGGTTCTCTTTCAGGAAGGCGGTCGTGACGCCGGCTGCGGCGAAGAGATTCCAGGTGGCCTCGTCGAACTTGCCCACGTACCACATGACGTTCATGTGCCCCATGTGGTCGCAGTGCCACGGGTAGATCATCCCGCGATAGGTCTCGAGGAGCTCGCTCACGGTCATTGCGACTCGGCGAAGAGCTCGCGGCCGATCAGCCAGCGGCGGATTTCGGAGGTGCCAGCGCCAATCTCGTAGAGCTTGGCGTCGCGCCACAGCCGGCCGACCGGCGTCTCGTTGATGTAGCCCATGCCGCCGAGCGCCTGGATCGCTTCGCCCGCCATCCAGGTCGCCTTCTCGGCCGCGTAGAGGATGGCGCCGGCGGCGTCCTTTCGCGTGGTTTCGTCGCGGTCGAGGGCCTGGCCGACCGCGTACACGTAAGCGCGGCACGCGGAAAACGTGGTGTACATGTCGGCGAGCTTGCCCTGCATGAGCTGAAACTCTCCGATCGGCTGGCCGAACTGCTTGCGCTCGTGCACGTACGGGACCACCACGTCGAGGCACGCGGCCATGATGCCGAGCGGTCCTCCGGCGAGCACCGCACGCTCGTAGTCGAGGCCCGACATCAGCACCTTCACACCCTTGCCTTCCTCCCCCAGGACTTGATCTTTTGATATTTCACAGTCTCGGAACACGAGCTCGCATGTGTTCGACCCGCGCATGCCGAGCTTGTCGAGCTTCTGGGCGGTGGAAAAGCCCCTGGTTCCCTTCTCGACGAGGAAGGCGGTGATGCCCTGGTCGCTGCTCTTGGCGTAGATCACCAGCACGTCCGCATCGGGGCCGTTTGTGATCCACATCTTGTTGCCGTTGAGAAGGTAGCGATCGCCTCGTCGTTCGGCTTTGAGCCGCATTCCGACCACGTCGGACCCGGCGCCGGGCTCCGACATCGCGAGCGCGCCGACGTGCTCGCCGGAGACGAGCTTCGGCAGGTATTTCCGCCTCTGCGCCGCAGAGCCGTTGCGCCGGATCTGGTTCACGCACAGGTTCGAGTGCGCGCCGTAGGAAAGTCCCACCGACGCCGAGGCGCGCGAGATCTCCTCCATCGCGACGATATGCGCGAGATATCCCATTGCGGTGCCGCCGAGCTCCTCCTCGACGGTGATGCCGAGCAGGCCGAGGGCGCCGAGCTTGCGCCACAGGTCCGCCGGGAACTGGTTGTCGCGGTCGATCTGCGCCGCGCGCGGCGCGATTTCGCCGGCGGCGAACGCGCGCACGCTCTCGCGCAGCATGGCGATGGTCTCGCCGTGATCGAAACGCAGCAGATTCATGGTGTGTCGGAGGTGTCCGGGAGCATCATCAAGGTCTGCAGCATGGTGGCGACGTGCTTACCGTCGTCAGCGTACACCTCCGCGCGCGCAACGGTGAGCGTGCGCCCCGGCTTCACCACCTGCGCCTTCGCCACGAGCCCGCCGCGTCCCGGGTTCAGGATGTTCATCTTGTATTCCACGGTGACGAGCGAGCAGTCGGCCGGCATGAGCGAAAACGCGCAGTAGCCGCAGGCCGTGTCGGCGATCATCCCCAAGATGCCGCCGTGCACGTAGCCCTTCTGCTGGGTCAGCTCGGCGCGCCAGGGAAGCTCGATCTCGACGTAGCCCGGCTCCACCACCGTGAGCCGGGCGCCGATCAGCTCCATGGCCTTCTGGCGGCCGAAGCTCTCGCGGCAGCGCTGTACGAAGGCGGGGTCGGCGGGCGCATTCATGGCCGGGAAGCCTACTTGACGTTTACGTAAACGTCAACCTCGTTTGAGCTGCTTTCTGACCCGTCTTTCAAAGGCTTGGAGCTCGGAAAGCTGCGCCTCGAGATCGGCCCGCTGCCGCAGCAGGCTCGCCTTGTGCGTTTCGAGCACCGCGAGGAAGCGCTCGAGCTGAGGCCGCTCGTCGCGCCCCGGCTCGTACATGTCGATGAGCTCGCGGATCTCGGAAAGCGAAAGGCCGAGGCGCTTGCCGCGCAGCGTGAGCTTCAGCCGGGTGCGGTCGCGCGGGGTATAGATGCGCCGCTGACCGTCGCGTCGCGGCGCGAGCAGGCCCTGGTCCTCGTAGAAACGGATCGCGCGAGGCGTGACGTCGAACTCGCGCGCCAGGTCGCTGATGGAGAACTCGCCCCGATCGGTTTCCGTCTCAGTTTCCATGTTAGGGTTTCGCCTGATTCTATCCCGATGGTCTCTCTAGAGTATCCCTGGCCGGAGACGCCGCCGCCGGGCGAAACCATTCCCGTGGCGCCCGGCATCCACTGGCTCAGCATGCCGCTGCCGTTCCAGCTCGACCACATCAATTTGTGGGTGGTGGAGGACGAGGATGGCTGGACGGTTGTCGACACCGGCATCGGCAACGCCGAGACGCGGGCGCTTTGGGAGAAGCTGTTCGCGAAATTCCATCCGGTGAAGCGCGTGATTCTCACGCACTATCATCCCGACCACGCCGGCAACGCGGACTGGATCTGCAAGCGCTTCGGCGTGGAGATGTGGACCACGCAGGGCGAATACCTGACCGCGCACGCGGTGCGCTCCTCCGGCGCGGGCTATACCAGCGACGCGGTGCTTTCGGTGTTCAAGAAGAACGGTCTGCCCGCGGACAAGAGCGCGGCAATGGCCGGCATCCGCGGGAACAACCGCTACTCCGCTCTGGTGCCCGAGTTCCCGTTCGCCTACCGCCGCATCATCGAGGGCGATACGGTGCGCATCGGGGGCCACCACTGGGAGGCGATCATCGGCCACGGCCATGCGCCGGAGCACCTGTCCCTCTACTGTGAAGAATTGAACGTGGTGATCGCGGGCGACATGCTCCTCTCCACCATCTCGACCAACGTAAGCGTGTGGTCGATCGACCCGGAGGGCGATCCGTTGCGCCTTTTCCTCGAGTCGATCGACCGCTATCGCAGCCTGCCGCCCGATGTCCTGGTACTGCCGTCCCATGGCAAGCCGTTTCGTGGCGCGCACTTGCGGGTGCGCCAGCTCGAGGAGCACCACGAGGCGCGCTTTGCCGAGCTGAAGAACGCCCTCAAGGACGAGCCAAAGAGCGCTGGCGATCTGCTCACGGTGCTGTTCCGGCGTCCGCTGGATACCCACCAGACGTTCTTTGCGATGGGCGAGGCGATCGCCCATCTGCACTACTTGTACTACGCCGGGCGTGCCCGGCGAGGTATCGGCCCGGACGGCGTCATGCGCTACGCTAGCGCATGACCCAGAATCCTCCCGAACTTACAACAATCTGCGGCAGCGTCGCCCAGCGCTCGTCGCGGCTCCTCGCGGACTTCGCGCAGAAGCAGGCCGCGAGCCTCTCGTCGGCGGTGCGCGACGAGATGGGCATTGCCCGTGCGTTCATGGATCTCTACGCGAGGATGGCGGCGGACCCCGCGATCCTCGCCAACTCCTCGATGAGCATGTGGTCCGACTACATGCGGCTGTGGCAGTCGACCTGGCTGAAGATGCTGGGCCTGCAGGCGCCGCCGGTCGCGGAGCCGGCGGCGGGCGATGCGCGCTTCAAGGACGAGGAGTGGTCTTCGAACTTCGTCTTCGACCACATCAAGCAGTCCTATCTCATCGCCGCCCGGAACATCCAGCAGACTGTCTCCAAGGTGGAGGGCCTGCCGCCGGAGTCCGAGAAGAAGGTCGCATTCTTCACCCGGCAATACGTCGATGCGTTGGCGCCTTCCAACTTCCTCATGACCAACCCGCAGGTCCTGCGCGAGACGCTTCGCACCGGCGGCCAGAACCTGGTCCGGGGCATGAACAACCTGCTCGCCGACCTCGAAAAGGGCGGCGGGCAGCTGCGCGTGTCGATGACCGACGAGAGCGCCTTCCAGCTCGGCCGCAACGTCGCCACCACGCCGGGAAAGGTGGTCCACCAGACCCCGCTGATGCAGCTCATCCAGTATCAGCCCACGACGCAGGAAGTGCACAAGCGTCCGCTCGTGATCATTCCGCCGTGGATCAACAAGTACTACATCCTCGACCTGCGCGAGAAGAACTCGTTCATCCGCTGGGCCGTGGCGCAGGGGCACACAGTGTTCGTGCTCTCGTGGGTGAATCCCGACGCGCGCCTCGCGCAAAAGGGCTTCGACGACTACATGCGCGAGGGCGCGCTCGCTGCATTCGATGCTATCGAGAAAGCGACCGGTGAGCGCCAGGTCAACGCCATCGGCTACTGCCTGGGTGGCACCCTCCTCGGGGCTACGCTGGGATACCTGAGTAATACACAGCAAAACCGCGTAGCGAGCGCCACGTTTTTCGTGAGCCTGCTCGACTTCTCCGAGCCGGGCGAGCTCGGGGTGTTCATCGACGAGCAGCAGGTGGCGAACCTCGAGAAGAAAATGAACGAGCGCGGCTACCTCGAGGGTTCCGAGATGGCCGGAACCTTCAACCTGCTGCGCGCGAACGACCTGGTGTGGTCGTTCGTGGTCAACAACTACCTCCTCGGCAAGGATCCGTTCCCGTTCGATCTCTTGTACTGGAACGCCGACTCGACGCGCATGCCGGCGCGCATGCACAGCTTCTACCTGCGCAACATGTACATCAAGAACCTGCTCGCCGAGCCCGGCGGCATCGAGCTCGACGGCGTGCCGGTCGATCTCGGCACGGTACGCGCGCCCGCCTACTTCATCTCCACCGTGGAGGACCACATCGCTCCCTGGAAGACGACGTACAAGGGCGCGAAGTACCTCGGTAGTGCGCAGCGGCGGGCGGTTCGCTTTGTTCTCGGCGGCTCGGGGCACATCGCCGGCATCGTCAACCCGCCGGCGGCGAAGAAGTACCACTACTGGGTGAACGATGCGCTTCCCGACACCGCGGACGAATGGTTTGCCGGCGCGAAGCAGATTCCCGGCTCGTGGTGGGAGGACTGGCAGGCCTGGATGGAGCAGCAGAACGCCGGCGAGCCCAAAGTGCCCGCACGCATCCCGGCCAATGCCCTGGAAGATGCCCCGGGCAGCTACGCTTCGCTGCGCATCACGAAAAAATAAGGTTCAGATCCGGACGTCGCGCGGTTTTCGCGGCGCCCGCGCGGCCAGGCGGTCGTATAGCCACCCGGGCATCGCCCTCAGGAGGACCGAGACCGCCGCCATCTGCCACGGGATCACCGCCAAACGCCGGCGCGCCGCGATGGCGCGGGCGATGCGGCGCGCCGCTTCGTCGGGGGGAAGGAGAAATGGCATCCGGTAGCGGTTCACGCGCGTCATCGGGGTATCGATGTAGCCGGGACAGACGCAGACCACCGAAACGCCGCTGCCGTAGAGCTCGGTGCGCAGGCTTTCCAGCCAGGTGATAGCCGCCGCTTTCGAGGCGCAGTAGGCGCCGTTCCCGGCGAGCCCGCGGAACCCCGCCACGCTCGCAATCCCGGCCAGCGTACCGCGGCCGGCCTTGCGCATCGCCGGGGCGAACGCGGCGAGGCTCGCGGCGAGACCCGTCACGTTGATATCGAGTACCCGGCGCAGCTTTTCGATGTCGGCGATCACGTCCGAGTGGGTGCCCACGCCCACGCCGGCGTTGGCGATCACGAGGTCGGGCGCGCCGTGGCGCGCCACGAAATCCCTCGCTGCCTCCTCAAGGCCCAAAATATTGGTCACGTCCAGCGGATAGGACACGACGGTGCCCGGCAGCCCGGCGCCCGTCTCGCGGCGCGAAATCAGGCCGAGGACCGAGTCCCGCGACGCGTAGTGCCGGGCAAGCGCCTCACCGATGCCCGAGGAGGCGCCGGTGATGACGACCCGCATCGGCTATTTCTGCTTGCGCGCGAGGGCGACGAGGCCGTCGACCGCCTGAAGCATGCCCTGCTGCGTCCCGCCCTGCTCGGCGCTCACGGTGTAGCGGCCGTTCACCGCCATGGCCGGCGTGCCGTCGATCTTGTAGGCGACGGTCTGCTGCGTTGCGCGGCGCAGCTTGCTCTGCACCCCGAAGGACTTCATGGTGTCCATGAATTTCTTCGGATCGACGCCGTTCTTCTGCAGCCACTCGCTGAACGCGGCCTCGTTGTCGGTGCGCAGGCCCGACTTGTGGATGGCGTCGAAGAGCGGCCGGTGAAGCTTGTCCACCAGCCCCATCGCCTCGAGCGTGTAGAAAATGGCCGCGTCGTGGCCCCAGCGCGAGTTGAACACCGCCGGCACGCGGCGGAACTCGACGTCCGGCGGCAGCTTCTTCAGCCAGGTCTCGATGTAGGGCTCGAGGCTGTAGCAGTGCGGGCAGCCGTACCAGAAGAACTCGATCACCTCGATCTTGCCCTTGTTCTCGACCGGCTGGGGCGGATTGAGCTCGCCGTATTGGACTTGCTGGGCCCCGGCGCCGAGCGGCAGCGCCAGGAAGGCTGCGAGGACTATTGCGGCTACGCTTCTCATGCCTACGGCTGCTCCTTGATCTTCACCAGGCTGGCGTCGATGTTGGCCTGCGCCAGCGCCTGGCGGATTTTGTTGATCTCGTCGAGCTTGTTGTACGGCCCCAGGCGCACGCGGTACCAGGTTCCCTTGTCGGGAAGGTTGGCCGGCTCGACGCTCGACTCGAAGCCGAGGATCGCAAGCCGGGCCTTCTGGTTGTCGGCGTCCGCCGGGTTCTGGAACGAGCCCGCCTGGATGAAATAAACGTCCTTCGGGCCATCCTGTTGACCGCGGCCCGACTTCATCCGCTCGCGCAGCTCCCTTTCGGAGACGGGCTCCTCCTGCCCGGGCAGGATCTTGTAGAAGTCGAACCTGGGCTTCTCGGCCGGCGCGGCGGCCACCGCGCCCTGCGGCAGGCCGGAAATCGCCGGCGCCTTGCCGGCGGCGGTGTCCTTCTCGGCCTGTCTGGCCTTCGCGGTGAGGAAGGGCACCGGGGTCTTGTTGAGATAGAAGGCGATGACGAGCGACACCGCCAGGCCGGCGATCAGCCCGACGAACATCCCCAGCATGAACCCGCCCGACGACTGCTTGCGCGTAGCGGTAATTTTTCTCGGTTTTCGGATAGCCATGCTCACATCTTCTCCGGCGCGCTGACTCCGATGAGCGACAGGCCGTTGGCGAGCGTCTGGCGCACCGCGGCGCAAAGCGCAAGCCGCGCAGCGCGCAGCGCCTCGTCTTCGACGAGGATACGCTCGGCATT
>DATMJC010000082.1:0-13942 GCA_035554435.1 Burkholderiales bacterium | reverse complement strand
CGTCATGCAGGCCGCGGTGGTCGGCCTGGTGAACGCGATGGGACAGATGTTCAACGCGTTCAAGGAGCAGACGCCGCTCGTGTTCTACAGCTACCGCACCGACCAGACCGGCCGCGCCGGCCGCGACGGCTTCGAGGAGGTAGCGAACCAGGAAGGCATCGTGGCGCCGCTCACCAAGTACTCGTGGCTCGCGCGCCGCGCCGACATGATCCCGGAGACGGTGCGCCGCGCCTTCAAGGCCGCATGGACTCCGCCCTATGGCCCCACCTACGCCTCCTGGCATTCGGACCTGAACGACGAGCGCGTGCGCACCGAGGTCATCCTGCGCGAGAAGTTCGACCCGCGCATGCGGGTGCGGCCCAACCCCGCAGAGGTGGAGCGCGCGGCGAAGCTCCTGGTCGAGGCGCGCATGCCGCTCATGATCGTGGGCGACGAGGTGTACGGCGCCAAGGCGGTGGCGAAGGCGGTGAAGCTGGCCGAGATCCTAGGCATGCCGGTGACGCAGGCGCGCCAGATCTACGCGAGCTTCCCGGAAGCGCATCCGCTTTGGGTCGGCGCGCTGCCGGTCGGGCGCGTCGCGAGCCTGGATTACCCGAAGGACCCCGACGTCATCATCAACGTCGGCAACAAGCTGCAGCACAACAGCCCGACGCCGATGATCGGCCGCGGTCCGAAGTTCATCGACATGCGCATCGATAGCTGGAGCATGGGCAACGTGATGAGCACCGAGGTGCCTCTAGTCGCCGACGTGGGCTACGGCCTCGACGACCTGATCGCCGCGGTCGAGCAGCTTCTCAATCCCTCGGTGAAGCAAAAAGCGGCATCGAGGGCGGACGAAGTCCGGAAATTTTCGCAAAGAGCGAGGGCGCTGCGGGCCCAGGTGACGAAGAATCCCGACTGGGACCGCGCGCCGATGATCGCCGACCGCGTCACGTGGGAGGTGGCGCAGTTCGCCGACCCCGACGCGATCATCGTGCACGAGGCGGGCTCGGTGAACCTGCACGGCTTCAACTTCGACCCGGAGCGCGGGCGCGAGCTCTTCTACTACTACGGCGCGCACCTCGGCTCGGGCGTGGGAACCGCCGCCGGGGTCAAGCTCGCGCGGCCGAGCAAGCAGGTGATCTGCCTGGTCGGCGACGGCTCGTTCGTGTTCGGCCCGACCGCGCTCTGGAACATGGCGCGCCTCGAGCT
The DNA here is from genome assembly GCA_035554435.1 of Burkholderiales bacterium. Taxonomy (GTDB): domain Bacteria; phylum Pseudomonadota; class Gammaproteobacteria; order Burkholderiales; family SG8-39; genus SCGC-AG-212-J23. The sequence continues at coordinate 12,751 of DATMJC010000082.1, read as the reverse complement.
GCCGGTCATCACCATCGTGTACAACAACCACGCCTACAGCGGACCGCACAGCCGCGTGATCGAGAAGGTGCCGGGCGGGCGCATGGTGCAGACCGGGCACTTCTTCCACGACTACCTCGGCAGCCCGGACATGAACATGGCTTGGATCGCGAAAGGCTTCGGCGTCGAAGGTGAGGTCGTCGAATCGCCGGCGCAGCTCAAAGCCGCGCTCGCGCGCGCGAAGAAGGCGACGGCGGCTGGAAAGCCCTATCTCATCGACGCGCAGGTCGCGCGCATGGGCGTGGCGTGGGCCGACAAGCCGTGGTTTCCCAGGAAATAGGGACAGTCCCTATTTTTCCGGAAGTTTCGGCGTGGGCGCCTGGCGGGCATCGCCCGCGTGGCGCCTTCTTCTCATGCCGCGAGCGCCGGGGGAGGCACGACGCGGCCGCCGAAGGAACCGATCATCGCTGAGCTCGCGAGCACGCCGGACGAAGAATGTGCCTACCGGGCACGATGGCGGCGAAAAAATTCGTTCTAGAAAGCCTTCAGGTCCTTGCCGGCGAGCGTGCGCAGCCGCGGGAGATCGAGCAGCGTGACGCCGCGATAGCCGCTGCGCACGAGGCCTTCCGATTCCAGGCGCCGCAGCTCCGCGTTCACGCGCGAGCGGCTCGTTCCGAGCATGCGCGCGAGATCGGCCTGCGTCATCGGCAGCAACGGCTCGGCGGCCTCGATGGCAGGGAGTAGGACCAGCAGGCGCCGCACCAGCCGCTCGGGCAGCGCGCACGCCGTGTTGTCGCGCAGGAGCATGAGCGCGATCATGAGCCGCTCCGAGAGCAGCGCGCCGAAATGGCGCCACAGCGGCGGCCGGTCGTCGAGGAACCGCATCAGCGCGGCGCCGTCGATCCACGCGAGCTGCGTGGCGCCGAAGGCGCGCGCTTCGATGGTTCCAACTCCCTTGCCGATCACCGCGGCCAGGCCGAAGTAGTTTCCGGGACCGAGCACCGCGTACACGTGCTCGCCGCCCTTGGCGGCGCGCGTGCTGATGCGCACTGCGCCGCTCAGGACGATCCACAGGTGGCCGTCGTAGCCGCCAACGCTTTGGACGCGCTCGTCGTGGTGCAGCCGCCTGAGGCGGGCGAGCTGCGCGAGCCGGTCGAGGTCTCGCGCCGCGACGTGTCGAAAATGCTCGCTCTGCTCCAGCGTTCGCCGGATGGCGACGGACTGCCGAGGCCGCGCCGCGGGTTCAGGCGGAGACCTCGCGTCCATGCTGCGCTAGCGCTTCTCCTGGACTTCCTGCGCCAGGTTCTTGTCGATGAGCGTGATCTCGATGCGCCGGTTCTTGCGCCGGCCTTCGGCATCGTCGTTCGGTGCGATCGGCGAATATTCGCCGCGCCCCGACGCGGTCAGACGCTCGGGCGGTATGCCCGCGGACTGCAGAAAGCGCACCACCGTCGTGGCGCGCGCGGCCGAGAGCTCCCAGTTCGAGGGAAACTGCGCCGTGGCGATCGGCACGTTGTCGGTGTGGCCGACGACGCGAATGATCTTGTCGTCGTAGCCCTTGAGCGCCTCGCCGACCTTCTTCAGGACTTCCTTGCCGGTGTCCTTGAGCGCCGCCTTGCCGGAATCGAAGAAGAGCTGCTCGGCCACCTCCACCGTCAGCATGTCCTTGTACTGGCGTACCTGGAGCTGGCCCTTCTTCACCTCTTCGTTGAGGTTGCTCAGCAGGCCGTCGTACTGCGACTTGGTCTGCTGGTTCGCCGCCTCGAGCTGCGACTTCTGCCGCTGCAGGCTGTCGATTTCGCCACGCAGGTCGGCCTGCTGCTTCTCGAGCGCGGCGCGCTGCGACTGAAGCTGCTTGGTCTGCTGGTCCAGCCCGTCGCGCTGCTTCTGAAGCGCGTCGATCTCCTGGTTCTTGTCGGCCTGCAGCTTCTCAAACTCGCTCTTGCTGACGCAGCCGCCGGCGATCAGCGCAGCGGCGATGACGCCGCCCACAACCTGAAGTCCCTGCAATCTTGACTTGTTCATGATCGGTCCTTTTGTCAATCCCCCAACGCGGCGAAACTTAGCATGTCCGCGCCGCTCTTCGCTGCCCCGGCGCGATGCCCCGTATCATGCACGCGACAGATTGTTGACATCGGGTTGACATTGCATGAGCTACCAGACACCTATGAACTACCAGACAATCAGGCTCGAGCCGAGCGGACCCCACCTCCTGGTGGTGACCCTGGACCGTCCCAAGGCGCTCAACGCGCTCAACACGCAGATGGGGCGCGAGCTCCACGAGCTCTGGACCCGGCTCGGCGCCGAGCCGGGCGAGACCCGCTGCGTGGTGCTCACCGGCTCCGGCGAGCGCGCCTTCTGCGCCGGCGCCGACCTCAAGGAGCGCGACGGCATGGCGCACGCCGACTGGCAAACGCAGCACGAGCTCTTCGAGCGCGGCTTCATGGCGCTGATGGAATTTCCGCTGCCGGTGCTCGCCGCGGTGAACGGCCACGCATTTGGCGGCGGGCTCGAGCTCGCGCTGTGCTGCGATTTCGTCTACGCCTCGAGCGCCGCGCGCTTCGCGCTGCCGGAGGTGCGCCTCGGCATCATGCCCGGCGGCGGCGGCACGCAGAACCTCGCGCGTGCCGCGGGCGAGCGGCGCGCGAAGGAGCTGATCCTGTCGGGGCGGCAGTTCACGGCGGCCGAAGGCGTCGACTGGGGCATCTTCAACCGGACGTGCGAACCTGCCTTTGTCCTGAACGATGCGCTGGAAACGGCAAGAGCGATCGCGGAGAACGCACCGCTGTCGGTGCGCCAGGCCAAGAAATCGATCCGCTACGGCCTGCAGACCGACCTCCTGACCGGCTACCGCTTCGAGATCGAGGCCTACAACCGCCTCGTCGACACCGACGACCGCCGCGAGGGCGTGCGCGCCTTCAACGAGAAGCGCAAGCCCGCGTTCCGCGGCAAGTGAGCCGCTCATTCAGCCTCGCTACTTCGGGCTGGTCTGCAGCTCCTGCGCCAGGTTCTTGTCGATCAGCGTGATCTCGATGCGGCGGTTCCTCTTGCGCCCATCGGGGTCGTCGTTCGACGCCACCGGCGAGTATTCGGCGCGTCCCGACGCCGCGAGGCGGTCGGGCGGCACGCCGGCGGCCTCGAGGGCGCGTACCACCGTGGTCGCGCGCGCCGACGAGAGCTCCCAGTTCGACGCGAACTGCGACTGCATCGACTTGCCGATCGGCACGTTGTCGGTGTGGCCGACCACCCGCACGATCTTGTCCTCGTAGCCCTTCAGCGCCTCGCCCACCTTCTTCAGGACCGCCTTGCCGGACTCGGAGAGGTTGGCGCGCCCCGAGTCGAAGAAGATCTGCTCGGCCACCTCGACCGTCAGCATGTCCTTGTACTGGCGGAGCTGGACCTGGCCCTTCTGCACCTCGCTGTTCAGGTTGCGCGCGAGCGAGTCGTACTGCGCCTGGTTCTGCCGGTTCTGCGCCTCGAGCGTCGCCCGCTGCTTCTCCAGCGTCACCACCTCCGAGCGCAGGGCGGTCTGCTGGTTCTCGAGGCCCGCACGCTGCGACTCGAGCTCCTTCACCCTTTGGTCCAGCCCGTCGCGCTCGGCCTGCAGCTTCTCGTAGTCGCCCTTGCTCACGCAGCCGCCCGCCGCCAGCGCTACGGCGATCGCGCTACTCACGAACAACAATCGGTTCTTGCTCATCATGGTCTCCTTGCAGGTTGCTTCCTTCAGGCTTCTTCTCCGGAAAGCCAGGCGATGGCTTCCTCGTAAGACGTGAACGCCTCGACGTCGAATCCCTTGCTGTCGGCGAGCAGCGCGAAGAAACGCGCCCGGTCGAACCGCGCCATCGGGCACAGCACCGCGGTCCTGCCGCTGAATGCGTGCCGGTGCTTGGCGAGGCGGTCGGCGAGAAACCACAGGTCGGCCGCGCCGAGCTGGCCTTCCGCCTGCCGAGTGTCGATCAGGACTTCGACCTGATCGCGGCCGTCGGCCGCTCTTGCGATCTCGAGGAGAAGCGCTTCGCTTGTTTCGAGGTCGAGCACGCCGCCGGCCCGCGCCCGCACGAACTCGTGCGCATGGATGACTTTGACGTTGGCAGGTCCCATGCGAGTCCCACAACCAGGGGAAATCCTCTCGCAGGGTCGCGCGTCACGCTATTGGACCTTCGTCCAATAGCCGGTCCAGCCGCGCCGTCGATCAGCCCGGCGGCAGGCCGCGGACGTAGGACGGGCCGATAAATCCCGGCTGCGCCGGCGGGCGCGGCAGGTGCACGAGGCGCAGGCGCACCGCGCCGGACTCGTCGAGCAGCGTGAGCAGGCCGCCTTCGACCCGGTGGGAGCGCGCGGACTCGAGCGCCTCGATGAAGGCCGCTTCCTCCTTCATGAGCTCGGGCCCGCACTCCTGGCGCGTGAGCGCGATGTCGCTCGCCTGCCACACCTCGGCATTGACCTCCAGGGCGCCGGAAAAGCGGTTACAGCCGCCCGAGCCGCTGATCCGCCCGGGGTTGAAAACGAGCGTCGCGTACGTCTTGTTGCCCGGCCCGCGGCCGTTGATGTCCCACGCGAGCCACGCGGTACCGACGAGCGGATTCTCAGGGGCGACGGACGGCGCCGACTGGCAGCCTGCCAAGGCAAGAACCGCGAGGAGCGGTAGAACGCGCATGCCCTACTATAGCCGAACTTGAAAAAGCGTTTTCATGGCTTCGCGTCGGGCGTCTTGGTGCGATCGACGGCTGGCCATTGCTCGCTGACGGCCGGAAGGGGGCAATGCTTGCCGGTGATCCGTTCCACGGCTAACGCATACACGGTCACTTGGTCGAGGCGGGGGTAGAAGCTCTTTGGGCGTCCAGGAACGCCGGTGCCGTACTTCGCCAGCAACTCGTCGAAGAAGCGCATTTTCGCGGCTCGCTCTTCGATGACCTGAATGCGCCCGTAGGCGATCGCACTGCGATACGCCAATCCTGAATCGCATTCGAAACGTCCATAGTCGAAAACCTTCACCGGCTCGTCGACTTCAAAGCAACCGCGAGCATCGCGCTCGACGTTCAGCCGAAATTGTCCGCGCACTGACGTGTTGTGCATGCTGATCACATCGCCAGAAAAGACATGCAAGAGCGGGACGACGTACGGCGAACCGTCGGCATTCACCGTGCCAACCCGACCGCAGTAGGCGCGTGTGATCAGATCGCGTGCCTCGGCTTCGGGAAGCAGCCGGTCCTGCCGCCGCATTTGAGGCGAGCTCACATGACCATCCGAGCCGCGCGGGCGCGCCAGCGGCGTGCCTCGGCGGCGAACTCTTGCATGCCGGCCGGCTCCACGAGCGCGAGAAGCTCCGCGGCGTGGTCGAGGCACGCCGCGGCGTCGCCGCGCGCGAGGGCAAGTTCGGCCAATCCCGCCAGGCAGCGCGCGAGCTGGAAGCCTTCGGCGTTCTGCCGGCAGTAGTCCGCGGCGCGCTCGAGCTCGGGGCCGACGTCGAGCTCGCCCAGGCGCAGGCGCGCGATCGCCAGGTTGGCCTCGAGGCGAGGGCACCAGAAGGTGATGCGCGCGCTGCGCGCGAGCTCGAGGCCGCGCCGGCACCATGCCGCCGCGTCGCGTGCCGCGCCGGAATCGAGCAGCAGGTGGCTGACGAGGTCGTAGGCGATGATCTGATAGCGGATCTGCTTCACGCTCTCGAGCCATCGCAGCGTCTTCGTCATGCCGGCGAGCGCCTCGGCGTACTCTCCGGCGCAGGCGCGCAGGTGGTCCAATCCGAGGAGCGTCGGTCCCATGTGCCACTGCAGGTCGGCCTTGCGCGCGATCTCGAGCGAGGCCTCGAAGTGCGCCCGGGCCCGCGGATAGTCGGCGAGCCCCATGTAGCCGGTCAGCGAGTAGCCGACCATCATCAGGTTCTCGCATTCGTAGCTCTTGTCGCCTATGCGGCGCGCGAGCTCGAGCGAGCGCTCGTAGCAAACGATCGCGGCCGCCGGCTCGGCATTGTTGTGATGCGCCTCGCCCCGCCCGTGATAGGCCTGCACCGCGACCAGGTCCGCGAGCCCGAGGCGCTCGCAGATCGCGACCGCCTCGGCGTGAAAGCCGATCGCTTCGCGGTTGCGGCCGTTGCTCCACGCCACGGTGCCGAGGTGGTAGAGCGTGTCGGCGGCGTGGCGCTCGTCACGCATGGCGCGGCTTTCGGCGAGCGCTTGCGTGAGGCACTGAGTCGCGCGCTCGTAGTCGTCGGCGCGACGGTAGGCCATGCCGAGCTGGATCACGGCGTCGCGCGCCTTCTCGCGCTCGCCGCGCGCCTGCGCCGCCTCGATGACCTGCCGGATGTCGGACACCGCGCCCTCGGTCTGTCCAGCCTGGGCGCGCGCGCTGCCGCGCCGCGCATACAGCTCCACCTGATCCTCGACTGCGTCTGGATGCGCCTCGGCGAGTGCGACCGCGCGATCGAGCCAATGCAGCGCATCGCGCATGGCGAAGAGCGCGCGCGAGCGCTCCGCGGCAAGCAGCAGGTACTGCAATGCCTTCTTCCAGGCGTGGCCGCGCTCGTAGTGCTCGGCAAGGCGCGCATGGCGCTCTTCGGGCTCCCCCTGGGCGTGCCGCTCGAGCGCCTCGCCGACGGCGCGGTGCAGCGTGACCCGGCGCGCGCCGCCGATCTCCCGGTACACCACCTCGCGCACCTTGTCGTGGCTGAAATCGTAGAAGCCGTCCTCGGGCTCCTCGCGCAACAGGCGCCGCTTGACGAGGGTCTCGAGCGCAGCGAGCACCCGATCCTCGGGCTCGCGCGTGACCGCCGCCAGCGTCTCGAAGTCGAAACGCCGCCCAAGCACCGCGGCGACGTCGAGCGTATGGCGGGCATCGGACGGCACCTGTCCCAGGCGCGCGCGCACCGACGCGCGCAGCGCTTCGGGCAACGGCATCTCGCCGCCCGGCCTGGAGTCGGCGCCGCCTTCGGCCAGCACCTGGAGCATCGACATGAGGAAGAACGGATTGCCGTCGGTCTCGCGGTGCAGCCGCTCGGCGAGCCCTTGGCGCTCGAGCCCGGGATGCGCGAGGCGCTCGAGCAACGCGGCGGTGTCGGATTCGCCCAGCCGCGCGAGCGGCACGTGGCGCGTGTGTGACTCACGCCTGAGGCCCTGGACCAGCGCGGCGAGGCGCTCGTCGGCCTCGAGCTCGTCGCGGTATGCGCACACGAGGAGCAGCGAGCGGCGCGAGGCCTGGCGCGCGAGGAAATGCACGAACTGCGCGCTCGCGTCGTCGGCCCACTGCAGATCGTCGATCATCACCACGATCTGGCGTCCGCGGGCCAGGGCCTCGAAGAGCTGGACCATCGCGCCGAAGCGCCGCGCCTGGCGCGCCTCGGGAAAGTCGGCCGACAGGCTCGGCACTGCGACGCGCTCGGCCACCGCGGGGACCAGCGCCGCGATCTCGGCCAGCGACACCGGGGCGAGCTTCTCCAGCGCCTCCTTCGATGCGAGCTCGAGCGCCTTGCCGGCAAGGTCGATGACGGGCTGATACGGCATGGCGCGCTCGATCTCGTAGCAGTTGGTGGAGAGCGTGCAGAGATCGCGCGCTGCGCAGTAGCGCGCCAGCTCCTGCATCAGCCGGGTCTTGCCGATTCCGGGCTCGCCCTCGAGCAGCACGACGTGGCCCGAGCCGGAGGTGAGGCGCGCGAGCAGCCCGATCAGCAGGCCGAACTCGGGGCCGCGGCCGACAAATGGCGAGGTTTCGTTTTCCTCGGAATCATCTTTGGGGACCAAGGGAACTTCGTCTACCTGCAACCGATCCGCAGCCCGGACGGAGCGCGCCGCGTCGAGGAACGCCTCGCGCTCGGCCTCGGGGATGCCGAGCTTCTCCGCGAGGCGCTCGGCGAGGCGCCGCGAGGGCCGGCGCTCGTCGGCCTCGATCTTGCGGATGGCGAAGCGCGAGCAGCTCACCGCCTGCGCGAGCGCCTCCTGGGTCAGGTCGAGCGCCTTGCGCCGCCGCCGCAGCCAGTATCCAAAGCCCTGGGTCCGCTCCTCCACGGGGAAATTGTCCCGCTTTTTGTCCCGCTCGGTGACCCCGCGGCGGATCGCCTCCGTAATTCAATAGCGGTGCGGATTCACCTACTGGAGGAAACAATGAAAATGCTCAGAAGCAGTGCGATTGTGCTGGCGCTCTTTGCCACCTCGGCCTGGGCGCAACACGCCGGCCATCACCAAGCCGTCAACGCGGCCGACCTCAAGTGGAGCGACGTCCCTTCGCTTCCGAAGGGGGCGCAGATCGCGGTCATCGAAGGACCGATGAACCAGGCGGTGCCGTTCACGGTGCGGCTCAAGTTCCCGGCGAACTACGCGATCCCCCCGCATACGCATCCTGCCGTCGAGCGCGTGACGGTGCTGACAGGGACCTTTCACATGGGCATGGGCGAGAAATTCAACCGCTCCGGCGCCCAGGCAGTACGCACCGGCGACATGATGATCATGCAGCCGGGAACCGCCCATTACGCATTCACCGAGGGTGAAGTGATCGTGCAGCTGCACGGCACCGGGCCCTGGGGCGTTACCTACATCAACCCGAGCGACGACCCGCGCAAGCAATAAGGATTCTCATGACTACTGCAACTTCCCAGGGGACGGTTGATCTGGCCGTTCTGAAAACCAAGCAGCAGGCGGCGTGGGCGGCCGGCGACTACGCGGTCATCGGCACCACGCTCCAGATCGTGGGCGAGTCGCTGTGCGAGGCGCTCGACCTGCGCGCCGGCCAGCGGGTGCTGGACGTGGCCGCGGGCAACGGCAACGCCACGCTCGCGGCGGCGCGACGCTGGTGCGACGTGGTGTCCACCGACTACGTGCCGGCGCTGCTCGAGCGCGCCCGGGCGCGCGCCGGCGCCGAGGGCCTCGCGGTGCAGTTCGAGCAGGCCGACGCCGAGAACCTCCAGTACGAGGACGGCGCGTTCGACGTGGTGCTCTCCACTTTCGGCGTGATGTTCACGCCCAACCAGGAGCAGGCCGCCGCCGAGGCTGCGCGGGTGTGCAAGCCCGGCGGCAAGATCGGCCTCGCAAACTGGACCCCCTCGAGCCTGGTCGGCGAGATGTTCAAGCTGATCGGGCGCTACATCCCCCCGGCTCCGGGAATGAAATCGCCCGCGCTCTGGGGCACCGAGGAGCGCCTGCGCGAGCTTTTCGGCAGCCGCATCGCAGCCCTGCAGGCGCCGCGGCGCAACTTCATGTTCCGCTACCGCTCTCCCCGGCACTGGCTCGACACCTTCCGCACCTACTACGGGCCGATGCACAAGGCGTTCGCGGCGCTCGACGCCGGCAAGCAGGAATCGCTCGCCGAAGACCTCCTCGGGCTCGCCCAGCGCTTCAACAGCGCCACCGACGGCTCGATGGTGGCGCCGAGCGAGTACCTCGAGGCCGTGATCAGGCTACGATAGCGCATGAAAATCGCCAATTCCGTTACCGAGCTGGTGGGAAACACCCCGCTCGTGCGCATCAACCGGCTGGCGCAGGGCTGCGGCGCGAAGATCGTGGCGAAGCTCGAGTTCTACAGCCCCGGCGCCAACGTCAAGGACAGGATCGGCGTGTCGATGATCGAAGCCGCCGAGCGCGCAGGCAAGATCGGGCCCGACACGGTGATCGTCGAGCCGACGAGCGGCAACACCGGCATCGCGCTTGCGTGGGTGTGCGCGGTGAAGGGCTACAAGTGCATGCTCTTCATGCCCGAGCAGATGAGCAAGGAGCGCCGCGCGGTGATCCGCGCCTACGGCGCCGAGCTCGTGCTGACGCCGGCGGCCGAGGGCGCGATCGGGGCGGTGAAGCGCGCCGAGGAGCTCGTCGCCTCCGACCCCAAGCGCTATTTCATGCCCGACCAGTTCCGCAACCCCGCCAACCCGGAGATCCACCGCCGCACCACGGCGGAGGAAATCTGGCGCGACACCGAAGGGAAGGCGGACATCCTGGTCTCGGGCATCGGCACCGGCGGCACCATCACGGGCGTGGGCGAGGTGATCAAGGCGCGCAAGCCCGGGTTCAAGTGCGTCGCGGTCGAGCCCGACGCCTCGGCCGTGCTGTCGGGTTCCCCCAAGGGCCCGCACGTGATCCAGGGCATCGGCGCGGGCTTCATCCCGGACATCCTCAACCGCGAGATCTACGACGAGATCGTGCGCGTGCCCAACGATGCCGCCCTCGACACGGCGAGGCGCCTCGCCAAGGAAGAAGGCCTCTTCGTCGGCATCTCCTCCGGCGCGGCCGTGTGGGCGGCGCTCCAGGTCGGGCGCCGCAACGAGAACGAGGGCAAGCTCATCGTCGCCGTCCTGCCCTCGTTCGGCGAGCGCTACCTGACCTCGCCCCTCTATGCCGGGTTGATGGACTAGTTACTTCGCCAGGATCTGCCAGGCGATCGCGGCCTGGCAGATGAACCCGACTGTAAAGGCGAGGGTCCGCACCCAGGGGATGGCGAAGGTGTAGGCCAGCACGTGCACCACGCGGGCCCAGAAGTACACCATGGCCGCAGTGGCGATGGCGCTGTTGCTCTTCCCGAGCGCCGCCGCCGCGAGCACCAGGGCGGCGAACACGACCAGGTTCTCCACGTTGTTCGTGTGCGCCTTCATCAGGCGGCGGGCCCACGGCGACTGGGCCGGCGGGTTGTCGGGATAGCCAACCGCGGGGATGAGTCCCCAGGTGACGATCCGGTCGAGGATGTACGGAACCCAAAGCAGGCCGGTCAGGACCGTAACGTATACAAGGTATAGCAGCTCGGTTTTCATTTTTTACTTCTCCTTGTTGTTGTCGTGCGGCGCTGCCCGCCGCTGGGACGCCACTCTACGCCGAATCGCCCACATAAGCCCTTGGTCCAATGGGCGGCGCCATGGCCGGGTGGCAGGATCGAAGCTCCCGGAGGACCCATGAAGAAACTACCCCTCACTATCGTAGCGAGCAGCCTCGCGCTCAGCTTTTCTGCCTTCGCCCAGGAAAACCAGCTTCCGACCGAGGCGTTTCTGGGCGCCCCGTCCGATGGCCGCGTCGTCATGGACACGTACGGCAACTGCGTCCGGACTTCCCAGTGGAACACGGACAGAAACATCGTCGGCTGCGGCAAGGCGAAGCCGGCACCGGTGGCAGTGATCTCCCCGCCGTCTCCCCAGCCCGCGCCGGCCGCTGCGGCGCCCGCCCCGGCCGCAGCCCCGGCCGCCGCAGCTTCGACATCGTCGGCAGCGCCCGCGGCGGCAGCTCTCGCGGCCGTTCCCGCCGCAGCCGCCGCGGCCCCGCAGACGAAGCCGATGCGTACCGTGACGGTCAGCGGCGACGCGTTCTTCGACACTAACAAGGCGACGTTCCGGAAGGAAGCGCAGCCCGAGCTCGAGAAGATCTCCGCGCGCGTGCGTAACGTAAGCTCGGTCGAGGCCATCCAGATCACCGGCTTTACCGATAACACCGGAACCGCGGATTACAACCAGAAGCTGTCGGAGGCGCGCGCCGCGACGGTGAAGGACTTCCTGGTGAAGAACGGCATCGACCCCTCGAAGGTCACCATCGTGGGCAGGGGGATGAACGACCCGGTCGCCGATAACGCCACGAAGGAAGGCCGGGCCAAGAACCGGCGCGTGGAGGTCATGGTCAAGGGCGCCGTCGAAGGACAGCAGTAGCCGCCCGGCTGGCTGATCACCCCGGCCGGACGTATTGCGCCCGGCCGGCGCTTGCGACAGTGTGACGACTAGATGATGACGCTGCGGCCGCGCACTCGCTGGATTCTGTTAGGCGTTTCGGCGCTGCTGATCGGCGCGTACGCCGCCGCGGGGTTCTTCGTCGTACCGCGCGTGGCGCGCTCCCAGATCGAGGCGTTCGTTACCGAAACGCTCCATCGCAGGATCGCCCTCGGTGAAATCCGCTTCAATCCGTTCACGTTCGAAGCGAACATCGCTGACCTCAAGCTCGCCGAGGCCGACGGGGCGCCGCTCGTCGCTTTCCGGCACCTGAAGGTCAACGCCGAGCTCGCCTCGCTGTGGCACCGCGGCGTCGTGCTGAAGGAGCTCGAGCTCGTCGCGCCGGATGTCAATGTCGTGATTGCCCCGGATGGAAGCGTCAACCTGGTGCGCCTTGCGCCACCGGCGCGGGCCCCGCCGGAAAAGCCCAAGGCAGACGAGCGGCCTCTGCCCGTCCGCATCGGCACGCTCTCGATCGTCGAAGGCCGCCTCGGCTTCGAGGATCGCACCCACAAGCACCCCTTCGCCGCCGAGCTCACGCCGATCTCCTTCTCGCTCAGCGATTTCCGCACCGACGTGGGGCACCAGAACGCCTACAGCTTCTCCGGCAGAACCCGGTCGGCCGAGAGGCTGGAGTGGAGCGGCGCGTTCACGGTGCAGCCGCTCGGGTCGAGCGGCACTTTCGCGCTCACCGACCTGCGGCTCGCCACGCTCGACGCGTACGTCGAAGACAGCCTGCCCACCAAGCTCGCGTCCGGCACGGTCCAGCTCGGTGGCAGCTACCAGTTCGACCTCCAGCCCCTGGCGCTCGAGATCGCGCTGCCGTCGGTCAAGGTGCGCGACCTGTCGATCGCGGAACGAGGCGCTTCGGCCGCCGCCCCGGTCGTCATTCCGCAGATCGACCTGGACAGCCTCGCGTTCTCGCTTTCGCGCCGCGACGTCGGCGTAAAGCGCCTGGAAGTGCGTGGCGCGCACGTCGACCTGGTGCGCGAAGCCGACGGCAGCATCAACCTCGCGCGCCTGGCGAAACCATCGCCCGCTTCTTCATCTGAAAAATCATCTGAAAAACCAGCGCAACAGTCGGGTCCTCCATGGACGGTTCACGCCGACGTC
>DATMJC010000081.1:0-28391 GCA_035554435.1 Burkholderiales bacterium | reverse complement strand
GATCAGGTTCAGCTCGATCGCGGCCTCGCCGAAGCGCCAGCCGAGCTCGCGCTGGCGCGCGAGCACCTGCTCGGCGTCCGAGGCGGTAAGCTTGCCCTCGTCCATCAGGATGGCGCCGATCTGGCGCCCGGTGGCCGCGGGGCTGCGTGCGCCGTCCAGCGGAACAACGTTCTCGTTCGATTTCATTAGCATGGTCGGGCCTCAGAAGGGATGGGGAAGGGCGCGGGCTGCGGGGCGCGGCGCCGCGAGCAGCCTGCCGCCGGTCGGTTGCCACTTGGAAAGCCGGCCGAGCGAGGGCACGGCCAGGCGTGCCTCGAGGTCGACGCGCGAGCGCACTCGCCGGTCGAGGGTCTCGAGCAGGTACACCATGGTGCCGGCGATCAGCAGGCCGAGCACCACCGAAAGCGCCGCGATCAGCGGGATCTTGGGCTGCGCCGGCAGCGGCGGCTCGACCGCGGGCGTGAGCAGCGCCACGTCGCCCTGCTTGGCGCGGCTTTCGATGCGCGTGCTCATCGCGCGGGTGAGCACCGTGTCGTAGTTGCGCTGCGCGCTCTCGACGTCGCGCGTCATCGCGGCGAGCTCGACGCGCACGTCCTTGGCCTGCATGATGCGCGCCTGCTGCGCGTCGACCGCGGCCTTCAGGTCCTGCTCGCGCTTCTGCGCCTGCTGCATGGCGTTATTCAGGCTCGCCACCACCTTCTTCATCTCGCCGGCGAGCTTCTCGCGCAGCGCCTTCACATCGGAGGAATACTTGATGTACACGGGGTGGTTCGGCCCGAGATCGGCGCTCGAGGTCTGGAGCAGGCTTTCGGCGCGCGCGAGGTCGGCCTTGACCGCGGCGATCGCGGGGCTCCCCATCACCTCGGCCATGGCGTCGGGGCTGCCGCCGCTCGCTACCAGCTCGGAAGCCTGCTTGTACTTGGACTGCGCGTCGTAGAACGCATTGCGCGCCGTGAGCATCTGGGTGCTGAGCTCGGTGAGCCGCGCCGAGTCGATGTCGAGGCGCTCGTCGGCGGCGAGGATGCCCTTCTGCTTCTGGAACGCGGTGAGCTTGTTCTGCGCCTGCGTCACCTGGTTCTTCATCCCGGAGAGCTGGTCGTCGAACCACTGCGAGGCCTCGCGCACCGGCTGGTTGCGCAGCTCGAGAACCGTGTCGAGGTAGGCCTTGGCGAAGCCGTTGGCGATCTGCGCCGCGACCTTCGGGTCCTTGGACGAGTACTCGACCGTGATCAGGTTGCTCGCCGAGTTGTTGACCTTCAGCTTCTGCAGCAGGAGGTTGCCGATCCACACGTCGATCGGGCCGACGCCGCCGGTGTCGTCCTGCCAGGCTTCGCGCAGCTCCGCGTTCTGGGCGAGGTTCAGGTCCTTGGCCACCTGGGTGGCGACGCGGCCGCTCTGCACCAGCTCGATCTGCGTCGCGACGTAGGCCGCGCGCGTCGAGATCGACACCGAGCTGCGCGACGGAACGATCGCCTGCTCGTCGCGCGCGTCGACGATCAGGGTTGCCTGGCCGACGTACTTCTTCGGCATGACGAAGGCTACGGCGAGGGCGGCGACGATCGTCGCGACCAGCGCCAGCATGAACGCCTTGCGGCGTGCGCGCAGTGCAAGCAGGAATTGGCTGAAGTCCATGTCTGTTCTCTCCCTAGAAGAGGGCTTCTCTTACGTAGATGACGTCGTCGGCGCGCACCTGTTCCTGCAGGCCGACGTCGGTTTCGACCCACTTGCCGTCGGCGGTGGCGCGGCGCAGCTTCAGCCGCCGGTCGCTGCCGCGGGGGGTCATGCCGCCGCCCGCGGCGATCGCCTGCATCACGCTCATGTTGGGCTCGACCTTGTATTGGCCGGCACGGGTGACCTCGCCGTAGATGTAGAACATCGGCGCGCGCTCCACGTACACGGTCTCGCCGCCCCTCAGCGCGAAGTTCTTGCCGATGAGCCCGACTCTCTGCTCCTTGCCGTTGTGCGTGACCAGCACGGTCTCGGAGCCGGTCGGCAGGATGCCGCCGGCGGCGGCGATCACGTCGGCGAGCTGCGAGCTGGTTTCGTCGAGCGGGTAGCGGCCGGGCTTGGCCACCATGCCGAGCACCGAGACCTGGCGGCTCCTCACGGTGGTGAGCGCGACGTTGACCTGCGGGTTGTTGAGGTACTTGCCCTTCTTCAGCGCCTCGGCGATCTGCACCGCGGCGGCGTTGGTCGTGAGGCCCGCGACCTTGATGTTGCCAACGAGCGGCATCAGGATCGAGCCTTTCTCGTCGACGCGCGTGTCCAGCGTGAGGTCGGGCTGCTGGAACACGGTCACGTGCACCGCGTCGCCTACGCCCAGCTTCTCGAACGGCTGCCCGGCCGCGGCTGCCTGCGGCTGCGCCTTGGCGGCCTGCGCCGGCACGGCTTTCTCGGCCTGCGGCTGCACGGCCGTCGCGGCCTGCGGCGGCACGGCTTTCGCGTCTTGCTGCGGCTTGGCCTTCACGCCCTGATGCGCGCAGCCCGCAAGCATCCACAACAGCAACAATCCCAACAGTACTGGTCTCATATCGCCTCGCTCGGGTTTCGTATCTCGGTCACCGTTTGACGTCTCCTGCGTACTCGATGCGCGCGCCGTCGCGCAGCCTGCGCACTTCCGCGGCGGCAAGCTCCATGCGCTTGCGCGCCGCCAGGAACTGTTCGATCAGGGGCGCCGCCTGCTGCTCGGAAAGCGGCGCCGCCTGCGCCTGAACCAGCTGCACCACCGAAACGCCCGGCGGCGCAACGAATACCGTGATCTCGCCTTCCTTCATGCGCGCAAGCTCCGGCAGCTGCGAAAGCGGCACCTGCTCCGCGGGCTGCGTCAGGCTCACGGTGGTGAAGCGCGCGTCGCGCGCCTGCAGCCATGCCGCGACCTCGTCCAGGTCGGCGGCGCGCGCCGCTTCCGCGCGCAGGACCTCGACGAGCTCCGCGGGCGCCGACACCGCCAGCTCGCGCAGCTGGTAGATGCGCCGCCGGGCGAAGAGCGCCGGGTTCTCGGCGTAGAAGGCGCGCACCTCTTCGGGCGTGCTGCGCGGCACCGCCGCCGCGGCGCGGTCGAGGTAGGCCTGCGCCAGCAGCTGCCTGCGCGCGTGGTCGATCTGCTGCGCCACCTGGGGATCGCGGTCGAGGCCGGTGGCGAGCGCTTTCTGCACCAGCAGCTCGCGGTCGATGATCTTTTCGAGCGCCTGGGTTCCGGCCGCGTCGCGCGCCGAGATCTCGACGCCGTTCACCTTGGCGAGCACCACCTGGGTTCCCGGCTTGAAGGCCGAGGCACGCTCGCAGCCCGCCAGGGCCGCGAGCAGCGCGAGGGCCGCGAGCTGGCAGGCTCGGGACATCAGAACGCGTATCCCAGCCTGCGTCGCGCCACCCACACGGCGGCGGCCAAGCCGGCGAGGAGCAGCATCCAGAACCGCGGCTCGCGCACCTCGGCGACCGCGAACTGCGCCGGCGGCTGGGCCGAGGCGACGCGGATCGTGGTCTCCGCGGCCGGCGCGGCGGCGGCGCCTGCCGGCGCGGCGGGTCCCGCGAGCGCCAGGCGGTAGAGGTCGGCGAACGAGTACTGCGGCGCGTTGGCGGCCGCGGCGCGACCGAGCGCGCCCTGGACGGCTTCCTGGCTGCCGGCGGCGAATGCCGTGGACAGCAGGAGCAGAGCGACGAGTAGCTTTGCGGATCTCATGGGAAAGCGGTGGATCATGCTAAGAGCGCGCTGTTACGGCACGGAGCCCTCCGGACAGACGCGGCATCCGCCGGACGGACTACCAAAAAAAAACGGGGCCGAAGCCCCGTCGGCCGCGCCCGGCGGCGCGTCACGGATTTAGGATGCGCAGCTCGAGCGACTTGCCGATCGCCTGGGTGCGGTTCACCACGTTCAGCTTGCGCAGGATCTTCTGCACGTGGTTCTTGACCGTGAGCGGGCTGATCTTCAGGATCGCGCCGATCTCGAAGTTGCTCTTGCCGACGTAGATCCACTTCAGGATGTCCAGCTCGCGCACCGTGAGCACGCTCTGGCCGGACGCCTTGTCCGGCGCGCCGCCGCCGTCGGCGTGGCGCTGGAGCTGCGTGCGCACCCACGCCGCGTACAGCGCGGGCGCGAGGAGCTGCGCGAGGTAGGCCTGGCGCGTGCCGGCCGAGCCGGGACGGCAGGCGAAGGTAAACAGGCAAATCGCGCGGCCCTCCGAGTCGTGCACGCCGTGCACCAGCAGCTGCGTCGCGCCGATGCGCTCGAGCTCGCGCGTGAACGCGCCGGCGGGAACGAGCGCGCTGCCGGGCTCGAGCACTACCGGCTGGTAGCGGCGCTCTTCCCATGCCTTGAGCAGTGCGGGCGCCACCGCGGTATCGCGCAGGAAGAGGTCGCTGAACGTCGCCGGATCCGGCGCGGTCATGGAGAAGCCGTCGGCGCGGAACGCGGGCGGCTTGCCGTGGCACAGCGTGCAGATCAGGAGCTCGTGGCGGATCAGGCTCTGCAGCAGGCCCTGGGTCCAGCTGAAGAAGTGCGCGCGCGCGTGCACGCGCAGCGACGCATCCAGATTGAGCACGATCGACTCGATCTGCAGGAAATCGGTTGCCGACGAGCGCGCATCGCCGTTGCCGCCGTCTTGCGGCAGCGGCATGGTGGGCGCGGGGACGGCGATGGAGGTTTCGGCGCTGGTTAGTGGCATGGTGGCGGCAATATAGTCGAACGTCATTACGCATCCGTTCGGCGTGGTGCACGCCGAAAAGCTAGTCCGGTGAGCCTACTTGGCGGGCGGCGCTGCAACGCAATGCCTGAACCTGCGTGTCCTACCCTGTCTTGGCCTTGCACCCGAGCAGAGAACCACAGTCGTCGCTGCTGCGCACGCCGCCCGGGCCGGGCACGCTGCTGCTGGCATGCATCGACCCGCTGGTCGCGATCGCGACGCTGGGGGCGGTGGTGTCGTTCTTCGGCGGACGCTTCGACGGCGCCTGCCTGATCCTGGCGCTGCTCGTGTTCGCGATGACCTTTCCGGGCTCGTTCGCCCGCGACAGCGGCACGCGCGCCGGCGACCTCGCGCTCGAGATCGCCGCCGGGTGGCTCGCGATCGTCGGCTTGCTGCTGTTCCTGGGCTGGGCCTCGCGCACCCTCGACGTGTTCGATCCGCGCGTCATCCTCGCCTGGGCGCTCGCCACGCCGGCGGCCCTGTTCGCCGCGCACCGGCTGCTGCCGGTGGTGTGGCCGCGCGTGCTCGCGGCCGAGGGCATGCAGAAGACCGCGGTCATCGCCGGCGCCAACGAACTCGGCCGCAAGCTCGCCGCGCGGCTGCGCACCGATACGCTGCTCGGCATCCGCTTCGCCGGCTACTTCGACGACCGCGCCCCGGGCAGGCTGCAGAACGTGATCCCGCGCGAGAACCTGGGGCCGCTCTCCGCGCTCGCCGACCACGCCCGCTCGAACACCGTCGACGTGATCTATATCGCGCTGCCCATGGCGTCGCAGCCGAGGATCCTGAAGCTGCTCGAGGACCTGCGCGACACCACGGCGTCGATCTACTTCGTCCCCGACATCTTCGTGTCCGACCTGATCCAGGCGCGGGTCGATTCGATCGGCGGGCTGCCGGTGGTGGCGGTGTGCGAGTCGCCCTTCCACGGCTTCAACGCCGTGGTGAAGCGCGTCTCGGACTTCTGCCTCGCGGCCCTGATCCTGGCCGCGATCTCGCCGCTGATGGTCGCGATCGGCCTCGGCGTGAAGCTGTCCTCCCCCGGTCCGGTGCTCTTCAAGCAGCGCCGCTACGGCCTCGACGGCAAGCGCATCGTGGTCTACAAGTTCCGCTCGATGACGGTGGCCGAGGACGGCGAGGTGGTGCGCCAGGCGACCCGCAACGACCAGCGCGTGACGCGCTTCGGCGCGTTCCTGCGCCGCACCTCGCTCGACGAGCTGCCCCAGTTCATCAACGTGCTGCAGGGCCGCATGAGCATCGTCGGCCCGCGGCCGCACGCCGTGGCGCACAACGAGATGTACCGCAAGCTCATCCGCGGCTACATGATCCGGCACAAGGTGAAGCCCGGGATCACCGGCCTCGCGCAGGTGAACGGCCTGCGCGGCGAGACCGACACCGTCGACAAGATGAAGGCGCGCATCGACTACGACCTCGCGTATCTCAGGAACTGGTCGCTCGCGCTCGATGTGCGGATCATCCTGAAGACGGCGGTAGTGCTGCTCCACAAGAACGCCTACTGAGGGCTTGCGGGACCTCGAAAGCCCCGCGAGCCCTGGGCAGTTCATTGCTTTGGGATGCTCAAGCTGCGAGGTTCTGGGCGTTCAGGTCCGGCTTGAAGCGGTAGCCGGTCCCGCGGACGGTCTCGATCAGCTTGTCGTGGCCGCTCGGCGTAAGCGCCTGGCGCAGGCGCCGGATGTGCACGTCTACGGTGCGCTCCTCGACAAATACGTGCTCGCCCCACACCTCGTCCAGCAACCTGGCCCTGGAAAAGACGCGCCCGGGATGGGTCATGAAGAAGTGCAGCAGCCGGAGCTCGGTGGTCCAGAGGTCGATCGGCTTGTCGCCGGCGCTCACGACGTGCGCCGCCGGGTCGATGCGCAGGCCGGCGATTTCCACCACGTCGTCGGCGAGCTGCGGCGCGCGACGGCGCATCACAGCCTTGACCCTTGCGAGCAGCTCCCGCGAGGAGAACGGCTTGGTCACGTAGTCGTCGGCGCCGGACTCGAGCGCGGTCACCTTGTCCTGTTCCTCGACCCGGCCCGACAGCAGCACGATCGAGATGTCCTTGGTGCGCTGGTCCGAGCGCAGCCGCCGCGCGAAGGTGAGCCCAGGCACGCCTGGCAGCACCCAGTCGAGCAGCACCAGGTCGGGCCGCGTGTCGCGCACCAGCGCCTCGGCCTGCGGTACGTCGCCCGCGCACATGACCTTGTACCCGGCGCGCTGCAGGTTGGCTGCGAGCAGGTCGCGGATCGCCGCCTCGTCTTCGACTACCAGAATGGAACCGCCCATGGCGTCTCCTGTTGTTGGTGAGCGAGGACGATGCTATGTCGGGCGCCGACGCCGGACTATAGCGGGCCCCTTATTTAACAGTCGTGTCATATTGGCCGTGTGTCGGTTTTCACCGACACGGCGTCAAGAGGATTCAGTGTTTCTTGAAGTTCTCGAGGTGGGCCTGGACGCGCGGACGGATGACGTCGGGGTCGACCGGCTTGAGGATGAACTCGGAGAAGGCGTCGCGGCCGTCCGCGCGGCGGTCGCCCTGCGCGGACAGGAAGATGATGGGCACGCGCCGCGTCCGTTCGAGGCTGCGGATGGCGGCGGCGGTCTCGAAGCCGTCGATGCCGGGCATGCGGATGTCGAGCAGGATGGCGGCGAAGTCGAGCTTGAGCACCTGGCGCAGCGCGTCCTCGCCCGAGCTGACGCAATGGATGCGGGCGCCAAGGTCCTCGAGCAGCGCGGACATGGCGAGGAGGTTCTTCGGCTCGTCGTCTACCAGCAATACGTCCATCAGGCTTGCTGCTTCACGAGCGTCGCCACGATCGGGTGCAGCGCGATGCGCAGGTCGCGCTTCGAGACGAAAGCCTCGGCGCCGGCCTCGAGCGCCGCGATGCGCAGCGCGACCGAGTCGTTGACCGACATGACCACCACGCGGCAGGCGGGGTGGAGCCGCCGCAGCACACGCGCCGTCTCGATGCCGTTTCCTCCCGGCAGCTCGAGGTTCACGAGAATCAGGTCGAGCGACGCCTGCCCGGCGAGCGTGAGCGCTTCTTCCATGCTGCGGGCCTCGCGCAGCCTCAGGGGAGGGAAGGAGGTGAGGAGCCAGTCGCGAAGCGCGCAGCGCATCTCGTCGTGCTCTTCGACCACAAGCACCGACGGCACAGCCGGATCCACGGCAAGCGAGGGATGAGGCACCATCGACTCTCGAGCAAGCGTACTCGACAGGCGCATGCTAGCCGCCGCCCCCTGCGCGGTCAGTCAGGCTGCGGCCGCGATCTCGGGTCGGGGCAAACCTGACACAGTCCGAACGGACCGGCGGCTTTCGACTGGAAGCGGCACTGCACGCGCTATTTTTTGCACCATGGCCGCGCGGCACGCCTATCGACCCGACCTCGACGGCCTGCGCGCGGTCGCGGTGCTGGCCGTGCTTGCGTTCCATGCCTTCCCGAAGGCGCTGCCGGGCGGCTTCGCGGGGGTCGACGTCTTCTTCGTCATCTCCGGCTTCCTCATCTCGGGGATCATCTTCGAGGCGCTGCGCGCCGGGCGCTTCAGCTTCGCCGACTTCTACTGGCGGCGGGTCAGGCGCATCTTTCCGGCGCTCGTCCTGGTTCTCGCCGCCTGCCTCGGCCTGGGCTGGATGCTCCTGCTGCCCGACGAATACAGGCAGCTCGGCAAGCACGCGGTCGCGGGCGCCGGG
Source organism: Burkholderiales bacterium (assembly GCA_035554435.1). Lineage (GTDB taxonomy): Bacteria > Pseudomonadota > Gammaproteobacteria > Burkholderiales > SG8-39 > SCGC-AG-212-J23. The sequence continues at coordinate 20,021 of DATMJC010000081.1, read as the reverse complement.
TTCCTGTCGAACATCGTGCTATGGCGCGAGGCCGGCTACTTCGCCACCGCGGCCGAGCTCAAGCCGCTGCTGCACCTGTGGTCGCTCGGCGTGGAGGAGCAGTACTACCTCGTCTGGCCGCTCGCCCTCGCCCTCCTCGCCGCGCGGCCGCGCGCGCTGCCGTGGATGATCGCGGGCCTCGCCGCGGCGTCCTTCGCTCTCAACATCTGGCTCACGCCGCGCGCCCCGTCGGCCGCGTTCTACCTGCCGATGACGCGCTTCTGGGAGCTCATGGCCGGAAGCGCGCTCGCCTACCACGTGCATTACGGCAGCCCGGGCCGGCGCCTCGCGGACCTGAAGGCGGCGGCGGGACTCGCGCTGGTGGCTGCCGGCATTGCGCTCCTTAGCGCCCAGCGGCCGTTCCCCGGGTGGTGGGCGCTGCTGCCGGTGGGCGGGACGGCGCTCCTCATTGCCGCGGGTCCGGGCGCCTGGATCAACCGCCGCATCCTTTCGAACCCCGCGATGGTCTACGTCGGGCTCATCAGCTATCCCCTGTACCTCTGGCACTGGCCGCTCCTCGCCTACGCACGCATCTCCGTGGACGGCGAGCCCCCGGCGGCCGTGCGCCTCGCGCTGCTGGCGACGAGCTTCGTGCTCGCCTGGCTCACCTACGAGCTCATCGAGAAGAAGATCCGCTTTGCCCGGCGTCCGTCGGTCAAGCGGCTGTCGGTGCCGGCGCTGGGCGCCGCGATGGCCGTGGTCGGCGTCGCCGGGCTCGCGGTGCTGCAAAGCCGGGTGCTGCCGCAGTCGGCTTCGATCCCGTTGGTGAACGAGATTTCGCGCGCGAGCCTCGACTGGGGCTACAAGGGCGACCAGGTCATCCCCGGCGACTCGCCCAGGACGGTGCTCTTCCTGGGCGACAGCCACATGCAGCAGTACTGGGCGCGCATCGAGAAGCTGCTCGCCGAGCACGCCGCCCCCGTGCGCACCATCGTGTTCAAGACAGCCGCCGGCTGCGCGCCGGTGCCCGGGATCGAGCGGCGCAGCGTGAAGTGCAGCCAGTTCGTCGACGAAGGACTCGCGGCGGCGATGCGGCCCGAAGTCGAAACGGTGGTCATCGCGGGCTCGTGGGTGGGTTTTCTGAGCCGTGGCGACTACTACAGGATCGGCGATGTCGATGCGCGGCCGCTCAAGCTCCTCACGCCGGAGACCGATTGGGTGATGGAGGGCTTCCGGGACGCGCTCGCCCGGCTGGTGCGCGCCGGCAAGCGGGTGGTGATCGTGCTTTCGTCGCCGCGGGGCGAGATGCTCGACCCGAAGTCGGTGATCGAGCGCGACGGCATGGCGGTGCGCGTGCGAGGACCGTTCGCGCCGCTGCCAAGGGCCGAGCTCGCCGCGCTCACCGGCCGGATCGATGCGCGGTTGAAGGCGATCGCCCAGGCCGCCGGCGCAACCGTGATCGATCCCGCCGACTGGCTGTGCACCGCGTCGTCCTGCCCCGCCGCCGACGAAGCCGGCCGGCCGCTCTACCGCGACGCCTCGCATCTGCGCGCGAGCGCGGCGCGCGAGCGCTTCGGCGCGGTGGATTCGTTCGTCTATATTCGTTGAATCAGTCGAGCGAAACGATGCCGCGCTGGATGGCGAAGCGCACCAGCCCCGCCACGTCGCGGATGCCGAGCTTTTCCACCAGCCGCGCGCGGTAGGTCTCGACGGTCTTCTGCGAGAGCGACAGACGCTCGGCGATCTGCGCCCCGGTGTGGCCCTCGGCGAGAAGCTGCAGCACTTCGCGCTCGCGCGCCGACAGGCGCGCCAGCGGATCGTCGCGCTCGTCGCCCGCGTAGTCGTCGATCACCACGTCGGCGATGCGCGGGCTGAGGTAGCGCTGCCCCGCGTACACCGCGCGGATCGCCTCGACCACCTCCTTCGCGGCCGAGCGCTTCACCACGTAGCCAGAGGCGCCCGCCTTGAGCGCGCGGCGCACGTATTCGCGCTCGGCGTACATCGACAGCACGATGACCCGGCACTTCGGATCGCGCTCGAGGATCGCGCGCGTGGCATCGGCGCCGTTCAGCTCCGGCATGGAGAGATCCATGAGCACCACGTCGGGGGACAGCTCGCGCGCCAGGCGCAGCGCCTCGCGGCCGTCCACGGCGAGCGACACCACCTCCATGTCGGGCTGCGTCTCCACCACGTGCTTGAGCCCTTCGGCCACCACCCCGTGGTCATCGGCAATGATGATGCGGATCGTCATGGCTAGAGCGGCACCGCGGCACGCACCGTAGTGCCTTGACCCAAAGATGAATCTACCGAAAGGCTGCCTCCGGCAGCTTCCGCGCGTTCCCGCATGGTGGTCATGCCCCAGCGCCCGCGTGGTGCGGCTGCGGGGTCGAAGCCTTTGCCGTCGTCGCTGACGCTGAGCACGAGCTCGCCTTCCTTCTCCTCTAGGCCCACTGTAATCCTTTTAGCAGAAGAATGTTTCGCGGCGTTGTTGAGCGCCTCCTGCGCTATCCGGAACAGCGCCACCGCCGCCTCCGGGCGCAGGCTCGCGCCCGCCTCGCCCGCCTCGACCCCGACCCGGATCCCGGTGCGCTGCGCGTACTCCTCGCCGTACCACGCCAGCGCGGCCGCCAGGCCGTACTCGTCGAGCAGCGCGGGCCTGAGGTCGGCCATGACGTTCTCGATCGACTGCAGCGTGGCGTCGACCAGCTTGAGCGAGTCCTCGAGCCGGCGCCGGGCGGGCTCGTCCCTGAGCTGCCCGAGCAGGATGTCCATGTTGATGTTGAGCGCCGACAGGTTCTGCCCCACGCGGTCGTGCAGCTCGCGCGCGATGCGGCGGCGCTCGGTCTCCTCGGCCTCGACCAGGCGCCGCGTGAGTGCCCGCAGGGCCGCCTCGGCGGCCTTCTGCTCGGTGACGTCGATGCAGGCGCCGACCATCTTGAGCGGCCGGCCGCCTTCGTCGCGCACCACCTCGCCGTGGCTGCGGAGCTGGCGCACCCGGCCGTCGGGGTGCACGATGCGCTCGTCCATGCTGAAGGCGCGGTTGTCCATGAGCGCGAGCGCCACGGTCGCCGCGGCGCGCGCGCGGTCCTCGGGATGGATGCGCTCGAGGTAGCTCTCGAAGGAGGGCCGGAACTCGCCCGGGTGCACGCCGTAGATGGAATACATCTCGTCGGACCAGTTGACGCGGCCGCTCACCGGGTCCCATTCCCAGCAGCCCAGGCCGGCGAGCTTCTGCGCCTCGGCGAGGAGCGTGCGCTGCTCGCGCAGCGCCTGCTCGGCGATGCGCCGCTCGGTGATGTCGGTCGCCACCGCCCCCACGCCCACCACCGCGCCGCCGGCGTCGAACACCGGGAACTTCGACACCACGCTGAAGCGCTCGCCGTCGACGTGCTGCGAGGCGTGCTCGTACTGTACCGGCGCACCGCGCTCGAGCACCTCGGCGTCGTGCGCCGCAACCGCGAGGGCCTGGTCGCGGGCGAAGATCTCGCCGTCCTTGCGCCCGACCACCTGGTCGCGGCGCAGGCCGAAGCGCTGCAGGAAGCGCTCGTTCGCGAAGCGATAGCGGCCCTCCGCGTCCTTCAGGGACATGAGCGCGGGACTGTGGTTGGTGAACGCCTGCAGGCGCGCCTCGCTCTCGCGCAGCGCGTCGTAGGCGAAGCGCCGGTCGGTGATGTCCTCGACCATGGCGAGCATGCAGCGCAGGCGGCCTTCGGCGTCGGCGAGGCGCGCGAGGGTATGGCGCACCGAGATCACCTGCCCGTTCCTGCGCAGCATGCGGCTCTCGAAATCGGCGTGGCTGCGCCTGCCCTGCACCAGCTCCTGGAACACGTTCCAGGCTGCTTCGACGTCCTCGGGGTGGGTGAGGTCGCCGAAGGTCCTCGCGCCGAGCTCGGCCTCGCTGCAGCCCGACAGGCGCAGGAACACCGGGTTGGCGCGCAGGAAGCGGCCGGTCGGATCGATCATCGCCGCGCCGAACGGCGTGCGCTCGAACATCGCGGCGAGCATGGCCTCGTGCTCGCGGCCGAGCTGGCGCGCGGTCATGTCGCGCGTCACCTTGGCGAAGCCGCGCAGCTCGCCCGAGGGGCTGCGCAGCGCGGTGATCGTGACCTCGGCCCAGAAGCGCGTGCCGTCCTTGCGCAGCCGCCAACCTTCCACTTGGTGGCGCCCCTCGCGCTCGGCGCGTGCCAGCCCCGCCTCGGGCTCGCCCGCGGCGCGCCTTTCCTCCGGATAGAACACCGAGAAATGCCGCCCTACGATCTCGGCCGCCGCGTAGCCCTTGATGCGCTCGGCGCCGGTGTTCCAGCTCACTACGTGGCCCGCAGGATCGAGCAGGAAAATGGCGCAGTCGGTGACCGATGTGACGAGCAGGCGAAACAGCTCGTCGGTCGGGTGGCCGGCGAGCGCGCGCTCGGCGATCCTCGAATCCATCTCCATGGGCCGGCAAATTCTACTCGCGGCAGCCTACGCTCACCGCTGTAGCGATCGCACTACAAGTCAGACGCCACGGTCAGGCGCTGCAGCCCCTCAATTCCTGCCGCGGCACTTCGCGCGAGGCGCCGCGGCGCGGATCCGATTCGCGCAGCACCACGTTGTAGATGTTGTCCTTGTAGCTCACCGCGAACTCGTAGCGGTAGCCGGGGCGCGGCTTGAGCACCGTGCCGGCGCCGGCGCTGGAAGTGCTGCCGCCGAATAGCGACGAGCCCTGGAAGACGAACACGAGGTAGCTCGGGCGCTCCGCCGGGAGGCCGAGCGCGATCGACGGCCGGTCGAGCTTCACCGTGCCGACGTAGCTCGTGTGGCAGCTCGCATCGACCTCGTGGATGTGCACCGCGCCGCGCATGCTCGAGAGGACGGAGCCCGATTCGATCGCCGATTTCACCACCACGTTCTCGGGCGCGACGCTCGGATAAGGCTTGAGCGAGGAGCAGGCAGCGAGCACCGAGGCTGCAGCCAGGATAATGAAACTACGCATCATCACTTGGTCATGTCCGGGCAGCCCAGGTTTTCACCCGTAGCCCAGCCGTTGATAGCGCGGACTAGCGTGTCGGTGCCCACCGAGGGTCCGTAGATGTCGATGCGGGTGCGGCTCTTGTCGATCGGCGTGGCGTCGGCGACCACATAGTAGAGGCCGCCGGGCGGCACCTTACCGGGTACCAGCACACCGCTCTTGAAGTCGCGCTGCAGGTGGAGCTCGGCCTTCTGCGGATTGTTGACCACGGTGGCCTTGTAGACCGTGAGGATGTTCTGGTAGGACGTCGAGCTTTGCGACACGCTGCGCACCGACACATTGAGGCAGTCGGGCGCGCGGGCCTGGAAGGTCTTCGCCACGGCCGCGAGCGGCCGCTTCGCCTCGAAAGTCTGCACCTTGCCCATGAAGGCGCCCGGAATGGCCTCGCGGAATTCCTGCGCGGTTTGCGGCTGCTGGGCGCAGCCCGCGAGAAGTGCGCACAACACGGTGAAAGCAACTCGGGTTTGCATCTTTCCCCCTTTGTTTTCTCGATTTTTTGTCTTTTTGAAGGGTGGCTAAGGCTATACGGCGTGCGGCTGGCGGGCAAACAACTCTGGCACGAAAGCCGCTAGACTCCGCGCGTGCCGGTCACCATCGACGACATCCGCGCCGCGGCGCAGCGCATCGCGGGAGCGGTCGAGCAGACGCCCTGTGTGCACAGCCGCACACTTTCGCGCCTCGTCGGCGCGGAGGTGTTCCTCAAGTTCGAGAACCTGCAGTTCACCGCCTCGTTCAAGGAGCGCGGTGCGCTGAACAAGCTCCTCTCGCTGGGCGAGGCCGAGCGCAGGCGCGGCGTCATCGCGATGAGCGCCGGCAACCACGCGCAGGCGGTCGCTTACCACGCCGCCCGGCTCGGCATCCCGGCCACCATCGTGATGCCGCGCGGCTCGCCCAATACCAAGATCAAGAACACGCAGGTCCACGGCGCCAGCGTGGTGCTCGAGGGCGAGAACCTGTTCGAGGCCGGAAGACACGCTCGCGAGCTCGCCGCGCGCGGCAACCTGGTGTTCGTGCACCCGTACGAGGACCCGCTGATCATCGCCGGACAGGGCACCGTCGGGCTGGAGATGCTCGCCGCGGTGCCCGACCTCGACCTGATCGTGGTGCCGGTGGGCGGCGGCGGCCTGATCTCGGGCATCGCCACCGCGGCGAAGGCGCTCAAGCCCGCGGTCCGCATCCTGGGCGTGGAATCGCGGAACTACCCGTCGATGCACCAGCGCCTCGCAGGCATCCCGGTCGAATGCGGCGGCGACACCATTGCCGAGGGCATCGCGGTGAAGGACGTCGGCGCGACTGCGCTGTCGATCATCCGCGAGCTGGTGGACGAGGTCCTGGTCGTGGAGGAAGAAACCATCGAGCGCGCGGTGGTGGCGCTGATCGAGATCGAGAAGACGGTGGCCGAGGGCGCCGGCGCGGCGGGGCTCGCGGCGCTGCTGCAGCACGGGCCGCTCTTCGCCGGGCGGCGCGTCGGCGTCCCGATCTCGGGCGGCAACATCGACAGCCGCGTGCTCGCCTCGGTGCTGATGCGCGGGCTGGTGCGCGACGGGCGGCTGGTGCGCCTGCGCGTGACGATGCCCGACGTGTCGGGCAGCCTCGCCAAGGTCGCCGCGGTGATCGCGGAAGCCGGCGGCAACATCGTCGAGATCCAGCACCAGCGCATCTTCGGCACCTCCTCGGTGCGCTCGCCCGAGGTCGAGTTCCTGGTCGAGACGCGCGACCGCGGTCACACCGATGCGCTCGTCCAGGCGCTTCAGGAGAAGAGCATCAAGGTTTCCGCTTCTTAGGAGGACGCGAGGTTCAGCTCACGCCCGCGCGAGCGGGAGCTCCAGGTGCAGCAGATCCGGATCGCCGCTCGGCCCCGCGCGGAAGCCGAAGCTCGCGGCGAGGCGCAGCATCGCGCGATTACCGTCGCGCACCAGTCCGTGCAGGACCGGCAGCCTGGCGCGGCGCGCGTGATCGAGCAGCCGTTGCATGAGCTCGCGCCCGAGGCCGGTGCCCTGCAGCGCGTCGGTCACGACCAGCGCGATCTCGCCGCCGGCGCATTCGGCCAGCGCGACGAGAGCGTTGCCGTCGAAGGCGGCAAGGCTCGCGTCGCGCGGATCCGCGCGCCGCGTGGTGCGCTCGAGCTCCCGCGGGGGAAGCTCCGCGATGGCGTAAAAATAGCGCTCGCGCCGCGAGCGCGGCGAAAGACCGCGCACGAATTCCTGCACGAGGGTGGCGTCCCGGCCGGTCAGTTCTCGAATGACAAGGTCAGGCGGCATGGCGCAACCCCTGACTGGTACTGCGTACCGCGGGAGCGGCGCTGCGCGCCGCGGCCGCGGCGCGAGTGAGGTGCAGCACGTCGCGCTGCGCGTGGCTGCCGCCGATGCGGTGCGCCACCGGCGGCAGCGCCCGAAGGAGCCGCGCGGCCGTAGCGAAGTCGCCCCGGCCGAAGGCGGCGAGCGCGCGGCTCGCCGGCAGGCCGACCAGCCGCGTCATGTCGTGGTTCGCGCCCGAAGGACGCGTGAGGCGGCGTTCCTGCGCCGCGAGGAGGCGGCTCGCGCCATCGGGGCGAGCGCCGCCGATGAAGGCCATCATCGCGTGCAGGTCGTTGAACGCGCAGTACGCGTCTTCCGCGTAGGGCAACCAATGCGCGGCCACCGTTTGGAATCGCCTGCCCAGCGGTACGCCCAGGAGGTGCAGGCGCCACAGGAGCGCGGAGGCGTCGATCAGCTCCGAGAGCGAATCGCCCTGCATGCGATGGTCGTAGATGGCGAGCGCCTGCTCCGGGCGCCCGAGCTCGAGTTGGTAGAGCGCGACGTGCCACCACAGGTGCGTTGAGGCCGCGCCCGCGCCGGTCCACAGCGCGCTGCGCGCCCCCATCCAGCGGACGCCCTCCTCGAAGCGGCCTTGCATCTCCATCACGTGCGCGGCCGCGTGGTGGGCGCGCACGTCCCAGGGCTGCAGCGCCAGCGCGCGGTACGCGGCCGCTTCCGCCTCCTCGTACGCGCCGCATTCCTGCAGCGCATAGGCGTGCATGGCGAGCACTGCATGGTAGTTCGGCATGGTCCGCTGCCACGAATCGAGCGCCCTCGTTGTGCGCGCGAGCTGGGAGCCGGGGTTGCCGAGGTAGTAATCGAACGTCTGCGCAACCGCGAGGGCAAGCAGGTCGTGCGGGGCGCCGGCGAGGATCCCGTCGCAGGCCCGGCTGGCACCGGCGAGATCGCCGTCGAGGGCGGCGCCGATCGCAGCGAGATGGACGTGCTCGTGCGCGGTGAGCTCGAGGCGGGTCAGCCTGGCGTAAGCCCAGCCCGCCGCCTCGAGGTCGCGCACGTCGCGGCTGCACAGGCGCAGGCTCGCCTCGACGAGGTGCGCCCCGGCCGATTCCGGCGCCGCCAGAACCGCCGCGCGCGCCGCGGCGAGCGGGTCGCCGCGGTGCGCGAGAAAGTCGGCGAGCGCGGGGCTCACGTCGGTTCTCAGTAGTACTCGTGCACCGCGCCGTCTTGAGCGTCGGCGGCGGGCTGGGGCCACAGGGCGACCGCGCTGACCGCGCGCACCTCGGCATGCGCTTCGGGGACGCTGTCGGTGGGATTGCAGGCGGCGAGGCCCAGAAGCATCGCGCCGGCGACAAGTGCGAGCTGTTTCATCTGCTTTCTCCTTAGAGAGCTGCGACGGTGGGTTGAGAGCGAGGCGCGTACAGGTTGGTCCAGTAGCGGGCGATGCGATGGCCGATGCCGCCGAGCCGGCCGCCGCGCTCGCGCGAGCGCTCGTACAGCACGCGCGGTACGCTGCCGGCGGGTGTCACGACGATGCGCTCGGCGTAGTGCGCCGGGACCGGCGCGGTGATGGTGAAACGGCTTGGCTTGAAGACGTTCGCGAGCACGATGCCTTCGCGCCCGAGGCGGAACGAGCTTCCCGGGCCGATAACGTAATCGCGGGTGTCGCCTTCCTGCGTGATCCAGAGCTCGCCGTCCCACAGCTCGATTTGCATGCCCTTGCCGTGCTCGATCAGCAAGAGGCTGCCCCGGGGCAATACGGTCGGTCCGCGAACGATGTAGCCGTCCATGTGCCAGCTCCCTGTAAGAACGTGCTTACAGGCTAGCCGCGGCGCGTCGCCGGGTTATTTCGCGGTGTTGTGTGTTTGTTTCAGCGAGGTTTTCAGCAGCGCAAACAGCTCCGCCGGATCGACCGGCTTGCGCGCGAGCGTGTGCACGTTCGCCGCCGCGAGCTCCTCGCGCGGGATGTCGTCGCCGTAGCCGGTGTAGAGGATCACCGGGGTGCCGGCGCGGATGCGGTGGATGTCGCGCGCGAGCTCGAGCCCCGTGACGCGCGGCATGGTGTGGTCGGTGAGCACGAGATCGTAGCGCTGCGGCTCGGCGGCGAACGCGTAGCGCGCGTCCACCGCGTTCGACTTGAGCGTCACCTCGAGCCCCCAGCCGGACAGGAGGTCGCCCATCAGCTCGAGCACCATGTCCTCGTCGTCGACCACGAGCACGCTGCCGGCGAGCCGGCCGCTCTCCTTGCCGCCGGGCGCGGCTGCGGTCACCGCCGCGCTCGCGCCGCGCGCCGCCGGCAGCGCGATGCGAAAGCGCGCCCCCAGGCCGGCCGCGGTATCGACCAGGATGTGGCCGCCGTGCTCGTGGACGATGCCGTGGACCATCGCGAGCCCCATGCCGCTGCCCTTGCCCACGTCCTTGGTGGAGAAGAACGGCTCGAACATGCGGTCGACCACGTCGGCCGAGATGCCGGCGCCGGTGTCGTGCACCGAGAGCTCGACGAAGCCGCCCGAGAACTTCTGCCGGCACGAGGTGCACACCGCGCCGGCGTGGCGCGCCTCGCGCACCGCGAGCGCGATCAGCCCCACGCCGTCCATCGCGTCGCGCGCGTTGATGGCGAGGTTGAGCAGCACCTGCTCCACCTGCACCGGGTCGGCCCGTACCGCGCTCACCTGCGCGGCGAGCTCGGTGCGCAGCTCGATGGTCGAAGGCAGCGCCGGGCGCAGGAGCTTCGCCGCCTCGCCCACGAGCTGCGGCAGGGACAGCAGGCGCGCCTCGCCGCGCCGGCCGCGGCTGAAGGTCAGCATCTGGACGATCAGCTCGCGGGCGCGCTGCGCCGAGATCTGCGCGCGCTCGAGCGCCCGTGCGAGCTTCGCGTCGTCGAGCGCCTCGGTGCGCTCGGCCGCGAGGGTCAGGTTGCCGAGGATGCTCTGCAGGATGTTGTTGAAGTCGTGCGCGATGCCGCCGGTGAGGTGGCCGATCGCCTCCATCTTCTGCGCCTGGCGCAGCTGCTTCTCGAGCTGCGCGCGCTCGGCCTCCGCGGCCCGGCGCCCGGTGACGTCGCGCGCGATCGCGAGCACGTGCGGCTTGCCGCGGTGCTGGATCGGGATGGTGCGCACCTCGACGTGGATCGGGATGCCGTCCTTCCTCACCGAATCGAGCTCGAAGTGGCAGCGCTCGCCGGCGAGGGTGCGGCGCACCGTGTCGCGGCGCCGCTCGATGTACTCCGGCGGCACGTCGTCGGCATAGATCCCCTTCAGCACCTCCGCGCGGCTGAAGCCGTAGATGCGCTCGTACGCGGGATTCACGTCGACGCGCTGCAGGTCCGAGTCCCACAGGATGAGCGCGTCCTCGGAGGCGTCGAAGATGGCGCGGTACTGCTCCTCGCTCGCGCGCAGGAGCTCCTCCTCGGTCTTGCGCGCGGTGATGTCGCGGCCGATGTAGAGCACGTGCGGCTGGCCCTTGTGCAGGATCGGCACGCCGCGCGTCTCGATGTTGAAGCGCGAGCCGTCCCGCCTGCGCGCCAGCGCCTCGAACACCACGCGCTCCCCGGCGAGCGCGCGCGCGTGCAGCTGCTTGACGTGCGCGGTCAGCTCGGGCGGGCTCATGGTGAGGTCGCTGCGGCCTAGCGCCTCCTCGCGGCGCCGGCCGCTCATCGCCTCGTAGGCGGGGTTGACGTCGACCACGCGGAAATCGGCGTCGCGCAGCACCAGCGAGTCGGCGCTCGCGTTGAAGATGGCGCGGTACTGCTCCTCGCTCCCGCGCAGCGCCTCGACCGCGCTCTTGCGCTCGGTGATCTCGCGCGTCATCGCCAGGATGTGCGGCTTGCCGGCAATGTCGACCTTCTTCAGCGTCACCTCGTCCCAGTCGAGCGAGCCGTCCCGGTTCCGCCTCAGCCACTCGAAGCGCAGCGGCCCGCGGCCGGCGCGCACCTCGGCGATGAGCCGCAGCATGTCCTCGTTGGTGTACGGAGGCTCGTGGCCGCTGATGTCGCCGGCGCCCACGCTCCGCAGCTCCTCGCGCGTATAGCCGTAGCTGCTGCAGGCCTTGGCGTTGGCGTCGAGGATCGCGCCGCGCTCGTAGTCCAGGATGAAGATCGCGTCCTCGGCCGCCTCGAAGATGGCGCGGTAGTTCGCCTCGGAGGCGGCGAGCGCCTCCTCGTGCGCGCGGCGCTCGAGCTCCGCGGCGGCGCGCACCGCGAAGATCTTGAGCACCGACTCGACCAGCGCGGCGTCCTCGATCGCCTGCCGCGAGATGATCGCGATGATTCCCGCCACCCGGCCCGCGGCGTCCTTCAGCGGGAAGCCGGCGTAGCCGACCGCGCCTTTCGGCAGGTACTCGTCCTCTGGAAACAGCGTCGCCACGTCGCGCGGCACCACCGAGAAGCCTCCGCCGACCACCGCGCGGCAAGGCGTGGTGTCGAGCCGGTACTCGAAGTTCTCGCGGTAGGCGCCGCCGCCATAGAGGCCGAGCGTGCGGATGGCTTGCGGCGGCTCGCCGAGGAAGCGCCCGATCAGCGCGAGCTGCACGTTCAGGATCGTGGCGAGGTAGCGCGTGAGCTCCTGGAACACGCGATCGCCCTTGGCGCTCGAGACCGCGAGCGCGGCGGCGTTCAGGGCGTCGTTCTGGTGGCTCACCGGGGTCAGTTTATGCGTCTGTCCGACGGGCCGTTACTCGATTACCTGCCGGATACCATTGAAACAGGCCGGTAACAAATCAGCTGGAGGGGATGAAAATGTACCCGGACCCGCGAATGGTCTTGATGGTCTTGGGATTGTCCGGGTCGTCCTCGATCTTGCGCCGCAGGCGCGCGATGCGGATGTCGATCGAGCGGTCGAAGGGCTCCCATTCGCGGTTGCGGGTGAGGGTGAGGAGCTGGTCGCGCGAGAGCACCCGGTTCGGATGCTCGGCAAAGGCGCGCAGCAGGTCGAACTCCATCGCCGTGAGCGCGATGTCCTCGCCGCTCGCGCCGATGAGCTGGTGGCGATCCAGGTCCAGCTGGCACGTGCCGAAGGGGATGCGCCGCGACGCCGACCCGGCGGGGCGGGTCTTCGACTTCTCGGAGCGGCGCAGCACGCTTTTCATGCGCGCGAGCAGCTCGCGCAGGTCGAACGGCTTGCCGATGTAGTCGTCGGCCCCCACTTCGAGCCCAACCACGCGGTCGATCACCTCGCCCGCCGCGGTCAGCATGATGATCGCCACGTCGTGGCGCTCGCGCAGCCAGCGCGCGAGCGCGAGCCCGTCCTCGCCTGGCAAACGCACGTCGAGCAGCACGAGGTCGGGCAGCTCGGCGGCGAGCGCCTTGCGCATCGCCGCGCCGTCGGCGGCCTGGCCGACCTCGTAGCCGTGCGTGGCGAGATAGTCGGCAACGGTCTCGCGGACCTGGCGGTCGTCCTCGACGATCAGTACGCGGCCGGCCTTAGCCATGGTGGCGAGCATTCTAGCGTTCACGGCTCGCGGAAGGCGAGCATGGCTCCGAGCCGCGCCGAGCCGCCGCGATAGAAGCCCGCCGAGACCGGCGTCTCGCGCGCGGCGGGGTTGCGGAAGGTGCCGAACAGCAGGTCCCACAGCGGCAGGTCGGAATAGTTGTAGCGGTGGATGCCGCGCCCGTGGTGCACGCCGTGGCTCTCGGGGCGTTGGACGAGGTAGCCGAGCCAGCGCGGCGTGCGGATGTTGGCGTGCTGGAACGCGGCGTTGAAGGCGAGGAAGGCCGACGCTATCGCGCCGGCCTCGGGCGAAAGCCCGAGCAGCGGAAAGAACACGAGCACCGCCCAGGTCGTGAAGAGCACCGCGTCGAGCGGATGCAGGTAGTACGCGCCGAAGGCATCGACGCTCTCGGCGCTGTGGTGCACCTGGTGTCCGAGGCGCCACAGCCAGTCGAAGCGGTGCGCGGCGCGGTGGTACCAGTAATGGACCAGCTCGTAGACCACGATGCCGACCGCGGCGCCGCCCCAGGTGCCGAGCGCGGCGCCGTCGACCAGGCTCCACTGCGGCAACAGCGCGCCCCAGGCACGCCCCACGCCGAGCGACAGGCCGAACATCGCCAGCGAGACCACGAGCGCCCGCAGCCTCCAGCCGCGCGGCGCATCGTAGCGGCGTGCGCGCCAGACCAGCTCCAGCGCGAGAAACGGCGCGAGAAAAAGCAGCGAGTAGTAGTCGGCCAGCTCCAGCAGCACGATGCAATCCTCCGGAATCGTTCTTGGACGCCGGGGATGCTACGGGCCGTGCGTGCGCCCTTCGGTTGCCTCTTGGTTGCCCGATTGTTTCCGCGCCCCGGAAATCGGGCACGGAAAATCAGGGACGGGCCACGTTTTTCACGTCGGCTCCGAGATCTCGACCAGGTTCAGGTCCGGATCGCGCACGTAGACCGAGCGCAGCTTCGACACCGCTCCGGTTTTTGCAACGGGTCCTTCAATAACGGGAACGCCGGTTTTTCTCAGCTTCTGAATTACTTCATCCAGCGGCACGGCAGCGATGAAGCAAAGATCGAGCGATCCGGGAACGGCAACGTGGGCGCGCGGCGAGAACTCCTTGCCCCACTCGTGCAGGTTGATCTTCTGGTTGCCGAACTTGAGCGCGAGTCGCTCCTCGGTCGGGGTGCGGAAGCGCTCGAGCTTCATGCCGAGCACCTCGGTGTAGAAGCGTACGCACGCAGCCAGGTCGCGCGTGGTGAGCACGATATGGTCGATGTGGTCGATCATCAGATGACTTTCCGTTTCCTCAAGCGTGAAATCTCTTCCCGGCCGAAGCCGATGGAAAGCAGGACCTGCTCGGTATGCTCGCCCAGCTTCGGCGCTGGCGTGCGGATCGCGCCCGGCGTGGCCGAGAGCTTCGGGATGACGCCGGGCACCTTCAGCGGCTCGCCGTCGCCGGCGAGCACCTCCTGGATCATGCCGCGCGCGGCATAGTGCGGATCGGCGGCGATGTCGGCGGCAGTGTAGATGCGCCCCGCCGGCACCTCCGCCTTTTCCATCCTTTCAAGTACTTCCTCTTGTGTGAATTTCGAAGTCCAAGCAGCGATTGCATTATCGATGCGCGCCATCTGCGCGGCGCGGCCGTCGTTCTTCGCGAGCGCCGGGTCGTCGCGCAGGTCGTCGCGGCCGATCGCGCTCATCAGGCGCCTGAAGAGCGCGTCGGCGTTGCCGGCGATGAGCACGTAGGCGCCGTCGCGGCACGGATAGAGATTGGACGGCGCGATGCCGGGAAGGGTGCTGCCCGAGCGCTCGCGGACCACGCCTTGCGCGTCGAACTCGGGCAGCAGACTCTCGGTGATATTGAAAACGGACTCGTATAGGGCAACGTCGATCACCTGTCCCTGTCCCCCATTCTTGATGTGGTGAAGGGCGAGAAGAGCACCGATGACGCCATGGAGAGACGCGAGCGTGTCGCCGACCGAGAGGTTGGGCCGCACCGGCGGCCGGTCGGGAAACCCGGTGATGTAGCGCATCCCGCCCATCGCCTCGCCGATGGCGGCGAATCCGGGCCGCTCGCGGTACGGGCCGGTCTGGCCGTAGCCCGAGATGCGCACCAGGATGAGCTTCGGGTTTTCGCGCGAGAGCGCGTCCCAGCCGAGATTCCATTTCTCCAGGGCGCCCGGGCGGAAGTTCTCGATCACGATGTCGCAGTCGCGCGCGAGGCGCCGCGCGATCGCCTGGCCCTCGGCCTGCCGCAGATCGAGCGTGATCGACTTCTTGTTGCGCGACTGCACGTGCCACCAGAGCGACACGCCGTTGCGCATCCGGCGCCAGCGGCGCAGCGGGTCGCCGTCTCCAGGCGGCTCGACCTTGATCACCTCGGCGCCGAAATCGGCCAGCGTCTTGCCGCAGAACGGCCCGGCGATCAGCGTGCCGAGCTCCAGGACTTTGATTCCCTCCAGGGGACCAAAATCGGGGTCAGACCCCATTTATTTCTTCTTCAGAAGCCGAAGGGGGTTGTACTCCAGCACCGTTTCGCCGCGCTGATTCACCACCTTGTTGGCGAAGCGCACGAGGCCGCGGTCACCCTTCGAAGTCAGCCGGTGCTCGACCACCTCGCACTCGACGTGAATCGTGTCGCCGACGACCGTGGGCGCCTTGACGTCGAGCGTGCAGTTGAGAAAGGCGAGCCCCGTGTCCTGCATCGTCGGCAGGAGCAGGCCCTCGGCGAAGGAGTACACCAGCGCGCCGGGCACCGGGCGTCCCTTGATGGCGCGCGCCGAATCGTCTGCCACGGCAAAAAGCTCCTCGGTGAGCCAGGTGAGGTTGATGAACGCCGCGACGTCGGCCTCGCCGATGGTGCGCCGGTGGGTGCGGAACCGAAAGCCGGGCTTGAGGTCGTCGAAAGCGAAGCCGCGGCCGACGACCTGCGTCATTTCTTGTCGAAGCTTCGCCGTGCGCGCTCGAAGGCGTCCTGCATGCTTTTGGCCGAGGTCTCCATCCCGCGCATCATCTCCATCCAGGCGTCGGCCGACGCAGCTTGCAGCCGGCGCAGCTCGGCCATGGCCTCATCCCTTTTCTTGCGGAAGTTCTCGAGCTGGCGCTCGTACTCGGCCTTCATCCCGGCCTGGGCCTTGCGCGCTTTCTCGTCCCAGCGCACCGCCTCGGCATTCCAGGCGTCGATCTGCGTCTTCAGCTTTTGAACGTACTCGTCGCGGTTCATCATGGCAAGTCCTCTCCAGGGAAGACTGTGGCATTCTAGAACGATGCGAATGCCTTGGTTCCTGATCCTGGCGATGACGTCGGTCCTCGCGTGCGCGCAAAGCTATCCAACGAAGCCCGTGCGCGTCGTGGTGCCGTTTTCGCCGGGCGGCGTGGCGGACTCGAGCGCGCGGGTGCTCGCCGATCGCCTCGGCGCGCGGCTCGGCCAGGCGATCGTGGTCGAGAATCGGCCCGGCGCCTCGGGCAACCTCGGCACCGCGGCGGTGGCTGCGGCCGCACCCGACGGCTACACGCTGCTTCTCGGCTTCGACGGAACCATGGTCATCAACCCGCATGTGTACCCGAGCCTGCCCTGGGACACGCTGCGCGATTTTGCTCCGATCACCAAGCTGGGCGACGCCACCCTGATTCTCGTCGCCCATCCGTCGGTGCAAGCGAAGGATCTTCGAGAG
The DNA here is from genome assembly GCA_035554435.1 of Burkholderiales bacterium. Classification (GTDB taxonomy): domain Bacteria; phylum Pseudomonadota; class Gammaproteobacteria; order Burkholderiales; family SG8-39; genus SCGC-AG-212-J23. Next base: position 3,691 of record DATMJC010000081.1, on the reverse strand, counting down.
CTCTTGGTCCTCAAGGAGAAGTTCTCCTATGGAACAGCGGGGACCGGCAGCACGCCGCATCTTGCGGGCGAGCTCCTCGCGCAGCGCACCGGCATCGCGCTCACCCACGTGCCCTACAAGGGCGGCGGTCAGGCGATGGGCGACGTGGTCGGCGGACAGATCCCGCTCGTGTTCACTGCGGTGGCCACGGCGCAGCAGTTCGTGAAGAGCGGCAGGCTGAAGGGCCTCGGCGTGCCGGCGGCGAGGCGCTCGGGCTCGCTGCCGGAAGTGCCGACGTTCATCGAGAGCGGGCTCGAGGGCTTCGTCGTCGACTCGTGGACCGGCATCCTGGCGCCGGCGAAGACGCCGGCGGAGATCCTCGCGCGCCTGCAGAAGGAGATCGCCGCGGTGCTCGGCGAGCCCGACATCCGCAGCCGCTACGCGACGCTCGGCATCGAGCCGGTCGGCAACACGCCGGCGCAGTTCGCCGAGCAGATCCGCGCCGATCTCGCGCGCTGGGAGAAGGTGGTCCGGCAGGCGCACATCAGGATCGAATAGCGTGACCGACTCGCTCGGCCAGCGCGGCAAGTTCGGCGTGCTCGCGCCCTCGACCAATACCTCGGTGCAGCCCGAGTACGAGGCGATGCGGCCGTGGGGCATCACGCACCATCATTCGCGCCTGGTGATTCCCGACAGCAGGGTGACCGACGACGCGAGCTTCATGCGCATGATGGACGACATCCGCGGCGCGCTCTTCCCTGCGCTGGAGGCCGTGCTCACCTGCGATCCCGACTACGTGATCCTCGGCATGTCGGCCGAGACGTTCTGGGACGGCGTCGAGGGGTCGTCGCAATTGCAGGAAAAGCTCGAGAAGACGGCAAAGCGCGGCGTCGCGATGGGCGCGGACGCGTGCCGCGCCGCGTTGCGCGCCTACGGCAGCTCGGTCAGGCGGCTCGGCGTCATCACGCCCTACATGCCCATCGGCGATCGGCAGGTGCATCGCTTCTTCACCGAATGCGGCTACGAGGTGGTGAACCTGCTCGGCCTGAAGTGCGCGAGCCCGCAGCTCATCGCGCACGAGTCGAAGCAAAGGCTGCGCGACGCGATCATCGAGGTGAACCGCGGCGGCGTCGACGCGGTGGTCCAGGTCGGGACCAACCTCGCCATGGCGGAAGTCGCGGCGATGGCCGAGTTCTGGCTCGACAAGCCCGTCATCGCGATCAATACCGCGACCTACTGGTACGCGCTGCGGCAGTACGGCATCCAGGACAAGGTCTGCGGCTGGGGCTCGCTCCTCGCGGAGCACTGAAAAAATTCCTCTAATTTTGGAGGACGAGCACCACCGATTCGGCGACCTGCCGGTCGGGAATCTTCCAGTAGCGACGCAGCAGGCGCTCCTTCTCTTCCTCCGAAACAAGGCGAAAGCCGCGCCGCTCGTAGAAGCGCACGGCCCAGGTCGCGGCTTTCCACGTGCCGACCAGGAGCGGCCGGTCGGTCTGCCGCCTGAGGTGTTCGAGGAGGAGCGTTCCCACTCCGCTGTGCTGCCGAGAGGTCAGCGTGTAAGCGTGTCGAATGAGCGCGACGTCGGCCACATGCTGCAGCCCCATCACGCCGGCGACGCGTTCATCTCGCCGCAGGCAGAAAAATCTCACGCCCGCCCGCATCTCCGACACGAGCTCCTCGCGCGGCATGTAAGGGTCGTGCCAGCGATCGGCGGGAATCACGCCGCGATAGGCGAGCGCCGCATCGTTGATCACAGCGCCGATCGCGTCCGGGTCTTCTATCGGCTCGACGTCGTCGGATGAAGACAAGCTTTCCCGCGGGCTTCTTGTTTTCACGCGGCCATCGTACAGCGGGCCGTCCCCGCGAAGGAGACGGCCCGCATCTGCAACGATTTCTGCTGCTACTTCGCCGGAGTGGCGGGTTGATTGCCCGACTGGGTGCCGGTGCTTCCGGCGCCCTGGCCCGAGCCTACACCGCCGGTTCCCGGGACCGCACCCGAGCTCCCCATGCTGGTGCTGCTGCCGCTGGAGCTGGGGCTCGGCGAGGTACCCGACGAGGACGAGGTGCCGCCGGCGCTTGAGCCGGTGGTAATGCCTTCGTCCTTGAGGCACTTCTCGCGCTCCGAGCCCATCATGCCGAGGCACTTGCTGCTCGAGCTGGAAGCGCCGCTGCTGCCCGACACGCCGGAGGAACTCGTCCCCGGAGTCGATGGGCTTCCCGTCGTGCCAGCGCTGCTGCCCGTGCCACCGTATGTGGATCCCGTGCCCTGAGCCAGCGACACGCCGGAAAGTGCAAAAAGCGCCGCGGCCGTAGCTGCACAGATGAGCTTCAAGGTTACCTCCTTTACTTGCTGGTGCCCGACGAGCTGGGCGAGGAGCTGCTGCTCGAGCCGGTTCCGGAGCTGGAGCTACCCATGCCGCTGCTGCTCGGCGAGGTGGAGCTGCTGCCCGACGTGCTCGGCGACGAGCTGCTTGGCGAGCTGCTGCTTGGCGAGCTGCTGCTCGACGTGCCGCCGCTCGAGGAGCTGGAGCTGCTGCCGGACTTGTTGAAGTGGGCGTCCCACTCCTGCCGCGAGATCGAACCGTCGCCGTTCTTGTCGACCGACGAGAACGTCGGGGTCGAGCTGCTGGAGCTGCTCGCGCCGCCGGAAGCGCTCGGCGAGGACGACGAAGAAGACGAGCTCGGCGAAGCCGCGCTGGGCGAAGACGAGGAGCTGCTGCTCGGCGAAGACGAGCTGCTCGAAGCACCGCCGGAGGCGCTGCCCGAAGACTTGCTGTCGGTCGCGCTTGGGCTCGAAGAGCTGCTGCTACCCGAGGACTTGCTGCTGTCGGTCGCGCTCGGGCTCGAAGAGCTGCTGCTGCCCGTACTGCCCGTACTCTGCGCCGCCGCAACACCGGCGAGTGCAAAGAGCGCTGCCGCTGTCGCTGTCACAACTACTTTCAACTTCATTTGGATTCCTCCTAGGAGAGTGGGGGAAAGAAGAACTGCAGCCGGGAGCGATGCAATCCCCATGCCCGCGGTACGAGAATTCCTTCACACGCGGCGCACAGTCGACGCGCGTACAAAGCTAACGGTCGCGGTCTGCGCCGCGCTCGTCGTTAGCCCGAAAAGAGATAGAACTTCAGCGCTTGGGCAGCGCGAGCCCGTGCGCGACCATTCCGGCCGCGCAGATGAGAAGACCGACGGTCGCGAGCGCCTCGACGGTGTCGATCTGCTGGTACCACCCCTCGTCGTAAGCCCTGCCGATGAAGGGCCGCAGCACGGCGAGGGCATAGATCGCCGCGCCGAGCGTGAGCAACGCACCGACCGTCACGACGAGCGCACCGCCTGAGTGGACGCGGCTCCAGAGCAGCATGCCGGCCAAGAGGAACACCAGCCCGACGATCAGCCCCGCGACCAGAACCCCGTTCGTGATCACGCCCGCCTTTTAGCACACAATTCGGGGTCAGAGCCCGAATTCGTCTTCACTCGGGTTTGAGGTTGGCCGCCCTGGCGACCTTTGCCCAGCGGTCGAGCTCCGCGCGCACGAGCGCGGCGAGCTCCTCCGGCGCGCCGGGCGCAGGGCTGAGGCCGAGGCTTTCCAGACGCTCGCGCGCCGCCGGCAGGCGAAGCGCGCCGGCCGACGCGGCATTCAGGCGCGCGATCAGCTCGCGCGGCGTCCCGGCCGGAGCGAACAGGCCGAACCACGCGTTGACGTCGAACCCGGCGA
>DATMJC010000080.1:0-39822 GCA_035554435.1 Burkholderiales bacterium | reverse complement strand
AGGCTTCGGGAACGGATCCACGAAGCGCGCCCAGTGCCGGTCGCCTTCGACGCCCGAGGCGACGAGGTTGCCGTTCGACAGCAGCACCGGATACTTCGCGCGGTCGGCCCGCACCGTGGTGGTGTAGCGCGCCATCACGTCGGGCCGGTCGGTGAACCAGGTGATGCGGCGGAAGCCTTGCGCCTCGCACTGGGTGACGAAGCCGTTCTTCGTCGCGTACAGGCCTTCGAGCTTGGTGTTCTGTTGCGGCACGATGCGCGTGACGGTCTCGAGCGTGAACGCGTCCGGCACGTCGTGCACGGTGAGCGTTTCCGGCGTGACGTCGTGGCGTGCGGGCGCGCCGTTGACGCTGACCGAGACGAGCTCGAGCTCGTCGCCGTCGAGCACCAGCGGGCCGCCCGAATTCCTTCTTACTTCCAGATTCGCCCTGACTAAGGCGTCGCCTTCGCGGATGTCGACATCGAGCTCGACCGTCTCGACCCGGAACGCGGGCGGAGCGTAGTCCTTGAGGTGAATCGCCTTCGTTTGGGGTTCGCGCATGCACCTATTTTAAGTGCAGCGCCACCCCCCGCTACTCTGGCGAGGTGGCGACGTGTTCGCGAGCGCGCGACTTTGTGTCGCGCACGCGGTCGAGGACCTGCTTTCGCACCTCGTTGTAACCGCCGTTCCGCTGCATGAACCACAGGAGTCCTGCGGCCATCGCGGTGCCGAGCACCACTGCGGTCGCAGACTTCGGGTGGTTCATCACGTAGCCGTAGGCGGACTTCGCGGCCTTGTTGCCGCGCTTGCTCATCACGGCAAGCTGCTCGGCGACCTGGTCGGTCGCCGCTTGCCCGGTTCTCGCGACCCGGTCGGTGATCCTTCTGAGTTGTTGCATGCGCTCCTCCATTCGCTCGGGAATGGAGGAAATGTTGCAAGCTATGTGCCCGGCTCGTTCTCGTTCTTGTTGCCGCCGAGGAGCGAGCCCAGCACACGGCGGATTCCGCGGGTAGCGCGGTGGGTAACCGTGGGCGCTCGCCGCGGCGCGGGTGCCGGGGCAGGCTCGTGGTTCTCGACCGGGTCCTCGCGTACGTCCTGGCGCGCGAGCTTGCGGCCTTCCTCGATCTGGGCCTGCAATTCTGGGCTGATGTAGCCCTGGGCGCCCCCACGCCGGCCGGAGCGATGCTGCTGTTGGGGACCGCGCCGCACCTGCTGGCCGTTGCCGCGATGCGGCTGTTGCTGGCCATTGCCCCGATGAGGCTGTGGCTGGCCATTACCGCGGTTGGGTTGCTGCTGACCGTTGCCGCGATGGCGCTGCTGCTGGCCGTCGCCTCGGCGTGGCTGCTGCTGTCCGTGGCTCTGGCGTTGCTGCTGCTGCTGTTGCGGTCGGCGCTGCGGCTGCCGCTGTTCCCGGCGAGGCTGCTCTTGCCGGGCTTCGCCGCGCGTTCCGGGCTCGAATCCTTCGATGACCCGCTGCTCGACCGTGCGATTGATCAGCCGCTCGATCGCCGCCATCAGCGGGCGGTCCTCCGGGCTCACCAGCGAGACGGCTTCGCCTTCGACGCCGGCGCGGCCGGTGCGGCCGATGCGGTGCACGTAATCCTCGGCGACGTGCGGCATGTCGTAGTTGACCACGTGCGGCAGCGCCTCAATGTCGAGGCCGCGCGCCGCGATGTCGGTGGCGACCAGCACGCGCAACTCATTGTCCTTGAAGCGCGTCAGGGCGCGAACGCGCGCGTTCTGGCTCTTGTTGCCATGGATGGCATCGGCCTCGATGCCGCTTTTCTCGAGCTGCTGCGCGAGGCGGTTCGCGCCGTGCTTGGTCTTGGTGAAGACCAGCACCTGTCTCCAGTCGTTCGTCTTCACGAGGTGCGCGAGGAGCTCACGCTTGCGATCGGAGGCGACCGGGTGCTGGACCTGGCCTATGAGCTCGACCGGGGTGTTGCGGCGTGCGACCTCGACCGTGACCGGGTCCTTCATGAAGGACCCGGCGAGCTTGCGGATCTCGTCCGGAAAGGTGGCCGAGAAGAGCAGGTTCTGGCGCGTGGCGGGGAGCAGGGCGAGGATCTTGCGGATATCGTGGATGAAGCCCATATCGAGCATGCGGTCGGCTTCGTCGAGCACCAGGATCTCGACCTGGCGCAGGTCGACGGTCTTCTGCTGCACGTGGTCGAGCAGGCGCCCCGGCGTGGCGACCACGACGTCGACGCCGCCGCGGAGCGCGTCGACCTGGGGCTGCATGCCCACGCCCCCATAGATGCAGGTGGACTTGAGCTTGAGGTACTTGCCGTAGGTGCGCACGCTTTCCTCGACCTGGAGGGCGAGCTCGCGCGTGGGCGTGACGATGAGGCAGCGCACGGGGTGGCGCGCGGGCGAAAAACTGGTGCTCGATTTCGGCGCGAGCCGCTGCAAAAGCGGCAGCGTGAACCCGGCGGTCTTGCCGGTTCCCGTCTGCGCGGCGCCGAGCAGGTCGCGGCCCGCGAGCACCACGGGAATCGCCTGCGCCTGGATGGGGGTGGGGGTGGTATAGCCTTCGTCGGCTACCGCCCGCGAGAGCTCGGCCGTGAGGCCGAGTGATTCAAACGACGTAGTAATGGATTTCTCCTGAGCACGGCCTGGGAAGGGGAGGACCCTTCGACCGGTTCAGGCGGATGCTGTCTTTAGCTTGTTATTGGGCGACCCGGGGTGGGCCGCTCGTTGAACCAACAACGACTGAAACGCTAACCGGAAGTACGCGTGACAGAAAGCTTACGGCATATTGTACGCGGTTTCCTGGGGAGGAGGAAATGAGCCATAAGAACCCGTTTGTCTTCATCGTGCTGCGCCGGGTGCGCGCAGCTTCAGCCGCAGCAAGCCGGATCGTCACAGACGGTAAAATTCACGCCGCTGGGCAGTCATGACGGCGAATTCTGCCCGCTCGATCGCGCGCTGGTCTTCGACGCGATGCAGTCGACAGCAACTCTAGATAGGGTCCGGTTATTCTTGACCGTGACGATCCAGTCGTGGTAATAGGCGCCCTCGGAGGGAGGGCAGAAGATGAAAAAGTACGCCACCGAGTTGATCGGAACGTTCTTCCTGGTCCTCACTGTCGGGTCCACCGGCATTGCCGCTGGACCCGACGTCATACCGGCACTGGCAATCGGATCCGCGCTGATGGTGATGATCTACGCTGGTGGGCACATCTCCGGAGCGCATTACAATCCGGCGGTCACCGTCGCGGTCTATCTTCGCGGTCGTTGCGCGGCCGCAGACATCGTGCCCTATTGGATCGCGCAGCTCGTGGGCGCGGCAGCAGCAGCGGCCATCCTCCTGGCGTTCAAAACCGCGAAGGCGGTCACTCTCGACGCCAACGTTCCCGCCGCATTCGCGTCAGAGTTTCTGTTCACCTTCGCGCTCGCCTACGTCGTGCTCAACGTGGCGACGGCCAAGGCCACTGCCGGGAACTCCTACTTCGGACTTGCGATCGGTTTCACTGTCCTCGTCGGTGCGTTCGCTGTCGGACACGTCTCCGGCGGCGCGTTCAATCCGGCGGTCGCCGTTGGCGCCATGATCATGGGAATGTTGCCGTGGGGAAAGCTGTGGCTCTACCTTGTCGCGCAACTTCTCGGTGCCGCGGCGGCGGCATTAGCGTTCAAGACGATGAACCCCGAGGATAAATAAGGCGCGGCTCGACCCGAATATCGACGCCGGTTGGACGTTTACGACGCCGCCCGCAGGGCTGCGGCATCGGCTTCTTCAGGCGGGGATCGCCGGATCCCGGCGAGCGCCGCGTCGCTCCTGGCGGCCTCCACGGACACATACGTCGTCTGGCTTGGAAATGCCAGCGTCGTCCCGGCGGCCTCGACCGCGTCCATGATCTGCAGGAGCAGCTCCTCCTGGATTTTCAGGTAGGTGTCGAGATCGGTCGCGAGAACATAGGCGCTGGCTTCGAGGTCGAGCGAGGAGGCGCCGAACCTCACCAGGCGGACACGCGCGGAATCCGCCTGGAGTTGCGCATGCCCCGCGAGCAGCTTGCGCACGCCCGCGAGAACCTGCCGCAGCTGATCCGGAGTCGTCTCGTAGCGCAGCCCGATGACGTGCTTGAAGGAGATCTTGTCGCGCGTGGCGAAGTTCTCCACGATCATCGAGCTTGCCTGGCCGTTCGGCACGGTGACGATCGTGCGCTCGGCGGTGCGCACGCGCGTCGATCGCATCCCGATGTCCTCGATGACGCCCACGGTGTCGCCCATCCGGCAGAGGTCGCCTACGCGAATGGGCTGATCGGTCACCAGCATCACGGTGCCGAACACGTTCTCGAGGGTTTTCTGGGCGGCGAACGCCAGCGCCACGCCGCCGATTCCAATGCCGGCGATGGCGGCCGTGAGGTTCACGCCTCCGAGACTGAGAATGACCAGCACTACGGTGACGACGGCGATGAACTTTGCCACGCCGCGAAACAGGTGGATCAGGGCGATCCGATGCTGCTGCTGCGTGACCTGCATGTACCCGACGAAGCCGGACGCGACCGGATTGATGGCACGCATGAACAGCCAACCCGCTCCCAGGGCCATCAGCAGCAGCGCAAGGTGGGTCCAGCGCTGCCGCACCATCAGGGTGGCTCCGAATTGCGCGACCAGCCACATCAGTACAGCAAAGACAAGCAGGCGAGCGGGACCCAGATAGCTCGCTCCCGCAACGAAGGCGCCCCAGCCCGATCGCTGGCGCAAGAAACGCTGAATCCGGGTGGACGCCAGGCCGGTCGCCATCCAGGCGATCACCGCAATGGCGAGAAGGGTCAGCGGAACGAGGATCCAGCGGTAGAGCGCGACGCCGAAGAGCGACTTTTCGACCAGCGCCGCGGGGAGAAGCTGCTCCATCCCGGAAACCTGCGCGTCCTCCTTTGGGAACTCACGAAGCTGCTGGACCGTTTCGGCCGAGAACAGCCAGATCGCCGGCTTCTTGCCCCGCTGGACACGGTCGAGCAGGATTTCGAGCATGCTCTCCCCGTTCTCGACCTGGCCAAGCGACTCGCGGTTCAGCGGCAGCCCGTCGTCCGCGTCGCCGGCGGGACTCCTGCTCACTGAGTTCAGATCGAGGCTCAGCCTCTTGTCCATGATCAGCTTGAGCTGCTGGGCCAATTCCGCCTTGTAGGTGGGGCCGAGCTTGCCGTCCAGGTATTGGGCCGCTCGAGCGAGATCCCGCTTTTCGACCGCCGTGATGAAGTTCACCACCGTGTCGTGAGGATTGGTCCTGCCAAGCGGGTCCCCGGCAGCCTCGGCGGCGCCTTTGTCCGCGTCTTTGGCAGGAGCGGGCGATTGAGCGAAAGCGGCGATGCTCAGGGCGATGCCCGTCAATGCGAGAAGCAGCCTGGATCTGGAGATCATGATCACCCCTTTCGTGTTGGTGCGGAGCGGGTGCATCAAGCGGGTTTTCTCAATGATATTGCGCCGGTCGCGCATGCGGAAGCAGGCCGGGAGCACCGACGGTCGGCTGACGCTGCGCCACGACAAGCGGTGGGCGAATGGGACCAAGGTCCAATTCCATCCCGGGTCGGGCGTGGGCAGACTGGAAGGATGAGCAGCAGAGGGCTGCTTGCCCTGATCGCCGTCGCCCTTACCGCGCTGGCGTCGCCGGCGGCTGGGCAGAAAGCCAAGGCTGCGGACGAGGACACGCTGCTCGCCCGGGTGGCGGCGCCCTGGACCGGCGACCTCGACGGCATGATCGAGCGGCGCAGCATCCGCGCGCTGGTCCCACCTTCCCGCATGGAGTACTGGATCGACCGCGGCCGCGAGAGCGGCGCCGAGCAGGAGCTCCTCACCAAGTTCGAGGAGGAGCTGAACCGGCGATACAAGACGCCGGGAAAGCACCTGCGCATACGCGTGCACGTCATCCCGACGGCCCGCGACAAGCTGATCCCGGCGCTGCTCGAAGGTCGCGGCGACATTGCCGCCGGGATCCTGACCGTGACGCCGGAGCGGCTGGAAAAAGTCGATTTCGGCGCGCCCTTTTTCCGCAACGTCGCCGAGATCGTGGTGACCGGGACGCCCTCGCCGGCACTCGCGTCGCTCGCGGACCTTTCGGGACAACAGGTATTTGCGCGCAAGTCATCGAGCTACTGGAGCCACCTCGAGGCGCTGAATGAACGTCTTGCAAAAGAGAACCGGGCGCCTGCATTGCTGAAGTCAGCGCCGGAGGATCTTCAGGACGACGACCTGCTCGAGATGCTGAATGCGGGCCTGATCGGCCTGACGGTAGTCGATCGCTACAAGGCGCTGACGTGGGCGAAAGTGTTCAAGCGCATCAAGCCCCGTGACGACCTGCGCGTCCACGAGGGCGGCGACATCGCCTGGATGATCCGCAAGGACAGCCCCAAGCTCAAGGCGCAAGTCTCGGCGTTCGCCACGAAATATGGACACGGCACGCAGTTCAGCTCGAGCCTGGTCAAGAAATACGCCGGCGGCACGCGCTACGTAAAGGCGGCGACCTCGCCCACCGAGATGAAGAAGTTCGAGCGCACGGTCGAGCTCTTCCGTAAGTACGGCGAGCGCTACGACATGGACTACCTGCTGATGATGGCGCAGGGTTACCAGGAGTCTCGCCTGGACCAGAGCGCCAAAAGCGCGGTCGGCGCCATCGGCGTGATGCAGGTGATGCCTGCCACGGGCGCCGACATGAGGACCGGCGACATCAGCCAGCTCGAGCCCAACATCCACGCCGGGGTGAAGTACATGCGCTTCATGCGCGACCAGTTCTTCGCCGGCGAGCCGATGGACGCGCTCAACAAGACGCTCTTTTCCTTCGCCGCCTACAACGCCGGCCCCGGCCGCATCCGTGACCTGCGGGTCCGCGCCGAGAAGCGCGGCCTCGACCCCAACGTGTGGCTGAATAACGTCGAGGTGATCGCGGCGCAGAGGATCGGTGCCGAGACCGTTACCTACGTGTCGAATATCTACAAGTACTACGTGGCCTACAAGCTCGCGGTCGAGATGCAGGCCGAGCGGCAGCGACAGCGCGAGCAGCTGAAGGAAGCAGGCGGATCGGATCCTGGGCCGGTGAAAACCAAAACTTCGAAGTAGCGTCCACCAATGTCAATTCGCCGCTCGATCGCGGTGGCGTTCGCCGTCGCGGGGAGCTTACTTATCGCGGCGCTGCTCTACGTCGGTCTCGGAGGACTGGGAGTCCACAAGGCGCGCATCGAGGCCCTGGTCTCCGACCAGATCGCGCGCCCTTTCGCCATCGACGGAGCGTTCGAGCTCAGGCTGCTGCCATCGATCAAAGTCTTGGCTGAGCGCGTGCGCGTCGGAAACGCGGCCTGGGGCTCTAGCCCGCAGATGGTCGAGATCGGGCGCTTCTCGACCGAGATCAGGCTCTGGTCGTTCATCTCGGGGCCATTGGAAATTCCCTCGGTCGAGCTGAGCGACGTTGCCGTGCTGCTGGAGGAGGGACCGGACGGAAAGGGCAACTGGGTCATCGGCAAACCGGGCGCCCCAGCGGAGGAGCCCGAGCAGGTCGGCTCCGGGGCCACCCGCCTACCCGCGGTCGTGGTGAACGCGCTGCTGCGCAATGTGCGGATCATCTATCGCGCGCAAAAGACGCCCGAACGCGTCGCGCAGCTCGAGAGCCTGACCATCGCGCCCGGGTCTGCCGATCTGCTTGCGGTATCGGGGAAAGGCCGCCTGAACGAGTTCGCGGCCGCGGTGAACGGCGAGCTCGGGCCGCTGCACGCGCTCATCTCCGGGCGCGACATCCGCATCGCGATCGAGGCCGCGCTCGGTGAGCTGCGCCTGGATGCGAGGGGTGGCATCGGTCGCCTCAATCCGCTGCGCGGCGCAGACCTGGCGGTGAAGCTTGCGCACCCGGATCTCGGCGCCATGCTGAAGAAGCTCGACTTGCCCCCGTACGTGAGCGGCGCCCTCGGCGCCACGGTGCAGCTGAGCGACGCCGGCGAGGCGACCAGGGTCGATCTCGCAGCGAAGCTCGGCGACATCACGGCGAAGGTGGACGGAACGCTGCGCACGCTCGGCCTGCCGGGGTCGGACCTGCGCTTCGCGGTTTCGCTCGCGGATCTCGCGCGTCTCGCCGGCTTGTTCGACGTGCGCGGCCTGCCCGCCGGCGCTCTGGAGCTCGGAGGTCACTCCGTTTCCTCAACCAGGGAGATCAAGCTCGACGGATTCGACGCGCGCTACGCGGGGGTGAGGGTGAAGGCCGACGGGACCATAGGCCTCGCCCGTGGGACCGGCATCGACATGCGCTTCGAGGTCGCCGCCGCGAACCTCGCCCGGCTGCAAGAGGGGTTGCCTGGGGTTCCCTTGTTGGTGAGCGGGAGCTACGTCGCGCGCCGCACCCGCCTCGAGGTCAAGGACATGAAGGGCCGCATTGGCGAGAATGCGTTTACCGGACAGGTGGCGCTCGTCCAGACCGGCAAACCACGCATCGACGTCGAGCTGGCCGCGCCCCGCCTGGACCTGGTGCCGCTCACCGAGAAGCCGAAAGGGGACGCCGCAAACGGGAAGTCGGCCGCCAAGCCGAAGCCACCCCCGGCCAAGTACATCTTCGACGAGGCACCGTTGCCGCTCGCGAAACTCAAGGAGGCCGACGCGAAGGTTCACGTCGCTTTCGCCGAGGTCAGGCCCGCAGTGGGCGCATTGCGCGACGCCGATGCGACGCTGCGGATCGAAAATGGCCGGCTGACACTCGATGCGCGCGCAAAAGGCGGGGTCGAGGGCACGGTTGAAGCAGTGCTCGCGCTCGCGCCTGCGGCCGACGGCACTGCCGAGCTCGATCTCAAGCTGGTCACGAAGACCCTGCGCGCAGGCCTCGGCGCTGCCGGAACCGATCCGACCGAAGAGCCGCCGACGAACGCCGAAGTGACTCTTCTCGCGAAGGGCGCCACGGCGCGGCAGTTGGCGTCGGGAGCCAACGGGCGCATCCTGCTGACGCAGGAGCCGGGCAAGCTGCCAAGCGGCCTGCTGGGGTTGGTCGGCAGCGGTCTGCTCAGCGAACTCGCGGGCAAGCTGAATCCGTTTTCCGCGCAGGACCCGTACACGCTGCTCGAGTGCACCGTTACGCGGGCCGACATCGTCGACGGTCAGATGGCGGTCAAGCCCGTGCTGGTTCAGTCGCAGAAGGTGACCATCGTCGCCGGCGGCGCGATCGATCTGCGCACGGAAGAGTTGTCGTTCGACTTCAACACACGTCCTCGCAAGGGCATCGGCGTCAGCGCCGGGATGTTCGCCAACCCGTTCATCCACGTGGCCGGCACGCTCGCGAGCCCGAGGCTGGGTGTCAGCGCGAAGGCAGCGACGGCCGGCGCCGCCGCCATGGTCACCGGAGGAGCATCGGTCCTGGCGCAGGGATTCTTCGACCGCGTCCGCGGCGGCAAAGACCTGTGCAAGGAATCGCTCGACCAGGCCGCCGGCAAGAGGTAGGTCGAACGACTGCGCTACGAGGGCGTGGTCCTGCCGAGAGGACCCGAGGCCCATGCCGCATTGGCCGTGAGGGCGGCGAGCACCAGCGCCCCGCCGAGCAGGGTTGCGTTCGCAGGACGTTCCCCCGCGCCGAGCCACGCCCAAAGCGGTCCGAGCACCACCTCGAGCAGGCCGATCAGCGCGATCTCGGGCGCGTAGAGCGCGCGGCTCGCCATTACCAGGAACATGCACGGCAGGCCGAGCTGAAACACACCGAGGAAGGCGAGCAGCGCGAGGTCCCTGCCCGAGGCCGAGATCGGGAGCGCGAGCGGCAGCGCGAGCAGCGCCGAGAGCGCGCCGCCCAGCATCACCGCAGGGATGAGATCGACTGTCGCCGAGTGCTTGCGCAGCGCCACGACGTTCAAGGCCGAAGCCACCGGGATCACTAGCGCCACCAGCATTCCGCCCACGTGTTGTGGGTTGTCGACGGAAGAGCTGAACATGACGGCGATCCCAGCCATTGCGGCCAGCGCGGCAAGCCACGTGCGCAAGGGGATCGGGTCGGTGAGCACGATCCGCGCGCACACCACAGTAAGGAGCGGCGCGATGCTCATCACCACCAGCGCGTTCGCGGTCGTGGTGAGCGAGAGCGCGATCACGAACGCAGTGAACATCACCGCCCACAGCGCGCCTGAAAATAGACCTGCTCCTCCCGCAGCCAGAGCCGCGCGAAGTGGATTCTTTCTCGTGAAAAGCAACGTGCCGGCGACAAAAGCGAAAGCGAAGAAGCTGCGCCAGAACACCTGCTCGAGCGCCTCGGTGCGCTCGATGTGGCGGGTCACCACGCCGGCGCTGCTCCACAGGACCGGCGCGGCGACCATCAGCGCGAGCGCCGCGCCGCGCGTCATGCCGCCTTGCGCTCGGCGAGGAAGCTCCTCAGCGCGGCGCCGGTGTGTCCGGGCTTGATGCCCTCCGGCGCGCCCTGGTACACGATCGCGCCGCCGCCGCCGCCGCCCTCGGGGCCGAGGTCGATGAGCCAGTCGGCCTCGGCGATGACGTCGAGGTTGTGCTCGATCACCACCGCGGTGTTGCCGGCGTCGACCAGGCGGTGCAGGACGCGGATCAGCTTCTCCACGTCGGCCATGTGCAGGCCGACGGTCGGCTCGTCGAGCACATACAGGGTTTTGGTCGCGTTGGTCTTGGAAAGCTCGTAGACCAGCTTGATGCGCTGGGCTTCTCCGCCGGACAGCGTCGGGCTCTGCTGGCCGAGCGTGAGGTAGCCGAGGCCCACGTCCTGCAGGAGCTGCAGGCAGCGCCGGATCGAGGGGTGCGCGGCGAAGAACTCGAGCGCCTCGTCGACGCTCATCGCCAGCACTTCGCCCACGGTTTTCCCGCGCAGCCTCACCTGCAGCGTCTCGGGATTGAAGCGCGCGCCGCCGCAGGCCTCGCAGGTCACGCGCACGTCGGGCAGGAAGGACATCTCGATCTTCTTGATGCCCTGGCCCTCGCATCCCTCGCAGCGCCCGCCCGCGGTGTTGAAGGAGAAGCGGCTCGCGGTCCAGCCGCGCATGCGCGCCTCGCTCGTATCGGCGAAGAGGCGCCGGATCGCGTCCCAGAAGCCGACGTAGGTCGCCGGGCACGAGCGCGGGGTCTTGCCGATCGGCGTCTGGTCGACTTCCAGAGTGCGTTCGATCGCCTGCGCGCCCTTGACAATCCTGCAGCCTACCGCCGCCTTGTTGACCAGGGATTCATACAGAACATCGCGGGCGAGCGTCGATTTCCCCGACCCCGACACGCCGGTGACGACGGTCAGCCGCTCGAGCGGGATGCGCGCATCGATTCCCTTCAGGTTATGCAGCTTCGCCTTCTGCACCTCCATGCAAGGGTGTGCGCGCGGCACCCGGCGCCGGGGCTGCAGCGGATGAAGCAGCGGCGACTTGAGGAACCGGCCGGTGAGCGAGTCCGCGTGCTGCATCAGGTCCGCCGCCGCGCCCTCGGCGATCACCTGGCCGCCGAGCTTGCCCGCGCCCGGGCCGAGGTCGATCACGTGGTGGGCGCGCCGGATCGTGTCCTCGTCGTGCTCGACCACCACGAGCGAGTTGCCCTTGGCCTCCAGCTTCTCGAGCACGTCGAGGAGGATGCGGTTGTCGCGATGGTGCAGGCCGATGGTGGGCTCGTCCAGGATGTAGCACACGCCGCGCAGGTTGGAGCCGAGCTGCGCCGCGAGGCGGATGCGCTGCGCCTCGCCGCCCGAGAGCGTGGGCGCCGAGCGGTCGAGCGTGAGATAGCCCAGCCCGACCTCCTCGAGGAAGCCGAGCCTCGCGTTCAGCTCCGAGACGATGTCGCGCGCGATCTCGCCTTCGCGACCGGAAAGCGCGATTTTCGAGAATTGATCCTTCAGTACTTCTATGGGAAGAGCTGAATACTTGGCGACGTTCTCGCCGCGCCAGCGCACCGCGAGCGCCTCGCGGTTCAGGCGCTGGCCGGCGCACTCGGCGCACGCCTCCTCGAGCTCGAGCCACTCGATCCACGAGTCGAGCACGTGGTCCTCGGCGCCGGTGCGCGCGCGCTCGTCGGTCCACTCCACGTCCTCGATCGCGATCCCCGTGCCGTAGCAGGCGGCGCACCAGCCATGCTTGGAGTTGTAGGAGAAAAGGCGCGGGTCGAGCTCGGGGAAGCTGCGGCCGCACGAGCGGCAGGCGCGCTTGGTGGAGAACACCTGCAGCTCCTTGTCCTTCAGCACATGGATCACGCCCTTGCCGATGTCCAGGGTTTTCGACAGTAGCTGCCTCAACTCTCCTTCTGCCTTGGGCGAAATGCGAATCTCGCCAACCGGCAGCTCGATGCTGTGTTCCTTGAAGCGATCCAGCCGCGGGAACGGCCGGGTCGGCGTGAGCTTGCCGTCCACCCGCAGGTGCCAGTAGCCCTTGCCGAGCGCCCACTTGGCGAGGTCCGTGTAGACGCCCTTGCGGTTCACGACCAGCGGCGCGAGCAGCGAAACCTTCTGCCCGCGGTATTGCCTGAGGATGCGCGCCGCGATCGCGTCCTCGCTCTGCGGCTCGATCGGGATGTCGCAGTCCGGGCAGTGCTGCGTGCCGAGCTTGACGAACAGCAGCCGCAGAAAGTGGTGCACCTCGGTGAGCGTGCCCACCGTGGACTTGCGCCCGCCGCGGCTGGTGCGCTGCTCGATCGCCACCGTCGGCGGGATGCCGTAGATCGCATCGACGTCGGGGCGCGAGGCCGCCTGCACGAACTGGCGCGCGTAGGCATTGAGCGATTCGAGGTAGCGGCGCTGGCCCTCGGCGAACAGGATGTCGAAGGCGAGCGTCGATTTTCCGGAGCCCGACACGCCGGTGAGCACGGTGAAGCGCCCGCGCGGGATCTCGACGTCGATGTTCTTCAGGTTGTGCTCGCGCGCCTTGTGGATGCGGATCGCGTTCCCGAGGTAGGCGCCGCGGGGCTCGCGCACGGCGATCGGTCGCTTGAACGCCTCGGCGTATTCGCGCAGCGCCTTGCCAGTATGGGAATCGGGATGATGGACGACTTCGGAGGGTGGACCTGCAAAAACGATCTCGCCGCCGGCGTCGCCCCCCTCCGGTCCCAGGTCGATGATCCAGTCGGAGGCGCGGATGACGTCGAGGTTGTGCTCGATCACGACCAGCGAATGCCCGGCGAAGAGGAGCTGGCGGAAGGCGCGCACCAGCTTCGCCACGTCGTCGAAGTGCAGGCCGGTGGTCGGCTCGTCGAAGAGGAACAGCTTCGCGCCTTCGTCGCCGCTCTCGACGAGGTGGCCGGCGAGCTTGAGCCGCTGCGCCTCGCCGCCCGAGAGCGTCGGCACCGGCTGGCCGAGGCGCAGGTACTCGAGGCCCACGTCGACGAGCGGCGCGAGCCGCGCCTGGACCGCGTCGCTCCTCCTGAAGAAGCGGCTCGCCTCGCGCACCGTCATCTCGAGGACGTCGGCGATCGACTTGCCCTCGATCCTCGCCTCCAGCACTTCGCCGCGATAGCGCCGCCCGTCGCAGTCCGGGCAACGCAGATACACGTCGGACAGGAACTGCATCTCGACGTGCTCGAAGCCGCAGCCGGAGCAGGTCGGGCAGCGGCCGTTGCCCGAGTTGAAGCTGAAGGTGCCCGGCGTATAGCCGCGCTCGCGCGCCACCGGCGTTTTCGCGAACAGCTTGCGGATCTCGTCGAACGCGCCGACGTAGCTCGCCGGGTTCGAGCGCGTCGTCTTGCCGATCGGCGACTGGTCGACCAGCACCACCTCGTCGATCCGGTCGGCGCCGCGGAGCGTGCGGTGGGCGCCGGGCGGCTCGCTAGGCTTGCCTTGCGCCTTGCGCAGCGCCGGATAGAGCACGTCCTGGATCAGGGTCGATTTGCCGGAACCGGACACGCCGGTGACGCACACCAGCCGCTCGAGCGGGAGGCGCACGTCGATGCCCTTGAGGTTGTGCTCGGCGGCGCCCATCACCTCGAGAAAAGTCCTGGGCGCAGACGCCGGGCGCGGCTCGGCGGCCACCTTGCGGCCCGAGAGGTATTCGCCCGTCAGCGAGCTTTCGGACCTGAGCTTCTCCGGCGCGCCGAAGAACACGATCTCGCCGCCGCGCTCGCCGGGACCCGGCCCCATGTCGAGGATGCGGTCGGCGGCGAACATGATCTGCGGGTCGTGCTCGACCACCACCAGCGTGTTGCCCGCGTCGCGCAGCCGCCTCATCACGTTGATGACTCGCCCCATGTCGCGCGAATGCAGGCCGATCGAGGGCTCGTCGAGCACGAACAGCGTATTCACGAGCGACGTGCCGAGCGCGGTGGTCAGGTTGATGCGCTGCACTTCGCCGCCCGAAAGCGTGCGTGACTGCCGGTCGAGCGTGAGGTAGCCCAGCCCGACGTCGCAGAGGTAGCCCAGGCGCGTGCGGATCTCGCCGAGCAGCAGGTCGGTGGCTTCGTCCAGGGGCGCCGGCAGCTCGAGCTTTTGAAAAAAATCCCGGGTGCGGGTGATTGGGAGAAGAGTCAATTCATGGATCGACGTAGCGTCGAGCTTCCAGAGCTGCGCGTCCGGCTTCAGACGCGTACCCAGGCATTGAACGCATTCGGTATAGGCGCGGTACTTCGAGAGCAGCACCCGGATGTGCATCTTGTAGGCCTTGGTCTCGAGCCACTTGAAGAAGCGGCGCACGCCGTACCACACGCCCGGCCAGGACTTGCGCCAGCTCACCCACTCGGGCTCGCCTTCGAGCACCCACAGCTTTTCCTTCCCAGCAAGATCTTTCCAAGGACGGTCGAGGGGTATTCCCCGCTTCTTGGCATACTTGTCGAGGTCGTCCTGGCATTCCTTGAAGCTCGCCGTCTGCCACGGGCGCACCGCGCCTTCGCGCAGCGTCTTCGACTCGTCGGGCACCACCAGGCCGAAGTCCACGCCGATGACGCGGCCGAACCCGCGGCAGGCCTCGCAGGCGCCGAGCGGCGAGTTGAACGAAAACATCGCCGGCGTCGGCTCGGAATAGTGGATGTCGCAGTCGGCGCAGTGGAGATCGGAGGAGAAGCGGTGACAGACGAAATCGGGCTCTGACCCCGAATAGATGTTCACTTTTCCTTGACCGAATCGCAGCGCGGACTCGAGCGCCTCGACCACGCGCGCGCGCTCGGCCGGGAGCTTGATGCGGTCCTGGATGACCTCGAGCAGGCCCTTCGAGCGCGAATGCAGGCGCGTGTAGCCCTGGCGCTGCAGGAGCTCCTCGATTTCCTTCTCGGTGAAGTTCTTCGGAATCGGCACCGGGAAGGTGACGACGACCCTGGCCTCCCCCAGTTTTTCCAGTTCTTCGTGGATCGACGAAGGCGTGTCCCGCTTGACCGCCTTGCCGCAGCCGCGGCAATGCAGCGTCGCCGCGCGCGCGAACAGCAGCTTCAGGTGGTCGTTCAGCTCCGTCATCGTGCCGACGGTCGAGCGCGAGGTGCGCACCGGGTTGGTCTGGTCGATGGCGATCGCAGGCGGAATCCCTTCGACCGCGTCGACCTGGGGCTTGTCCATGCGATCGAGGAACTGGCGGGCGTAGGGGCTGAACGTCTCGACGTAGCGGCGCTGGCCCTCGGCGTAGAGGGTGTCGAAGACGAGCGAGGACTTGCCGGAGCCCGACACGCCCGTGACCACCACCAGTTCCCCGGTGGGAATCGCGAGAGTCAGGTTCTTGAGGTTGTTCTGGCGCGCGCCACGGATGACGATGGCATCGCCGGTAGGGAGTTGTACCTGCACCTTGGAGGTGTTTGGCGCGCGATGCGCCAAAAACCCCCAATTCTAACGTTAGCGCGCGACCGAATCCGAAACGCCGATATTCCGGATCAGCGCGCCGCAGGCCGCGCAATGCACGCTGCCCGAGGCGTAGAGCTTGAACTGGTCGGTGTCGCAGCTCAGGCAGAAAAACCGTGGCGCGTCGGGCGCTTTAGGCGCCCGCGCCGGGTTGCGCGCTTTGCGGTACTCGTCGAGGCGGACTATGTTTTCCATTGACATTTTCGAATTGCGCTCACGTGGGCGTATATTCGGTTACGCAAGCAAAATTCGAACGCGGAGGTGCTATGCCGAAGGGAGCAAGGTCCAGCCTGCCAAGGAGTAACGTCATGCCGCAGCCTCAACCCGAGCTGTTCGATCTCTACCGCAGCGGTTTCAAGGGCGCACTCGACTGGATGCAGGTTTCGCTAGAGAACGCCGAACGTTTGCAAAACCAGCAACTTACTGCTTTCCGGAGCGTGCTGGACGCGCAGCTACAAGCCGCATCGGCGCTCGGCGACGCGGTGTCGGCGTTCTACCAACAGAGCGCGAACGCGCTCAACTCGGCACGTCAAAAGACGACCGAACGGCGCTGAGCATGCGCCGATAGTGCGAGCCCGGCCAGAACACGCCGTCGCATCCCGGGCAACGCACGAAGTGCTCGTGCAGATCTAGCACAGCAGGCGGCACCCGTGCGGCGACCGCGCTGCGCTCCGCCGGCTGGAGCGGCAGATTGCAGCCCAGGCACAGGCTGAACGGCCTCGCGTGCGCCGCGAGCCCGTAGCGCCCGGCCACCTCCCTTAGCTGCGCCTCCGGCTTTAGCGCCCGCACATAAGCGCCGCGCGCGATTTCGCGGCACTTGAGAAGCTCGCGGTCGCGCGTGAGCACGACACGGCGTTGCGTCTCCGCAAGCTGTCGGATTTCCTCGTCGCTGAAGGCGTTGCGGTGCAGCGTGTCGAACCCAAGCATGCGCAGGAACCGAGCCAGGCCGCCGAGGTGCGCGTCGGCGATGAACCGCAAATCGGGGTCAGAGTCCGGTTTCGTTGTTTCCACCTCGACGTAGTCGCCCTCGCGCACGATCCGCTGCAGCGTCGCCGGCGCGCCGTTCACCCGCAGCGCGCCGACTTCCGTGTGCGGAACGCCGAGCGCCTCGATCGCGTTCTTGAGAGTTGCGGCCCTCGCGCAGTCGTATTCGAACGTTTCCTCCCGGTATGCCCGGTTCAAGAAAACCCGCAATGGGGAAGCAAAGTGGAAAACCGCTCTCATCCGAGCTCGTCGATCGAGCGCGGCCAGCTCTTCTTCAGCAGCCGCGACAGCGCGCGGTCGGCGAGGATCCGTCCGCCGGTCTGGCAGCGCGCGCAGTAGTTGGTTTCATTCTCCGCGTAGACGATGCGCTGAACCGGCGCGCCGCAGACCGGGCAGGGCTTGCCGTAGCGCCCGTGCACCGCCATCTCCTCGCGGAAGGCGGTCACCTTTTCCGGGAATCCGGCGCCGGCCTGGGCGCGCAACCGCTCCACCCATTCGCGCAGCACCTCACGCGTCGCGGCGTACAGACGCTCGACCTCCGCTTCGGAGAGGCTCTTCGTCATGGCGATCGGCGAGAGTTTCGCGCGATGCAGGATCTCGTCCGAATACGCGTTGCCGACGCCGGCGAAGAGATGCGGATTGGTCAGCGCGCGCTTCAACGTATGGTT
Source organism: Burkholderiales bacterium (assembly GCA_035554435.1). Taxonomy (GTDB): domain Bacteria; phylum Pseudomonadota; class Gammaproteobacteria; order Burkholderiales; family SG8-39; genus SCGC-AG-212-J23. The sequence continues at coordinate 22,501 of DATMJC010000080.1, read as the reverse complement.
CTCGGAAACCAATACCTCCCGGAATTTTTCCAGGGTCGAGGCGAAAATCTCGATGCCGCCCGGGTCCATGGCCTCGAGCGCGGCCTTGCCCTGGACGAGGTGCAGCGACGCGCGGCGCTTGGTTCCCGCCTCGGTCACCGCGAGGCTCCCGCTTTCGAACTCGAGCAGCGCCAGCGCGATCTTCTTCGGCGGCTTGTCGTCCCGATTGTCGTACCACCTCAGGCGGCCGGCGATCATGAGATGCACTACGAGGTAGAGCTCGCCTTCCAGCTCGATGACGATGCGCTTGCCCAGGCGGCGCAGACCCTGCACCTTTCGACCTTCGGCGCTGGCGAGCGGCGGCACGGCGGTGCGCAGAAAGAACGGGTTGAGCGGGACGACGCGCAGCAGCCGGCGGTTCGCAATCCGCGACTGCAGGCTTTCCAGGTAGACAGTAAGATCGGGCAGCTCGGGCAAACCGCGATCATAGATGGCGACCCACCTTCAGGCGAGGCTGCAGGCCGGCGATTTCGTCGTCACCGCCGAGATTACGCCGGCGGTGTCCACCGATCCGGCCGAGTTCCTGAGCCGCGCGCTGCCGCTCAAGGGGGTCGCCACCGCCGTGAACGTCACCGACGGCGCCGGCGCGAAGGTGCATCTCTCCAGCCTCGCCGCGGCCCACTTCCTGGTGCAGAACGGCATCGAGCCGATCGTCCAGATGACCTGCCGCGACCGCAACCGCCTCGCGCTGCAGGCCGACATCCTCGGCGCCGAGGCCCTCGGCATCCGCAACATGCTGATGCTGGCTGGCGACAATCCCAAGACTGGCGACCAACCCGACGCGAAGCCGGTGTTCGACCTCGACAGCAAGGGCCTGCTCGCGATGGCCGAGCGCATGCGCCGCACTCGCAAGCTTCCGTCGGGGAGCGAGATCGGCGGGAAGCTCGACATCTTCCTCGGCGCGGCCGACATGCCGATCGATCCGCCGCCGGACTGGGAGCCCAACGGCCTGCGCGCCAAGCTCGCCGCCGGCGCCGACTTCGTCCAGACGCAGTTCTGCATGGACACCGGCGTCGCGCGAAGGTATGCGGCGCGCCTTCTGCAGGCTGGCGTCAAGATTCCCATCCTGATCGGCGTGGCGCCGATTCCTTCGGCGCGCTCGGCGCGCTGGATGCGCGAAAAGCTCTTCGGCACGCTGATTCCCGACGCGATGGTGGCGCGCCTGGAAAAGGCCGCCGACCCGAAGCGCGAAGGGCGAAAGATCTGCATCGAGGTGCTTCAGGAACTCGCCGACATTCCCGGCGTCGCCGGAGCTCACGTCATGGCGCCGATGAACTTCGCCGAGATCCCCGTCGTGATCGAAGAGTCCGGCGTCACCAGCAAGAAGCGCAAGACCTAACCGAAGGTCAGAACCAAACCGGAGATTCCCGGTCTGTAGCAACAGAGAAAGCCAGAACCAAAAGGCGGGGTCCAGCATGCCCAAGTGGATTCGCAACAACCGGGGTTTCATCGTCTTCATCTTGCTGTTCGGGCTCTTCAGGACCGCGGTCGCGGACTGGAACCCGATTCCGTCGGGTTCGATGCGGCCGACGCTGCTCGAAGGCGACGTGGTGCTGGTCAACCGGCTCGCCTTCGACCTGAAGGTACCGCTCACCGACATCGTGGTCGCGCACCTCGGCGAGCCGAAGCGCGGCGACATCGTCACGTTCTCCTCGCCCAGGGACGGCGTGCGGCTGATCAAGCGCCTGGTCGCGGTCCCCGGCGACACGGTCGCGATGCGCAACAAGGTGCTGGTGGTGAACGGAAAGGCGGCCACGTACGCGCCGATCGGAACGGCCGTGGAGAAGCTGGCGCCCGGGACGACGGTTCATGCGCTGCGCTTGAGCGAGATCACCGGCTCTGGCGCGCACGTCGTGCAGTGGTTTCACCTGCCCGACGGCTCGGAGGAAGACAGCTTCGGCCCGGTCGTGCTTCCCGCGGGACGCTATTTGATGCTCGGTGACAACCGCGACGACAGCGCGGATTCGCGCTACTTCGGCCTCGTGCCGCGCGAGCTGCTGATCGGCCGCGCCGTCGCGATCGTGGCCTCGGCCGACATCAAGGGCAACTGGGCGCCGCGGTTCGAGCGCTTCGGCGAGCGGCTGCGCTAGGCGCCCGCCGGGACTCCCGCTTCTAGTCGACCGGCTTGAAAAGCCGCTCGTCGTAGAGCGCGCCGCTCATCGGTCCCAGCTTGTCGCGGAACTGGCGCGTGTGCGAGGCGAGCACGTGCCCGTTGTAGGCTTTCTTGTCTGCCCAGGCCTCGACGACCGTGAAGTGATTCGGCCGGCTGGCCTGCTGCTGCACCTCGAAGCGCTGGTTGCCGGCGTCCTTGCGGCTCGCCTCGGCAAGCTGTTGCAGCATGGGTATCACCGTGTCCTTGGACGGCGGCGGAACGTCGACGTGCGTGACCACGACCACGGATCCGCCCTTCAGGGAATCCTTTGCGGCGACTGCCATGCCGCTGCCCACGCGTTCGTCGTACGGGGCGGCGTGGACGGCCTTGAGCTTGTCCCGAAACTGGGCGGTGTGCGCCGCCTTGCCGTGGGCGTCGAAGGCCTTCTGGTCGCCCCAGATCGTCATGACGACGAAACGGGTAGGACGGTTCGCTTCCTGCACGACCTCAGCACGCTGGTTGCCGGCATCCTTGCGGGTCGCGTCGCGGTATTGCTTCAGCAGCGCGCTACCATCCTTGATGGCGGTGGGCAGAACCTCCACGTACGTCGCGACGTAGACCGGCCCCTCGATGGCGGGCGGCGGCGTCTGGGCGTTCGAACCGGCCGCGCCGAGCGCGATGGTTGTCAACGCGAAAAGCCGTAGGTTTCGATGCATGTACGCTCCCCTGGCAGGCAGTTGTTGTTCAGAGCGCGATAGTCTATCCCGGCGTCCGGCCGAAGGGACAACCAGGGAAACGGGGTCTGACCCCGATTTTCAGGCGAGGCTAGCGGAGCTCGCCGCGTTTCTTCTTTTCGTATGCCGTCTCACCCGTGACGCTGACCGAGACCGGGTCGCTCGCCGGAAAGGTCTCCTTGACGCCCGCGTCGAGCACTTCCTCGGGGTGGGGGTTGGGCCCGAGCTCGATGTCGTCCATCGCGTCACTCGCATTGGTCTGCGAGCGGTTGTGGTTGCGGTAGCGGTTGTAGAAGAAGTAGCCTGCGCCGGCCATCAGGGCCAGCCTGAATAGGGGTAGTGCCATGAGTACGCTCCTTGTTTCTTGGACAGCAATCCTCGTGCCGGCGTTTGCGCTGTCGTTGATCGCTGCATTGCCGGTCCATGCGCAGCCTTATCCAAGCCGTCCGATCCGCTTCATCGTCCCGTACACGCCCGGCGGGCTGGGCGACAGCTTTGCGCGCGCGGTAGGCGAGGACCTTGCCAAACGCCTGGGTCAGCCGGTGGTGATCGACAACCGCCCGGGCGCAAGCCAGGCGATCGGGGCCGAGGCCACCGCAAAGGCGCCACCCGACGGACACACCATCTTCATGGGCACGCAGTCGGGCCTGGTGGTCAACACGCTTGCGCGACGGAAGCTACCCTACGATCCGGTGCGCGACCTCACCCCGGTCTCGATGCTGTTCACGACGCCGCTCTACCTGGTGGTGCACCCGTCGGTGGCGGCAAATTCAGTGAAGGAGCTGGTCGCGCTCGCGCGCGCCAGGCCGGGCAAGCTCACTTTCGCCTCGATCGGCAACGGCAGCTCGCAGCATCTCGCCGGCGAGATGCTGCGGACTCGCGCGCAAGTCGACATCGTCCACGTGCCCTATAAGGGAAGCTCGCCCGCCATCACCGATCTGCTCGGCGGCCAGGTCGACATGATGTTCGAGGGCGGCGTGAGCTCGCTGCCGCACGTGAAAAGCGGCAAGCTGCGCGCCCTCGCCACGACCGGCCGCAAGCGCACCGAAGCAATGCCCGAGCTGCCGACGATGGCCGAGTCGGGCGTGGCCGAGTTCGATATCACGGTGTGGTTTGGGCTGGTCGCCCCGGCAGGCACGCCGCGCCCGATCATCGAGCGCCTGAACCGGGAGGTGGGCGAGGTCCTGCGCACGCGGGAGCTCAAGGAGAAGTTCGCCGCCGCCGGCATCGACATCACGCCGAGCACGCCCGAAGAGCTCGGCGAGCGCATCCGCGCCGACCTTCCGTACTACGCCAAGCTGATGCGCGAAGCCGGCATCCAGCCGGAATAGTCCCCGAAGCCGCATCCACGAGACCGCGATGCCCGTAGAGGGCATATGCGCGAGGCCTCGCGCCTAACAAGGAGGTAACCCGTGGAGCCTGGAAAGCCTGGTTGTACAACCCTTTTGTCTCGAACCCTTCGCAGCGCGATTCTCGGACTGTCGGTCCTGGCGGTCGCGCCGCCCGCGCTGGCAGCGAGCCACCGCGAGGCGCCGCTCATCTCGCTCGACGCGCCCGCCGACATCACCGACTTCTTCATGTTCCGCAGCTACGAGGCAGGCAAGGACGACAAGATCGTGTTGATCATGAACGTCTTTCCCGGCGGCGAGCCGAGCTCGGGCCCGAACTACTTCGGCTTCGATCCGAACGTGCGCTATGCCTTCCACATCGACAACAACCTCGACGGGAAGGCCGACGACGTCGAGTTCGAGTTCCAGTTCAGGACCGAGGTCCGCGGACTGGTCGACCAGCTCGGCCTTTTCGTCTCCTATCTCGGCTGCGGCACCCGCACGCCTCCCTGCGCGACCCCGCTGCCCGCGATCACTTCGCTCGACGGGCCCGGCTCGGAAGGTTTGGGCCTGCGCCAGCGGTACAGCGTCACGATGGTGCGCGACGGCAAGCGGCAGAAGCTTGCCGACGGCCTGATCGCGGTCCCGTCCAATGCCGGGCCGAGCACGATGCCGGACTACGCGAGTCTCGCGAGCCAGGGCGTGAACACGCTGCAAAACGGAGTCCGGGTGTTCGCGGGCCAACGCGGCGACCCGTTCTACATCGACCTCGGCGCAACCTTCGATACGCTCAACTTCCGCCGCAACCCGCCACTCCTTACGCCCGCTGAGGACGCCAATGACGACGTCAATCCGTTCGGCATCGACATGATCGGCAGCCTGAATGTCCAGACCATCGCGCTCGAGGTGCCAGCATCGCTCATCACCCGTGACCGCGCAGCGCCGGGCAAGTCGAAGCAACCCAGGCTCGGCGCCTACGCGAGCACCAGCCGCCCCAAGGTGACCGTGCTGCGCACGGCGGCGCGCGGAACGGACGGCGGCGAGCTCGATGACCGGAGCTTCGACGCCGGGCCCGCGGTGCAGGTGCAGCGCCTGGCGAATCCGCTGATCAACGAGGCGATCATCGGCACCAAGGACAAGGACCGCTGGAACGCGACGGACCCAAACCAGGAAGAGCAGTTCCTCGACTACTACCGCAACCCGCGCCTGGCGCTCGCGCTGCAGCTCGTGTTCGGCGTGCCCGCGGACACTTCGGGACGCGAGGACCTCGTCGACCTGCTCCTTAAATACGGTCCCGCCGACCGCAATCTGTCCGAGCTGCTGCGGCTCGACCTCGGCGTTCCGCCGACGCCGCTCGCGCAGCAGCGGCGGATGACGGTGCTCGCCACGCCGCCGGACCCGGCGGGCTGGCCCAACGGCCGCCGCCCGAAGGACGACGTGACCGACATCGCCGTGCGCGTGGTGGGTGGCGCGAACTTCATCGCGGCCCGCGCCGGCGACGGCGTGAATCGCAACTTCAGCCCGCTGTCGGACCGGTTTCCGTTCCTCGCCACGCCGCAGGACGGACGCAACCGCCGGCATGAGAATCCTTAGCGTTGTCTTGCTCGCCGCCGGAACTTGCGTCGCAGCACCGTTCGTTCCGGCGGATCCGAAGGAGGTCCTCGAAACGCTGCCTGTTGCTTCCGCAGACCCGTTCTCGCGGGAGCTCAGGCAGCTTCGGCTCGCGCTAGCGAGCGACCCGCGCAACCTCGAGCTCGCGACGCGCGCCGCGCGCCGCTACATCGAGCGGGCGCGCGCCGACGCCGATCCGCGCTACCTCGGCTACGCGCAGGCCGCGCTCGCGCCGTGGTGGAACGCGGGTGCGCCGGCGAGCGTCCTGGTGCTGCGCGCGACTATCCGCCAGAGCCTGCACGATTTTCCAAGCGCGCTGGCGGATCTCTCGGCGGCGCTCGAGATCGAACCGCGCAACGCCCAGGCCTGGCTCACCCGCGCGACGATCCAGCAAGTGCGCGGCGCATTCGGCGAGGCGATGGAAAGCTGCCGGCCGCTCGAGCGCCTCGCCGGCGAGCTCGTCGCCACCGCGTGCTGGGCAGGCGCCGCGAGCGCGAGCGGGCAGGCCGAGGCGAGCTACGAGCGCCTGCGCGACGCGCTGGCGCGGCAGCGCGGCGCGTCGCCCGGCGTGCGCCAGTGGGTTCTGACGAGCCTTGCCGAGATGGCCGAGGGGCAGGGAAGGAGCCGGCTCGCCGAAGCGCACTTCAAGGAAGCCCTCGCCGTTGCCGAGCCGGATGCCTACCTCAAAGCGGCCTACGCGGATTTCCTGCTCGACCAAGGCCGCGATGCCGAAGTGGTGGCGCTGCTCAAGAGCGGAATCCGCGCCGATGGATTGCTCCTGCGCCTCGCGCTCGCCGAGGCGAAGCTGGGGCTGTCACGCGCGGCCGGGCATGTGGATGCGCTCGAGGCGCGCTTCTCCGCCGCCCGCCTCCGGGGCGACAGCCTCCACCGGCGCGAAGAGGCGCGCTTCACCCTTCACCTGCTGAAGCAGCCGCACGATGCGCTGCGGCTCGCGCAGGAGAACTGGGCGGTGCATCGCGAGTCCTGGGACGCGCGCATCTATCTCGAAGCTGCGCTCGCGGCGGGAAGTTCGGGCGCCGCGCAGCCGGTCCTCGACTGGTTGCAGGACAACCGCGTGCACGACGTCAGACTCGTGGCGCTCGCACGGCAGGCGGGAAGGTAATCGGGTGCGCCGCGTCCTCCTCCTCGCAATCTTCCTTGTTTCGCTGCCTGCCGCGGCTCACAAGCCCAGTGACAGCTATCTGACGCTGCGCGTCGGGGATTCGATGGTCGATGTCCAGTGGGACATCGCCTTGCGCGACCTCGAATACGCGGTAGGCGTCGACGCGGACGGCGACGGCGCGATCACCTGGGCGGAGCTCCAGGCGCGGCATGACGCGATTTCCGCGTACGCGCTCGCGCGGCTGACGATTTCGGCCGGCGGCGCGCGCTGTGCGAGCGCAGCGGTCGGACATCAAGTGGACCGTCACAGCGACGGGACCTATGCGGTGCTGCGCTTTGCCGCCTTGTGTCCAAAGGATGCGCGCGGCCTCGCGGCCACCTACGCGCTCTTCTTCGACCTCGATCCGCTGCACCGAGGGCTGGCGCGCCTCGAAGAACGCGGCGCGACCCGCAGCCTCGTCTTCAGCCCCGAGCAGCCGACGCAGCCGCTCGCCGTGTCCGGGTCCTCGCCTCTGCGTCAGATCGCGGAGTTCGCGCGCGAGGGCGTGTTTCACATCTGGACCGGCTTCGACCACGTGCTGTTTCTGCTCTCGCTCCTTTTGCCTGCGGTGCTGCGGCGCGAAGCCGGGCGCTGGGTGCCGCTTCCCGGTTTCAGGCAGGCGCTGTGGAAGACGTTGGCCATCGTTACCGCTTTTACGCTCGCCCACTCGCTCACCCTGACCCTGGCCGCGCTCGAAGTCGTGACGCTTCCTTCACGCTGGGTGGAGTCGGCCATTGCGGTCTCGGTCGTGATCGCCGCGCTGAACAACGTCTATCCCGTGCTGGAACGGCGTCTATGGATGGTCGCGTTCTTCTTCGGCCTGATCCACGGCTTCGGCTTCGCCAGCGTGCTCGGGGACCTGGGGTTGCCGCGGGACAACCTGCTCGCCGCCCTGGTGAGCTTCAACCTGGGCGTGGAGGCGGGCCAGCTTGCGATCGTAGCGGCGCTCATGCCGCTCGCCTTCGCCCTGCGGCAGACCTGGCTCTATCGGCGCCTCGCCCTTTCGGCGGGCTCGCTCCTGATCGTCGCCGTCGCCTGCGTGTGGCTCTTCGAACGAGCTTTCGAGCTGCGGCTTTTCTCCTGATACGATTCTCCGGCGATGAAGCTGCCGAAGGACCGGATCCCCTATTCCGCGATCGTAGACCGCCCGCCGCTCAAACTGCCCGACGGCGCGCGCATCGCGGTCTGGACCATCGTCAACGTCGAGGAGTGGTCGATCGAGCGCAACATGCCGCGCACGGTCCTGTCGCCTCCCTACGGCCAGCCGCTGCAGCCCGACCTGCCGAACTGGGCCTGGCACGAATACGGCATGCGGGTGGGTTTCTGGCGTTTTGTTGAAACCCTCAAGAAATACAACCTCAAGGCGACGCTGGCCATCAACGGCTCGGTGTGCCTGAGCTACCCTCGCGTCGCGACCGCGGCGCTCGAGGCGGGCTGGGAGTTCATGGGCCACGGCTACATCCAGCGGCCGATGCACCATCTCGAGAACCAGAGGGAAGAAATCTTCAAGGCGGTCGAGGCCATCAAGGCGTTCACCGGAAAGAAGCCGCGCGGCTGGGAGAGTCCGGGCCTGACCGAGACCTACGACACCATCGACTATCTCGCCGAGGCGGGTATCGAGTACGTCGCCGACTGGGTGCTCGACGACCAGCCGTGCGAGATCCAGACCGCGTCCGGTCCGATCGTGTCGGTGCCCTACACGGTCGACCTGAACGACATCCCGATGATGGTCCTTCAGAACCATCCCTCCGAGGAATGGCTGCGGCGCGGCATCGAACAGTTCGACCGCCTCCATGCCGAGGGCGAGAAGAGCATGCGGGTGATGGCGATCAGCGTGCATCCGTATATCACCGGCGTGCCGCACCGCATCGGCTACCTCGAGAAGCTCTACGAGTACATCCTGCAGCGTCCGGGCGTGAAGATGTGGACCGGCGAGCAGATCCTCGACTGGTACAGGCATGCCGCCAAGCCATGACGAGCTGTGGGGCAGGGCGACCGAGCTCCTGCCCAGGCTGAAGGAGCGCGCGCCGCGCTGCGAGGAGCTGCGCCGTCTCCCCGACGAGACGCTGCGCGACTTCCACGACACGCAGCTCCTGCGCATCCACCAGCCCAGGCGGGTGGGCGGGGCCGAGCTCGAGTTCTCCGCGGTGGTGACCTTCGGCGCGCTCCTCGCCCGCGCCTGCGCGTCGAGCTCGTGGAACTTCATCAACTTCCTGTCGCATCACCTGATGCTCGGAATGTTCCCGCCGCAGGCCCAGGACGAGATCTGGGGCCGCTCGCCCGACGCCCTGATCGCCTCGTCGTTCGTGTTCCCCGCCGCCAAGGCGCGCAAGGTGAAGGACGGCTACATGATCTCCGGGCGCTGGCCGTTCTCGAGCGGCGTCGATCCGAGCGAGTGGAACATGCTGGCGGGCCTCGCCTGGCTCGACGAGAACGTGCCGCCGGAGCAGCGCGTATTCCTCCTGCACCGCTCGCAGTACCGCATCATCGACAACTGGTATGCCGGCGGGCTGCGCGGGACCGGCAGCAAGGACGTCGAGGCCGCCGAGCAGTTCGTGCCCGAGCACATGACGCTCGCGGTCGCCGACACGAAGGGCGGGCCGACGCCGGGCAGCGCGGTCAACCCGGGAGCGCTTTTCAGGATCCCGGTGTTCGCGCTCTTCCCCTACATGCTTTCGGGGGTGGCGCTCGGAATCGCCGAAGGGATGATCGAGGAGTTCTCGACCATCGGAACCCGGACCGGCAAGATGACTGGCGCGCGCATCGCCGAGATCCAGAGCACGCAGATCCGCTTCAGCGAGGCGACTGCCTACGCGCGTGCCTCGCGCGCCGCGCAGCTCGGCAACTGCGCCGAGGCCTGGAACCTGATTTCGAGCGGACAAGTACCCGATGCGAAAGCGAAGGCGCGCTACCGCCTCGAGGGTGCCTACGCGGTGGAGTGGGCGGTGCGCGCGGTCGACGTGATGTTCGCCCTGTCCGGCGCCGCGGGACTGTACGAATCGGGCCATGCGGCGCGCGCCTTCCGCGACGCGCACGCGGTCAAGCAGCATTTCTCGTTCAACACCGACATAGCCGGCACTACTCACGGGCGAGTTGCGCTAGGCTTGCCCAGCGACAACCCCACGCTTTGAGGACCCTGCCAAAACCATGAAAGGCGACGCGAAAGTCCTGGAGCACCTCAACAAGATCTTGTTCAACGAGCTGACCGCGATCAACCAGTACTTCCTGCATGCGCGCATGTTCGGCAACTGGGGGCTGAAGAAGCTCGAGGAGCACGAGAAGAAGGAGTCGATCGACGAGATGAAGCACGCCGATCGGCTCATCGAGCGCATCCTCTTTCTCGAAGGCCTGCCCAACCTGCAGGACCTCGGCAAGCTTCTGATCGGCGAAGACGCGCCCGAAGCGCTGAAGTGCGACCTCAAGCTCGAGCGCGCGGCGCGTCCGCCGTTGCAGGAGGCGATCGCCCACTGCGAGAGCGTCAAGGACTACATCTCGCGCGAGATCCTCGAGCACATCCTCGAGTCGGAGGAGGAGCACATCGACTGGCTCGAGACCCAGCTCGACCTGGTCGACAAGATGGGCCTGCAGAACTGGCTGCAGTCGCAGGCGGGCGGGCCAAGCTAGACGGAAATAGCTCCTTGGTAGCACGTGCGGCGCAAGTAAACTGGAAACCAGGGCCCGCGTTTTGCTGACTAAGGGCTATATGGATGTCGAGCAACTCCTGAGGCGTGAACTTCGGGCGCGGCTGCCGTTAGGGCGGCAGCTGCTGCTGTACCTCGACCCATTCGCCTTCTTCAAGGACGCCTCCCGCGGCACCGCGATGGTGCGCGAGCGCAACCTGTCCTACAACCAGACCATGCGCTGGCTGTTGGTGCCCTACCTGCGACGCTGGCTCTTCATTGCCTCGGCGCTCTTCATCACGATTGCCCCGGCCGAAGCCATGGCTGCCCAGGCCTCGCTCGTTATCGTTCCGGCGGCCCTGGCGGTGGCGTTTTGCGTCTCGGTCACGGTGGCTTTTTGCATCGCAACAGCGTATCTCTTGCTTGGTATCTCGAGCCGCGACTGACAGGAGGCCACATCGACAGGCTGCGAAAAGCTAGCTTCATCCTCGCGCTCCTCGCCGGCTGCTCCACGGTCACCGTCGAGCAAGAGGCCGAACAGGCGAAAGCCTCGTGGCAGGGCGCCACCTACGACGAGGTCGTGATGCGCTGGGGACCGCCCAACCGCAGCGCTACGCTGAGCGATGGCCGACAGACGCACACTTGGACGTCCCAGGAGGGACCGATCCGCGCAGGCGGCCCCTCAGTGGGCGTCGGCGTTTTCGGTGGCGGCGGAGGCGGCGGGGTGGGTGTAGGCGTGGGCATTCCGTTCGGAACCACGGTCAACCCGCCGATGTGCGAGCGCACCGTCACGTTCCAGCAGGGCACGCTCGTCGACCAGAACTGGACCGGGGACCCTGGCTATTGCCGCAATTTCAAGCGCGGCTGAGCCACGCAGCGCCGTGACCGATTTCACGGTCGGGCCGGCCTGGGTCCGGCAAATCCGCACTAATTCATTAGCCGCGCCGCCTGCGCTTGCGTAAAGTGAGCGTTGCGATGCGCGACAGGCTCTTACTCGTGGCTTGCCTCTTCGCCGCGCTTGCCGCCTGCGAGAAGCCGCAGGAGCCGGCCGCGGGCGGCGCTGCGGTGCGCGAGCTCGCCCCGCCGATGGACGACAAGCCCGCGATCTCAGCGCTGCCGGAACACTTCGACCGCACCCGCGCCGAGCAGTACGAAAAGGAAGAAGACCGCCTGCGCAAGCGCGGACGCTGAAACGCAAGAAGCCCCCCGCGCGTCGCCGCGCGAGGGGCCCGCCGCCGCGAAGCAGCTTGGTCGCAACGCCGTGCCGCCAGTGTATCGGCGGGCCGTGTCAGGGATGCGCGCCTGGCGCGGCGCGCGTCTGGACCGACCGGAATGTGACCGCCGCGCGACGCTCTAACGCGCGGCCGCGTCGAAGCGGAATCCGGTTTTCTCGAATTCGCGCGTCAGCCCCGGACGCACCGCCTCGATCCTGCGCTTTGCATTGCGCGAGAACGCGATGTCGGACATGTCGTGGACGCCTCCGGTGATGATCACCTGCAGGATGCCTTCGCCGCGGCCGACGTTGCGGAAGGCCCGGCACACCCCCGGAGGAAACGAGATGGTATCGAAGCGGCGCAGCCGCGCGAGCTCGGCGCCGTCGTCGTTCCACGAAACCTCGAACTCGCCCTTGAGGACGGTGAACGTTTCGTAGGTGCGGCGATGCGCGTGCAGCCCGGGCCCCTGCCCGGGCGGGCATACCGCGAGGGTCATGGTCATCCCGGCCGCGCCGACGATGGGTGCGCCCGAGTTGATCGGCGTCTCGCTCTCCAGCCCGATCACCGAAAGGAGCTTGCGTGCGTAGACGACGTCGCGCGCCTTCTGCGGGACCGACGCGCTCTGGATCGGCAGGGGCTTGAGCCTGGCGAAGCGCGCGATGCGCTTTCCCATCTGCTTCTTCGACATCCGGACCGATCTCATCCACGCACTCCCAGGCTTTTCAGCAGGCTTTCGCGGCGGGTGAGCCACCAGCCGTACTGTTGCGGCCAGCGCGCGAATTCGGAATCGACGCCGAGCGCGGCCGCCGCGTGCAGCGGCCAGTTGGGATCGAAGAGCGCCTCGCGTCCGACGGCGATGAGATCGGCGCGGCCCTCCTGCAGCGCCTGCTCGGCCTGCTGCGCGGTGAGGATCAGGCCTACGGCCATCGTTTTGATATCAGCGTCGCGGCGCACTCGCTCTGCAAAGGGAAGCTGAAAGCCGGGCACACGCTTGGTCAAGGTACGCGCAGCGGCGGTGGCAGAGCCCTGGATGCCGCCCGAGGAGCAGTCGACCACGTCGGCTCCGAGCTTCTTCAGCTCTCTTGCGAACGCGACGGTGTCTTCGATGCTCCAGCCGCCTTCCACGTCGTCGATCGAGGAGCAGCGCACGAAGAGCGGCTTGGAATCCGGCCACGCCTTGCGCACCTCCGTGACGACCTGCAACGGGAAGCGCATGCGGCCCTCGAGCGAGCTGCCGTATTCGTCCTGCCGCGTGTTGGAGAGCGGAGAAAGAAACGTGTGAAGGAGATAGCCGTGGGCGGCATGGATCTCGAGGATCTCGAAGCCCGCGGCGAGCGCGCGGCGCACCGCGTTGCGGTAGGCCGCGAGCACCGTCTGGAAGTCGCCCTCCCTGAATGCGCGCGGCGCGATCCAGCCCGAATCGATCGGCTGCTCGGTGGGCGCAATGATGCTCCAGGGCTTGTCGCCGCGATCGAGGTCGGCCTGGGCAAGCGGTCCGTTGCCGTACCACGGCCGCGCCATGCTCGCTTTGCGTCCCGCATGCGCGAGCTGCAACGCCGGCATCGCCCCTTGGCTTTTCAAAAAGCTGGAAATTCTCTGAAGGCCGGCGACGTGGGCGTCATCCCAGATGCCGGTATCGCCGTGCGTGATGCGGCCGCGGCGCTCGACCGCCGTAGCCTCCATGAAGACCGCGCCGGCGCCGCCCTGGGCGAACTTGCCGAGGTGCACCATGTGCCAGTCGGTGACGTGGCCGTCCTGCGCGGAGTACTGGCACATCGGCGAGATGACCACGCGGTTGCGCAGCCGCACGCCGCGCAGCTCGATCGGCTGGAACAGCAGCGGGATTGTCATTTCTGGAAGAGGAACACGCCCTTCCCGGTCGTCTGGGTATCGAAGCTGCGGTAGGCCTCGTCGGCCTGCTCGATGCGCCAACGGTTGGTGAAGATGCGCTCGAGGTCGATCTTGTTGTCGGCGATGAAGCGCGCGCATTCGAGCATGCCCATGGCGCTGAAGGTCCACGAGCCGATCAAGGTGACCTGGCGGCGCAGGAGGTCGGGGCTCACGTCGAGGGTCACGTCGCCGCCCTCGCCGACGTAGCAGGCGGTGCCCCAGGTCTTGACGCAGCGCACCGCGGCGCGGCGCGCCGGAGCGGCGCCCGAGCAGTCGAGCGCGAGCGCGACGCCCTCGCCGCGGGTGAGGTCCTGAATTGCCTTCACCGCATCCTCCTTCGATGCGTCTACGACCGAATCGGCGCCGAAGTCGAGCGCGAGCTCGAGGCGCTCGGGCGTAGTCTCGACGGCGATGACGCGCGCGCCCATTGCGTTGCCGAGCAGGGTCGCCGAAAGGCCGACCGGGCCCTGTCCGAAAACGGCGAGCGTATCGCCGCCGGCGATGCGCATGCGTCGCAGCGCCGCGTACGCGGTGCCGGTGCCGCAAGCCACGGCTGCACCTTCAGCAAAACTCAATTCTTCCGGAAGTGAAACAAGGGTGCGCAGCGGGACTTTCAGGTAGTCGGCGTGGCCGCCGTGCGCGGTGACGCCGTAGACGGTGATCCCCGCGCGGCAAAGCTGTGACCAGCCAAGGCGGCAATGCGGGCAGGTGCCGCAGCCGGCGTAGTGGTGGTCCATGACACGCTGGCCGTCGGGCGCATCGCGCTGCGAGACTCCAGGGCCGCGCGCGACCACCACACCGCAAGGCTCGTGTCCGCCGATGAAGGGTTCGCTTGAATTTCCTAGACCAAGAGCAGCTTGTGCGGCGCCGGGCGGCGAGCGGTAGAACTTGAGGTCCGATCCGCACATCCCCGACGCCTTCATCTCGATCACGACCTCGCCCGGTCCCGGCGCGGGATCGGGGAAGGTGCGCAGCTCGACCTTTCGATTGCCGAGGAAGACGGCGCCGCGCATGGGCTAATTCTGCTTGCGCGCTTTTCCGCCGGCGCCGTCCAGGGTCACCGCGGAAGCCGACCCCCGGCCTTCCCATTTCTTCGGATCGACTACCTCGCCGAGGAAATTGAGCTCGATCGTCACGTCGTCGGGGTCCTTGAGGAAGATCTGGAACAGCTTCGCGTCCGGGAAGCTGCGGAAGTGCATCTCGACCTTGTTCCTCTGGATGCGGCCGCGCACTTCATCGGGATTCTTCGCGAGGAACGCGATGTGGTCGACCGAGCCCGAGCCCTTGGTGCCCTTGGGATGCTTCTTCAGGAGGAACAGGTCGCGGGTCTTGTTCGGTTCCTGCGAGGCGAGGTGCACGCAGATGTGCTCGCCGGTCTTCAGCCAGTAGCCCGGAAAACCGAAGTCGGGACGCTCGGCGAGCTCCAGTCCCAGGACGTTCTGATAAAAGCTCTTGGTGCGCTCCAGATCCCTGGCGACGAGCAGATAGTGGTTCAACTCCGTGATCGGCATGGCTTCTCCTCGGGTGGCGGCCTATTTTGCGGCATGCCGGCGCCGCCGGCATGACCAACTCTGACAGTTTCGCCCCGCAGCGCGGCAATGCCCTCGGCTATCCCTTGTGCGGGATGGGACTTTTCGCCATGCGGGGCGCCGTCCAAAAGGGGACAATTTTCGCCGGGGACCAGCGCCACAGGGGAGGGCTTTGAACCTACCGCTCCGTGCCGGGCCCGCGATCGAGGATCGCGTGGTCGTGAGCGTCTTGCTCGTGGAGGACGACGCCGTCGTCGCCGACGCGGTGGCGAGGAGCCTCGTCGCCGCGCGCCAGCTCGACGCGCGCGTCACGCGTGCCGACTCGATGGGGCTCGCGCTGAGGCAGATCGCGCGCGCGAAGTTCGCGCTGGTCATGACGGATCTCGACCTGCCGGACTCTTCCGGCCTCGCCACGCTGGTCACGCTGCGCCACGCCACCGACGCCATGGTGGTGGCCCTGACCGCCGACAAGAACGAGACGCTGAGCCGGCAGGCGCTCGAATGCGGCGCCAACTATGTCGTTTGCAAGCGCGCCACGGATCCGGCCGAGCTCGAGCGGCTGCTGCGGCTCGCCGCGCTTCAGGCCCAGACCGGCGATGCGCTGGGGAACAGCGAGGCGCGCTTTCGCGCCATCTTCGAGCTGGCGGCGGTGGGGATCGCGCTGCGCAGCCTGGACGGGCGCTGGCTGCGCGTGAACCAGAAGCTTTGCGAGATCCTGGGGTATCCGTCCGAGGAGCTGGTGACGCTCACCTCCGTCGATCTCACGCCGCAGGACGAGCGCGACTCCGCCATCGAATACAACGAGCGCATGATGCGCGGGGAGGTCTCGACCTATTCGCGCGAGAAGCGCTACCTGCGCAAGGACGGCAGCATCGTCTGGGTGAACCTCGCGGTCAACGTGGTGAAGGGGGCCAACGGCCGGCCGAGCCACGTGATCTCGGTCATCGAGGACATCTCGGACCGCAAGGAAGCCGAGGAGAAGCTGCGAAAGAGCGAGGAGCGCTTCCGCAGCCTGACGGTGATGTTTTCCGATTTCTACTGGGAGACCGACGCCGAGCACCGGATCACCCAGTTGGTCCACGGCGGCGGCTACCGGCGGATCTATTCGCCGCAGACCCTGATCGGCAAGGCGTCGTGGGACCTGCCTAGCATCCGGCCCGACGCCGCAGGCTGGGCCGCGCACAAGGCCATCCGCAACGCGCGCCTGCCGTTCCGCGACTTCTGCTTCGCCCGCATCGATTCCGAGGGCAACGAGCGCCATATCGCCATCAGCGGCGAACCGATGTTTGCGGGCGGCAACTTCATCGGCTACCGCGGCGTGGGCTCGGACGTCACCGACCGGCAGCGCGGCGAGGAACGCCAGGTCGCGCATGTGCGCCACCAGGAGATCATCGCCGAGTTCGGGCGCAACGCCCTCAGCCTGCACGACCCGCAGGCGCTGCTCGACGATGCAGTGCGCGGCGCGGCGCACGCGCTCGGTGCCGAGGCCGTGGCCTACTACGAATGCATGCCCGACGAGCGCAGGGTCGTGCTGCGCTCCTGCGTCGGCCGCACATTCGATGCCGCGATCGTCGAGGTCGGCCCGGCGGACGCAATCGGAGACGCCATCCGCAGCGGCGAACCCTGCACGCTGCAGGAGGCGCCGGCGGTGCAGGCCGGGTTTCCGGGCGGCTGGGCGCAGGGATTCGGCAGCGCCCTCGCAACGCCCGTGCGCGGCGAGCGCCGCACCTTCGGCGTGCTGTGCGCGTTCTCCTCGCGGCCGCGCGCCTACGCCGAGGCCGAGAGCGGGTTCCTCGGCGCGCTCGCGAGCGTGCTCTCGGCCGCGCTGCATCGGATCAACAGCGAGGAGCGCCTCGCCTACCTCGCGCAGTTCGACAACCTCACCGGGCTGCCGAACCGCGCCCTGATGCGCGACCGCTTCGCGCAGATGCTGGCGCAGGCGAGCCGCCACGGCTCCAAGCTCGGGGTCATGTTCGTGGACCTCGATCACTTCAAGCTGGTGAACGACATGCAGGGCCATGCCGCGGGCGACGAGCTGCTGAAGGAGGTGGCGCGGCGCCTCCTGGCCTGCGTGCGCAGCGGCGACACCGTGGCGCGCATCAGCGGCGACGAATTCGTGGTCATCCTGGGCGACCTGGCATCGTCCGAGAACGCGCCCTCGGTCGCGCAGAAGGTGCTCGAGCGCCTGGCTGCGCCGATCGCGGTCTCCGGCCGCGAGACCTTCGTCACCGCGAGCATCGGCATGGCGATCTATCCCGACGACAGCGACAACGCCGACGCGCTCATCAGCGCCGCCGACGCGGCGATGTACCGCGCCAAGGAATCCGGGCGCAACAGCTACTGCTCTTTCACTCCCGGCATCGCCGAAGGCGCGCGCGCCCGGCTGCAGCTCGCCGCAGAGCTGCGCCGCGCCCTCGAGCGCGAGGAATTCCGCATGGTCTACCAGCCGAAGGTCGCCCTCGGCACCCGCGTCGTACGCGGCGCCGAGGCCCTGCTGCGCTGGGCGCACCCCGAGCGGGGCCTCGTCCCGCCGGGCGAGTTCGTGCCGGTGCTCGAGGAGACCGGCCTCATCGTGGCGGTCGGCGACTGGGTGCTGCGCCGCGTGTGCGCCGACATCCGCGCCTGGGCCGCTGGCGGGCGCGAGCCGGTGCCGGTATCGGTCAACCTGTCGGCGCGCCAGTTCCAGAGCCGCGACCTCGAGCGCTCGATCCGCGACGTGATCGACGCCTCGGGCATCGACGCGGGGCTGATCGAGCTCGAGATCACCGAGAGCCACCTGATGCAGGACCCGGAGCTCGCCATGCAGGCGCTGGAGAGCCTCTCCCAGGCCGGCGTGCGCATCGCCATCGACGACTTCGGTACCGGCTACTCGAGCCTGTCGTACCTCACGCGCTTCCCGGTGAGCGCGCTCAAGATCGACCGCTCGTTCGTGAAGGACATCGAGCACGACCAGCAGGACGCGGTGATCGTGCGCACCATCGTCGAGCTGGCGCACACCCTGGGGTTCATGGTCGTCGCCGAGGGCGTCGAGACCGAGAACCAGCTCGCGTTCCTGCACGGCCTGGGCTGCGAGCAGGCGCAGGGGTTCCTGTTCGCACACCCCATGAGCGCCGATCGGCTGGCGGCGCTTCTGCCTGCGCCCAAGGCGCGCGCTCGGCGTTCCTGAGCAGCGCTACAGCGTCGGGTTGCTGTATTTGCCGCCCAGAGCGAGCCCGCCGTAGGCCGAGCCCGCAATGTCGAAATTGAACGAAAAGTGCTGGCCGATCGCCTGCAGGTCGCGCAGGTAGCGCTGCAGGGGGTCGCGCGTGTAGATGGCGTTGGCGCCGTAGCACGACCAGAGCGTCTCGACCGCCTGGCGCGCCTGGCGCACGGCGAACGCGTTCTGCGCGCGCCAGCGCAGCTTGGTGTCGATGTCCGGTACTTCGTTCTTCTCCGCGTACTCCTGGAATCCGAGCCCGGATTGCCGCATGAGGTGTGTGGCCGAATCGATCAGCACGCGCGCCTCGGCGATCTTGATCTGCACCGCCTGGAATTCCGAGACCTTGGCGCCGGTATACGTTCCGATCCTGGTTTTGAATGAATCGACGACGGATTCAAACCCTCCTTGCGCGGCGCCCAGGGCGCTCGCCGAGAGCGGGTGTCCCGCGGACGCAACGATCGGGACTCGGAACAAAGGACCCGAGTTCAGCGCCGCGCCCGGGTGCTCGAGCCCGCCGCGGCAACGGGCAAGGGCGAGCGCGCGGCGCTCCGGCACGAACACCTCCTTCACCTCGATGTCCTTGCTGCCGGTTCCGACCATGCCCATGGCGTACCACGTGTCGATGATTTCGTAATCCGTCTTCGGCACCAGGCACAACCGCCAATCCACCGCCTTGGCATCTTCATAGACCGTGACGGCGAGCATGTTCCACTGCGAATTGTCGACGCCGGAGGAGAAGGGCCAGCGACCGCTCACGACAAACCCGCCATCGACTTTTCGGCCGCGGCCGGCCGCGAGCGCGATCGACGACGCGATCAGCGCGTCCGGGTTCTCGTCCCACACCTCGTGCTGGGTCTCGGGCTCGTAGTAGGCGAGGATCCAGTGATGGCAGCCGAGATTGCCGACGTTCCAGGCGGTCGACGGACAGCCGCGTGCCAGCTCGGCGACGATGTCCACCACCATGATGAAAGGAAGCTCCATGCCGCCGAAGCGCCGCGGCTGGTGGAAGCGGAACAGCCCCGTTTCGTGCAGCAGCTTCTCGTTCTCCGGCAGCAGCACCCGCGCGTCCTCGCACCGCTGCGCGCGCGAGGCGAGTACGGGCACGATCTCGCGCGCCCTGCGCATCGCCTCCTCGCTGTTGACATGCTCGAAGCCCACTGCGCTAGAGTACCGCATGCCCCGCCTCATCATGCTGGCGCTCGCGGGCCTGTTCCTGCTCTCGCATTTCCTGCAGCACGCCGCCGCGCAGCCCTACCCGAGCCGCCCGGTGCGGCTGGTCGTGCCGGCGCCTGCCGGCGGGCCGACCGACGTTCCGGGCCGCCTGGTGGCCGACGGCATGAGCGCGTTGCTCGGCCAGCGCATGGTGGTCGAGAACCGCGTCGGCGCGGGCGGGCTGATCGCCGCCGAGGGCGTGGCGCGCGCCGACCCCGACGGCTACACGCTGCTCTACGCGAACACCAGCGTGCTCGCGGTCGCGCCCGCGCTGCAGCCGAATATCAGCTACGACCCGGCCGCCTTCGTCCCGGTCGGCTTCGTCTCCGCTTCGCCGCAGCTCCTGATCGCCAGCGCGAAGTTTCCCGCGACCAGCGTGAAGGAGCTGGTCGAGTACGCGAGGAAGCACCCCGGCAAGGTCAACTTCGCCTCCGGCGGCGTAGGCACGCTGCCGCACCTCACCTACGAGCTGTTCCGCATGGAGGCGGATTTCGACGCGGTGCATGTGCCGTACGCTGGCGGCGCGCCGGCGACGACGGCGCTGATCGCCGGCCAGGCCGATGTGCTGTTCGACCTGGTGCGCACGCGCGTGAAGAGCGGCGAGGTGCGCGCGCTCGCGCTCACCGGCGAGGCGCGCGATCCCGACCTGCCCGGCGTGCCGACCATGGTCGAGGCGGGATATCCCGCGGTGACCTCGAGCTCGATCACCACGATAGTCGCGCCGCCAGGCACGCCGAGGGCGATCGCGGCTCTGCTCAACGCGAAGCTGAACGCGCTGCATGCCTCGCCCGACTTCCAGGCGAAGATGAAGAGCTTCGGCCTGGTGCCGAGGGCGAGCACGCCCGAAGAGCTCGCCGCCTACGCCGCGCGCGAGCGCGAGAAGTGGGTGCGGGTGGTGAAGGCCTCGGGCGCCAAGCCGAACTGAGATGGCGACGCTGGCGGCTGCGTTCGGCTCCTCGCACAGCGTCATGCTCTCATCGACGCTCGACGATTGGCTGCACGGCTTCAGCGAGAGCGACCTGCGCATGCCGTACTTCGACCGCGGCGGCCAGCGCATCTCCTACCAGGATCTGCTTGCGAGCGCGCCGGCCAATGCGCGCGACTACATCACGCAGGAACGGATCGCGGAGCGCTGGCGCATCGTCCAGGACGCTATGGCCCGGATGACGCAGGAGATCGCCCAGGCGAAGCTCGACGTGCTGGTGATCGTCGGCGACGACCAGCACGAGTTGTTCACGGACGAGCTGATGCCGGCGGTCGGCGTCTACTACGGCGAGGCGATCCGCAACGCCGCGCGCCCCGATACGCAGGAGAACTGGTACCGCACCGCGCAACTGCGGCGGCTGGAGGAGGGCGGCGACGTCCATTACCCCTGCCACCGCGCGCTCGCGCTGCATCTCATCGAAGGCCTGGTCGAACGCGAGTTCGACGTCGCCGCGCTCTCGGCGCTGAAGCCCGGCCAATACGAAGGCCACGCCTACTCGTTCATCCACCGCTGGTACCTGCAGCCCGCGGCGCTGCCGATCGTGCCGGTATTCCTCAATACCTACAACCCGCCGAACCCGCCGTTGCCGCGACGCTGCATCAAGCTCGGCGCGGCGTTGAAGGAGCTGATCGCGGACTACCCGGAGAGCCTGCGCGTGGGCCTGCTCGCTTCCGGCGGCCTGAGCCACTTCATCGTCGACGAGGAGCTCGACCGCTCGGTGCTCGACGCGCTGAAGAAGAAGGACAACGCCTTCCTGTCGCGGCTCGATCCGCGCCGGCTCAAGGCCGGCAGCTCGGAGATCCGCAACTGGCTGGTGGTGGCAGGCGCGGTGGACGAGCTCGAGCTGACGTGGGTGTCGTACACGCCGGCGTACCGCACCCCCGCGCTCTCCGGCACCGGCCTGTGCTTCGCGCGATGGAGCTGAGCGGGCCGCCTTTCCGCGCCGACCACGTCGGCAGCCTGCTCAGGCCCGCGGAGCTTCGCGCTGCTCACGAGCTGTTCATAGCGGGTAAATACGAACCCGAGGCGATCCGGGAAGTCCAGGATCGTTGCATCGGCGAAGTCATCGCCTTCCAGGAATCGCTCGGCCTGCACGCGATCACCGACGGGGAGTTCCGCCGCACTTCGTTCCACGCCGACTTCATCGAGAAGCTCGAAGGCGCGCGCGCGAGCGGCAGCCTGCCTTCCGCCGGCGGCCAGTTCGGGCCGCGCGCCTTTGAAGTCACCGGAAAGCTAAGGCGCTCGAAACCCATCGAGGTCGCGGCCTTTTCTTTCGTCAAAAAACACACCTCCAGAGTTGCGAAACAGACTATCCCGTCGCCCACCATGCTGCTGCGCGGCGGGCGCGGCGCCGTCAGCCGCGAGGCCTATCCGGACCTCGCCGAGTTCCGTGCCGACGTGGCGCGCGTCTACCGCGAGGAGCTGCGGGCGCTCGCCGACGCGGGCTGCAGCTACGTGCAGCTCGATGACACCAACTTCGCGTATCTCTGCGACCCGAAGCTGAAGCATGTCTGGGAGGAGTGGGGGTCGAACGCGGGCGCGATGGCCGATCTCATCAACGCCGCGCTCGCCGGGCGCGCAGCCGGCATGACCGTCGGCGTGCACCTCTGCCGCGGCAACTCGGCGGGGAAATGGGCGGCCGAGGGCGCCTACGACCCGATCGCCGAGACACTCTTCAACCGCCTCGAGGTCGACGCATACTTCCTCGAGTACGACGACGCGCGTTCCGGCGGCTTCGAGCCCCTTCGCTTCCTGCCCAGGGGAAAGAAGGTCGTTCTCGGGCTGGTCTCCACCAAAACAGGAATTTTGGAAGACTCCGATCTTCTCAAGCGGAGAATCGAAGAGGCGTCGAAGGTCGTGCCGCTCGAAGACCTCTGCCTTTCGCC
>DATMJC010000079.1:0-14879 GCA_035554435.1 Burkholderiales bacterium | reverse complement strand
CCCGCCTCCTGCGCCACCAGCTGCATCAGGTCCTCGTCGAAGATCTCGGCCTTCTTGTCGGCCAGGTCTTTGAAGCGCTGGAACGCCTTGTTGGCCGCGTCGTCGCTCTCCAGCTCGATGCCGAGCTCCTTCAGGCGCTGCCTGAACGCGCTGCGGCCCGAGAGCTTGCCGAGCACGATCTTGTTGGCCGACCAGCCGACGTCCTCGGCGCGCATGATCTCGTAGGTGTCGCGCGCCTTGAGCACGCCGTCCTGGTGGATGCCGGAGGCGTGGGCGAAGGCATTCGCGCCCACTACGGCCTTGTTCGGCTGCACCACGAAACCGGTGATCTGCGACACCAGGCGCGAAGTCGGCACGATGTGGGTGGTATCGATGCCCGTTTCCAGGCCAAAAAAGTCCTTCCGGGTGCGCACCGCCATGACGACTTCCTCGAGCGAGGTGTTGCCGGCGCGCTCGCCCAGGCCGTTGATGGTGCACTCGATCTGGCGCGCGCCGCCGATCTGCACCGCGGCGAGCGAATTCGCGACCGCCATGCCGAGATCGTTGTGGCAGTGCACGCTCCAGACCGCCTTGTCGGAGTTCGGAATCCGCTCCCTCAGGCTGCGGATGAACTCTCCGAACTGCTGCGGCACGGCGTACCCCACGGTGTCCGGGATGTTGATCGTGGTCGCGCCCTCCTTGATCACCGCCTCGAGCACGCGGCACAGGAAATCGGGCTCCGAGCGCGAGCCGTCCTCGGGCGAGAATTCGACGTCCGGGCAGGCATTGCGTGCGAAGCGCACCGAGAGCTTCGCCTGCTCGTACACCTGCTCGGGCGTCATGCGCAGCTTCTTCTCCATGTGCAGCGGGCTGGTCGCGATGAAGGTGTGGATGCGCCAGGCGTTCGCGCCCTTCAGGGCCTCGATGCCACGCTGGATGTCGCGGTCGTTCGCGCGGCACAGGCCACACACGGTCGAGTCCCTGATGACGTTGGCGATCGCGCGCACCGCCTCGAAGTCGCCGTTCGACGAGGCCGGGAAGCCGGCCTCGATCACGTCGATACGCATGCGCTCCAGGGCCCGCGCGATGCGCAGCTTCTCGTCGCGCGTCATCGAGGCGCCCGGGCTCTGTTCGCCGTCGCGCATGGTGGTGTCGAAGATGATCAACTGTTCCTTGCTCATGGAATGATCCCTTGGCCGCTTTGGCCAGCTAGGATGCTACTCGGATTGTGGGATAGGGGATTTAGCGCGCGAGGCGCAGCAGCAGGCCCAGCGCGAGGAGCGCCGAGAGAGGGGAAACGACAAGCTTGGCCTGTTGCACGACCCGACTATAGCTTTACTCTAGCGACATGACAAGGGAAGCGCTGAAGCGGCTGGAGCCGGGATTGCCGGCGAGCTGGTACCGCGACCCCGCGCACTACGAGCGCGAGCTCGAAGTGTTCTGGTACGGGCGATGGATCTGCGTCGCGCGCGACGAGGAGCTCGCCGCCGAGGGCGACTGGCGCCTCGTGCGCCTCGGCACACAAAGCTTGATTCTCTTGAGAGATGAAGCTGGGGGGTTGCGCGCGTTCCACAACACCTGCCGGCACCGCGGCTCGGTGCTCTGCACCGAGGAGCGCGGCCGGTTCGCTCGCCGGCGCATCGTCTGTCCGTACCACGCCTGGACCTACGATCTCGGCGGGCGGCTGGTAGCCACGCCGCGGCGCATGGAGACGCCCGATTTCAGGCTGGAGGATTTCCCCCTGTTCGAGGTCGCGGCGGCAAGCTGGGGCGGGTTCATTTTCGTGCATCTCGGCAAGGACCCGGCGCCGCTCGCCGACGCCGTCGGCGAGCGCGACGAGCGCTACCGCCGCTACGGCTTCGCCGATCTGAGGATCGGCAGGCGCATCGTGCTCGACGTAGCCGCGAACTGGAAGCTGCTCGCCGAGAACTTCTCGGAATGCTTCCACTGCCCGCCGGTGCATCCCGAGTTCTGCCGCATCGTCCCCGCCTATCAGGATGCAGGCGCCTGGGGGCTGCGCGGAGGCGCCGAGACGAAGCCCGAGTACACGGCGGGCGCGCAGACCCTGACGCTCGACGGCACCGCGCGGCTGCCGACATTCGGCGGCCTGAACGAAGAGGAGCGGGCGCGGCTGTACGCCGCCGACATGGTGCTACCCAACCTCTTCCTCAACGTGCATCCGGACTACGTGAACTCGCAGCTCATGTTCCCGACCGGGCCGCAGAGCGTGCGCATGGTCTACGACTGGCTGTTCGAGCCCCGGCACCTGCCGCTCGCCGAGGCCGACCTGCAGCATTACGTGGCGCTCTGGGATATCACCAACCGGCAGGATGCGCGCAATTGCGAATGGCAGCAGCAGGGCCTGCAGTCGCGCGAGTTCCGCCACGGTGTCTACGTGCCGCAGGAGTTCGACGCGCACCGCTTCGCGGAGTGGGTGCGCGGCGGACTGGGATTCAGTGCACCAGAAGCGCCATCAGCCAGACGATGAGCGCGAGCGCGCCGACGATGCCGACGAATGCCCCAAGGCGCGCCTGAAGCTTCGAATCCTCAGCCGCTTCAACCAGCGCGCCGATCGGTTCAGCCACGACCTCGAACCGCGGATAGCTTCTTCCAACCTTGCCCATGACGTCCCCCATAAGTCGCCATGACCACGTCAGAATAGTGCGCGCCCGTTCTCGTGTGCGGGCGCCGCATCAACAACTTTGACAGGGATAGTGTGCAATGCAGCCGGTTTTTCGCGACTACGATCAGAAAGCGCTCGACGACGCCTATGACCAGGCGGTCTACGCGCCAAACCGTGACCAATTACTCGAACGCCGCAACCTCGCTTCCGAGGCGGCGCGCAGGCGCCTGGGCGAGCCGCAGCGCTTCGCCTACGGCCCGGGGCCCAACGAGCAGCTCGACGTCTATCCCACCCGCAGCGGAGCCCCTATCCAGGTCTTCGTGCACGGCGGGGCGTGGCGCGCGGGACGCGCCAGGGAATACGCCGCCGCCGCCGAGATGTTCGTCGGCGCAGGTGCGCATTATGTCGCACTGGATTTCGACAACGCGCCCGACTGCGGCGGCGACCTCTTCGTGATGGCCGACCAGGTGCGCAGGGCGATCGCGTGGGTACACCGCAACGCAGCGCTTTTCGGCGGCGACGCGAAGCGCGTCCATGTATCGGGCACGTCCTCCGGCGCGCACCTCGCGGGCGTGGCCGCCACAACCGACTGGCAGCTTCGTTTCAGCCTTCCAAACGACATCGTCAAGGGCTACACGCTGTGCAGCGGCATGTACGACCTGGAAGCGCCCAGACTCTCGAAGCGCAGCGCGTACGTTCGCTTCAGCGAGGAGATGGAGGCGGAGCTATCGCCGCAGCGGCATCTCGAGCGCATCCGGGCGCCGATCGTGCTGCTCTACGGCTCGCTCGAGACGCCGGAGTTCCAGCGCCAGGCGCGCGAATTCGCCGCGGCGCTCGAGCGCGCCGGGAAGACGGTCGAGCTGATCCTGGCGCCCGGCTACAACCACTTCGAGGTCGCCGAGACGCTCGGCAATCCCTACGGTCCGATGGGGCGCGCGGTCCTGGCGCAGATGGGGCTGGTCATTCCTCGGGCAGGACCGGCCGCACCCGGTGGCCCATCGCCCACATGACGTAGCCGGAGAAGGCGTACGACATGAAGAGCGCCCACAGCACGAGCGAGGGGCGCGAAGCGATCACCGAGATCGCGATCACGCACACCAGGATCACCCAGAGCGGCACGCGCTTCTTCCAGTTCACTTCCTTGAAGCTCCAGAAGGGCACGTTCGAGACCATGGTAACGCCCGCGAACACCGCGACGACCCAGGCGAGGATCGCGAGCCAGCCGGTCGGCATGAAGCCGAAGTCGACCAGCACCCACACCAGGCCGGTCATCACCGCGGCGCCCGACGGGCTCGGCAGGCCCTGGAAGTAGCGCTTGTCCACGACCGTGATGTTGGCGTTGAAGCGGGCGAGGCGGATGCCGGCGCCGGCGCAGTAGATGAAGGCGCCGATCCAGCCGAGCGTGCCGAGGTCCTTCAGCACCCAGATGTAGGCGATCAGGCCGGGCGCGGCGCCGAAGGCGACCATGTCGGCGATGCTGTCGAACTGCGCGCCGAACTCGCTCTGCGTGTTGGTCCAGCGCGCGACGCGCCCGTCCATGCCGTCGAGCACCATGGCGACGAAGATCGCGATCGCGCCGACCTCGAAGCGCTGGTTCATCGCCTGAACGATGGCGAAGAAGCCGCAGAACAGCACTCCGGTGGTGAACAGGTTCGGCAGCAGGTAGATGCCGCGCCGGCGTAGGCCGCCGAGCCGGGCCTGCGGCGGCAGCTCGCCGAGCCGCGCCGGCGGCAAATGCTCGTCTACCGGGTCTTCGAGCTCGGGGTCTTCAGCCATGCGAGCACGCTCTGCGCTGCGTACACCTTTTCGCCGATCGCCGCCTTCGCCTGTGCGTCGGGAGGAAGGTACAGGTCCACGCGCGAGCCGAAGCGGATGAAGCCGAAGCGCTGTCCGCGCACCAGCCGCGCGCCCGGCTCAACATAGCACAGGATGCGCCGCGCGATGAGCCCCGCAACCTGCACGCAGGTGAGATCCTGGCCGTCGTCGCGCTGGATCCACAGGGCGTTGCGCTCGTTCTCGGCCGAGGCCTTGTCGAGCGCCGCGTTGACGAAGGCGCCGCCGAAATACCAGCGCTCCTTGACCGTGCCGTCGGCAGGCGCGCGGTTGGAATGCACGTTGAACACGTTCATGAAGACGCTCACCTTGAGCGCCTCGCGCTTGAGGTACGGGTCGTGGCTGCGGCTCACCTCGACGACGCGGCCGTCGGCCGGCGAGAGCACCGCCGCCGGGTCGTCGGGCGCCTCGCGCGGCGGGTCGCGGAAGAACTGCAGGATGAACACGGCGGCGAGCCAGAACGGCGCCGACCACCACGCGCCCACAAAGAAAAACAGGAGTATGGAAACGGCTAAGGCAATGCCGAGGAACGGCCAGCCCTCGCGGGCGATGATCGGATGCGGCCAGGGCGGCGTCACGCGCTGCTCGCGCTCCTCAGTTCCGCGACGTGTCGACCAGGCGGTTCTTCTTGATCCAGGGCATCATCTCGCGCAGCCGCGCGCCGACCTTTTCGATCGGCAGCTCGGCGGTCATGCGCCGGCGCGAGAGCAGCGTGGGCGCGCCGGCGCGGTTCTCGAGCACGAACTCCTTCGCGTACTCGCCCGACTGGATGCGGTACAGGACCTCCTTCATCCGCCGGCGCGTGCCCTCGTCGATGATCTTGGGCCCGGAGGTGTACTCGCCGTACTCGGCGTTGTTCGAGATCGAGTAGTTCATCGTGCCGATGCCGCCCTCGTACATCAGGTCGACGATGAGCTTCAGCTCGTGCAGGCACTCGAAGTACGCCATCTCGGGCGCGTACCCCGCCTCGACCAGGGTGTCGAAGCCCGCCTTCACCAGCTCGACGCATCCGCCGCAGAGCACGGTCTGCTCGCCGAAGAGATCGGTCTCGGTCTCCTCCTTGAAGTTGGTCTCGATGACCCCCGCCTTGCCGCCGCCGATCGCCGCGGCATACGACAGCGCGAGATCGCGCGCCTTCTTCGACTGATCGCGGTGCACCGCGATCAGCATCGGCACCCCGCCGCCGGCCGCATAGGTCGAGCGCACGGTGTGCCCCGGGGCCTTGGGCGCCACCATCCACACGTCGAGGTCCTCGCGCGGCTGGATCAGGCCGTAGTGGATGTTGAAGCCGTGGGCGAAGGCGAGCGACGCTCCCTTCTTGACGTTGGGCTCGATGAATTCCTTGTACACCGCGGCGTGGTGCTCGTCGGGCAGCAGCACCATGACGATGTCGGCGCCCTTGATGGCCTCGTCGAGCTCGGCGACCTTGGCGCCGCCCTTCTTCGCCTTGTCCCAGGAGGCGCCGCCCTTGCGCAGCCCGACCGTGACCTTGACCCCCGATTCCTGCAGGTTCTGCGCGTGCGCGTGGCCCTGCGAGCCGTAGCCGATGATGGTGACCTTCTTGCCTTTCACCAATGAGAGATCGGCGTCCTTGTCGTAATAGACCTTCATTTTCCGTCCCCTGAGAAAAAACTAGACGCGCAGAACGCGGTTCCCGCGTCCTATGCCGCTGGCCCCGGTGCGTACCGTCTCGATGATGCTCGCCTGGTCGAGCGCGTGGATGAACGCATCGAGCTTGCGCGTGTCGCCGGTGAGCTCGATCGTGTAGGTGTTGTCGGAAACGTCGATGATGCGGCCGCGGAAGATGTCGGCCATGCGCTTCATGTCCTCGCGCTCCTTGGCCCCGGCGCGCACCTTGATCAGCATCAGCTCGCGCTCGATGTGCTCCGCCTCGGAAAGATCGATCACCTTCACCACCTCGATCAGCTTGTTCAGCTGCTTGGTGATCTGCTCGACCACGTCCTCCGAGCCGGTGGTGACGATGGTCATGCGCGACATCGAGGCGTCCTCGGTGGGCGCCACCGTCAGCGTTTCAATGTTGTAGCCGCGCGCCGAAAACAGCCCCGAGATCCTTGAGAGCGCTCCGGACTCGTTCTCCACGAGAACGGAGATGATGTGGCGGCTCACAAGTCCTCGTAGAGAATCATCTCGGTGATCCCCTTGCCGCCGGGGATCATCGGGTAGACGTTCTCCTTCTGGTCGGTGACGAAGTCGAGGAACACGAGCTCGTTCTTCGCCGCGAAGGCCTCGCGCAGCGCGGGCTCGACGTCGGCGGGCTTGTCCACCAGCACGCCGCGGTGGCCGTAGCCCTCGGCGAGCTTGACGAAATCCGGCAGCGCGTCCATGTACGACTCGGAATAGCGGTTGCCGTGGAAGAACTGCTGCCACTGCCGCACCATGCCCATGTACTTGTTGTTCAGGTTGACGACCTTGATCGGCAGCCGGTACTGCTTGCAGGTGGAGAGCTCCTGCAGGCACATCTGGATCGACGATTCGCCGGTGACGCAGGCGACGGTCGCGCCCGGGTTCGCGAGCTGCACGCCCATCGCCGCCGGCAGGCCGAAGCCCATGGTGCCGAGGCCGCCGGAGTTGATCCAGCGCCGCGGCTCGTTGAACTTGTAGAACTGCGCCGCCCACATCTGGTGCTGGCCGACATCGGACGTGACGAACGCCTCGCCTTTCGTCACTTCGTACAGCTTCTCGAGCACGAACTGCGGCTTGATGATGGCGGACTTGCGGTCGTAGCGCAGGCAATCCTTGGCGCGCCACTCGCCGATCTGCTTCCACCAGGGCTGGACGTCCGGCGCCTGCTCCTGCCGCAGGAGCTTCAGCACGTCGTCGAGCACGTCGGGAATATTGCCGACGATCGGCACGTCGACCTTCACGCGCTTGGAGATCGACGACGGGTCGATGTCGATATGGATGATCTTGCGCGGGTTCTGCGCGAAATGCGCCGGATTGCCGATGACGCGGTCGTCGAAGCGCGCGCCGATCGCAAGCAGCACGTCGCAGTGCTGCATCGCCATGTTGGCCTCGTACGTGCCGTGCATCCCGAGCATGCCGAGGAACTGCGGGTCGGTCGCGGGATACGCGCCGAGGCCCATCAGGGTGTTGGTGCACGGGAAGCCGAGCAGCTTCACCAGCTCGCGCAGCTGGCCGGAGGCCTCGGACAGGATCACGCCGCCGCCGGTATAGACCATCGGCCGCTGGGCCTCGAGAAGGAGCTGGACCGCCTTCTTGATCTGGCCGGCGTGGCCCTTGCGCACCGGGTTGTAGGAGCGCATGGCGATCGTCTCGGGGTAGTGGAACTCGGTGACCGCGGCGGTCACGTCCTTCGGGATGTCCACCACCACCGGGCCGGGACGCCCCGTGGCCGCGATGTGAAACGCCTTCTTGATGGCCGAGGCGAGGTCCTTCACGTCCTTCACCAGCATGTTGTGCTTCACGATCGGACGCGTGATGCCGACCGTGTCGCACTCCTGGAAGGCGTCCAGGCCGATCGCGTGCGTCGGCACCTGGCCGGTCAGCACCACCAGCGGAATCGAATCCATGTACGCCGTGGCGATGCCCGTGACGGCGTTGGTGACGCCCGGCCCCGAGGTGACGAGGCACACCCCCACCTTCTTCGAGGAGCGCGAATAGCCGTCGGCGGCGTGGACCGCGCCCTGCTCGTGACGCACCAGGACGTGGCGCACCTTGTCCTGCTTGAAGAGCTCGTCGTAGATGAACAGAACCGCGCCGCCGGGGTAGCCGAATACGTATTCGACGCCCTCCTGCTGCAGGCAGCGCACGACGATCTCGGCGCCGGTGATCTGGCTGGTCTTGATCCGGTCCATGGGGAAACCTTTGAACGATAAAGGCTTGGTGCGGTGCGGTCAAGACGACCCGGGTCGGCAGGTGGGCCATTTTTGGTACCATCGCCGCCAACAACACCGCCCCGGCAGAGGGTCTACTGGCTTCCCGCAGCGAGCTGTCGGCGTTTCTCAAGGGCGTCGAGCGGCGCGCGTTCAAACAGGCCGTATTCGCCGTCCGCGACCAGGAGGCGGCGCTCGATATCGTGCAGGACGCGATGCTGCGCCTCGCGGAGAAGTACGGTGATCGCCCGGCGGCGGAACTGCCGTTGCTCTTTCATCGCATCACGCAGAACGCGATCCGCGACTGGTTCCGACGCCAGAAGGTGCGCTCGCTCTGGACCACGCTGCTCTCCTCGCTGACGCCCAACCGCGATGATGACGAGCAGGATCCCCTGGAAACCTTGGAGCCCGCCTACGAGTCCAATCGCCAGGAGGCCCCGGGGGATCGACTAGAACAGTCACAAGTCCTTGAAATCATTGAAGAAGAGATCTCGCGTTTACCCGAGCGTCAACGCGAGGCCTTCATAATGCGTTACTGGGAGGAATTGGACGTGGCCGAAACCGCGCGCCGCATGCGATGCTCGGAGGGCAGCGTGAAAACGCATTGCTCCCGGGCTACGCACACGTTGGCGGCGGCGCTCCGGGCGCGGGGTATCACGCTTTGAGCCGGCCTGACAACGCTATGAACGAGCAACAATTCGGAAAAAGGGTCCGTCACCTGCTGAACAGCGGATCGCTGGGCAGCCAGGTGGAGCGCCGGCTTCTGGCGGCGCGCGAAGGGGCGCTGGCGCACCAGCGTCCAGAGCGCGCTCCTGCGCTCGCATGGGCCGACAACGTTCTCGGCCGCTTCGGCGGCTGGACCACGGGCGCGCTCTACGCGGTGCTCTCGCTCGCCATCCTGGCGGGCGGCGCGACGGGCATCTACAGCTGGCAGCAGAGCCAGCGTATCGCGGAGCTTGAGGAGCTCGATTCGCAGCTCCTCACCGACGACCTGCCGATCGACGCCTACCTCGATCGCGGCTTCCAGAACTGGCTGAAAAAGCGCAACGCGGACCAGTAATGCTGCGCGCTGCGCTCGTAGTGCTGGCCCTCTCCCTGGCTGGCAACGCCATCGCGCAAACGCCCGACAAGCCGAAGCCCGCCGAAAAATCGAAGGCGGTATCCGAGAAGGCCAAGCCCGCCGCGAAGGCAAAAGCGCCCGTGCGCCCGGCCTGGGCCGAGCTCACTGCCGACCAGCAGATGGTGCTCGCGCCGCTCAAGGCCGACTGGGAAAGGCTCGAGCAGGAGCGGCGCCGCAAGTGGGTCGGCATCGCGAACCGCTACCCGAAAATGAAGCCCGAGGAGCAGGAACGGGTCCAGCGGCGCATGCAGGACTGGGCGAAGCTCAGCCCCGAGCAACGCCGGCAGGCGCGCGAGAACTACAAGCGCATCGCGAAAGCGCCGCCCGAGAAGCGCGAGCAGCTGCGCGACGCCTGGGCGGAGTACCAGGCGCTGCCGCCGGAAAAGCGCCAGAGCCTCGTCCCGCCGTCCACGCCGCCGGCGGAGAAGAAGCGCCGGTGAGCGCTGCGACGCCGGGACTCCCGCGGCGCCTGGCAAGCATGGTCTACGAAGCGCTTCTCCTCTTCGCGGTCGCTTTCTTCGCCGCCTGGGTGTTCTTCTTCGCGAGCGGCGGCCGCGATGCCACCGCCGGCGGCATGCGCCACCTGCTGCAGCTCTTCATCGGCCTTTTCTTCGCCGCCTATTTCCTGTGGTCCTGGCTGCGCGGCGGCCAGACGCTCGCCATGAGGGCCTGGCGCATCCGTCTCATCGGTGTAACGCCAGCCCGAGCGCTGCTAAGGCTGATCCTTGCGGCGATCCTGGTGCCGACTGGAGTCTCGGTGCTCTGGGCCCTTTTCGACCGCGATCGGCAGTTCCTCCACGACCGGCTCGCGCGCAGCCGCCTCGTCCTAGCCTAGCGGCGCTCGACCCACCACATCATGAGGAGCGCCGCGCCAAGGAACGCGGCGCTCGGCGCGAGGGCTGCCGAGACCGGAGGCCAGTTCTGCAGCAGACCGATGTGCGCGATCAGGCTGTTCAAGCCGTGGAACAGGATCCCGAGCATGATGCCTAGGAACACCTTGAGGCCGACCGCGCCCGCGCGCCCGGAGGAGTAGCCGAAGGGTAGCGCGAGCGCCATCATCACGAGCGCGGCCACCGGATAGAGCAGCTTCTTCCAGAACGCGATCTCGTAGCGCTCGGTTTTCTGACGGTTGCCCGCCAGGTGCTGGATGTACTTGTGGAGCGCCCACACCGACATCTGGTCGGGCTTGACGATGAGCGCGTCGAGCATGTCGGGACTCACGGCCGATTTCCATTCGCGCTCCGCCTCGCGCACGGTGCGCGGCCCCTCCGGGGTGAATTGCGTGCTGACCACGTCGAGCATCATCCAGAGGCCGTGGCCGCGGTACTCGGCGCGCTGCGCGTTGGTCATGCGACGCAGGCGGTAGTCGGCGTCGAACTCGAAGATGCGCACGCCCTGGAGCGAGCTCGCCTGGCGCGCCTCGCGCACGTTGATGAACGAGCCTTCGTCCTTGAACCACAGGCCAGACTCGAGGCCCTGGCCGATGAGCGAGCTCATGGCGCGCAGCTTCACCTTCTGCGCGGTCTCCTCCGCGTAGGGCGCCGCCCACTCCCCGAGCACGAACGTGAGCGCCACGAAGGCAAGGCCGATCTTGCCGAGCATCAACCCCGCGCGCAGCGGCGACAGACCGGAGGTGCGCATCACCGTGTACTCAGAATTGGCCGCGAGCTGCCCGAGGACGTACAGCGTGCCGATCAGCACCGCGATCGGGAACAGCTCGTAGGCGTGCGCCGGCAGCGACAGCAGCACGAAAAGGAACACGGCCCGCAGGTGATATTCGCCGCGGTCGAGGTCGCCCAGCTCCTTGATGAGGTCGAAGAAGGCGAACAGCGCCAGGAACGCGAGCAGGACGAAGCCCACCCCGCCGAAGATCTGGCGCGCGAAGTAGCGTTCCAGGGTACGGATGCGCGGCCCGGCGATCATCGGCCCAGGCGCAGGCGGATGACCTGCATGCGCCGCGCAAACATGAACACGAGCAGCGCGATCATCGCGGCGTGCACCAGCCATACGCCGATGCCGAAGTCCATGCCCCCTTGCGACACGCGAGCCTGGCTGACGCTGAGCAGGTTGGAGTAGACGATGTAGGTGAACAGCGCGAACAGCAGGTTCACCGAGCGCCCGGCGCGCGGGTTGACGAAGCTCATCGGGATGGCGAGCAGCACCAGGATCGCGGCCGACGCCGGAATGCCGACGCGCCACAGCACTTCGCCGAGGTTGACCGGGGTCGGGTTGGCGAGCAGCTGCGCGGTCGTCATGCTCTTCTGCGAGAGCTGCGGCTCCTTGCTTTCGGCGGTTTCGATGCGCGCGGCGTAGCGCTGGAATTCCATCACCCGGTACTGCTCGTCGCCGGGGGCACCCTCGTAGCGCCGGCCGTCTTCCAGCACGATGAAGCGGTCGCCGTTCGGCGCGGTCTCGGTGCGGCCCACCCGGCTCATGCTGACGCCGCTTTTCTGCTGCTGCACCGAGCTCACGAACACGTTCTGCACCGTCGCGGCGTCGCCCGAGATCGATTCGACGAAATACACCCGCTCCTTGTTGCCGGTCTCGCCGAACACGCCGGGATTGACGCGCGAGACGTCGTCGCGCGCCTCCAGCCGCGTCACGTACTGCGCGCCCATCTGCGCGGCCCACGGCGAGATGACGAGCGACAGCGCGGCGATCACCGCGATCTGCGGCAGCGCGAACAGCATCACCGGCTTGAGCCACGCCGTGAGCGACAGCCCCGAGCCGAACCAGATCACCATCTCCGAATCGCGCCAGCTGCGCGTGAGCGTGATCAGCACCGAGATGAACATGGTGAGCGAAAGCAGCACCGGCAGCGTGCCGAGCGCGAAGAAGCCGAGGAACGCGATCACCGCGTCGGTGGGAATCTGGCCGCCCGCGGCCTGTCCGAGCAGGCGAATCAGTCGCGTGGTGAGCGCGATCGCGAACAGCGTCATGAACACCGCGCCCGCGAGGCTGGCGAATTCCCTGAGGAGCGCCCGGTGGAAGATCATGCGATACTTTCGCTGTGGAATTTAGCATAAAGACTCTCTCTCCCGAGAGCGCGAAAAGCGGCTGCGTGGTGCTCGGCGTGCACCGCGATCAGGACCTCACCCCGGCGGCGAAGCGCGTCGATCAGGCCGCGCGCGGCGCGCTGAAGAAGGCGCTCTGCGATCTGCCGGCCAAGCCGGGCTCGACGCTGCTCCTGCGCGGCCTGCCGGGCGTCGCGGCCGAGCGCGTGCTGCTCGTCGCCCTGGGCGAGCGCAAGGAATTCTCCGAGAACGCGTACCGCGATTCGGTGCGCGGCGCCGCCAACGCCCTGAAGGACCTGGACGTCAAGGATGCCGCAGTGTTCCTCGTCGACACCAAGGTGAGCTCGCGGCCCGTGTCCTGGAACCTGCGCCACGCGGTGCTCGGCACGCGCGAGTCGTTCTACCGCTTCGACCTGCTGAAGACGCAGAAGAAGGCCGACGCGGCGTCGCTTTCGCACGTCACGCTGCCGCTCGCCTCCAACGCGCAGCTCGAGCAGGCGCTCGCGGAGGCGCAGGCGACGGCCGACGGCGCCGACCTCGCGCGCACCCTAGGCAACCTGCCGAGCAACATCTGTACCCCGAGCTACCTCGCCGAGGAGGCGAAGAAGCTCGCGCGCCAGTTCAAGCTCCAGCTCGAGGTGCTCGAGCGGCGCGACCTCGAGCGCCTCGGCATGGGCGCCTTCCTCGCGGTGACGAACGCGTCGCACCAGCCGCCGAAGCTGATCGTGCTGCGCTACGCGGGCGGCGCCAAGGGGAAGAAACCGCTGGCGCTGGTCGGCAAGGGCATCACGTTCGACACCGGCGGCATTTCCCTCAAGCCCGCCGGCGAGATGGACGAGATGAAGTTCGACATGTCCGGCGCCGGGTCGGTGCTCGGCACGATCCGGGCGCTCGCCGGCATGGAAGCGCCGGTCAACGTGGTCGGCGTCATCCCGACCTGCGAGAACATGCCCGGCGGCCATGCCACCAAGCCGGGCGACGTCGTGACGACGCTTTCGGGGCAGACCGTCGAGATCCTCAATACCGACGCCGAGGGGCGGCTGATCCTCTGCGATGCGCTCACCTACGCCGCGCGCTTCGAGCCGGACGCCGTGATCGACGTGGCCACCCTCACCGGCGCTTGCGTGGTGGCGCTCGGCCACGTCGCAACCGGGCTTTTCGCCAACGACGACAAGCTCGCCGAGGAGATCCGGGAGGCGGCCGACGATGCCTGGGACCGCGTCTGGCAAATGCCGCTGTGGGACGACTACCAGGAGCAGCTGCGCTCGAACTTCGCCGACTTCGCCAACATCGGCGGGCGGCCCGGCGGCAGCATCACCGCCGCCTGCTTCCTCGCCCGCTTCACGCACGAGATGCGCTGGGCGCACCTCGACATCGCCGGCACCGCGTGGAAGAGCGGCCGCGAAAAGGGCTCCACGGCGCGGCCGGTCCCGCTCCTCGTGCGTTTTGCCCTGCGCCACGCCGGCAAGAAATAGCGCTTGACCACGATCGACTTCTACTTCAACGCGGAAGATCGTTTCCAGGTGGCCTGCAGGCTCGCCGGCAAGGCGCTGGCGCAGAAAAAGCGGATGCTGATCTACGCGCCCGAGGCCGAGGCCGCGAGCTGCATCGACAAGCTGCTGTGGACCTGGCCGGCGATCGGCTTCGTGCCGCACTGCGCCCCGCACGAGGCGCTCGCGGCCGAGACGCCGGTCCTCATCAGCTCGGACGCGGATACGCCGGGTAGCTGCGAGCTCCTCCTCAACCTCGGCGCCGAATGTCCGCCGCATTTCGAGCGCTTCGAGCGCCTGCTCGAAGTCGTGCCCACCGGCGAAGCCGAGCGCCGGGCGGCACGCGCGCGGTACCGCTTCTACCAGGCCCGCGGCTACAAGATCACGAGCCACGATCTCGCGAAGGACGCGGAGTGAGCGCCGCCGATCCCGTCGACGCCGACGTCCCGGTCCTCACACAGGTCGTCGAGGACCTGCCGCTCGAGCCTGCCGCGCCGTCCGCCCCGGCGGCGCCCGCAGCCCACGTGGACCAGGACGCCCTGGATGCGCTCGCCGATCAGCTGGAGCGTGCGCTGCTCGAGCGCCTCGGGCCGGAAATCGACCGGGCAACGGCGCGCGCGCTGAACGGGGTCCGCGCCGAGCTCACGGTCAGCGTCATGCAGATTGTGCGCGAATCCGTGGCCGCGGCCGTGGCCCAAGCGCTGCGCGGCCAGAAAAAGGACTGAAGTGCTCGACAAGAGCTTCAGCCCGGCCGCCATCGAGCAGGCCTGGTACCAGCGGTGGGAAGCAGCCGGGTATTTCCGCCACCAGGAACAAAAGAAGCCCGCGTATTGCATCCAGCTTCCGCCGCCCAACGTCACCGGCACGCTGCACATGGCACATGCGTTCCAGCAGACGCTGATGGACGCGCTCATCCGCTACCACCGCATGCGCGGCTTCAACACCAACTGGGTCGTGGGCACCGAC
>DATMJC010000078.1:0-11659 GCA_035554435.1 Burkholderiales bacterium | reverse complement strand
CGGCCGCGCCGGGTTGGCGAGCGCCTTGCCGAGCGCGTCGAGCTCCGCCGCCATGAGCGGGCCGGCCACCGCGACCGGCGCAAAGCGCGCCGCGCCGTGTGTCGTAGCCTCCGCGCGGTGAGCAGTGCCGAAGGCATCGTTCACGTAGACGTCGCACAGGGCCGCGATTTTTCGGGCCAGTCCTTCGTCGTCGGCCTTTTCCCCCTTGTTGAAACGGCAGTTTTCCAAGAGAAAAACGCGCCAAGGACTCGGAGGAAGTGGCCCGCCTCGCTGTAAGGCAGCCGGATGGCCTACACCGTGATGCGCTCTTAAATAGTCCGCGAGTTCCTTTTTCCTTGCGTCGGACAATGGACCGACGATCATCGGAGCGCCGAGCCAATCCCTCAGAAGGGGTGCCTCAAAGCCGAGCAGTTCCGAAAGACGCTTCGCGACCGGCGCAAGGGACTCCTTATCGTCGAACTGACCCTCTTTTGGTCGACCTAGATGCGAAGTGACCAGCACCGATTCAGCGCCGCCTTCGATGGCCATCTCGATCGCGGGCACCGAGGCGCGGATGCGGGTGTCGTCCGTGATGCGGCCGTCCTCGATCGGGACGTTGAGATCGGCGCGGATGAAGACCCGCTTGCCGCGCAGGTCCACGTCGGACATGCGCCGGAACTTCATTTCAGCGCACGTTCGCGAACGCGACCGCCACGTCGAGCATGCGGTTCGAGAAGCCCCACTCGTTGTCGTACCACGAGGACACTTTCACCAGCGTGCCGTCGGACACCCGCGTCAGGCTCGAGTCGAAGATCGAGCTCGCCGGGTTGTGGTTGAAGTCCGAGGACACGAGCGGCTCCGAGTTGTACTCGAGGATGCCCTTGAGGTCGGTGTTGCACGCCTGCTTGACGGCGTTGTTCACCTCGTCGACGGTGGTCGGCTTCTTCGCCACGAAAGTGAGGTCGACGATCGACACGTTGATGGTCGGCACGCGGATCGAGTAGCCGTCGAGCTTGCCGTTGAGGTGGGGAAGCACCAGGCCCACCGCGGCGGCGGCGCCGGTCTTGGTGGGGATCATGTTCTCGACCGCCGAGCGGGCGCGGCGCAGGTCCTTGTGATAGACGTCGGTGAGCACCTGGTCGTTGGTGAACGAGTGGATCGTGTTCATGAGGCCGCAGGCGACGCCGATGCGGTCGTCGATCGCCTTCACCAGCGGCGCGAGACAGTTGGTGGTGCAGGAGGCGTTGGAGATGACGGTATCGCTTCCTTTCAAGGAAGCATGATTGACGCCGTAGACGACCGTACGGTCGACGTCCGTCTCGCCCGGGGCGGAAATGACCACCTTCTTCGCCCCGGCCTGCAGGTGCGCCCCGGCCTTCGCCTTGCTCGTGAAGAGGCCGGTGCATTCCATCACGAGATCGACGCCGAGCGCCTTCCAGGGCAGCTTGGCAGGGTCGCGCTCGGCCACGACCTTGATGCGGTCGTCGTTGACGACGATGCTGTCGCCATCCACGCGCACCGCCGACGGGAAGCGCCCGTGCGCGGTGTCGTACTGCAGCAGGTGGGCGTTGGTCTTGGCGTCGCCCAGGTCGTTGATCGCGACGAACTGCAAATCGTGCTTCTTGCCGCTCTCGTAGTGAGCGCGCAGCACCATGCGGCCGATGCGTCCAAATCCGTTGATGGCTACCTTGATCATCCGAATATGCTCCTTACGACCTCGGCCACGCGCTCGGGCGTGAAGCCGAAGTGCTTGAAAAGCTCGCCCGCCGGTGCGGACTCGCCGAAACGGTCGATGCCGACCACCTTGCCTTCCAGGCCGACGTACTTGCGCCAATAATCGGTGACGCCCGCTTCCACCGCTACCTTTGGGAGTTCCCGGGGCAGGACCGAGTTCCTGTAATCGGCGTCCTGGCGGTCGAAAACGCTGGTGCAGGGCATCGAGACCACGCGGACCGGCAGGCCGCCGACGGCGAGCAACTTTTGCGCCCCGAGCGCGACCGGCACTTCCGATCCGGTGGCAACGATGACCGCCCGAGCCTCCGGGGCGTCGGAGAGGATGTACCCCCCCTTCTCCACCGCGGCCAAGGACTCATGCCTGGAGAAGGCGATGTTCTGGCGGGACAGAAGCAGGGCGGTGGGACCGTCCTTGCGGCGCAACGCCGCGGCCCAGGCAACGGCGGTCTCGACCGTGTCCGCCGGCCGCCAGACGTCCACGTTCGGGATCAGACGCAGGGTCGCGGCGTGCTCGATCGGCTGGTGAGTGGGTCCGTCCTCGCCCAGTCCGATCGAATCATGGGTGAACACGTACACGACGCGGATTTTCATCAGCGCCGCCATCCGCAGGGCGTTGCGGGCGTAATCCGAGAACACCAGGAAAGTGCCGCCGTAGGGAATAAGCCCGCCGTGCAGCGTGATGCCGTTCATCATGGCGCACATGCCGAACTCGCGGACGCCGTAGAAGATATGGTTCCCCGACACCGACTCCGGAGAGACCGGCCTGGAGGCCTTCACCATGGTGAGGTTGGAGCCCGTGAGGTCGGCAGAGCCTCCGACCAGTTCCGGTAGCAGCGGAATCAGGACTTCGAGCACGTTTTGCGAGGCCTTGCGCGTCGCGACGGTCTCTTCTTTGGAATTCAGCTCCTCAATAAGGGACGCCATGCGGCTGTCGAACTCCGGCGGCAGAGTTGCGGCGATGCGGCGCTGGAATTCCGCCGCCTCGGCCGGAAACTCTTTTGAGTACTTCCTGAGGAGCAAAGTCCATTTCTTTTCCGCCTTGCTCCCTGCCTCACGCGCGTCCCAGCCGGCGCGGACCGCCTCCGGAATCTCGAAGGGTGGGTACGGCCAGCCTATCGCCGCGCGGGTGGCGGCGACCTCCTCGGCGCCCAGCGCAGCGCCGTGCGCTGCGCCGGTGTTCGCCTTTTTTGGCGCCCCTTTGGCGATAATGGTCTTGCAGCAGATCAGGCTGGGCCGGCTTTTCTCCCGCTTCGCCTTACGGATCGCCCGGTCGACGGCTTCGACGTC
This sequence comes from Burkholderiales bacterium, assembly GCA_035554435.1. Lineage (GTDB taxonomy): Bacteria > Pseudomonadota > Gammaproteobacteria > Burkholderiales > SG8-39 > SCGC-AG-212-J23. The sequence goes on along the minus strand of DATMJC010000078.1, from coordinate 8,659 downwards.
GTGGCCGTCGACGTTCGGGATCACCTGCCAGCCGTAGGCGCCGAAGCGCTTGGGGACGTCGTCGGTATACCAGTGGGCGATCTGGCCCTTGTCCGAGTCGATCGAGATGCCGTTGTCGTCGTAGAAGGCGATCAGCTTGCCAAGGCCAATGGTCCCTGCGAAGGACGCGGCCTCGTGGGAAATCCCCTCCATCATGCAGCCGTCGCCCATGAAGACGTAGGTATGGTGCTCGACCAGTTCGAAACCCGGGCGGTTGAACTGGGCGCCGAGAAGCTGCTCGGCGAGCGCCATGCCGACCGCGTTGGCGAACCCCTGCCCCAAGGGTCCGGTGGTCGTCTCCACGCCTGGCGCGTAGCCGTATTCCGGATGTCCGGGAGTCTTGGAGCCAAGCTGGCGGAAGCGCTTCAGCTCTTCGATCGGAAGCCCATAGCCGGTGAGGTGCAGCAGGCTATAAAGGAGCATCGAGCCGTGGCCGTTCGAGACCACGAAGCGGTCCCGGTTCGGCCAGGCGGGATTGGCTGGGTTGTGGCGCAGATGGCGCCGCCATAGGGCCACGGCGATCTCGGCCATGCCCATCGGCATGCCGGGGTGGCCCGACTTGGCCGCCTCGACCGCGTCCATGGCGAGCGCGCGGATGGAGTTGGCCAGCTCCGGGTCCGAAGCTTTTTGCGTTACCGGGGAGTCCATCGGAGGGCGCAAATTATACTCAGCGCATCGCTCGACTCCGCCCATGAACGAACTCCCCTTCGCCCGGCCGCTGAATTTCGAGCATTGCGTCACCTGCGAGGCGCCCGCAGAGGCCCATTGGTTCGTCTTCCGCGGCGACCAGCTGCTCGTCGAGATGGGCCCGCTCGAGGTGCCTTCGGACGACCTGCGCGTGCGCGCGCGTCCGGCCTGGGCTCGGCTGCCGTTGCAGAAAAGCCACGACTGGCTGGCCGGCAGCGCGCTTCGGACGCTCTACCTCGGCTCGCTCGGCGGCACGCAGTGCTGGGTCGCCGAGCTGCCCAAGGAAGCCGAGCCCCCCGCCGGCATGTCGTGGGAGGGCCTGAGGACACTCTTCAGCGTACTCGACGACGCGCATTTCGCGCTCGCAGGCCGGGCGCTGCAGCTCGTCGACTGGGACCGCACGCACCAGTTCTGCGGCCGCTGCGGGACGCGCACCGAGCCGCACCGCGAGGAGCGCGTGCGCGTGTGCCCCGCCTGCAAGCTCTCGGCCTATCCGAGAGTGGCCCCGGCCGTCATGGCGCTCGTCAGGCGGGGCAGCGAGGTGCTGCTCGCCCGCAGCCCGCACTTCCCGCCCGGGATGTACAGCGCACTCGCCGGCTTCGTCGAGCCCGGCGAGTCGCTCGAGCAATGCCTCGCGCGCGAAGTCGCGGAGGAAGTCGGAGTCCAGGTGGCGCGGCCGCGCTACGTCGCGAGCCAGTCCTGGCCGTTTCCGCATTCGATGATGATCGCGTTCTCGTGCGAGTGGGTGAGTGGCGAGATCCGTCGGCAGGAGTCCGAAATCGAGGAAGCAAAATGGTTCGAAGTCTTGCAATTACCGAGACTTCCAAGCAAAATCTCGATCGCTCGAAGATTGATCGATAGCGAAGTAGCTCGTATCACTGAGCGCATCATCGAGCAGGGCAAAGGTACAACCGACGTTTAGGAGGTTTTGAACGAGTTGAGCGCGATCGAGAGCGCTGTGCGCCGCAAGGCGCGGATGGAAGGCGAGGCTCCCTACGCGGGCTTCGCCTTCGCATTTTGGAGGGCATAGAAAATGAACGGTCTGCATCTCATCGGTGACCTCACCGGCTGCCGCTGCGATCCGCAGCTCCTCCTCAACGGAGAGCGCTTCCGCGCGAAGTGCCTCGAAATGGTGGCTGCGTCCGGCCTCACGACCATGGACGCGACCTTCCACCAGTTCGAGGGCTCCGGCTTCACCGGCACAGTGGTGCTGGCTGAATCGCACCTCGCAATCCACACCTGGCCCGAGCGCCAGGGGCTCACACTCGACGTCTACGTCTGCAACTTCAGCGCCGACAACTCGCTCAAGGCGAGGCGCCTGTTCGACCGGCTGGTCGAGTACTTCCAGCCCGGCGAGATCGCGAAGCACGAGGTGCATCGCGGCGGCCACCTGCTGATGGAGCCCCTGAACGACTCGACCGGCTTCTACATCCGGGCGACGAGCCAGCTAGGCGAGTGGCAGACGCGCTTCCAGAGGATGCAGATCTACGACACGCCGCACTACGGCAAGCTCTTCCGCCTCGACGGATTCAACATGACCTCCGAGAAGGAGGAGTTCGTCTACCACGAGAACCTGGTCCACCCCGCGCTCACGGCGCACGCCGCGCCGAAGAAGGTCCTGATCATCGGAGGCGGCGACGGCGGATCCTCCGAGGAGGCGCTCAAGCACCCCTCGGTGGAGAGCCTGACGATGGTGGAGATCGACGCCGACGTGATCGCGGTGGCGAAGGAGCACTTCCAGGCCGTGCACAACGGGGTATTCGAGAACCCGAAGCTGCGGGTCCTGGTGGACGACGGCATGAAGTTCGTGCGCGAGACCCAGGAGCGCTTCGATTGCATCGCGCTCGACCTGAACGACCCGGTGGGACCCGCGGCCGCGCTCTACTCGCTCGAGTTCTTCCAGCAGCTTCGCACCGCGCTCGCCCCGGGCGGCGCGCTCACGCTGCACCTCGGCTCGCCGGTCGCGCAGCCCCAGCGCGTGGCCGAGCTCGCCCAGCGCCTGAACAGCGTGTTCCGCATCGTGCGCGTCTACACGATGTACATCCCGCTCTACGGGTCGCTCTGGTCGATGGCGGTGTGCTCCGACAAGCTCGATCCGAAGGCGTTCACCGCCGACGAGATCGACCGGCGCATCGAGCAGAGGAAGCTGCAGGAGCTGCGCTTCTACAACGGCGAGACTCACGAGGGCGTGTTCGCGCTGCCGAACTACGTCCGGGAGCTGGTGATCCCGGCGCGCCTGAAACAGCCGGCCCGCGGCCGCCGGCTGGGGGTCGTCAGGGCCGCGGCAAAGTAGGCCTCTCCGCAGGAAGCAGAACGAAGAAGGGGGCTTCGGCCCCCTTCTCGCTTTCAGGCATACATCGGCCGGCCTTCGTTGAGCTCGATCCAGCCGCGCACGATGCGATAGACGAACCACACGCCGGAGCCGATCAGGATGAACACGCCCACCAGCACGATGGCGGTGGCGATGCCGAGCACGCACCAGGCGAGCGACCACCAGAAGGTGCGGATCTGCCACGTGAAGTGCGACTCGAGCCAGGTGCCGGCGGCCTGTTCGCGCCTGAGATAGTTAATGATCACTCCGGCGAAGAGCGTCACGCCGACGAGCATCGACGCCGCCTGCAGCCCGTACACCAGCCCAGCGAGCTTGCGCAGCGAGGCCTGCGAATCTTGGCCGGAACCGGCCGCCCCGGGTGCCGCCACGGTGCGCAGGAATCCATAGAGACCGACGCCGATCGCCGCGCCGAGCGCCAGGACCACGATGAGCGAAACCTCGCCGACGAGCTTCATGATCGGCCAGGCCCGGTTCGGGCCCACTGCCATGACGCGCGGCTCGGTGAATCCTTCGACCAGGACACGGTACACGCCGCCGTACGGAGCCGCGAAATGCGCCACCGAGACGCTGCGGCCCTCGCTCCCCTCCGAGCTCATCCCGGAGTGCGGCTCGATCGCTATCGCGCTGCCGTCGGGCGCGTGCACGCGATAGCGGGTGCCGTCGGGCATCGCCGATGCAACGTTGAACGCCCGCCCTTGGTAGAGCGTGCGATGCTCGTGCCAGACGACCTGGTCCCCTGGAGCCGTGATCGACACCTGGACCTCGCCAGGCGCCAGGAAGCGAACCGCAGGCTCGAATCCGGCGATGAAGCTCCAGACCAGGATGCCGCCAAGCGCCAGGCCGGCGATGAAGACAGCGCCGGCGAGCGCGTACCACCCGAGGCCCGGAATGCGCGGCACCGCCCGAGCCTCAGCGGCCGCCGTAGCGCTTGAGGAGCGCCACCATTTCGCCGTTGCGGCGCTCTTGCGCCACCCGGACTGCAGGGCTTGGGCTCGCGCCGCCTCGCAGCAGCGCCTCGGCGGTCGGCACGTCGTCCAGGGCAGTCGCAACCATGAGCGGCGTCCTGCCCTGGCTGTCGGGCTTGTCGACCCACTTGCCAAGCTTCAACAGCTCGCTCACCGAGGCGGCATCGTGGGCAAGCACCGCGGTCATGAGGTCGTTGTGCTTCAGTCCGGAAGCGAGCATGAAATCGGAGGACGCCGGCGAGGGGCGCGCCACTCTCGCGACGGCCACAGGTCCCTGCTTCTGCTTCGCCGCCGCTTTCGGCTTCACCGGTTCCTTCACAGTCTTTGCCGCTTCCGGCACCGCCTTGACCGGCTCCGGTGCCGCTTTTGCCGGCTCCGGCGCCGCCTTTACCGGTTCCGGCGCCACCTTTACCGGTTCCTGCACCGCCTTTGCCGGCTCGGGCTGGGCGAGGGCGACCGGCGCCGGCTTCGGCGCGGGAGCCTCCACCTTTGGCGCAACCGGTGCTGCCTTTGCAACCTGAACCGGCGCGGGCGAAGAAGTCCTCGGCGCGACCTTCATCGCCGGCGCCGCAGGGCGGGTCTGCTGCTTCATCGGGTCGTACTGCGCAATGGCGTCCATGACGAGCTTCTCCATCGCGGACTGGACCGCGCGGTCGACCACCATGGGCGCGACGAAAACGGGTGTCGCAAAACCGGCCAGCACTATGAGCAGCGCAGGGAATACCCGCGACACGCCTTCCCGCGACACATACGTCGCCGCCATGAGGTCGTGCAGCGCCTGCTTCCGCGGGGTGACGGCGGCGATGACATAGCCCAGCATGAAGACCGCACTGGAGAAAATTTTGGCGATCTCTCGCCAGACCGCTCGCAGGATGGAAATACGGCGGCCGTCGAAGCGTGTGACATGAAGGCCGAGAATCGCCTTGCCGAAGGTCGCCCTGAGCCGAGACGCGTGCAGGATCGGCCAGTAGAGGAAGCCGAGGACCCCCACTGCGATCACTGCAACCGTCATGTCGTCCGGTCCAAGCGCTATGGTGGCGCCCACGAGGAGCGCGGTTGAAAGGACGAAAACGATCGCGGAGTCGGCGAGGAGAGCGAGGAACCGGATCCAGAATCCCCCGTACTGCGTACCCGTTGGCTCGGACATTGTTGTTTGGCCTCCGAGCGCAGATTATTCCGGGTGTACCAATGGAATCAAGGCACTATTTACGCCTTGAGGAGCTCCAGCCGGTCAGGCAACTTGCTGCAGTACCTCGCGAAGCGTCTGATACAGCCGATCGATCTGCGGCTTCTCGACGATGAGCGGCGGGGACAGCGCGATGATGTCCGCCGTCACACGGATCAGCACCCCGGTCTCGAAGGCCTTGACGAAGGCCTCGTAAGCGCGCCGGCCGGGCGCCCCGGGACGCGGCTCGAGCTCGATCGCCGCCACCAGGCCGCAATTGCGGATGTCGATCACGTGCCGCGTGCCCTTCAGGGAATGCGCCGCGTCTTCCCAGTACCTCTCAAGCGACTGAGCGCGGGTGAGGAGATTCTCGTCCTCGTAGGTCTCGAGCGTGCCGATACCGGCGGCGCACCCGAGGGGGTGGCCCGAATACGTGTAGCCGTGAAAGAGCTCGATGCTCGATGAGGAATTTTCGGGCCCCTGCATGAAGGCCTCGTAGAGCGCCTCCTTCACGAACACCGCGCCCATCGGCACGGTCCCGTTGGTGAGCCCCTTTGCCGTGGTGAAGAGGTCCGGCACGACGCCGAAGCGCTGGGAAGCAAAGGGATGGCCCAGGCGGCCGAATCCGGTGATCACCTCGTCGAAGATGAGAAGGATGCCGTGCCGCGTGCAGATCTGCCGGAGGCGCTCGAGATAGCCCTTGGGCGGCACCAGCACCCCGGCTGAACCCGCCACCGGCTCGACGATGACCGCCGCGATCGTCGACGGATCGTGCAGCGCGCAGAGCCGTTCCAGCTCGTCCGCGAATTCCAAACCCTTTTCCGGCTGGCCGCGAGAAAACGCATTTCGTGCGAGGTCGTGCGTGTGGCGGATATGGTCTACGCCGGCCACGCCCGGCCCGAACGCCTTCTTGTTCGCCTGCAGCCCGCCCACCGCCATGCCGCCGAAGTTGACGCCGTGATAGCCGCGCTCGCGCCCGATCAGGCGGAAGCGCTGCGCCTCGCCGCGCGCGCGATGGTAGGCGAGCGCGATCTTGAGCGCGGTGTCGACCGATTCCGAGCCCGAGTTGGTGAAGAACACGCGCGAGAAGCCCTCGGGCGCGATGCGCGCGAGCCGCTCGGCGAACTCGAAGGCGATCGGATGGCCCATCTGGAAGGTGGGCGCGAAGTCCATCGTGGCGACCTGGCGCTTGACCGCCTCGACGATCTTCGGCCGGCAATGCCCCGCGTTCACGCACCAGAGGCCCGCCGTGCCGTCGAGCACCTGGCGGCCTTCCGGCGTCCAGTAGTACATGCCTTCGGCGCGCGCGAGCAGGCGCGGCGCTTTCTTGAATTGGCGGTTCGCCGTGAACGGCATCCAGAAGGCCGCCTGCTCGAGGTCGGAACCGAATTCGGCGCGCTTGTTCATGGAAGTGACATTACACTGCCGAGGGGAGAAAAAAGCATGCGGCAGCGCAGAAAACGAAGTGCCGCGATCACGCTGTTGCTGGCAGGAACGATGTCGGGCTGCGGCGAGCCCGTGCCGCAGCAGGACGTTTACCGTTCGCTTGCGGACTGCCAGCGCGACTGGGGCGATCCACAGCAGTGCCAGCCGGTGCGCGATGGCCACTACGCCCCTTCCTACTACTACGGGCCGTCACGTTATGGTTCGAGCTACACCGACGGCCGACCCAAGCCGAGCACCAATGCCATGGACGCCGTCAAAAGCAGCCAGCCGGTCAGCCGCGGCGGGTTCGGCAGCACTGCGCGCTCCTTTTTCTCCGGCAGCTAGTGCGGCGCGAGACGATCGAGCCGCGGTCCGACTGGCGCCGCCGCTGCGGCGAAATCGGCTTCTCGTGGCATTCGATGGGCGGCGTGTACTGGGACGAATCGGCCTGCTATGCCTTCGACGAAGCGCAGATCGATCACCTCGAGTCCGTCACCTCCGAGCTGCACGCGATGTGCCTGCGCGCGGCTGCGGAGGTGGTGGCGGCGCGGAGCTTCGCGCAGTTCGCGATTCCCGAAGCGTTCCACGAGCTCGTCGCCCGGTCGTGGCGCAGCGCCGAGCCCACGCTCTACGGCCGCTTCGACCTGAGCTGGGACGGCCGCGGCGAGCCGAAGCTGCTCGAGTACAACGCCGACACGCCCACCGCGCTGCTCGAAGCTTCGGTCGTGCAGTGGCAGTGGCTGGAGGACGCAAGACCGCAAGCCGATCAGTTCAACTCGCTTCATGAGAAGCTGGTCGAGCGCTGGAAGGCGCTCGCTGCCGTCGCCGGACCGAACCGCCTGCACCTCGCGTGCGTGCGCGACAGCGAAGAGGATTTCGGCAACGTCGAATACCTCCGCGACTGCGCCTTGCAGGCCGGCTGGGACGCGCGCCCGCTCCATATCGAGGACCTCGGCTGGGACGGGGAGCGCTTCGTCGACCTGAAGGACGACCCAGTGCACACGCTTTTCAAGCTCTATCCGTGGGAATGGCTGGTGCGCGAGGAGTTCGGCGCGCACTTGCGTTCGTCCAATATGCGAATCCTCGAGCCTGCCTGGAAGCTCCTGCTCTCGAACAAGGCGCTGCTCGTCGCGCTTTGGCACCTCTATCCCGGGCACGCGAACCTGCTCCCCGCCTACTTCGACGCCGACGCCTTCTCGGGTGAGTACGTAAAAAAGCCGCTGCTCGCGCGCGAGGGCGCGAACGTGACATTGAGAACCCGCGACTCGGAACTGGTGGAAGACGGCGGCTACGGCGCAGAGGGATACATCTATCAAGGCGTTGCCAAGCTACCCGACTTTGGCGGCCGCTACCCGGTGATCGGCTCGTGGATCGTCGGCGATCAGCCCGCGGGAATCGGCATCCGGGAAGACGCGAGCCCCATTACCCGAAATAGCAGCTGCTTCGTGCCGCACTACTTCACCTAGGAACCCGAATGGACTTCCTCAAGTTCTCGCTCTCCGGCTTCGACGACTTCCTGCTGTACTTCGGCCTGTCGATCGGCTTCGTCGTGCTGTATCTCGCGATCTACGTGCGCGCGACTCCTTACCGCGAGTTCGCGCTGATCCGCGCGGGCAACACCGCCGCGGCGGCGAGCCTTTCGGGAAGCCTGATCGGCTTCGTGCTGCCGCTCGCGAGCGCGGTGGTGCACAGCGTGAATCCATGGGACATGGCGCTCTGGGCGGCGATCGCGTTGGCGGTGCAGATCGTGGTCTACCTCGTGGTCAGGCTCCTCGTGCCCGACGTGGTGCGCCACATTCCCGAAGGCAAGGTCGGAGCGGGCGTGTTCCTGGGCGTGGCATCGCTGGCGGCGGGCATCCTCAACGCCGCCAGCATGACTTACTAACCCTGGTAGGGGACGACCTTCTGCTTCTGCACGCCGAGGCGCTGGATGCTGAGCGTCATGACGTCGCCCGGCTTGAGGAACACCGGCGTCGGCTTGATGCCCAGGCCCACGCCGGGCGGCGTGCCGGTGGCGATGATGTCGCCGGGAAGCAGCGTCATGTA
>DATMJC010000077.1:0-40655 GCA_035554435.1 Burkholderiales bacterium | reverse complement strand
CAGCGCGAGCAGCACGTACTTGTTGTTCGGATACTTCATGAAGCTGTCCGTGAGCGGGGATTTCGACCCTTTGCCCTCGGCCTTCATCTGCTGGAATATCGGCGATTCGTGCAGCTTCAGGCGGATGTAGACCGAGAAGATGAGCAGGATGATCGACACCCAGAAGGGCACGCGCCAGCCCCACTCGGCGAAGGTCTTTGCGTCCATGTTCGAGCGGCAGAGATAGATCACGAGCAGCGCGAGGAACAGCCCCAGCGTCGCCGTGGTCTGGATCCAGCTCGTGTCGTAGCCGCGCTTGCCTTGCGGCGCATGTTCCGCCACATAGGTCGCGGCGCCGCCGTACTCGCCGCCGAGCGCAAGACCTTGCACCAGGCGCAGCGTCACCATCAGGATGGGCGCGAGCCAACCTACCGTCGCGAACGTCGGCAGCAGGCCGACGAGGAACGTCGCTGCCCCCATAAAGATGATCGTCACAAGGAAGGTGTACTTCCGTCCCACCAGGTCGCCGATGCGGCCGAAGACGAGCGCGCCGAATGGTCGCACCAGAAAGCCGGCGGCATACGCGGCGAAGGCGGAAAGCAGCGCCGCGGTCTGGTTGCCGGGCGGGAAGAACAGCGCCGCGAAGAACGGCGCGAGCACCGCGTACAGGTAGAAGTCGTACCACTCGAATACCGTGCCGAGGGACGAGGCGAAGATGACTCGCCGCTCCTCGGTCTTGAAGCTGCGTACCGATTGTTCTTCGAACATTCCCTTTTTGGTTGCATCCGCCATTTGATAGCTCCCCTTTTCTCTCGTCGATGGCAAGAACCCACAGGCGCTGCCGTCCCGCGGCCGACTATGGCAAGCGAATCTTACGCGGGACTTACGAAGCCTGCGCCGCGGCCGTGCATTGCACCGCACCATCGCGCATCTATCAGGTGGTCAGGCGCCGAGCAGCTGCCTGATCTTTCCCATCAGGTCGCGCGTGGAAAACGGTTTGGTGATGTACAGGTCGGCGCCCACGTCGAGGCCGCGCGCCACCTCGGCGTCGCGGCCCTTGGCCGAAAGCATGACCACCTTGATGTGGCTCCAGTCCGGCCGCTCGCGGATGCGCTTGCAGACCTCGTAGCCGCTCTTCAGCGGCATCATCACGTCGAGGAGCACGAGGTCGGGCTGGCCGCTCTCGATCAGATCCAGCGCTTCGTCGCCGTTCCGCGCCACCTGCACCTCGAAGCCGTTGCTTTGGAGCAGGAACTCGAGCGCGGTGACGATGTTCGGCTCGTCGTCGGCGACCAGGATCTTCTTCGTCATGCGGCGCGCGGCGCGGCCGCGACGTCGAGCGGCAGCGTGAACGAGAAGCAGGCGCCGGCGCCCGGCCCGCTCTCGACCCACAGGCGCCCGCCGTAGTGCTCGACGATCTGGCGGCTGATGTGCAGGCCGAGGCCGCTGCCGTGCGGCTTGTCGGTCAGGCTGTCGCCCACCTGGCGGAACTTGTCGAAGATGACGTTCTGGTCGGCCGGATCGATTCCCGCGCCATTGTCGCGCACGTCCACGCGCAGGGCCGACCCCTGCCGGGCGAGCTCGACCTCGACGCGGCCCTCGCGCGGATGGCAGAACTTCGCCGCGTTGGAAAGGAGATTCAGCAGCACCTGGATGATGCGGTCGACGTCGGCCGTGATCGGCGGCACCCGCTCCGGCAACCTGACCTCGACCTGGATGTTGCGCTCCTCGAACACCTGGCTCATGCCGGCCAGCGCGTCGCCGACGACCTCCTTCAGGTCGACGCGCGCGGCCTGCCAGTCGGCCCGGCCGGACTCCATCTTCGAGACGTCGAGCACCTGGTTGATGAGGCGCGTCAGGCGCTCGGTTTCCTTCGTGATGATGCCGAGGAACCTCTTGCGCTGCTCGAGCTCGACCTCGGGGTCTTCGAACAGGATCTGGGTGAAGGCGCGGATCGAAGTGAGCGGCGTGCGCAGCTCGTGGCTGACCATCGACACGAAGTCGTCCTTGAGGCGGTCGAGCTCCTGCAGCCGCTCGTTCGCGGCGCGCAGCCCGGCGGTCGCCGCCTCGAGCTCGCGCGATTTCTGCTCGAGGCGATGGCTGTAGATCACCGCCTGCGATGCGTCGTCGACGATCGCGCGCACTTCCTCGAGCGTCAGCGCCTCTTCCTTGGCGACCGAGGCCACCATGACCCGCGCCGAGGCGGCGCCGATCGCGCCCGCGAGCTGGACCTCGACGAAATGCACGAGCTCGGCGTCCACCTCGAGCGCCTCCTCTGGCCAGCGCCGGCCGTGGGCGGCGGCGTACTGGCGGAAGGCGTCGCCCGCCACCGCGGCGCCGAGGAAGCGCGCGAGCATGTTGTAGAGGTCCGGCAGCGATGCCGTGCCGCGCCAGAAGCGCGCCCCGCCCGCCTCGCGGAAGGCGTCCACGAACACGCTCGCCTGGCGGTGCTCCTCGGCGCTCGGCGTGGCGATGAGCGACACGCCGACGTAGGCGCCGATGTTGGCGAGCATGCTCCAGATCATGGCGTGCGTGATCTGGTCGAGCCCGGACAGCCCGAACAGCGCGAGCGGCTTCAGCAGGCCAATGCCGAACGGCCCGTTCTCCAGCAACCCGATCGGCAGCCATTCCGAGCGTGCCAGCGCCGGCAGCAGCAGCGTATAGAGCCACACGGTAAAGCCGGCGACCAGTCCGCACAGGGCGCCGCGGCGGGTGCCGCCCTTCCAGAAGATGCCGCCGAGCACCACCGGAGCGAACTGCGCCACGGCCGCGAACGAGATCAGCCCGATCGACACCAGGGCGTAGGCTTCGCCGGCGAGCTTGAAGTACAGGTAGCCGAGCAGCAGGATGAGCACGATCGCGCCGCGGCGGATGCCGAGAAGCAGCCGCGTGAGATCGGCGCGCTCGTTCAGGCGCAGGCGCCGCATCCTGAGAAGCACCGGCATCACCAGGTCGTTGCACACCATGGTCGAGAGCGCGATGGTCTCGACGATCACCATTCCGGTCGCGGCCGAAAGCCCGCCGATGAACACGAGCAGCGCCAGCCATTCCCTCTTCTCTGCCATCGGCAGCGTGAGCACGAAGGTGTCGGCGTCCACCGTGCCGTCGGGGAAGCGCAGCAGCCCGCCGAAGGCGATCGGCAGCACGAACACGTTGATGGCGAGCATGTACAGCGGAAACAGCCAGATCGCCTTGTTGAGGTGGCGCTCGTCGAGGTTCTCGACCACCGTCACCTGGAACTGGCGCGGCAGGAACATGATCGCCATCATCGACAGGATGGTGAGCCAGACCCAGCCGGCGTAGCCGCCGGCGATCCCCTCGAGCGGGGTCAGCATCGCGCCGAGCCTCGGCTCGGCCGCGGCGCGCGCGAACAGGTCGCCGAAGCCGTTGAACATGCCGAAGGTGACGAAGACCCCTACCGCGAGGAACGCGAGCAGCTTCACCAGCGACTCGAACGCGATCGCGGCGACCATCCCGGGATGGTGCTCGGCCGCGTCGAGATGGCGCGTGCCGAAGACGATGGTGAACGCGGCGAGGATCAGCGCCACCCAGAGCGCGGTGTCCTCGCGCATCGACGGCGCGCCCGACTGCCCCGGGAGGGCGATCTCCGGGTATTGCACGAGGATCGAGAAGCTGGTGGAGACCGCCTTCAGCTGCAGCGAGATGTACGGCAGGATGCCGATCACGGCGATCACCGTGACGAGGCCCGCGACGAGCGCGCTCTTGCCGTAGCGCGAGGCGATGAAGTCGGCGAGCGAGGTGATGCGGTTCTGCTTCGAGATGCGCAGGATCTTGCGCATCACGATCCACCACAGCGCGATCATCAGCGTCGGGCCGACGTAGATCGGCAGGAAGCCGACGCCGTCGATCGCCGCCCGGCCGACGCTGCCGTAGAAGGTCCACGCGGTGGCGTACACCGCGAGCGAGAGGCTGTAGATGTACGGGCTCGCGATCGCCGGGCGCCCGGCGTCGGCGCGCTGGTCGGCGTAGTAGGCGATGGCGAAGAGCAGCCCGAGGTAGGCGAACGACGTCAGGATGATGACCGGGCCCTGCAGCATGCGCCGCGCGCTCCGCTAGTCGCCCGACTCGGCGAGCAGCGCCATCACCACGATCATCGCCGCCCAGGCGGCGAAAATATAGGCATAGAGCACCGGCACGCCGAGCACCGTTCCCGCGACATTGAACAGCGCCAGCACCGGGAAGTTGAACAGCACCATCCCGAGCATGCAAAGCGCGATGAAACGCTGCCCCTTGCGTTCGTTCACCAGCCCTCCTTCGCCCTCGCTTCTCAGTCCTGCGGCCGCGCGCGCACGACGGTGACGCTGCACGGCGCCCCCGCCGCGACCTGGGCTGCGAGATCGCGCCCTCCGCGTGCCGCCCCGACCAGGATCTGATCGACCTCGTTCACGGATGCGTAGTCGATCAGCGCCGCCGCGGGTTTTTCCGACTCTAGCACGTGGTAGGTCAGGCGTTCCTCGGCGAGCTCGAGCGGCCGCGCCCAGCGGCGCAGCTCGACGAGATGGCGGATGTGGCGCCCGGTCGCGGTCGCCGCGTCGCCCTCGCCGGTCAGCGTCACCGCCGGGGGAACCACCGTGGCGCAGGCGATGCGACAGCGCCCATCGGAGGCGCATAGGCGCCGCACCGCGCTGCGCAGCGCTTCGTACAAGGTCTCGTCGTCCGGTCCGGAAGCGAGCGCGACCAGCACGATGGGCGCCGGAGCCGCCTGCGAGCTGAGCGGCGGACAAGGCGCGGGCTCGAAGCTTCCCGCGGACATGCGCCGGCCGAAGGTCTGAAGCCACCCGGCGCGCGCGCTGCGCGAAGCGCGCTCGGTGCGCGGTACCTGCGCCGGATTCGCGAGGTCGAACGCGACTTCGGCGGCGGAAGCGTAGCGGCTGCGGTTGTCGACCTCCAGGCAGTGCAGGATGACTTCCTGCAGCCAATCGGGCACGGCGGCGCGCAGCGCACGCGGCGGCGCCGGATCGAGGTACAGGCGGCGGCGAAGTTGCGCCAGCGAGCGCGGCTGCCCGAACGGGAGCCTGCCGGTCGCGAGCTCGTAGAGCAGCGCGCCCAGGGCGAAGAGGTCGCTGCGCGGATCGCAGCGGACGCCGACGATCTGCTCCGGCGACATGTACTCCCAGTTGCCGACCGGGGTGCGCACCTCCTCCGCGAGCAGATCGGGGAAATGGCCGTGATGCGCGAGGCCGAAATCGACCAGGGTGGCTTCGCCGCCGGGGCGGTACAGCACGTTGGCCGACTTGAGGTCGAGGTGGATCACGTCCTGCCTGTGGATCTCGTGCAGCGCGAGCGCGAGCTTCGCGCCGAGCGCGGCCACCGCGTCGGCCGCGCACGGCGCCTCGCGCATCCACTCGGAGAGCGGCCTGCCTTCGACGTACTCCATGACGAGGTAGGGCGTGGTCTCGACGTCGCCGTAGGCGACCAGCGTCGGGTAGTGCGGTCCCTGCGCGAGCGCGCCGAGCACCATGCGGCACTGCTCGAAGCTGATCACGTTGATCGCCGGCTCCCCGGGGCCGAGCCGTGGAATCTTCATGACGAGGGGCAGCGGCCCGCCGGGGCCGAGCAAGCGGTAGATCCACGCCATGGTGCCGGTGTGCAGCCTCTCGCCGAGGCGAAAGCCGTCGATCTCGGCGCCCGGCTCCGGAGCCCGCACCTAGATGCCCCGCTCGAGGCGGCGCGCGAGGCGCTCGGGCAAGCCCGCCGCGCGGATCTTCTCCGCGGCGCGCGAGTGGTCGTAGGCGACGCGGAAGAAGGTCAGGCGCGCGCGCTCGAGGTCCGCGAGCGCCCAGCAGGCGGCGGTGTTGCGGTCGCGCGGCTGGCCCGCCGAGCCGACGATCGCGAGCCACCGGCGATGCCTCGCGGTCGGGATCGGCGTGCCGGCGACCGGCCGGAACGGCATCGGCTTCGCGTCCGCGCCCATGTAATAGAGCCGCTGCTCGTGCACGTGACCGCAGAAGATGAGCTGCGCGTTGGCCGCGCGCATGCTCTGCGCTGCCTGGCGCGCGCCGGTGATGTAGCTCCAGCGCTCGGGGGCCGCCGCGCTCGCATGGACGAAGAGCAAGTCTTCATGGCGCACCGAGAGCGGCAACGCGGCGAGGAACGCGCGCTGGCGCTCGCCGAGGCGCTCCTGCGTCCAGGCGATCGCCGCGAGCGCCGCCGAGTTCAGGCCTTTCACGCTGCGGCCGAGCGCAGCGGCGTCGTGGTTGCCGAGGACCACGAACGCGCCGCGCGTCGCGTGCTCCGCGATCAAGTCGAGCACCGCGACCGGGTCGGCGCCGTAGCCGACCAGGTCGCCGAGGAACGCGTGGCGCTCGGCGCCGAGCCGCGCCGCGTGCTCGAGGCACGCGGTGAGCGCCTCGAGGTTGCTGTGAATGTCGGCGAAGAGTGCCAGCTTCACAGCGCGCGCGGCGACGGAGCGGTCACATCGTCTGCTTCAGCTGCTCGAGGATGGCCGGGTTCTCGAGCGTCGACACGTCCTGCGTGATCTCCTCGCCCTTCGCGATCGAGCGCAGCAGGCGCCGCATGATCTTGCCCGAGCGCGTCTTCGGCAAGTTGTCGCCGAAGCGGATGTCCTTCGGCTTGGCAATCGCGCCGATCTCCTTCGCCACCCAGTTGCGCAGCTCGTCGGCCACCTTCTTCGCCTCGGCGCCGGTCGGGCGCGCGCCTTTCAGCACCACGAACGCGCAGACCGCCTCGCCGGTGAGATCGTCGGGACGGCCGACTACCGCCGCCTCGGCGACCAGCGCCTTGTGCGCGACCAGCGCCGACTCGATCTCCATCGTTCCCAGGCGATGCCCCGACACGTTGAGCACGTCGTCGATGCGCCCGACGATGCGGAAGTAGCCCTCCTCGTCGGTGCTCGCGCCGTCCCCGGCGAGGTAGAGCTTGCCCTTGAAGTCCGCGGGCCAGTAGGTCTTCTGGTAGCGCTCCGGGTCGCCCCAGATGGTGCGCAGCATCGCGGGCCACGGGCGCTTGATGACGAGGATGCCGCCCTTGCCCTTGCCCACCGGGTGTCCGGTCTCGTCGACGATGTCGGCGAAGATGCCCGGCAGCGCGAGCGTCGCCGACCCCGGCTTGGTCGGCGTCGCGCCCGGCAGCGGCGAGATCATGTGGCCGCCGGTCTCGGTCTGCCACCAGGTGTCGACGATCGGGCAGCGCCCGCCGCCGACGGTCTCGTGGTACCACATCCACGCTTCGGGGTTGATCGGCTCGCCCACCGTGCCGAGGATTCGAAGTGACGACAGGTTGTACTTCTTCGGCAGGTCGCCGCCGGCCTTGATCAGCGAGCGGATCGCGGTGGGCGCGGTGTAGAACACGTTCACCTTGTGATCCTGGATCATCTTCCAGAACCGGCCCGCGTCGGGATAGACCGGCACGCCTTCGAAGACCACCGCGGTCGTGCCCACGGCGAGCGGACCGTAGGTGATGTAGCTGTGGCCGGTGACCCAGCCGACGTCGGCGGTGCACCAGAAGATATCGCTCGGCTTGTTGTCGAACACCCACTTCATGGTGAGCGCGCACCAGAGAAGATAGCCGCCGGTCGAGTGCTGAATACCTTTCGGCTTGCCGGTGGAGCCCGAGGTGTAGAGGATGAAAAGCGGGTGCTCGGCGTTGACGAACGTCGGCTCGCAGGTGTCCGCCTGGCCCTTCACGGCGTCGTCCCACCAGGCGTCGCGCCCGGGCTGCATCGGCACCTTGCTGCCCGAGCGCCTGTAGACGATGACGTTCTTGATCGCCTCGCAGCCGCCCATGCCGAGCGCCTCGTCGACCACCGGCTTTAGCGCAATCTCCTTGCCGCCGCGGAACTGACCGTCGGCGGTGATCACCGCGACCGCGCCGGCGTCGATGATGCGCTCCTGCACGCTCTTCGCCGAGAAGCCGCCGAAGACCACCGAGTGCGTCGCAGCGATGCGCGCGCAGGCCTGCATTGCGACCACGGCCTGGATCGACATCGGCATGTAGATCAGCACGCGGTCGCCCTTCTGGATGCCCCTCGCCTTCAGCGCGTTCGCGAAGCGGCAGACCTCGTGGTAGAGGGCCTGGTACGAGATCTTCGTGACCTTGCCGTCGTCCGCCTCGAAGATGATCGCCGTCTTGTCGGGCTGAGTCTTGAGATGGCGGTCGAGGCAGTTGTAGGAGGCGTTCAGCTCGCCGTCGTAAAACCAGCGGTAGAACGGCGCCTTCGACTCGTCCAGCACCTTGGTGAAGGGCTTCGACCACAGCAGCGACTCGCGCGCGAGGCGGCCCCAGAAGCCTTCGAAATCGCGCTCGGCTTCCGCCACCATCTTGCGGTACGCCTCCATGCCGGGGATGTTGGCCTGCTTGACGAGATCCGCAGCCGGCGGGAACACCCGCTTTTCCTGCAGCATGGTTTCGATGCTCGACATGCTTTCCTCCTCGGTGAGTAACCCAATACAAACACCAAATCAGCGGGGTGTAAAGACGCCGGTATGCTAGAGTCAAAACCCGTTTTCCGAACTCCCGATCCGGAAATCCCAAGGATATGAGCACCATCGCCAGGGCCGACCTCGTCCAGAGCATCGCCGACGCGCTGCAGTTCATTTCCTACTACCACCCGGCGGACTACATCCGCGCCCTCGGACGCGCCTATGAGCGCGAGCAATCGCCCGCGGCGAAGGATGCGATCGCGCAGATCCTTACCAATTCGCGCATGTGCGCCGAGGGCCGCCGCCCGATCTGCCAGGACACCGGCATCGTCAACGTGTTCGTCAAGGTCGGCATGGAGCTGCGGTTTGATTTTCAGGATTTTGAGGAAGCAATCAACGAAGGCGTGCGCCGCGCCTATCTCGACCCCGACAACAAGCTGCGCGCCTCGGTGCTCGACGAATCGGACTTCGGCCGCAGGAACACCAAGGACAACACGCCCGCGGTGATCAACGTGCAGCTCGTCCCGGGCAACAGGCTCGAATGCGACGTCGCCGCCAAAGGCGGCGGCTCGGAGGCGAAGTCGAAGTTCGCGATGCTCAATCCCTCCGACTCGATCGCCGACTGGGTGCTGAAGACGGTGCCGACCATGGGCGCCGGCTGGTGCCCGCCGGGGATGCTCGGCATCGGCGTCGGCGGCACCGCCGAGAAGGCGATGCTGCTCGCCAAGGAAGCGCTGATGGAGCCGATCGACATGGCCGAGCTCAAGGCGCGCGGGCCGCGCGACAAGGTGGAGGAGCTGCGCATCGAGCTCTACGACAAGGTGAACGCGCTCGGCATCGGCGCTCAGGGCCTGGGCGGCCTGTCCACCGTCCTGGATGTCAAGATCAGAACTTATCCGGCCCATGCCGCGAACCGTCCGGTCGCCATGATCCCGAACTGCGCCGCGACGCGGCACGCGCATTTCGTGCTCGACGGCTCGGGCCCCGCGGAGTTCCAGGCGCCGAATCTTTCCGACTGGCCTGCCGTATCGTGGACCCCCGACGCCAAGTCGAGAAGAATAGATCTGAATACCCTCAGCCGCGACGAAGTCGCCACGTGGAAACCGGGTGACCGGCTTCTGCTGTCGGGCAAGCTCCTCACCGGCAGAGACGCCGCTCACAAGCGCATCCAAGACATGCTGGGGCGAGGCGAGAAACTGCCGGTCGATTTCCGCAACCGCGTGATC
This sequence comes from Burkholderiales bacterium, assembly GCA_035554435.1. Lineage (GTDB taxonomy): Bacteria > Pseudomonadota > Gammaproteobacteria > Burkholderiales > SG8-39 > SCGC-AG-212-J23. The sequence goes on along the minus strand of DATMJC010000077.1, from coordinate 31,048 downwards.
TACTACGTCGGCCCGGTGGACCCGGTGAGAGACGAAGTCGTGGGTCCCGCGGGCCCGACCACCTCCACGCGCATGGACAAGTTTACCGACACCATGCTCGGCCAGACGGGGCTCATCGCCATGGTCGGAAAGGCCGAGCGCGGCCCGGCGGCGATCGAATCGATCCGCCGGCACAAGGCGGCGTATCTCATCGCGGTGGGCGGCGCGGCCTACCTGGTGGCCAAGGCGATCCGCAAGTCGCGCGTGGTCGGCTTCGCCGATCTCGGCATGGAGGCGATCTACGAGTTCGAGGTCGAGGACATGCCGGTGACCGTCGCGGTCGACGCGAACGGCAGCTCGCTGCACGCGAGCGGGCCCGCGGACTGGTCGAAGAAGATCATCGAGCTCAAGCTCCCCGTTACCGCGGCGTAGCGGCAAGAGGGGTCAGCCCCCCCTCCTTCACCGGGGCGGCGCTAGAATCGCCGCATGCCTCAAGTCCACATCTGCGAAGTCGGGCCGCGCGACGGCCTGCAAAACGCCAAGCACCTCATGGCGACGGCGGCCAAGAAGGTCTGGATCCACGCCCTCGCTCGAGCCGGGCTGCGCGAGATCGAGGTGGGCTCCTTCGTTCCGCCGAAGCTGATCCCGGCCATGGCCGACACCGGCGAGATCGTTCAGGAAGCAGCCAAGATTAAGGGCTTGAAGGTGGTCGCGCTGGCGCCGAACCTCAAAGGCTTCCAGCGCGCCATCGAAGCCGGCGCGCACAAAGTGACCTTCCCGGTCTCGGCGAGCCGCGAGCACAGCCTCTCCAACGTGCGCATGACTCCCGAGCAGATGGTCGAGGAAGTGCGCAGGTGCGCGCAGTTTCCCCACGCGGGCGTGGAAATCGAGGGCGCGGTCTCGACGGCCTTCGGCTGCACCATGCAGGGGGTCGTGGCCGAGGACGACGTGGTGCGCATCGCCGCCGCGCTCGCCGAGTTCTGCGACAGCGTCGCGCTTGCCGACACCGTCGGTTACGCGAATCCAGCGCAAGTGAAGCGCCTTTTCTCCAAAGTCAGGAAAGCCATCGGGGACAAGCTGGAAGGCGCCCACTTCCACAACACGCGCGGCCTCGGGCTCGCCAACGCCCTCGCCGCCTTCGAGGAAGGCGTGCGCCACTTCGACAGCTCGATGGGCGGCCTCGGCGGCTGCCCGTTCGCGCCGGGCGCGAGCGGCAACGTGATCACCGAGGACCTCGTGTTCATGTTCGAGGCCATGGGGGTGTCCACCGGCATCGACCTCGAACGCCTGTTCGAGGCGAGAGGCATCCTGATCCTTGGCATTCCGGACGAGCCGGTCTACGGTCACACGCCGCTCGCCGGGCTGCCGAAGGGATTCGGCGCGCATGCCTGAGCCGGCGGTTCTCGTCGCACGCGAGGGCGGCGTTGCGACGATCACCCTGAACCGGCCTCGGGCGCTGAATGCGCTCGACCACGATCTGACCGTGGGGCTGCGCGACGGCGTGCTCGCCGCCGAGCACGATCCCGCGGTCCGCTGCCTGGTGCTGCGCGGCGGCGAGCACTTCATGGCTGGCGGCGACCTGAAGTGGTTCAGGACGCTGGTCGAGGGCCGCTCGAGCGCGCAGAACCGGGTCCAGTTCGAGGCGCTGATCCACGAGGTCCACACCGTCATCCTCGGCCTGCGGCGTATGCCGAAGCCGGTGGTGGCGAGCGTGCGCGGCGCGGTGGCCGGATTCGGCATGAGCCTCATGATGGCGTGCGACCTCGCGCTCGCCGCCGACAGCGCCTACTTCACGCTCGCGTATACCCTGATCGGCGCGAGCCCGGACGGCGGCTCGACCTTCGCCCTGCCGCGCATCGTCGGGCAGAAGAAGGCGATGGAGATCGCGCTCCTCGGCGAGCGTTTCGACGCCGCCACGGCCGAACGCCTGGGACTGGTAAACCGCGTCATTCCTTCCAATTCGTTGGAGGAAGAAACCACTAGACTGGCTGCCCGCCTCGCCGCGGGCCCCACCGCGGTCTACGCGCGCACCAAGGCGCTGCTGAACGGCTCGCTCGGCGCGAGCCTCGAGTCGCAGCTCCAGCGCGAGGCCGAGGCGTTCGCGCAGAGCGCCTCGGAACCGGATTTCCGGGAAGGCCTGGCGGCCTTCATCGAGAAGCGCAAGCCGCAGTGGCATCGCTGAAGGGAAAGACTCTCTTCGTCACCGGCGGAAGCCGCGGCATCGGGCTTGCCATCGCGCTTCGCGCCGCGGCCGACGGCGCGAACGTGGTCATCGCGGCAAAGACGGTCGAGCCTCATCCCAAGCTCCCCGGCACCATCCACACCGCGGCACGCGAGATCGAGGCGGCGGGCGGCCGCTGCCTGCCGGTGCAGTGCGACATCCGCGAGGAGGCGCAGATCGCAAGGGCCGTGGCCGAGGCGGTGGAGCGCTTCGGCGGCATCGACATCCTGGTGAACAACGCGAGCGCCATCGGCCTCACCGGCACCCTGGAAACGCCGATGAAGCGCTTCGACCTGATGTTCGGCGTCAACGTGCGCGGCACCTACGCCGCCTCGCAGGCCTGCATCCCGCAGCTCGCGAAGGCCGCCAACCCGCACATCCTGACGCTCTCGCCGCCGCTCAACCTCGACCCCAGATGGTTCAAGCCGCATGTCGCCTACACGATGGCGAAGTACGGCATGAGCATGTGCGTCCTCGGCATGGCCGAGGAGCTGCGCAAGGCCGGCATCGCCGTGAACGCGCTCTGGCCGCGCACCATCATCGCCACCGCCGCGCTGCAGATGATCCCGGGCATCGACCCCCGCGAGGGACGCAAGCCCGAGATCATGGCCGACGCTGCGCACTGGATCCTCACGCAGCCCGGCCGCGAATGCAGCGGCAACTTCTTCATCGACGAGGAGGTCCTGCGCCGCGCCGGCGGGAGCGACTTCCGCAAGTACGCGGTGGATCCGGGGCGCACGCCGCGGACCGATCTTTTCCTCGACTAGCGATGCTTCCCCTCGAGGGCGTGCGCGTGATCGAGTTCGCGCACATGGTCATGGGACCGTCGTGCGGACTGGTGCTCGCCGACCTCGGCGCCGAAGTGATCAAGATCGAGCCGGTGAAGGGCGACAACACGCGCCGCCTCGAGCACGCGGGGTCGGGCTTCTTTCCGGTGTTCAACCGGAACAAGAAAAGCCTCGCGGTCGACCTGCAGCATCCCGAAGGAAACAAATTGGTGCTGAAGCTCCTGGGCACGGCCGATGTGCTGACCGAGAACTTCCGCCCCGGCGCGCTCGACAAGCTCGGCTATTCCTACGCCCGGCTCACGCTGGACAACCCCCGCCTCATCTACTGCTCGCTGAAGGGTTTCCTGCACGGCCCCTACGAGCATCGTCCGGCGCTCGACGAGGTGACGCAGATGATGGGCGGGCTCGCGTACATGACCGGGCTGCCCGACCGGCCTCTGCGCGCGGGCTCCTCGGTGGTGGACATCATGGGCGGCACTTTCGCCGCGGTCGCGATTCTCGCCGCGCTGCGCAGCCGCGAGTCGACCGGCCGCGGCATGCAGGTGACGAGCGCGCTCTTCGAAAGCACCGCCTACCTAGTCGCCCAGCACATGGCGCAGTTCGAGCTCACCGGCGAAGAGCCGCCGCCGATGTCGGTCAAGCGTCCCGCCTGGGCCGTCTACGACATCTTCGAGACCGCGGGCGGCGGGCGCCTCTTCATCGGCGTGGTGACCGACACGCAGTGGGAGGCGTTCTGCCGCGATTTCGGGTTGACTGATCTTTTTCAGGATTCCCGTTTGAGAACGAACGGCCAGCGCGTCAAGGAGCGGTCCTGGCTCATTCCGCGCATCAACGAGCTCACGCGCAAGCACTCCCAGGACGAGCTCGCCGCCAAGCTCGAGGCGATCGGCATGCCGTTCGCGCCGATCGCCAAGCCCTGGGACCTGCTCGACGATCCGCACCTCAACGCCTCGGGAGGACTGCTCGAGACGCGTGCCCGAGGGAAGACCATCCACGTGCCGGCGCTGCCGATCGCGCTCGACGGCGAGCGCCTGCCGAAGCGCGCCGACCCGCCGACCGTGGGCGAGCACGCCCGGGAATTGCTCGCGGCCCTCGGCTGTTCACCGCAGGAAATCGAAAGCCTGTGCGAGCGCGGTATAGTCGCGCTCCCCCGGCCTTCATCAACCACGGAGGAGGAACCATGAAGCTGAAAGCCGTTCTCGCAGGAGTCACATTCGCGGGACTCGCCGTTACCGCCGCGGCGCAGGAGCGCCCGCCGTATGGACCGGAGGTCACCCTCGACCAGGCGAAGAAGATCGCCGCCGGGGCGAACGCCGAGTCGAAGAAGAACGGCTGGCGCATGGCGATCGCGGTAGTCGACAACCACGGCTTCCTCGTCTACTACGAGCGCATGGACGACACCCAGATCGGCAGCGTGGACGTGGCGATCGACAAGGCCAAGGCCGCGGCGATATACCGGCGCCCGACCAAGGCGTTCGAGGACGGCGTCGGCAAGGGGCGCAACGCGCTTCTCGGGCTGCGCGGCGCCACGCCCATCGAAGGCGGCATTCCGATCATGGTTGGCGGAAAGGTCATCGGCGGACTCGGGGTGAGCGGCGCCAACGCCGACCAGGATGGGGCCGCCGCGGCGGCGGGACTGAAGGTGCTCCAACCGTAAGGCAGTTCGCTTTCCGATGGAGGAGGAATCGATGAGCAAAGAAAAAAGCATGATCGCGCAGCCGACCCGGCGCAGGATCTTGCAGGGCATGCTTGCCCTCGGCGGCGCGGCTGCGCTCGGCGCCTGCGCCACGGGTGGCGGCAACCCGCTCGGCGCCGGCGGAGCCGCCCGCCTCTCGGGCGGGCGCGTCTCGGTGCGCTGGCTGGGCGGCGGCGTCGCCGAGCTGGCGACGCCGGACAACAAGCAGATGGCCTACGGCGACGCGTGGTTCTGGAACAACGCCGGCTGGTCGCGCTTCAACGTGCCGAAAGCGAGCGAGTACGCGAGCAAGGAAGCCTTTGCGCAGTACGTGCGAGGGAAGAACCCGGAGGCGGTGTTCATGCTCCTCACGCACGACCACGGCGATCATATCGGCGATTACTTCGAAGCACTGAAGGCGCTGGTCGACGCGGGCGTGCCGGTCATGACCGCCGGGCAAAGCGACCTGATGCGCGCGCCGAACGGCCTGGTCCCGGACTTCAAGAAGGCGGGCCTGGACAACAGCAAGATCGTCGTCAACGGCGGCTCGGGCATCAACTTCGGCGGCACCGGCCGGTACGGCGGCATGACGGCGCGCCTCGTGCCCGCGGTGCACTCGAATTTCCACATGTTTCCCGCCGCGGGCTTCATCCTCGAGATCGGCGGCACCCGCGTCTACATCAGCGGCGACACGGACCTCTACGGCGACATGAAGCTCGTGGGAGAGCGCTACCAGCCCAACCTCGCCATCGTCTGCGTCGGCGGCGGCCCCAACACCATGGACCCCGCGGAGGCGGCGGTCGCCTGCAAATGGCTGGGAGTGAGCCACGCCATCCCGGTGCACTACGCGCACAACGCAAACGTGCTCGGCATCCAGGCTGGCGAGGAGTTTCGCAAGGCCATGGCGCAGGTCGCGCCTTCGGTTCAGGTCACGGTCATGAAGCCCGGCGAAACCCAGATGATCCAGACCTGAGGCCTGCAGGGCCGGTCAGGAGACGACGACGTTCCTTGGCGCGCCCTGCACGAACGCCTCCACGTTGTCGATGAGCTGATCGGCGAGCGCTTGCATCGCCTCGCGGCTCGACCAGGCCACGTGGGGCGTGACGATCAGATTAGGCAGCTCGAGCTCGAGAAGCGGATTGCCCGCGCGCGGCGGCTCGACCGACAGGACGTCGAACCCGGCCCCGCCAATGACTCCGCTGCGCAGCGCTTCGGCCAGCGCGCGCTCGTCGACCAGCCCGCCGCGCGCGGTGTTGATGAGCAGCGCGCCCGGCTTCATGCTCGCGAGCTCGCGCGCGCCGATCAGGTTTCGCGTCTGCGCGGTCAGCGGCAGGTGCAGCGTGATCACGTCCGACTCGTGCAGCACGGTGTCGGCCGGTGTGAATTGGACGCCCTCGGCCTTCGGCGGGGCATGGTCGGCGAACAGCACGCGCATGCCGAAGCCGCGCGCGATTCGCGCCACTCCCTGGCCGATCGCGCCCTCGCCGAAGATGCCGATGGTGCTGCCGTGCAGGTCGCGCACCGGGTGCCCCGCCAGGCAGAACTGCTCGGAGCTCTGCCACAGGCCGTTCGCGACGTCCTGCCGGTAGGGAATGAGGCTGCGCCGCAGCGCAAGGATGAGCGCAAAGCTGTGCTCCGGAACGGTGTGCATCGCGTAGTTGCGGATGTTGCAGACGACGACGCCGCGCGCGCGGCAGGCGGCGACGTCGATGTTGTCGGTGCCGGTTGCGGATACCGCCACCAGCCGCAGCCGCCCGAGCTGCCCGACGACGGCTGCGGGAAGCGGCGCCTTGTTGACGATCGCGATCGTCGCCTGGCCGAGCAAGGCGGCGACTTCTTCCGGCGCGACCCGGTCGTGCTCGACCCAGGTGTGCGCGAACGACGGCCGGCGGACGTTCGCCTCGATCGAGCCGCGCTCGAGGAAGACGATGTGCTCGAGCGTTTCGGCCACGGCTACTTCATCTTGCAGTCCTGCGCATAGGCGTCCGCGCGGTTCTGGAGGACCGTGCCGATCGTCTTGTGCGCGAGGCGTCCGTCGGCGCTTTTGCCGACGAGCTGCAGGTAGTAGCTCTGCACCGGGAACTGGTTGGGGCCGAACTTGAAGTCGCCGCGCACGCTCTTGAAGTCGGCCGCCCGGATCGCGGCGCGCAGCGCTTCCTTGTCCTCGATCTTCCCCTTCACCTTGCGCACCGCCGAGTCGATCAGCAGCGCGGTGTCGTAGCCCGACGCCGCGTAGCCCGTCGGCAGCCGGCCATAGGCCTTCTGGAACTCGGCGACGAATTTCTTGTTGGCCGCGTTGTCCATGTCGATCGACCAGTGGCCGACGCTGAAGAGCCCGAGCATCGGGTCGCCGACCGCGCGGATGATGTCTTGGTCGGAGCCCCAGAGCGGCACGATGAGCTGCATGTCCTTCGACATCCCCGCGGCGACGAACTGCTTGATGAAATTGACGCCCATACCCCCGGGCAGGAACACGTACAGCGCCTCGGGCTTGGCGGCGCGGATTTGCGAGAGCTCGGCGGCGTAGTCGAGCTGGCCGAGCGTGGTGTACATCTCCTCGACCAGCTTTGCCTTGTAGTAGCGCTTGAAGCCGGTCGCCGCGTCGTGCCCGCCGACGTAGTTGGGCGCGAGGAACAGCACGCTCTTCAGCCCCTTCGAGGTGACGTACTGCCCGGCGGCTTCGCTGTAGGCCTCGCTCGGCCAGGACGCGACGAAAAAGAACGGGTTGCATTGCGCGCCGGAATACACGGCCGGCCCGGCGTTGGGTGCGATGAAGAAGGTCTTCGCGTTGAGGACGTCGGGCGCGATCGCGACCACGATGTTCGAGAACACCGCGCCGGTGACGAAGTCGACCTTGTCCAGGCGCAGGTAGCGCTCGACGATCTGCTTCGCGTTCTCGGGCTTGAGCTGGTCGTCGTTCACCAGCACCTCGGCGGGCAGCCCGCCCAGCCTGCCGCCGTTCAGCTTGATCGCCAGGTTGAACGCGTCGCGAATGTCGCCGCCGATCGCCGCGTTCGGGCCGGACAGGGTGCTGACGAATCCGACTTTCACCTTGTCCGCCGCTTGGGCCGCAATGCATGCCATGACGGCGACTACCAGCGCCGCTACTCTCATGAGGCTCTCCCAAAATCGGTTCACCGTTGAACCCGCGCCACCCGCATCTTCTCGTCGACGATCCGGCCGCGCTCGATCACCGCCTTCCCGTCGAGCTCGACGCTGCAGTCGCGCATCGGCACGTCGTAATGCCCGCGCGTGTCGCGCCGGCCGCCGCCCTGCGTGTTCGGTCCAGTGGAGAACAGGAAGTTGCCCGGAAAGGTGCGCGCCGCGGCACGGTGGCGCTCGGGCGTATCGCCGTGCAGCGCGATGCCGTACCAGAGCGCCTGCGGGTTCATCCCCCAGCCGAGGTGCGACACCGCGTACGGGTCGCGGTCGTCGTTGGAGCGCTTGCCGTCTTCCAGCCAGTCGCGCATCAGCTTCGCGTCCATTCCACCCGCGACGCTGACGATGTGGCCTTCGCGGATCTCGAGGCGGACCGGGTCGGCGACATACCGGCAGTACGGCAGGATGACGATGTCGCCGGGCTGGAATACGACCGTGCCGTGCGCGCTGCCCTCGTTCGGAAACGTGTGGATGTGGCCGCCGCCCCAATGATCGAAGTGGCTGCGCTCGTCGGCGTATCCCCATTGCGTCATCACCGGGTATTCGCCGCAGGTGTAGGTCAGCTCCGTTCCCGCCTCGCTTTTGACACGAACTGATCTTGTTCTTTGATAAATGGACTCGGCGTGCTTGCACGCCTCCTTCAGGCCCGGCGGCGCCATGAGCTGCTCCAGGTCGTCGGGCGCGTCGATAATCATCAGCACGCGCGTGCCGCCGTCGAGCACCTGCTTCAGCCACTTCGTGAAGAGCGGCACGTGGAAGATCACGACCAGGTCGGCGGCGCGCACCGCCTCGAGCGTTCCCTTGCACTGACCGATGGTGGGTACCCCGACTTTCGTCCACGAGGGCAGCGCGTTCACGCACAGCTCGTAGATGTCGGCGCCGAGATCGTCTGCGGCGGCGAAGGCCGCCTGGATGTACTCGCGGCGCGTGGCGAGATCGCTCACCACGCAGATGGTTTCGCCCTTCTTCACCTGCGAAAGTTCGAGCTCCTTCCTGTAGAGCTGGACCAGCTTGGCCGGATTGACTTCCTGCGAGCGATAGGACGACTGCATCACTTGCGCATTATGGCGCGCCACGTTCGGTATGGCGTAGCCGGCATCTCGATGTCGGCCACGCCGAGCGGCGCCAGGGCGTCGAGCAGCGCGCTCACCACCGCCGCCGGCGCGCCGATGGCGCCGGACTCGCCGCAGCCCTTCGCGCCGAGCGGGTTGTGGGTGCAGGGCTGGCTTTCGTCGGTCTCCGAGACGAAGCCCGGCAGCTCGTCGGCGCGCGGCAGCGCGTAGTCCATGAAAGAGGCCGAGATGAGCTGACCCTCTTCGTAGGCGGTGCGCTCGTGGAGCGCCTGCCCGATCCCCTGCGTCAGGCCGCCGTGGAGCTGGCCCTCGACGATGAGTGGATTGATCACCGTGCCGATGTCGTCGACCGCATGATAGGAAACGAGCGCGACTTCGCCGGTCTCCGGATCGACCTCGAGCTCGCACACGTGCGCGCCGTTGGAGAACGCAAAGTTGGGCGGATCGTAGAACGCGCTTTCGTCGAGGCCCGGCTCGAGCGTCTCGAGCGGCAGGCGGTGCGCGACGTTGGCCGCGCGCGCCACTTCGTCGAAGCTCACCGCGCGGTCGGTGCCGGCGACGCTGAAGCGGCCGGCGGCGAACTCGATGTCGGCGGCGGAGGCCTCCAGGAGATGCGCCGCGATGTGCCTTCCCTTTTCCAGCACCTTCTCCGCCGCCTTGTAGAGCGCGGAGCCGCCGACCGCGATCGAGCGCGAGCCGAAGGTTCCTGTGCCGACCGGGACCGCGGCGGTGTCGCCTTCGACGACCCTGATCCGCTCGATCCGGATGCCAAAGCTCGCGGCGACAATCTGGGCGTACGTGGTGGCATGTCCCTGGCCGTGGTTGTGAGTGCCCAGCGCGAGCGTCACGCTGCCGTCGCCCGCCACCCTCACCTGGGCGGACTCGTAGAACCCGACGCGCGCCCCCATCATGCCGGCGAGGCGCGACGGGGCCACGCCGGAAGACTCGACATAGCAGGCGATCCCCAGGCCGCGCAGCTTTCCACGCCGTTCAGATTCGTTTTTTCGTTCAATGAAACCATCGGCGTTCGCGGCTTCCAGGGCACGCTCGAAGATGCGCGGAAAATCGCCGCAGTCGTAGGTCGGCCCGACCGGGGTCTTGTAGGGCATCGCCGAGGCGGGAATGAAGTTGCGGCGCCGGATCTCGGCGCGCTCGAGGCCGAGCTCGCGCGCCGCCTTGTCCGCAAGGCGCTCGAGCACGTAGCAGGCTTCCGGCCTTCCCGCGCCGCGATAGGCGTCGGTGGGAACGGTGTGGCTGAAGTAGCCCTCCACCTCGACGAACACAGCCGGCGTCCGGTAGAGGCCCGCGAGGAGCGCGGTGTAGATCGGACCGGGAATCGCCGCGCCGAACGAGGAGACGTAGGCGCCAAGGTCGGCGCGCGTCTTCACCCGCAGGCCGAGAAAGCGAGCCTCGGCATCCAGCGCGAGCGCAGCGTGGGTGCGATGGTCGCGCCCCTGCGTATCGGAGAGGAACGACTCGCGCCGGGATGCGATCCACTTCACCGCTCGGCGCAGCCGGCGCGCGGCCCACACGAGCAGCGTCTCCTCGGGATAATGCTTGCCCTTGTAGCCGAAGCCGCCGCCGACGTCGGGCGACACCAGCCTGAGCTCGCTCTCGGCGAGGCCCAGCTCGGCGCAGACATAGCGCCGGATGTGATGCGGCGCCTGCGTGCCGACGTAGAGCGTATCTGGAGTGGCCAACATGCCGCGCGGCTCGATCGCCGCGCCGCACAGACGGTTGTTCACCAGCTCGATCTCGACCACACGGGCGGCCGCGGCAAACGCGGAGTCGACCGCCGCGCCATCGCCGCGCGTCCAGCGGAAGCAGCGCTCGTCCTCGATCGGTTCGAGCGCTTCGTAGTCGACCTGCACCTCTTCCGCCGCGTCCTCGGCGAGCGCCTTGGTTTCCGCGAACACGGCCGCCACCGGCTCGCCGGCGTGGCGCACGGTGTCGCGCGCGAGCGCCCAGCGCGGCAGCTCCACCATGCCGGGCAATGCCCAGCCGGCGCTCATCGGTCCTACGCCGTCGGCCGCCAGGTCCTTGCCGGTGAACACCGCCACGACCCCTGGCAGCGCGGCGCGCGTGGCATCGATTCCGGCGATCCGGGCGTGCGCGTGCGGCGAGCGCACCAGCGCGCAGTGAAGCATGCCGGGGAACGCCATGTCGTCGACGAACTGGCCCTGGCCGGTGAGCAATCGCGCGTCTTCCACGCGGCGGATCGCCGCGCCGATCATCGGAGCTCTTCTTTCAGCAGATCCAGTCGCTCGTAGATCGCGCGATCGGTCACCACGAAGAGGTCCGCCTGCGCGCTGCGCGCCTCGTGGCTCGCCCAGGTCCAGTGCGGGATGGTGAACACGTCATGGCGCGACCATTCGAAGCGCTGCTCGCCGATGGTCGAGCGCCCCTCGCCGGAGGTTACGAGGCAGATGGCGTTATACGTCCCTCGCGCGGGCCGCGTTCTCGACTCGATCCTTTTCAGGTACAGATCGAGAGTAGGCATCACGGAGCCGCCGTTCTTCGAATAGCGCACCGTCCTGGCCCCGTCGGGGCTGACTTCCGCTTCGGCGAGCCGACGGCGCATCTCGTCGCCTGGGAAGCGGTACTCGGAGGAGCCTTCGGCGCCGACTTCCCAGAAGCGTTCGTCGTGCCGCGTGCCGGGCTCGAAAAAGCTCGCGTCGAGCGCGCAGATCGCCGGCATGTTGGCGGCATCGAACCAGACCGTGCGTCGCTCGCCGCGGTTGACGTGCCCGTGCCAGCACATCGGCGGCGTGAGGACGAGATCGCCGTCCTTCATCTCGCAGCGCCGGCCGTTCACGATGGTGAGCGCGCCCTCTGCGCGCGTGGCGAAGCGGATCGCCGCCGCGGTGTGCCGGTGCGGCGGCGCCCGGTCGCCGGGCTCGAGCACGGTGAAGGCGCCGATCAGGTTCTGCGTGGTGACCGTTTCGCCGCCGAAGGCGGGGTTGGCGAGGATCAGCGCGCGGCGTTCCACGTCCTCGATGCCCACCTCGCGCGCCGCGCGCTCTGCGAAAGGCTCGAGGTCGCGCCAGCGCCAGTGCATCGGCGCGTCCTTCGCCTGAGGCGCGACCGGCGTGATCCGCTTGTAGCGGTCCCACAGCGGGTGGATGTGGGCGCGCTCGAGCGCCTCGATCAGCGCCGCGTCGCCGCGCATCAGCTCTTGTCGACCGACGCGGAACCCGGGCCGCCCACGACGATGTACAACATCGCTCCGATGAGCGCCAGGTTCTTCAGGAAATGATTGATCTGGTTGACCCGCTGGGCCGGCTCGTACTCCCAGAACCGGTGCGCCATGCCGGTCGCGATCAGCACGTAGACGATCAGCACCCACGCCACGCGGCGCGTCTGCCAGCCGATGATCAGAAGCACGCCCGCGGCCAGCTCGATGATGGTGGACAGATACGCCATGAGCTCGGGAGCGGGGAACCCAAGCTTGGTCATGTAGCCCGTCGTGCCGGCAATGTTCATCGCTTTCATGATTCCGGCGACGAGAAACAGGATGCCGATCAGGATTCTTCCGATGAGAAGAACGTTGCTTCTGTTGCCGGTCATGGTCGCACTGACTGCCGAGTTCATGATGTCGCCTCCTCTCCTTTACGGTTCGATTATTCCAAAAGCTCTCTTGCGTCGATCAGCACAAAAGCGATGCGGCAGGGCCGAGCGCCGCGGTTGACCCAGGCGTGGTCGGTTCCCTGCTGCACCAGCACGTCGCCCGCCGCGAGATGCACCTCGCCGTGGTCGAGGATCATGTCGATCTCGCCCTCCATCACGACCGCGTAATCGACGCTGCGCGTCCTGTGCATGCCGGCATGCTTCGCATCGCTCTGACCGGCGAGACCCATTTCGCGGAGGACGGCGTCGCGGGACATCTCCTTTTGCCCTGGCGGAAACTCGACCACGCGGAAGATGCTGCCATGGGGCGGCGGCGCGACGCCGATCTCGCGCTCGGCGCGGTCGGCGCGTCCCGAGATGTCGGCGGGGGACTCGTCGGTGGCCCAGACGAGCGTCGAGACAAGCCCGGAAGCCTGGCGCAGTCTGCGGTTCGGAGCCTGCCCGTCGTAGAGCACCGTGCCCTTCCCGTCCCGGTGTCCGGTCACCACGCGGCGCGTCATTCGGGCTGGACCCCGGCCGCGCGCAGCGCGGTGCCGTACTTGTCGTAGTCGCGCTTGAGGATCGCGGCGAACTCTTCGGGCGCGCCGCCGGTGATCTGCAGCCCCGAGTTCTCCATGCGCTGCCTCACCTCGGGCTGCTGCAGCACGGCGTTGAACTCCCGGTTGAGCCGAACAAGGAGCGCGCGCGGCGTTCCCGGAGCGACCATCATGCCGTGCCAGGTCACGAGCTCGAAGCCGGGAATCGTCTCGGCCATGACCGGCAGGTCGCCGAGCGGGCCGATGCCGCGCTTCGGCGCGGTCGAGGCGATGCCCCGCACCTTGCCCGACTTCACGTGGCCCACCGCGATGTTGACGACATCGAAAAGCAGGTTGATCTCGCCGCCCATGAGGCCGTTCAGCGCCGGCCCGTTGCCCTTGTAGAGGACCATGAGCATGTCCGCGCCGGCGTGGGCGCGCAACAGCTCGCAGCCCACCGACGGAAGCGCGCCCGATGCGCCGCAGCTCACCTTGCCGGGATTCTTCTTGATGAAGGCGAGCACGTCGGCCGTGGTCTTCGGCGGAAACGCGGGATGCGCGAGCAGCACCATGGAAGCAACGTCGAGATGGATCAGCGGCGCGAGGTCGCGGAACGGATCGATGCTCGCCTTCAGGTAGAACGGATTGGTGATCACGCTCGGCACCACGAAGAGCACCGTGTACCCGTCGGGCGCCGACTTCGAAGCCGCGGCGTGCGCGATGTTTCCCTGCGCGCCCGGGTGGTTCTCGACCACGTTCGGCTGGCCCGTGCGCTCGGCCAAGCCCGCGGCGAGGATTCGCGCGACCACGTCGGCCGGGCCGCCGGGCGCGAACGGCACCAGCCAGCGGATGGGTTTCGACGGCCAGGCGGGCTCCTGCGCCATCACCCCTATCGAAGCGAGGGCAGAAACAAAAAGAACGAGAATCTGAAGCGCTCTATTCATCGCGTCACCTGGTAGCGGCCTTCGTTGTCGCGCGAGAGCTTGCCCGAACCGCGCAGCGCCTCCAGCTCGCGCACGATCTCTCGTCCGTCGCGGCTGCCCACGGCGGCCATCAGCTCGGCGAAGAACTTCGGCCCGTCGGCGAGCGCCGCCTGCAGCGAGCCGAAGCGCCTGCCGTCGAGCGCCGGTGGCCTGGGGATTCTGTGCTCGAGGATCCGTTCTCCCATGGGAAGGGTAAGGTCGAACCCGGCCTTGGCGCCGGTGGCTGCGCCGCCGAGCGAGGGATCCAGCGGAAGCGTGCGCATCCCCGTCGCGACCACCAGGTCGCGGTCGGCCTGGAAGCGCGTGGCGAGCGCCCAGTCGACCTGCTCGTCGGAAAAAATGTCGATGTCTGGATCGACCACGAACACGTGCTTGGCGTTCGCGAGGCTGCCGAGCACCGCCGCGATCGCGTTGCGCGCCTCGCCGGGGACGCGCTGGTTGAGCGCGATGCGCACGTTGTACATGCCGCCGCTCGAAGGCGTGGCGTAGACCGCCCGCGTCTCCCGCACCGCGGTCTCGAGCGAGCGCCACACCGTGACTTCGGTCCGCAGCGCGCAGAGCTGCGCGGTATCGGTGCGCGCGAGCGCCTGACCGCCGATGGTCGCGGTCTGGAACACGGCGTCGCGCCTTCGCGTGATCGCGGTGAGATGGAACACCGGGTTGCGCTTCACGGCGCCGTAGTAGCCGAGGAATTCGCCGTACGGCCCTTCGGGCTCCACGTGGCCGCCCGGGTGCAGATAGCCCTCGAGCACGTATTCGGCGTCCGCGGGCACGCGCAGGTCCTGGCTCACGCATTTCACTACCGGCAGCGGCGCGCCGCGCAGCGACGCGATGAGGCCGGCCTCGTCCGCCGGGATGCGCATGGTCGCGGCCACGTGGTCGATCGGGTGCGAGCCGACCACGAAGGCGATCGGCAGCGCTTCGCCGAGCTTCGCGCGCGCGAGATAGATCGCGCGCAGGTCGGAGGGCGCCACGAGATCGACCCCCGCCTCGCGCCGGCCGCGAAGCATCAAGCGGCGCATGCCGACGTTCACCCAGCCGCTTTCGCGGTCGACGGTGAAGTCGGTCGACGCGGAAACGTACGGCGCGCCGTCCAGGCCGTGCTGCAGATGCACCGGCAACGCCGTGAGGTCTGGTTCCCTTTCGACGACCTCCTGGCAGGGCGCGCTCGACACCTCGACGATCTCGGGCTTCGCCTTCAGCCGCGCGAGCACTTCCTGCAGCAGCCGCTGCGGCGTGGTGCCGAACGCGTGCGCGAGGCGCGAGCGGCTGCCCGCGACGTTGCCGGCGAGCGAAGCGGCTTCCGGCCCCGCGCGGCTGAACCACACGGCTCTTGGATTTCCTTCCAGTGCTGCGGCAACGTCGGCCAGCGCCACCGGCGTTTCGATTTTCTGCAGTTCCTCGTGTCCCAAGGAGTCGAGGAAGCGGCGCAGCCGGAAACGCTCGAAATCCATGTCAGTTGAGCTCGGCAGTCGTGACGTCATACTGGAACAGCCACTCGTAGCGCTCGGCGACCGGCGCTCCGGCCCACTCGCGGTCGACGTACTCGCGCGCCTTGACCGGATCGGCGAGCGCCCGATTGTGGAAGCGCCGGATGTTCGCCGCCGAGCCTTCGACTGCGCGGCGCGTGCGGTCACGCCTTGCTTTCTCGTAATTCAGCAATCGGACAGGCACATCCGCGTCGGACTCGGTCAGCGCACGCGCAAGAATGTAGCCGTCCTCGATCGCCATGTTGGCGCCCTGGGCGAGGAACGGCACCATCGAATGGCAGGCGTCGCCGAGCAGGCTCACGCGGCCGACGGTCCAGCGCTCCATCGGAGGGCGAACCATCAGCGCCCACTTGTAAGGGACCGGGATGTTGCGGATCAGCGCATGGACGTCGTCGTGCCATCCGGCGAAGTCGGCGGAGAGCTCCTCGTTGGTTCCGCGGGCGCTCCACGACTCGACCTGCCAGTCCGAGCGCTCCAGAGCGCCGACGAAGTTCATGACCTCGCCGGCGCGCAGCGGGTAGTGCACCACGTGGCCGCCGGGGCCGACCCAGTTGGTGCCGACCATGCGGACCATGTGCCTTGGCAGCTCGTCCATCGGCACGACGCCGCGCCACGCGACGACCCCGGTGAACTCGGGTTTGTCTGGGCCAAAGAGGCCTTGGCGGATGCGCGAATGCACCCCGTCGGCGCCGATCAGGGCATCGCCTGAAACAGATGCCCCGCCTTCCAGGTTCAGGGTCACCTGCGGTTCCGTCTGGTGGAACCCGATGCATTTCGCGCCAAGCCGGATCGCGTCGGACTTCTCGCGGCGCACCGCGCGCTCGAGCACACTCAACAGATCCGGCCGGTACACGGTGAGGTAGGGATAGCCGTAGCGCTCGACCGAGACCTTGCCCAGATCGTGAAGCTTCCAGCGCTCGCCGCTGTTCCAGATGCGGATTTCCTTGCTTTCGGCCTCGCACGAGAGCGCTTTGAGCTCCTCGCCGACGCCGAGCGCGTAGAGCGCGCGCGTGCCATTCGCCGCGAGCTGCAGCCCCGCTCCGAGCTCCTTCAGCTCCGGTGCCTGCTCGTAAACCTCGACGTCGCAGCCCATCCTGAGCAGCGCCAGCGCAGCGGTCAGTCCGCCGATGCCGCCGCCTGCGACGAGGACACGGAGGTTGCCGGGCATGCGCGGAATATACACTCCGACTGTGTGTAGACAGGGCCGAGAAGTCGCGGCAAGCTAACCGTGAAGGAGAGGAGAAACCCATGAAGACCGCCACACTCGCCGCGGCCGTTTGCGCCGCCGCGCTCGCTGCGCTATCCACCCCGACGATCGCCGATCGCGACCACGAGGGGCTGTTTCCGCGCAACGCCACGTTCACGACTCTGGCGATCACGCCGCTCGCGATCGAGGGCCTGACCGCGGATGACGCCGGCAACCTCTACACCACCGGTCGGGACCTCGTCGGCGATACCTGTCCCGTATGGAAGTTCACCGGGTCGACCCGGACCACCGTCGGTCTCATCCCGAACCCGGCGGCGGCGCGCTGCAATCCGTCGGGCATCGCATTTGACTCGAATGGCGACCTGTACATTGCCGACGGCGGCCCGGCGGCGACGGTCTGGAAGCTCACGCCGAACGCGGTTACGCCTCCCCTCGCCGTCGCCTTCGCCACCGGCGTTCCGGGAACGAACGGCCTCGCGTTCGACAGCGACGGCAATCTCTGGACCGGAGACGGCACGACCGGCCAGGGCCGCGTCTGGAAAATCCAGTCGACCGGTGGCGCGTGCGAGCCCACGTTCAGCGGTTGCGTCGAGGCGTTCCGCATCCAGCCGATGGCCAATGCCGCAGGGGTCGGACGCTCGAACGGAACCCTGCAGCCGGGCAATACGACGCCGAACCCCCAACCGCTCGTGGCGAACGGCCTTGCCTTCACCCGGGACGGGGACCTCTACATCGCCGACACGGCCCGCGGTGCGATCTGGAAAATCGAGTTCCATCGCCGGGGCGAGCTGAAGAGCCGCACCGGCTGCGATACCACCTTCACCGCCAACACGCTTTGCCTGGACAATGTGTTCGTCGCACATCCGTATCTCGAGGGTACCGACGGAATCATGCTCGATCGCGCGGGCAACATCTGGAACTCCGCCAACGAGCGCAACGCCATCGTTGTGGTCACGAAGGACCGCGACGTGGTCGAGGTGTTCCGCAATCCGGTCAACGCCGCCGGCCTCAGAAACTCCGCGGATGCCGCGGTCGGAAACAATCACATCCTCGAACTCCCGACGAGCCCGGTCCTTTTCGGCAAGCGGTTCTGCACCGCCAATTCCGACGGCAACCGGCGCGATAACTCGCCCAACGCTGCAGGCGAAGTGAACCAGGGCGGCGCCGTCGGGGCGCGCGGCAAGATCTCCTGCATGGATCAGGACCTCGAGATTCCGGGAGCGCGCCTGCCGGTGCGCTAGCGCTTCACCAGGCTGAAGAAGTCCTCGTCAACGAGCTGCGATTTCGCCATCGCGCGATAGGCGGCCTGCACCTCTTTCGCGAGCGGCACGTCGACACCTGCCTGGCGCGCCGCTTCGACGATGAGATCGAGGTCCTTGAGGAGCAGCGCGCCGGTCGCGGTCGGGGTGTAGTCGCGCCGGCGCAGCGGGTCGAGCTTGTACTTGACGAGCGGCGAGGCGACCACGCTCTCGCCCAGGAGATCGAGCATCGCTTCCCAGCCGATGCCGCCCTTCTGCGCAAGCGCCAACGTCTCCCCCATCATGCCCGCCGTCACGGCGACCATGAGATTGATGGCGAGCTTGGCGTAGCGCGCCTCCTCGCCTTCGCCGAGCCAGATCTGCGCACGGCTGTAGGCTGCAAGCGCTTCCCTGGCCGCGTCGAAGGAGGCCTTAGGACCGGACACGAACGTGGTCAGGCCGCCCGATTCCGCGAGGTTGACGCTACCCGAGATCGGCGCGCGCAGATAGGCGATGCGTCGCGGGCGCAGCGCTTCGGCCACCGTCGTCGAGGCCACCGGCCCGACGGTGGAGGTCTCAACGAGGATCGCCGCCGCGGGCATCGCGCCGGCAATCCGTCGCGAAACCTCGATCAGGACGGTCTCGGTCGGCAGCGACGTGAATACGATCGATGCATCGGCAAGTGCGTCTTCGAGGCTTGAAGCGGGCGCAATTCCGCGGCCCTTTGCGATCGAAAGCCGCTCCTTGCTGACGTCGAAGCCCGAGACAGTCCACCCGGCCGCGGCAAGGCGAGCCGCCATCGGCAATCCGATGAGCCCGAGGCCGAGCCAAGCAATCTGTTTTGCCACGGGAAAGTGAACTATGAGGTCAAAGCAGCAATGCCAGCTTTGGCGATCTGCTCGTCCTCGTGCGACTGCACGCCCGAGACGCCCACCGCGCCGATGCATTCGCCGTCGATCACGATCGGCAGCCCGCCCTGCACCGGCGTGACGCCGGGCATCTTGAGCATCGCCGTGCGTCCGGCCTTGATGCGCTCTTCCCACATCGCGGTGGAGCGCCGCGTCTCGGCGGCGGTGCGGCCTTTCTCGATCGCGATGCGCGAGTTCGCCGGCGTCGCCCCGTCCATGCGGAAGAGGTGCAGCAGGTGTCCCCCGTCGTCGACGGTCGCGACGCAGACGTTCCAGTTGTTCTTCTTCGCCTCGGCCTCGGCGGCGGCAGCAATCCGCTTGCAGTCCTCGAGCGTCAGCATGGCGCGCGTTTTCATACGCGGAACTGTACCACCGTGTCGCCGCGGAGCGGCACCCTAGTCCGAACGGAGCGGTGCGCCCGATCCGGTACGACGGTTGCACGAACCGAAGCAGCCATGCGGACCAGCATCTAGTGGCGGATACCGATCTCCGGTTTGTCGTGGTGCGGGATCCGGCTGAACTGCGCACCCACCTGCCCGCCTGGGAAGATCTCGCCGCGCACGCGATCGAGGCGAATCCGTTCTACGAGCCTTTCATGCTGCTGCCGGCGATCGACGCGTTCGGCAAGGACAGCGCGCTGCAGTTCGTCTTCATTTATGCAGCATGGGGCGAGCGCCGGCCGCTGCTCGGGTTCCTCCCGATGGAGCGCGCCAGCCAATACAAAGGCCTGCCGCTCGCCCACCTTCGCCTGTGGATGCATCGCCATTGCTATCTGTGCACGCCGCTGATCCGCCGCAGCCAGGCGCGGCGCTGCCTGAGCGGCTATCTCGACTGGCTGGCGACCCGCGACACCGGCGTCGTCGTCGAGTGGCGAAATGTCAACGGCGATGGCGCTTTTCTGACGGCGTTCAGCGAGGCGCTCGCGGATGCGCATTGTGCATACGTGCCGTACGAGTGCAAACGCGCGCTGCTCAGGCCGCGCGGCAACAGCGACAGCCTGCTGAAAGAAACGCACTCGCGTAAAGCGCGCCACGAGCTGCGCCGGCTGGAGCGGCGCCTCGCCGAGAAGGGCGATCTCGAGTACCGGGAGATGCAAAGCCGGGATGATGCGGCGCAATGGATCGACGCGTTCCTCGATCTCGAGAGACGCGGCTGGAAAGGAAAGCACGGCAGCGCACTCGCGTGCCGCGCTTCGGACCGCCACTTCTTCGTTCAGTGGACCAGCGAAGCAGCCCGGCGCGGGCGCCTCATGATGCTGGCGCTCGCCGTAGGCGGCCATACGGTCGCGATGAAATGCAACGTGCTTACCGGAGCCGGATCGCATGCCTTCAAGATCACCTACGACGAGGACTACGCGCGGTATTCCCCCGGGGTGCTCCTCGAAATGGAGAACATTCGCCGCTTCCATGCCCGGGGCGACCTGCAGTGGATGGACTCCTGCGCGGACCCGGGGAACTGGATGATGAACCACATCTGGCCGGACCGGCGCAGGATCACGACGCTCGTGATGCCGGGCAGCAACGTCGCCGGAGCGCTTTTCGTCCGCGCCCTGCCGCTGATACGAAGGCTCAAGCGCATTGCGCTCGGGGCGCCGGCCCAGCCGATCCAGGGTTGAGGAATGCAGCGCCTCGACAGCTTAGTGCGCGACGTGAGGTCGGTGGCGACGCATCGTTATGAAAGCTGGCTCGAGCGACGGATGGAACGGCGCCTGGGCATCGACACCGCCGGCATCGACCACGACCTCGCCGGGCTCGGCGTTCCAGCCGCGGGTCTCGTGCACGCGTATGCCTACCAGCCGGTCCAGCTGCGGGTTTTCGCACGCATCGTGCGTGCAGCGGCGATCGAACCGGCGAATTACGTCATGGTCGACTTCGGCTCGGGCAAGGCCAGGGCGCTGATCCTCGGCGCGGAATACGGATTCAAGCGCCTTGTCGGCATCGAGCTCGCGCCCGCGCTGCACGAGGCTGCGGTACGCAACGTCCAAGCCTATCGGCAACGGCGGCCATACGCCTCGCCGATCGAGCTGCATTGCGCCGACGCAGCCGCGTGGCCGATACCGGAGGAGCGCGTCTTCCTCTTCCTGTACAACCCGTTTGCCGAGCCGGTGGTGGCAAGGATCGCCCGGCGGCTGGAAATTTCGCTGCGCCGCCAGCCCCGCGACGCGGTGGTCGCCTACCGCAACCCGGTCCACGCGCGCGTTTTCGACGCTCTTACATCCCTGGAGAAGATCGGCGCGAACCGCAGCTTCGCGCTGTACCGGGCAGCGCCTACACCCTCAGCGCGTCGCGGATCTGCTGCAGGGCGGCCGGATCCTCGATGGTGGTGAGATCGCCCGGGTCGCGGCCCTCGGCGAGCGCCTGGATCGAGCGCCGCAGGGTCTTCCCGGAGCGGGTCTTCGGCAGCAGCGTCACGAAATGCACCGCCCTCGGCCGTGCGATTGCGCCGAGCTGCCGGTCTACCGTCTGCATGACTTCCTCGGCAGAGGTTCGTTTGCCTGGGTCCTTCAAAACCGCAAACGCGAGAGGCATCTGCCCCTTGAGTGCGTCGGCGACGCCGACCACGGCGCATTCCGCGATGTTGGGATGCATATTCACCGCCTCCTCGATCTCGCGCGTGCCCAGGCGATGGCCGGCGACGTTGATCACGTCGTCGGTGCGGCCGAGGATGAAGTAGTAGCCGTCCTTGTCGCGGATGCCCCAGTCGAAGGTCGAGTAGACCAGCTGGTCCTTGAAGTCCTTGAAATAGGTGTTCACGAACCGCTCGTCGTCGCCCCAAACCGTCGACATGCAGCCCGGGGGCAGCGGCGGCGTGATCGTCACCACGCCTTTCTCGCCGTCCTTGACTTCCTTGCCCGTGGTCTCATTGAGGATCCGCGCGTCGTAGCCGTACACCGGAAAGCTCGGCGACCCCATCTTGATCGGCGTCTTCTCGACGCCGGGAACCGAGGAAAGCAGCGGCCAGCCGGTCTCGGTCTGCCAGTAATGGTCGATCACCGGGCGCCGCAGCGACTCGCTGATCCAGGCATGCGTCGGCTCGTCGAGCGGCTCGCCGGCGAGGAAGAGATGCTTGAGCGAGGACAGGTCATACTTCGCGAGATAGGCCGGATCCTGCTTCTTCAGCACGCGGATCGCGGTCGGCGCCGAGAACATCACGGCGACCTTGTGATCCTGCACGATCTTCCACCAGATCCCCGCATCGGGCCTGACGGGCACGCCCTCGTACATGATCGTGGTCACGCCGGCGATAAGCGGCGCGTAGACGATGTACGAGTGCCCGACCACCCAGCCGATGTCCGAGGTGGTGAACATGGTCTCGCCGGCCTCGGCGCAGAAAATGCGCTTCATCGACGAGGCGAGCGCCACGGCGTAGCCGCCCACGTCGCGCTGCACTCCTTTCGGTTGCCCGGTGGTGCCGGAGGTGTAGAGAATGTAGGAAGGTTCGCTCGATTCGAGCCAGGCGCAGGCGACCTCGGCGCCGCGGTGCTTTTCGGCCAACGCGTTCCAGTCGACGTCGCGTCCCGGCACGACGGGAAGGCGCTCGTCCAGCCCGCGGTTGAAGAGCAGGACCTTGCGCGGCGGGTGCTTGGCGAGCTTCAGCGACTCGTCCACCAGCGACTTGTACAGCACCGCTTTCCCCATGCGGCTCCCGCCATCGGCGGTGACCATGAGCGCCGGCTTTGCGTCGTCGATGCGTGCGGCTAGGCTCGCTGCGGCGAAGCCGCCGAACACCACCGAGTGGATCGCCCCGAGGCGGGCGCAAGCGAGCATGGCGAAAGCCGCCTCGGCGATCATCGGCATGTAGACAATGACCCGGTCGCCCTGCTCGACCCCGAGCTCGCGCATCATCGCCGCGACGCGGTTCACCTCGTCGAAAAGCTGCCGGTAGGTATACGAGCGGGTCTGGTTCACCTCGGTCGAGATCCAGACCAGCGCTTTCTGATCCCCGCGCGCCGCGAGATGGCGGTCGATGGCGTTGTGGCAGAGGTTGGTCCTGCCGCCGACGAACCAGCGCGCGAACGGCGGCCTCGCGTAGTCGAGCACCTCGTCGAAGGGCCGCTGCCAGTGGATGAGCTTCGCTTCCTCGGCCCAGAAGCTCGCGCGCTCGGCGAGCGAGCGGCGATGGAAGTCGCGGTAGGTGGCCATGCGGTACCTCTCAGGTTGCCGCTATGGTAACAACCGCTTTGGCGCTTTCGCGCTAGATCGAGACTTTGGCGATTTCCCTGGCCGCAAGCACCTTGACGACCTGGTCGAGGAAGCCCCTCAGGACGGCCTCGCTGGCGTCGTCGAGGTGCTTGGGATCGGCTTTTTCCAGCACGTCGAGCGCGCGTCCCACGTCGTTCTGCTGCGGCGCCACCGGCTGGAGATTGAGCGCCGGCGTCTGAATCGACGACGCGGACGCCTTGGGTGCGGCGGGCGCCTTGGGTGCAGCGCTCGCCGCAGGCGCGGCCACCTCAGGCTCACCCACGATCGGCTCGCCGGCGCGGGTCCCCGCGGCCTGCACCCGCTGCAGCGCCAGCTTCATCAGGTCCTCGATCGCGGCGGTAGCCGCGGCGAGCGAAGCGAGGCCGAAACTGGTGCGGATCTTGAGGACCTTGTTGTTGTGGCGCACCTGCGCGCTCTCGAGCTGAGCGTGCAGGCGGCGCGCAAACGCCGTCATCTGCTGCGCGCCTGCGCCGGCCGAGATCACCATGAACGTCGCCTCGGCGACTCTTCCGAACGAGTCCTCGGTGCGCAGCATGCCCTGGATCATCTTGGCGATGCGCGCGAGGACCTGATCCGAGACCTCTTTGCCGGCGTCACGCGTCGCTTCCGCGTGGCTGTCGACGCGGAACGCCATGACCGACAGTTGTCCGCCGTGGCGCCGCGCGTGCGAGAACTGTCTGCGCGCCTCGCCGAGCAGGCTGGCCGAAGTCAGGGTGCCGGTCAGCTGATCCTGGGTCGGCGCCGCGGGCTGCTGAGCGGCAGCCTGGATGGTCGCGATCTCCTGAGTCGCGCTCGCCTGCGCCGGCGCAAGCTGAGCGGCGGCGGCCTCGGAACGCGGGTTCGGCTTGACCGTGCGCAGCGTCTCCTCGATGCGTGCGAGGACATCGGGCGCCTCGGCCGACTTGGAGATGAAATCGTTGGCGCCGGCCTGTCGGGCGCGGCTGTTCGCGGCCTGGTCCTGGCTGCCCGAGATCACGATCACGGGGAGCTTGCGGATGCGCTCGTCCTTGGCGCCGCGGACCAGGCGCAGCAGGCCGTAGCCGTCGAGCTTCGGCATGTCGAGGTCGGAGAACACCATGACGATCGAGCTGTCTTCCTGGATCGTCTTCCAGGCGGCGTCGCCGTCGACAGCCTCCAGGACCACGAAGCTCGATCTGAGAATGCGGTTGAACGTGGTGCGGACGAACTTCGAGTCGTCCACGATGAGTACACGCTTCTCCGCGGTGTCCGTCGCGTTCCCCATTTGATTCGTGGCGCTCCCCAGCGCGCCACCGCAGCCCGGTGGCAGTGGGTTGAATTATCCGTCGGCCGCCCCCGGAAGCGGTGGTCATGAAGTTCTAAATCTCGTTAAACTTCGTGCACTTAGGCATCAAAAGGCGGACTTTTGTCACACCCCGCCGGGGGCGTTTCGCTTAGTCGCTAAGGTCGACCACGATCCGCCCGGTGACTTTCGCGTCGATGAAGTCGCCGAATGCCTTCGGCAGCTCGGCGAAGGCAATGGTGCGCGCCATCTCCTTGAGGAGCGGCGGCTTCATGTCGCCGGCGAGGCGGCGCCACACGCTCGCGCGCACTTCGGGCGGCACGCTTTCTCCCGAGTTGATGCCGATCAGGCTCACGCCGCGCAGGATGAAGGGCATCACCCAGGTGTGAAGTTCCGCACTTTGCGCCAGGCCGATGGAGGCGATGGTGCCGTTCTCCTTCATGGTGCTCGCGATCCACGACAGCACCGGCCCGCCGAGGTTGTCCACGGCGCCCGCCCAGGTAGCCTTGTCGAGCGGCTTGATCTTTTCGAGGTTGAGCGATTGCCGCAGCAGGATCTCCTTCGCGCCCAGCTTCTTCAGCCAGTCGGTTTCGCTCTCCTTGCCGGTGAGCGCGACCACGTGGTAGCCGAGCCTGGAAAGCGCCGCCACAGCGATGGAGCCGACCCCGCCGGTGGCGCCGCTCACGACCACCGGCCCGTTGGCGGGCCTGAGGCGGTTCTCCTCCATGCGCACGATCCCGATGCCCGCGGTGAAGCCGGCGGTGCCGAACGCCATCGCCTCCCACAGCGACATGCCGCGCGGCAGAGCGACCAGCCAGTCGGCCGGCACGCGCGCGTACTGCGAGTAGCCGCCGTGGTGCGAGACGCCCAGGTCGTAGCCGACGCCTAGCACGGCATCGCCCTTGGAGAACCTCGGATCGCTCGAGGAGACCACCGTGCCGGAGAAATCGATCCCGCCGATGCACGCGGGCCGGCGCAGGATCTTTCCCTTGCCGGTGGCGGCGAGCGCGTCCTTGTAGTTCACGTCCGAGTACGCGACGCGCACCACGACGTTGCCGGGATCCAGATCGTCGAGGCTGCATTCGACGAACTCGGCGCGGATCTTCTTCTCGGGCGTCTCGGTCAGCTTGTAGGCCTTGAACTTCTCCATGCGCTCGCGCTCCTTACTCGGCCTTGATGCCGGCGTCTTTGACTACGCGGGTCCACTTGGCGGTCTCCGCGCTCATGAACTGGGCGAATTCCGCCGCGCCCATGCGCAGCGGCTCGGCGCCCTCGAGCTCCAGGCGCTTGCGGGTGTCGGCCGAATCCAGGATGGCGGCGATGTCCTGCTGCAGCCGCTCCACCACCGGCGCCGGAGTGCCAAGCGGAGCGACGATCCCCCACCAGTTGGTGGCCTCCGCGCCCGGCAGCCCGGCCTCGGCGAAGGTGGGAACCTCGGGCAGCGCCACAAGACGCTTGGCGCCGCCGACGCCGAGGGCTTTCAGCTTGCCCGAGCGTACGTGCGGCAGGTTCTGGATCACGCTGCCGACGTTCATCTGCACCTGGCCCGCGATGGTGTCGGTGAGCGCCGGGCCGCCGCCCTTGTACTGGACGATGACGATGTCGATCCCGGCCTGCAGCCGGAAGAGCTCGGTGGCGAGGTGCTGGAAGCTCCCCGGGCCGGCCGCGCTCGCGTTGAGCTCCCCGGGCTTCTTCTTGGCAAGGGCGACCAGATCCATGAGCGAATTGACCTGCATGGCGGCCGGCACCACGAGCAGGCTGGGACCGGTGGCGATCGAGGCGACCGGGGTGAACCACTGCAGCGACTCCAGGGGCATGCGGTTGAGCGCGATGCTTACCGGATAGCCCACCGACACGAGCAGCAGCGTATAGCCGTCCGCGCGCGCCTTCGCGGTGGCGTTGATGCCGACGATGCCACCGCCTGCGCCGCTATTCTCGACGACCATGGTCTGGCCGAGCCGGTCGGTGAGCTGCGCGGCGATCACGCGCCCGACCACGTCGTTGCTGCCCCCGGGCGGGAACGGGATCACCAGCCGGACCGGCTTGGATGGGTAGGGCTGTGCTGTCGCCATGCCGGCGAACGCAAATGCAGCGAAAAGCTTTACCACGGCCCTGAGGATCGATGTCATGGCGGCTCCGGCTGTATTCTTGCACTCATGCGATACGAGACCAACTTCCGTTCCATCCGGGACCAGGTGAGCGCCGAGGAATGGCAGGCGCGAGTCGACCTCGCGGCCTGCTATCGCCTTGTCGACTACTACGGGATGACCGATCTCACCTACAACCACGTCACCGCACGCGTTCCCGGACCGCCGCATGAACAGCGGCATCATATCCTCATCAACCTGTACGGTCTCACGTACAAGGAAATCACTGCATCGAATCTCGCCAAGATCGACCTCGACGGCGAGGTGATCTGGAAGCCCGACACCGATTACTACGTGAACCGCGCCGGCTACGTGATCCACGGCGCGATCCACCGCGCGCGCAGCGACGTGACGTGCGTCCTGCATACGCACACGCGCGCCGGGATGGCGGTGGCGGCGATGAAGTGCGGCCTGCTTCCCATCAGCCAGACCTCGATCCGCTTCGAGGGCCACATCGGCTACCACGACTACGAGGGGCCGGCGATCGAGCTCGCCGAGCGCGAGCGGCTGGTGAAGAACCTCGGCGCCCACGACGCGATGATCCTGCGCAACCACGGCCTGCTCACCTGCGGCGCGAGCATCCAGCAGGCGTTCAACACCATGTACCAGCTCGAGCTCTCCTGCCGCACGCAGGTCGATGCGATGGCCGCCCGCACCGACCTCACGCTTCCCTCCAGGGAGGTGCTGGAAAAAACTGCCCATCTCTATCAACCCGGCACACGGCGCCCATACGGGGTACTGGAGTGGCCGGCGATGCTGCGCGTGCTCGAGGCGGAGCAGAAGAACTCGGCCTTCCCTCCCTACTGGGCCTGAGCCCGCCGGCGCTCGGTCTGGAGGTACTGCACCGACTGCATTTCGAGCAGGCGGCTGACGCTGCGCTGGAACTCGGCGCTGTTGTCGCCCGCGGTGAATAGCTGCTCGGGCTCGGCCTCGGCGGACACGATCAGGTTCACCCGGTCGTCGTAGAGCACGTCGATCAGCCAGGTGAAGCGCCGCGCGGCGTCGGCGTTCTTGGGCGACATCTTCGGCACACCCGACAGCATGATCGTATGGAAGCGGTGCGCCAGATCGACGTAGTCGGCATACGAGCGCGGACCGCCGCATAGCACCTGAAAGTCGAACCACACCAGCCCGCCCGCGCGCTTGCGGTACGCGATGGAGCGCCCTTCCACGTCCAGGGGATGGCGCTCAGGCTCGACGTCGCGCAGCTCATCGAAGATCTTCGCGAGCTGCGCGTCGGCATCCTTCCCGGTGTGGTAGACCTTCAGCCGCTCCATCTTCAGTCGCCGGTAGTCGGTGCCGTTGTCGACCTCGATCACGTCGAGCCGCTCCTCGATGAGCTCGATCGCGGGCAGGAAGCGCTCGCGCTGCAGGCCGTTCGGATAGAGCGCGTCCGGCCGATAGTTGCTCGTCATGCAGAACACCACGCCGCGGTCGATCACCTGCTCCAGGTACCGGCCGAGGATCATGGCGTCGGCGATGTCGGAGACATGGAACTCGTCGAAGCAGACCAGGCGATAGCGCCGAGCCGTGCGCGCGGCCACCTCGGCGAGCGGGTCCTCGGTCCCCTTCAGCAGGTTCATCTCGCGGTGGATCTCGCGCATGAAGTGGTGGAAATGCACCCTGCGCTTGCGCACCAGCGGCAGGCACAGGTAGAAGCTGTCCATGAGGAAGCTCTTGCCGCGGCCGACCGGCCCCCACAGGTACACCCCGTGCGGCAGCGGCGGCTTGACGATCAGGCGCCTGAGCGCGCTCGAGCGCCGCGCCTTGTAGGCGCTCCACTCCTCGAAGAGCTGCTGCAGCCGCTCCACCGCGCGCCACTGCGACGAGTCGGCCACGAAGCCGCGCCGGTCGAGCTGCTGCCGGTAAAGCGAGACGACATCCTCGGTCACGGAAGCTTGGCGATCAGCTCTTGCGCGCTGCGCTCGACCAGCCGGCGCAGCATCAGCGGCTCTTCGGTGGTGCTTTCGCGGGTGATGCGCAGCTCCTGCATCCCCTCCCACGCGATGGAGCCGTCGCGCGTGTCCCAGATCTGCAAGAACAGGCGCAGGTCCGCGTACTGAGTGTCCACCAGCCTGAAGCCGAGGAAGCCGAAGCGGTTCTTCGAGCTTTCGTTGAAATTCTGCAGCTTGAGTTGCGCCAGATACCGCGTACCGGTAGCCGCGCCGACGCGACGCAGCGCCTCGCCCGGAAAGAGCCCCGTGTCGCGGTAGTCTTCGTACATGCGCCTGTAGGTGTCCGCGAGCCCGGCCTTGTTTACCGAGCCGAGGGTCTCCGCGAGCGGGATCACCTTGAGCCCCGGGCGCTCCTTCTTCAGCACGTCGGTGAAGGTGAGCGCCACGGCCTCCTTCTCCTGCTCCTGGCCGGTGACGGTGGAGGGCGTCATGAAAGCGATCCCCGCCGCTTCCAGGTCCCCCTTGGAGAGCGAGATCACCTGCTCGTTCACCTTCGGATAGTAGAGCAGCCCGGTCGAGCAGCCGGTCAGGAGCGCGATGCCGAGAACGACCCCTCTGATGCCTCTGCTCATTTTTCTCGCTTGTAGCTTTCGTTGACGTCGAAGAAGCGGCAGCCCGCCGTACTCAAAGATTTTACTCGAATCATTCTGGCTATTATATTGAATTCACAGGAGTTTGTGTTTTTCGTCACGTCCTGATTTTGCACCCCCCTGTCCGGGCGACTCGCGGCGCGCCGGAGTTCTAGCTGCGATCAGAGGTTCAGGGCCCGCTTGTCGACCGCGAGCGCCGCGTCCTTCATCGCCTCGGAGAGCGACGGATGCGCATGGCAGATGATGCCGATGTCCTCGGCCGAGCCGCGGAACTCCATCGCCACCACCGCTTCGGCGATCAGCTCGCCGGCGAACGGGCCGATGATGTGCACGCCGAGAATCTCGTCGGTCTTCGCGTGCGCGAGGAACTTCACCAGCCCGGTGGTATCGCCCAAGGCCCTCGCCCGTGCGTTGGCGGCGAACGGGAAGCTGCCCGCGCGGTATTCGACGCCTTCCGCCTTCAGCTGCTGCTCGGTCTTGCCCACCCAGGCGATCTCCGGGGTGGTGTAGATGACCGAGGGCACGGTGTTGAAGTCGACGTGCGGCTTCTGGCCGACGATCCGCTCGGCGACCGCGACGCCCTCCTCCTCCGCCTTGTGCGCCAGCATCGGCCCCCGCACCACGTCGCCGATCGCCCAGACGTTCGGCAGGTTGGTGCGGCAGTCTTCATCGACCTCGATGAAGCCGCGCTGATCGAGCTTCAGCCCGACGGCGGCCGCGTTCAGGCCCTCCGTGTTCGGTACCCGTCCTATGGAGACGATGAGCTTGTCGCACTCCAACGTCTTGGATGCGCTATCCGGGGCAGTGTATTGAACCTTGACGGTTTTCTTTTTCTCGACCGAGCCGATCTTGACCCCCAGCTCGATCTTGAGGCCTTGCTTGGCGAAGACCTTCGCGGCCTCCTTCGCCACGGTCTCGTCGGCGATCGGCAGGAACGAGGGCAAGGCTTCGAGGATCGTCACCTCGGCGCCGAGGCGGCGCCACACGCTGCCCATCTCGAGGCCGATGATCCCGGCCCCGATCGCCCCCAAGCGCTTGGGTACATCGGGAATGGAGAGCGCGCCGCTGTTGCTGAGAATCAGCTTCTCGTCAAACTCGACCCCGGCCAGGGCCCGGGGATTAGAGCCCGTGGCGACCACCACGTTCTTCCCAAGAATTGTTTCTTTTCCAGAAACAGAAACCTCATAACCCTGCGAGGTGCTATTTCCGAAGCTGCCCCGCCCGTGGAAAAACTCGATCTTGTTCTTCCTGAAGAGGTAGGCGACGCCGTCGTTGCTCGCCTTCACGAGCTTGTCCTTGCGCTTGAGCATGGTCGCGAGGTCGAGCTCGAGATCCTTCACCTTGATGCCGTGCTCTGCGAAGTGATGCCCGGCCGCCTCGTAGTTCTCCGACGACTGCAACAGCGCCTTGGAGGGAATGCAGCCGACGTTGGTGCAGGTGCCGCCCAGCATGGGCTTGCCGTCCGGGCTCTTCCACTCGTCTATGCAGGCCGTGGCGAGCCCGAGCTGCGCGGCGCGGATCGCGGCGATGTAGCCGCCGGGCCCGCCGCCGATCACCACCACGTCGAAGGACTTCATATCTCGAGGATCAGCCGCGCCGGATCTTCAAGCGCTTCCTTGATGGCGACGAGAAACAGGACCGCCTCGCGGCCGTCGATGATCCGGTGATCGTACGAGAGCGCGAGGTAGTTCATCGGCCGCACCACGACCTGGCCGTTCTCCACGACCGCCCGCTCCTTGGTGGCGTGCACGCCGAGGATCGCGGACTGCGGCGGGTTGATGATCGGGGTCGACAGCATCGAGCCGAACACCCCGCCGTTGGAGATCGAGAAGGTGCCGCCGGTGAGCTCCTCGATGGCGAGCTTGCCGTCCTGGGCGCGCTTGCCGAACTCGGCGATCTTCTTCTCGATCTCGGCGAAGCTCATGCGGTCGGCGTCGCGCAGGATCGGCACCACCAGGCCGCGCGGGCTGCCGACCGCGACGCCGATGTCGAAGTAGCCGTGGTAGACGATGTCGGCGCCGTCGATCGAG
>DATMJC010000076.1:0-13335 GCA_035554435.1 Burkholderiales bacterium | reverse complement strand
CATGAAAATGGCGTAGTCCTTGATGCTCTCCACCAGAAGGCGAAAGCGCTCATCGCTCTCTCGAAGCGACTCCTCGCGATGGGGGGGCTTGGCCATGTGTGCGGGATTGAAGCGCTTATCGGAGGCAAGCGGTGTGCCCGGGCCTATTCTCCGGACGCGCGCGTGAAGGCGTCACCGGTTTCGCGCGCGCCACTACAATGCGTCCTGACCGCCGCCTCCGAAGCGGACCGCGCCTGGATAGAACCGAGAAAACGTCTTGAACGACAGGCAGTTAGAACATACCCCGATGATGCAGCAGTACTTCCGCATCAAGGGTGAGCATCCCGACATCCTGGTGTTCTACCGGATGGGGGACTTCTACGAGCTCTTCTACGACGACGCGGAGAAGGCTTCGCGCCTGCTCGACCTCACGCTGACGCAGCGCGGCGCCTCGGCGGGCGCGCCGGTCAAGATGGCCGGCGTGCCGGTGCACTCGGTGGAGAGCTACCTCGCCAGGCTGGTGAAGCTCGGACAGTCGGTGGCGATCGCCGAGCAGATCGGCGACCCCGCGCTCGCCAAGGGCCCGGTCGACCGGCAGGTGACGCGCATCGTCACGCCGGGCACGCTCACCGATCCCGCGCTGCTCGAGGACAAGTCGGAAAATACTCTTCTAGCCCTGAGCAGAGACAAAAGCGGCGTGGGCCTGGCCTGGCTCTCCCTCGCGAGCGGCACGCTGCGCGTCGCCGAGATCGCGCCGCAGGCGCTCGAGAACGAGCTGCGGCGCATCGACCCCGCCGAGGTCCTGGTTTCGGAAGACGCCCACCTGGACGGTTACTTCGTGACCCGCCTGCCGCCGTGGCAGTTCGACGCCGAGAATGGAAAAAGAAAATTGCTCAAGCAGCTCGGCGCCGGCACGCTCGCGGGCTTCGGCTGCGAGGACCTGACGCTCGCCATCGGCGCCTGCGGCGCGCTCCTCGAGTACGCAGGCAAGACGCAGGGACAGGCGCTCGCCCACGTCACCGCGGTCACCGCGGAGCGCGCGGGCGAATACGTGCGCCTCGACGCCGCCACGCGCCGCAACCTCGAGCTCACCGAGACCCTGCGCGGCGAGCCCGCGCCGACGCTCTTCTCGCTGCTCGACGAATGCGCCACCGGCATGGGCAGCCGGCTGCTGCGGCACTGGCTGCACCATCCCCTGCGGGACCGAAGCGCGCTGGTCGCCCGCCACGAGGCGGTGGCGTGCCTTGAAAAGCACGGCGCCGCGGTTCAATCCATCCTTCGCAGGGTATCGGACGTCGAGCGCATCACGGCGCGATTGGCGCTGAAGAGCGTGCGCCCGCGCGAGCTCGCCGGTTTGCGCGAAACGCTCGAGCTTCTGCCCGATGTCGTGAAGGCGCTCCCCGAGCTATCGCCGTTGCTCGTCCAAATGCGGGCCGATCTTCAGATTCCGCGGAGCTGCCTCGATCTACTTTCAAGAGCAATAAGAGAAGAACCGGCCGCGCGCGTGCAGGACGGCGGGGTCATCGCCGACGGCTACAGCGTCGAGCTCGACGAGCTGCGCGGCCTGCAGTCGAACGCGGGCGAGTTCCTGGTGGCGCTCGAGGCCAGGGAGCGCACGCGCACCGGGATTCCGAACCTGCGCGTGGCATACAACTCGGTGCACGGCTATTACATCGAGGTCACCAACTCGCACGCCGAGAAGATCCCGCTCGACTACCGGCGCCGCCAGACGCTGAAGAACGCCGAGCGCTACATCACGGCCGAGCTCAAGGCGTTCGAGGACAAGGCACTCTCGGCGCGCGACCGGGCGCTCGCGCTCGAGAGGTCGCTCTATGACGGGCTCATCGAATCGCTCCAACCGCACGTACCCTCTTTTCAGAGGATCGGAAAAGCGCTGGCGCTGGCCGACGTCCTGTCCAGTTTTTGCTCGATTGCAGTGAAGCGCAACTACGTGCGGCCGCATTTCGTCGACGAGCAAGTGATCGAGATCGAGGGCGGGCGCCACCCGGTGGTCGAGGGCGGGATCGAAAGCTTCATCGCCAACGACTGCAGGCTCGCGCCGACGCGGCGGCTGCTCCTCATTACCGGGCCGAACATGGGCGGCAAGTCGACCTACATGCGCCAGGTCGCGCTGATCACGCTGATGGCGCACATCGGCGCGTACGTGCCGGCCGGGGCGGCCCGCATCGGGCCGATCGACCAGATCTTCACCCGCATCGGCGCGGCCGACGACCTCGCCGGCGGGCGCTCGACGTTCATGGTGGAGATGACCGAGAGCGCCGCGATCCTGCACAACGCCACCGAGAAGAGCCTGGTGCTCATGGACGAGGTCGGGCGCGGCACCTCGACGTTCGACGGCCTGTCGCTCGCCTGGGCGATCGCCAAGCACCTGGTGGAGAAGAACAGGAGCATGAGCCTCTTCGCCACGCACTACTTCGAGCTCACCCGCCTCGCGCTCGAGTACAAGGAGATCGCCAACGTTCACCTCGACGCGGTCGAGCACAAGGACACGGTGGTGTTTCTCCATGCGGTCGAGGAAGGACCGGCGAGCCAGAGCTACGGCTTGCAGGTCGCCGGCCTCGCCGGCGTGCCCAGGCCCGTCATCCGGCAGGCGAAGAAATATCTCCAGCTGCTCGAGGAATCGAGCATTACGCGCGGCAACCAGGCCGACCTGTTCGCGAAAACGCAGCAGGCGGAGAAAGAGCCGGACGCCGACCCGCTGCGCGAGGAAATGACCAAGCTGAACCCCGACGAGCTCAGCCCGCGGGAAGCGCTCGAGCTTCTCTACCGCCTCAAAAAACTCTAGTGATTTCTACTGCTTCGGCTTGAGGCCGAGGAGCTTCGCCGAGTCGGCGAGTTGCTTCACCTGTTCGTCGATCGAGGCGGCGAATTCCGCCGCAGTACCCGGCGTGTTGAGCTGGGCAGTCGCGGCGAGGCGATCCGCGACGAACGGATCCTTCGACACCGTCTTGATGTCGGCGCCGATTCGGTCGCTCGCCGCCTTGGGCAGGTTGCTCGAGCGCGCGGCGATGATGCCGACCAGCCCCTCGAAGTTGAGCCCCGGGAAGCCGGCTTCCGCCACTGTAGGCAGGTCGAGCCCCGGCACGCGGTGGCGCGCCTGCACCGCGAGCAGCTTGACCTTCCCCGCCTGCACCTGCGGCCGCACGATGGCGTATGCGGAGCTGTAGAGCTGGATGCGATCGCTGATGAGGTCGTTCACCGCCTCCGCCGGCTGCTTGTAGCGCACCTGCGCCGCGTCGATGCCCTGGCTCTTGAGGAAGCCCTCGAGGATGATGTCGGTCATCGTCACCGCGGTGGTCCAGTTGAGCCAGCCCTTCTTCTGCTTCGCGGTCTCGAGGAGCTCCTTCAGCGACCCGACGTTCATGTTCGCCGGCACACCGAGCGTGACCACCGTGCCGGTGACGCGAGCGACGGGCACGAGCTCCTTCGGGTCGTAGGGCATGCTCTCCAGGCTGTAGGGGTGGCCGACGAAGTTCGCCGTCGGGCCCCACAGCAGCGTGTGATCGTCCTTCGCCTGGATGACGGCGTTGATCGCGATGACGCCGTCGCCGCCGGGGCGGTTCTCCACCACGACGGGCTGGCCCCACAGCTTGGTCAGGCGGTCCGCGTAGAGGCGCGCACCGATGTCGGCGCCCGAGCCGGGACCGAGCGAAAGGACGAATTTCACCGGGCGCTGCGGCCAGCTCTGCGCGAGCGCCGAGGTTGCATTGACAAGCGCAATGGTGCAAAAAACGAGGCGGGTAATGATTTTCATGGCGTCTACTATACTGCCCAGTCAGCGCAATGACAGCAATAAGCAGAGTCGGAATTCTCGGCCTCGGAAGAATGGGGGCGCCGATGGCGCGCCACCTTCTCTCCATGGGCTACAGCGTCTCCGGCTACGACCCGCTCGAGCCGGCCCGGCACGCCGCGAGCGGGCTCGGCGTAGCGGTGCTCCAGTCGCCGCGCGAAGTGGCGCGCTCGAGCGAGCTCGCGATCGTCGTGGTCGGTTTCGATCACGAGGTCGAAGCCGTGCTGTTCGGCGCCGAGGGTATCGCGCAGGCCGCGCGCCCGGGGCTCATCGTCGCGCTCGGCTCGACGGTCGCGCCGCGCTACGCGCGGCGGCTCGCCGAGCGCCTGCGCGAGCTCGGCGTCGTGCTGCTCGACATCCCGCTCGCCCGGGGCGAAGCCGCCGCCGTCGCCGGCAAGCTCCTCATCTACGGCGCCGGCGACGAGGCGGCGTTCGAGGCCTGCCGGCCTGCGTTCGGCGCCTTCGCCTCGGACATCTTTCACCTCGGCGCGGCCGGCGCCGGGCAGGTCGGCAAGATGGTGAACAACCTGATCCTCTGGTCGTGCATCGTGGCGAACGACGAAGGCCTCGCCCTGGGCGAAGCGCTCGGCGTCGACCGCGCGCGCCTGCAGGCCGCGCTCCACCATGGCAGCGCGCAGAACTGGGCGATGGACCATGGCGCCGAGCGTTCCGGCATGCCGTGGGCCGAAAAGGACATGAGCATCGTGCTGCACGAGGCGGACCTCGCGCGCGTGAGCCTGCCGCTTTCCGGCACCGTCAAGGAGACGATCAAGGGCCTCAAGATCCGCATGGGGCTCGGCTTGCCGCCGGGGAGCGAATGACTCGGGCACTTTCTTTTTCCTTCATCTCGCTGCCGCTCGCATTCCTCATTCTTGTCACAGAGGCAGCGTATGCGCAGTACCCCTCGCGGCCGATCACGCTCGTCGTCCCCTATACCGCGGGCAGCGACGCCGATATTTCGGCGCGCAACCTGGCCGAGCATGCTGCCCGCCAGCTCGCCGGCAGGATCCTCGTCGTGAACCAGCCGGGCGCTTCCGGCGCCATCGGCAGTCAGGCGGTGCGCAACGCCGCGCCCGACGGCTACACGCTGCTCCTTGGGCGCATCGCGTCGCTCGTGATCCTCCCCGCCACCGACCGCAACACCCCCTACCAGTGGAGCGACTTCACCCTCCTCTCGACGCTGGAGGTCAACCCGCTGGTCTGCGCGGTGAAGGCCGATTCGCCGTACGGAACGATGCGAGGCCTGGTCGACGAAATCCGCAAGCAGCCCGGCAAGCTCAACTTCGCCACCGTGGGCGCCGGCACCATCCAGAATTTCGGGCCGCAGTATCTGTTCACGCTGGTCGGCCTGCCGAAGGACGCGGCCGTAGGCATTCCGTACAAGGGCTCGGGCGAGCTCATCGCCGCGCTGCTCGGCGGCGACGTTCAGTTCGCGTGCACCAACGTCGGCGCGCTCCTCGCCCACTTCAGGTCCGGCGCAATGCGTGCGCTCATGACCACGATGCCGGCGCCGCTGAAGGATTTGCCCGACGTGCCGACCGCTCGCAGCGCCGGCTGGCCGGAGATGGAGAACCTCGTTGGCTGGTCGGCGCTCGCCGGGCCGCGCGAGCTGCCGCGCGAGGTAGTCGAGCGCTGGAGCAAGGTAATGGCGCAGCTTGCGCACGACCGCGACTGGATCGCTGGCAACGAAAGGCTGGGCGGGATGCCCGCGGTGCGCAGCCCACAGGAGACCGAGGCGTTCGTCCGCGCGCAGTTCGCGCTGTACTTCAAGCTCGCGCTGCGCCTCGGCATGAGGGAATAGCCGGGGGAACGCGACTTGTTTTTCGACATCGGCGCGAATCTCTCGCATTCGGCCTTTTCGCAGGATCTGCCGCAGACGATCGAGCGCGCGCGCCAGGCCGGGGTGACGCGAATCGTCGTCACCGGCACTACCGTGGACGAAAGCATGGCCGCGATCCGCATCGCCGAGGAGTTCGACCTCCACGCGACCGTCGGCGTGCATCCGCACCATGCGCGCGACTGCGGCCCGCAGACCATCCCTGCGCTGCGCAGCCTCGCCGTCCACCCGCGCATCGTCGCGCTCGGCGAGTGCGGCCTCGACTTCAACCGCAACTACTCCCCGCACCCGGACCAGGAAAGATGGTTCGTCGCGCAGCTCGAGCTTGGCTTGTCCTTGAACAAGCCCCTTTTTCTGCACTCGCGCGACGCGCACCCGCGGTTCTACGAGATCCTGAAGCACCACGGCGTGAAGCAGGCGGTGGCACACTGCTTCACTGGCGAACGCGACGAGCTGCGCGCGTACCTGGAGCTCGACCTCTACGTCGGCATCACCGGCTGGATCTGCGACGAGCGCCGCGGGCGCCACCTCCTGGACCTCGTCAAGGAAATTCCCAAAGAAAGGCTGGTCCTCGAAACCGACGCCCCCTATCTGACCCCGCGCGACCTGCGGCCGCAGCCCAGGGCGCGCCGGAACGAGCCCGCTTTCCTGCCGCACATCGCGCGCACCGTGGCCCGCGCGCTCGGCCGTCCCGTCGAGGAGCTCGCCGCCGAGACCACGCGCAACGCCGCCCGCCTCTTCGGCCTGCATGAATCTGGTACAGCTTCTTCTGCGCAGCGCCCGCTGGCTGCCTGAGCGGCCCGCGCTCGCGCTCGGCGCCACGCCGGTGCGCTCGTATCGACAAATGGCGCAGCGCGTAAGCAGGATCGCTTCTGGTTTTAAAAAGAAACTAAACCTAAAGCCGCACGACCGCGTCGCGCTGGCGATGAAGAACTGCCCGGAGTTCTACGAGGTCCTATTCGCCTGCTGGCACGCCGGCATGACCGCGGTGCCGATGAACGCGAAGCTCCACGCCAAGGAGTTCGCCTACATCCTCGAGAACTCGGGCGCCAAGGTCTGCTTCACAAGCCCGGATCTCGCCGCGGCCATCCCGAGCGGCAGGGCCCTGGATGAAAACCTGTTGATGGACGAGGCGGTTCCTGCGGAAGTAGAGCCGGACGAGCCGGCGTGGCTTTTCTACACCAGCGGCACCACCGGCGTGCCCAAGGGGGCGGTGCTCACCCACCGCAACATGCTGTTCCAGACCCAGGCCTATTTCGCCGACATCGACCGCCTTGCCCCGACCGACGCGGCGCTGCATCCCGCCCCGCTCTCGCACGGCTCTGGGCTCTACGGCCTGCCGCACTTCGTGGCCGGCGCGGTGAACGTGATCCCCGAGAGCGGCCAGTTCGACCCCGCCGAGATTTTCGAGCTGCTCGAGCGCTGGCCGAACGCCTCGTTCTTTGCCGCGCCGACCATGATCGTGCGCCTGCTCGCGAGCCCCGCGGCGCGTACACCGCGCGGTTTGAAAACGATCACCTACGGCGGCGCGCCCATGTACGTCGCCGACTGCCTGCGCGCCATCGAGCTCTTCGGCCCGCGGCTGTACCAGCTCTTCGGCCAGGGGGAAGCGCCGATGACCATAACAGGTCTTTCCCAGCTGGAGCACGAGAGGCGTACCCATCTGGACACCTGTGGTATTGCCCGCACCGGTGTGAAAGTGAAGATTTTCGACGAGGACGACCGCGAGCTTCCCGCCGGCGAGGCCGGGGAAATCGTCACGCGCTCGGATTGCGTGATGGCGGGCTACTGGGAAAACGCCGCGGCGACCGCGAGGACGCTGCGCGGCGGATGGCTGCACACCGGCGACGTCGGCAGCCTCGACGCCGAAGGCTTCCTCACCATTCGCGACCGCTCGAAGGACATGATCATCTCCGGCGGCTCCAACATCTATCCGCGCGAGATCGAGGAGGTGCTGCTGCGCCACCCGGCGGTGGCGGAATGCTCGGTGGTGGGCCGCCGCCACCCGGAATGGGGCGAGGAGGTGATCGCCTTCATCGTCGCGCGCGGCGTGGTGGAACAGGCCGATCTGGACGCGCTGTGCCTCGACAACATCGCGCGCTTCAAGCGTCCGCGGGAATACCGCTTCGTCGACTCGCTGCCGAAGAACAACTACGGCAAGGTGCTGAAGACGGAGCTGCGCAAGCTCGTCTGACTATTTCTTCTTTCCGTCCCTGGTGTCGTTGTCGTCCAGTACGTAGACCTCGCGCACTACGCCGTCGGGCGACATCTGCACGTTCAGGGTCGCCTTCAGGGTGCCGTACTGGCGCATGTGCCAGGTCCACATGTCGCGCGCCATGCGCGGAACGTTGAGCCGCTCGTAGGGCCGGCCGAAGAGCGCGAGCACGTCGTCGCGGCTGCTCTGGTTCGGGATCAGCTTCGCGATGTACTCCTCGCTCAGGCGCTGCTCCACCGCGATAAGCTTGCCGTCGGGCGCGACCCGCGCGACCTGCACCTTGCGGCCGAAAGGCTGGTTCGGGTAGTAGAGCCAGGTCTCGCCGTCGCTGCGGGGGCGAACTTCTGCCGGCTGTCCGAGGGCCGCCTCGACGTCGGCGCGGGTCGATTGCGCCGGCTGCAGATTCCTGGAAGTGGCGCAGCCGGCCGCCGTTGCGGCGGCAACGGCGAGCGCGAGGAGGAGGCGCAGGCGCATCGCTAGCCGCGGCGCTGGCCGCCACCCTGCTGAAGCAGGTAGACCTCGCGCACCACGCCATCGGGCGACATCTGCACCACGAGCTCGACCGGCACGCCGGGATCCCCGTAGTGGCGCATCCACCAGGTCCAGATGTCGCGGTCGAGGCCCGGGTACCGGACCGCCGTGTACGGCGGCCCGAGGAGGTCGCGCACGTCCCCGGCCTGGGTGCTGTTGGGGACGATCTTCGCGACGGTCGCGTCGTTCAGGCGCTGGTCCAGCGCCACCAGCCGTCCGTCGGATGCGACGCGCGCGACGTACATTACCCGTCCGTAGGGCTGGCGCGAATAGAAATACCAGGTTTCGGCACCGACCTGGCGCTTTTCGGCCGGCGCGCCCATGACTCGCTCGACGTCCGCAGCGCTCGATTGTCCGGGCTGGAGACCGCGCCCATCGAAGCTCGCGCACCCGGCTGCCGTCAGGACGGCGACGAAAACAAATGCTGTGCAGGTCTTAGAAACCGATGCCAACGCCGACTCCTCCTCCTCCGCCACCCCCGAAGACTCCGAAGCCGCTGCCCGGGCGAGATTCGTCGATGATATACACCTCGCGCACCACGCCGTCCATCGACATCTGGACGGCAAGCGCGACCGGGATGCCGGGATCGCCGTAGCGGCGCATGTGCCAGCTCCAGACATCGCGCTCCATCTTGTCGAAGCGCTGTACCTGGTAGGGCGGCCCGAAAAGGTCGCGCACTTGCTCGGCGCGGGTGGTGTTCGGGACGATCCTCGCGACGTTCTCGTCGTTCAGCCGCTGCTCGAGCGCGATGAGGCGCCCGTCGGGGGCCATGCGCGCCACGAACACCTTGCGGCCATAGGGCTGGCGCGGGTAGTAGTACCAGGTTTCGTCGCCGGGTCCGGCGCGCTTCTCGGCCGGGGCGCCCATCACTTTTTCGACCTCCTCGGCGTTCGACTGTCCCGGCGTCAGGTTATAGCCGTCGAAGGAGGCGCAAGCCGCGAGAAACGGCGCGGCAAGCGCAAGGGTTAGTAGGCTGGATCGCATGAGCGCAAATCATATTCCTGTCCGCGCCCGAAGCGTCGGCCCGGCAACACTTAGACACACTTTCGATACGGAGCCGTTACTCGCCCTTGCCGGGCTCCGGCGAAAAGTACTTCTCGAACTTGTCCGGGACGCCCTTCCAGGCGTCGGCGTCGGGCGGCGGCGTGCCCTTGCGCGTGATGTTGGGCCACTTGCCCGAGAAGTCGGCGTTCAGCTTGAGCCACTTCTCCGCCTTGCCATCGGAGTCGGGCAGGATCGCCGCCGGCGGGCATTCGGGCTCGCACACCCCGCAGTCGATGCACTCGTCGGGGTGGATCACCAGCATGTTGTCGCCTTCGTAGAAGCAGTCGACGGGACAAACTTCCACGCAGTCCATGTGCTTGCACTTGATGCAGTCTTCGGTCACGACGTAGGTCATGGGCTAATTATAGGACTGCCAGCGACATCCCCCGTCAACGCGCGGCGACAGCCCGTCGCGCAGCTTGCGTTGGACAGAAGGGAAAGTCGCGGCGAAATCCTCGTAGCGAATCCTCTACATCGCTCGCGCGCATCGGCGACAGCGTAGACCGGGCTACGTGGAATATTTCCGTTGCGGCTGCAAACATGCACGCTCAAGATACTCTTCGAGGCTACTGATCCGACGATGATTCGCCGACTCCTTCCGCTCGCACCCTTGCTCGTCATCCTCGGCGCGCTGGTGCTGATCGCCGCCTCGGGCGCCGAGATCACGCTTGGGATGCGGGGCGTCCTGGCCGGAATGCCCTGGCCGCCGGGCGTGCTGCTCGACGCGCTCGTCGCCGGCTCGGCGCTGCTCCTGTGCATCGCGGTCCTGATCACGCGCCGCTCGATGCTGCGCACCGCGAGGGTCGAGCGGGCGCTGCGCGAAAGCGAGGAGCGGCTGCGCCTGGTCGCCAACAGCGTGCCCGCGCTCATCTCCTACCTCGATCGCGAGAGCCGCTTCCGCTTCAGCAACCGCACCTACGATGACTGGTTCGGCATCGCGCAGGAGCGCATGCTCGGGCGCACCGTCGCCGAGGTGTTCGGCGAGGAAATCCATGCGCGCATGAAGCCGCACATCGCGCGCGTGCTCGCGGGCGACGAGGTCGAGTTCGAATTCGGCCTGGGGGAAAATCCGGCCTCCGGCGCCCGCCAGCGCACGCTGCAGGTGGCGTGCGTGCCGCACCTCGCGCCCGACGGCGCGGTGCTCGGCTTCTACATGCTCGGAAACGACGTCACCGCGCTCAAGCGCGCGCAGGAGGACCTGCGCTTCGCCGCGATCCAGCTGCAGCACGACGCGCGCCGCCTGGAGTTCCTCGCGCACCACGACACGCTCACCGGGCTGCCCAACCGCGCGATGTTCCACGAGCGCGCGCGCGAGGCCGTGGCCCACGCCCGGCGCCACGACAAGACCGCGGCGGTGCTGTTCATCGACCTCGACAACTTCAAGCAGGTGAACGACGGCCTGGGCCACGACGTGGGCGACGGCCTCCTGAAGGTGATCGCCTCGCGCCTGCGCGCCTGCGTGCGCGGCGACGACTTCATCGCCCGCATCGGCGGCGACGAGTTCTGCGTGCTGCTGCAGGAGATCGCCGAGCCGCGCGAGGCCGCTGCCGTGGCGCAGAAGCTGGTCTACGAGCTCGGCAAGCCCTACCGGATCGGCGAGCACGCCATTTCGTGCGGCGCGAGCGTCGGCATCGCCTGCGTGCCGCAGGACGGCCACGACGTGGCGACGCTGCTGCGCCTCGCCGACGCGGCGATGTACCGCGCCAAGGAAGCCGGCCGCAACGGCTACCAGTTCTTCTCGGTGGTGCTCAACCAGGACGCCGCGGCCGCGGCGGCGCTCGCGGACGAGCTGAAGGCCGGCATCGGGCGCGGCGAGCTGTTCCTCGTGTACCAGCCGCGCATCGACATCGCCACGCGCCAGGTGGTCGGCGCCGAGGCGCTGCTTCGCTGGCGCCACCCCCGCTACGGCGTGCTCGCCCCGGAGGCGTTCCTGCCGCTCGCCGATGACACCGGCCTGCTCGTGCCGATCGGCGCCTGGGTGCTGCGCGAAGCGTGCATGCAGGGCCGGCGCTGGCTCGACGCCGGCATCAAGCCGCTCAGCGTGGTCGTGAACATCACCGCGCGGCAGCTGCGCCACGGCTCGCTCGCCGAAGAAGTGCGCGCGGCGCTCGAGGCGAGCGCGCTGCCGGCGGAGTCGCTCCTGATCGAGGTGCCCGAGACGCTGCTGCGCCAGATGCCCGAGCAGCTCGAGGAGAACTTCGCCGGCGTCGCGGCGACCGGGGCGCGCCTCGGGGTCGACGACTTCGGCACCGGCTATGCCTCGCTTCCCATGCTGCAGCACGTGCGCGCGAGCGCCGTGTGCATCGATCGCAAGCTCATTGCCGGGCTGCCGGTCGACACGGAGCGCGCCGGCCTCGCCAAGGCGCTCATCACCCTCGCCCGCGGCCTCAACTTCGACGTCGTCGCCAAGGGCGTCGAGACGAATGCCCAGCGCGAGTTCCTGGCCGACGCGGGCTGCCGCGTGTTCCAGGGCGACCTCTTTGCCTCGCCCGCCCCGGCAAGCGAGATCGAGCCGCTGCTGCGCGCCCGCCGCGCGGCCGCATAGTCCCCGGTTTTTGCGGTAACGTTGCCCGATGCTGACGCATCGGGGAGGCTGCCATTGCGGTACCTTCACCTCATCGCGCCGCAGGAGCGGTTCGAGCTCCTCTCGGGCGCCGAGGCGCTCAGCACGTACACGTTCAACACCGGCACCGCGCGGCACCTCTTCTGCTCGGTGTGCGGCGTGAAGTCCTTCTACGCCCCGCGCTCGCACCCCGACGGCTACAGCGTGAACGCGCGCTGCCTCGACGAGGGGACGATCGAGGACATGGCGATCGTGCGCAAGGACGGGAAGAACTGGGAAAAGACCTACGGCCGCGATTGAGCAAGCCCGCCTGCCTCGTGGTGCCCATCGGCGAAGAGCACATCGACAGCTTTCGCGCCGCCGTGGACAGCGTGGCGCGCGAGCGGAGATATCTCGCGCTGCTCGAGGCGCCGCCCGAAGCCGATACCCGGGCGTACGTGAAGGACAACATCAAGGAGCGCGCGCCCCATTTCGTCGCGCTGGCCGACGGCAAGGTCGTCGGGTGGTGCGACATCGCCGTGCGGCCGCGGGCCACCCAGCGCCACAGCGGCATCCTCGGCATGGGCGTGATCCGCGACTATCGCGGCAGAGGCATCGGGCGCGCCCTCGTCCACGCGACGCTCGCCGCGGCGAAGACGCGCGGCATCCGGCGCGTCGAGCTCACGGTGCGCGCGGACAACGAGCCCGCGAAGCGGCTCTACGAGAGCTTCGGCTTCGCGACCGAAGGCCTGTGCAAGCGCCACATGTGGGTCGACGGCGAATACATCGACAGCTGGCTCATGGCGCTTCTGCCGTGATCAAGGAAATTTACCTTTCGGAGGGCTGCTACGTCGCCGAGTGGTCCAACACGCCGGAGGATCCCGCCGCGTCGATCGCGCGCGCCCGCGTGCCGCCAGGCGTGACCACGCGATGGCACCGCCTTTCCGGAACCACCGAGCGCTACGTGATCCTGGAAGGCGCGGGCCGCGCCTATGTCGGCGACGCCGCGCCGCGCGACGTGGCGCCCGGCGACGTAGTGCTCATCCCTCCCGCCTGCCGGCAGCGAATCACGAATACCGGCCAGGACGATCTTGTGTTTCTCGCGATCTGCACGCCGCGGTTCACCTGCGAAGCCTACGAGGAGCTCGAATGCTGACCGGAGCGCACGCCATCATCTACAGCGCCGACGCGGAGGCGGACCGGGCGTTTTTCCGCGACGTCCTCGAGCTTGAGAACGTCGACGTCGGCGGCGGATGGCTGATCTTCGCCCTTCCGCCGGCAGAAATGGCCGTGCACCCGGCGCCGGCGAATGGGCGGCACGAGCTTTACCTCATGTGCGACGATGTCGCGGCATTTGTCAGCGAGATGAAGAAGCG
>DATMJC010000075.1:0-38299 GCA_035554435.1 Burkholderiales bacterium | reverse complement strand
GG
Organism: Burkholderiales bacterium; assembly: GCA_035554435.1. Classification (GTDB taxonomy): domain Bacteria; phylum Pseudomonadota; class Gammaproteobacteria; order Burkholderiales; family SG8-39; genus SCGC-AG-212-J23. Next base: position 38,297 of record DATMJC010000075.1, on the reverse strand, counting down.
TGCGGATCGTGGTCTCGCTCACGCTCGACGGCGAGGTTGCGCTGCGGGTGAAGGACTCGGGCCGCGCCGTCCCCGAAGACCTCGCCGCGCGCCTCCTGCGCGGCCCGGTGGCCTCGCAAGGCGGCCTTGGCATCGGCCTCTACCAGGCGGCGCGGCAGGCCGAAGCCGCGGGCTTCACTCTCAGCTTGGAAACCAATCGCGACAGCGAAGTCTGCTTCGCGTTGAAAGGTCCGGCCCGCTAGGGCAGGACACCAGCTGCGACCAGCCTGCCATAGAGCTGGCCCGCCGGGATCCAGGTCAGCAGATCGTCGAACTCGCCGCCGGCTGCGCCCGGCGGGGAAGGCGTATGAGCGACGAAGATGGGATGGTTGCTGTTGGCTACGGTCTTGTTGTTCACCCTTTCGTCGTCGCCCGCCTGGCCTTGGACGCCGAGGTAGCGCGAGCTGGCAAAGTTCTTCCCCTGCGACCAGATCACCGCCGCCACCACGTTCTGGTTCGTGACCGGGGTTGCGGCGCCGCAGCTCGGTGGAACGCTACCGGGGGAAATGCCGGTCGAGCTCGAGCAAATGACGAGGTCGGTCGGTGCACAGTCGATGCCGTCCGTCTTGAGATTCGTCTTGCTGGTGAAGTGCATGTTGGCGGGCAGATTGCTTGGCAGGACCCCTCGGCACACTCGCGGCGTTGCCGAGTTGACTGGGACCGTGATGGAAACGGCGTAGCGGATGCGATTGTTCCACGCGTCGAGGCCGTAACCCGAGCCGTCTTGCGGCTGGAAACCGATGACGCGCGCCGGGAGATAGCCGATGTAGCCGCTCGTGCAGACTCCCGATCCCGAGCCCAGGGGAGCATCGGCCTCATTTCCATTGGTGGTCGTTGACGCCGGGCAGGGCAGGCGCCCGTTCACGATCGCGAAGGTAATCAGGAGCTCCTTCGCTTCATCGAGGTTACGCAGGCTGTCGGTGCGCATGCGCTGGTCGTTCTGGGCCGATAGCGTGTACATCACGGTGCCCATCAGCAGTGCGATCACGAAGAGCGCCATCGCCAGCTCGACGAGGGTGAAGCCTCGCGGAAAGCGCCAGGTGCGCATCAGTTGCTGTCGATGACCGCGATGCGGTCGTTGAACGTCCGCTTGGCCATGAGGGTCGGGTCGCGCCCTGCGAAGGGCGCGAGCGGCGTCGCGTTCCCTACCGCGCTGTTGGTGCCTTCGAAGAGATCCGTTACGCTCGTCGCGGGTCGCGTCTGAGCGGGCGCGGTCGTGCTGAGCCGACGCCCGCCGAACGCGAGAAGGCCGCGGTAGGTGTCGCCGCGGTAGTTCACAGTCAGGCAATCAGAGCCGGTGGTGCATCCCCCCGTGCCGCTCGGGGCGACTTTCGGCGCGACGACGTAGTAGGTCACTTCGTGCCATTTGTTGCGGAGAAACCAGTTATAGGTGTTGTCGTTCGGGTCGACCAACGGATGGTCGATGATCATGGAGATGGGGACCGAAATCGTGTCCTCCGCGCAGCCCAGCAGCAAGCTAATCACAGGCAGGCCGCACACCGTGTTAAAGACGAAGCCAAGCAGCCCGCCGCCGCCGAGGTCCGAAGTGTCCGCTTGGGCCGTCAGCGTGACGGTCGCGGCGCCGGTCCCGGTCAACGCGCCTTGCGCGCTGCGTCCGGCGGAAAGGACGCCGGACATCGGCACGTTCGTCTGCAGCTGCCGGAACCCCATGCCTACATTGTCGGCAGTGGCGGTCAACGTGAAGTTGACGCTAGGCGGGGGCGCGCCGAGCAGAGGCACCCTGACGTGGAAAGTACAGTCGATCTGCGCCGGATTCACGGTACAGCTCGGTGCGTAGATGTCCCCCGTAGCGCTGCTCATCGTCGCCGTGCCGCTCCAGCGGATGAAGGCTGTGCTCGAATCGCAGCCCTGGCCGGGTGTACAGGCGGCCGGCGTGCACTCCGTAGCCGGGGAAACGGGCGTGCAGCGCGTGCGCACGCGGTTGAGCGGCAGCAGGCCCTGGAAGGTTCCAGTGGTCCCCGGCCCCCCCGAGCTGGTACGGGTGCCCTTGAGGTTACTGGTAGTGGGATCGGTCAGCGGGACCGCGAAAGGCAGCACGGAACCGGTCGTCGGCCAGGCGCCGTTGGTTCCGTCGATATTGGAATACGCACCCACGATCTGCGGCGCGAACACCCTTTCGAAGCGCTGCGCCACCGCGGCCTCGATCACCGGCAGGATCTCGACGGTCGTCAGCGCGAGCACCTGGTCGTTGAACGGGCCGACCGGATCGCTGCTCATGAACGTGAGATCCGCCGGCGTTGCGTTGTGGCAGTCCAGGTAGTCGCGGTAGTCGATCGCTGGGGAAGGCGCGCTGCGCGCCTGGTTGCGCGCCACGCAGTTCGCCGAGCCAGGGATGTTCAGACGCTCGCCGGGAGCGATGATCACGGCGACTGCCTCGATGCCATCCACCGTGAGCTGACCCACGGTATTCGAGTTGATGATGGTGTTGGCGCCGGGACCGCTCGGTGTGGTTCTGACCCAACCTGGCGACACGATGTACCATAGCGGCTCTGAAGAGGCATCGAGCGGCTTGTCGATTCCGAGCGTCCTCCAAGGCAGGCGTCCCACGGCCGGCAGACTGCCGCAAACCGATGCTGCTATGCCTTCCTGGGCGGGATTGCCCACGTTCCCGGGCGCTTCCGGGCAGGGCAATGACCCAGGGTTGTCATCCGTGAACGTTGCACCAGGGGTGGCTGCGTTCATCGCGACGTAGCCGATGAGCGCCGCCTTCGCGTTCTGCAGGACCTTCGCGTTCTGGGCGCGCTTCGCCGCGGTGCGATTGGCGGGTTGCGCCAAGCCGCTCATCAGCCAGTAAAGGCTGCCCATTACCACAATCGCCACAAGCGCGAGCATCGCGAGGCCGCGCTGGGTGCTACGACTGCGAAGCGCCACGCTCACTTGGCCGGGCGAACGCTGATCTCGCCGTTCGGCCCGAGGACGTCGCGGATCTCGCCGGTGCCGCGGTCGAGCACCTGGCCGGGCTTGAGCGAGAAGCGCACCGCGGCGTCGCCGACGGGGACCGAGACGCGCCCTTCGCGGCGGCCGGACTCGATGCGCGGGGCGTCGCTGCCTTCGACCCCGAGCGACTCGCCGTTCACCCAGACGGTCGACGGACCGCCCGAGCGCCGCACATAGCCGTCCACGCGCGTGGTGGGTGACGCGACCGCGGCTGGCCTCGTGGGCCGATCGGGCATCCGGGCCTTGCGGCGCGCGTCGAGCGCCGCGCGCTGCTCCTCGGTGAAGAACAGGCGCCCGAGCTCCTGCGCCGACGCCGGCGGGATCGAAGCGATGAAGGCAAGGAAGATCAGGGCTCGCGTCATGACTTGGCCGCCCGGTCGAGGATGGTGATGAGATCGATGCTGCAGTCTGCGCGCAGGCGGGGCGTGAGCGTGGCGCCGGTTGCCGGCTGCCCGCTGCGCGTGACCAGGCACTTCCTCACCGAGTAGTAGGCGTTGCCGGAGGCGCGCAGGTCGGAGATGAAGCGCAGCAGGTCTTCTTCGTGCAGCAGCGCCATGTTCACCTGCATCGTGCTGGCGAAGAAGTCGACGCTCGCCGGCTTGCCCGGCACCGAGCTGAGGAGCTGCTGCCGCTCGACCCGGTAGCGCAGGTCGAGCAGCTCGCGCTGGGTGCGGATGCGCGCGATGGCGTCGGCCCATTCCAGGCGCCGTTCCTCGCCGAGCACGCGCAGCTGCTTGAGCTGCTGGTACACGTCGAGCTTCGCCTTGACCTCGCGCTCCTCTTCCGCGATGCGCGCCAGGCGCTCGGCGCTCTGGTTGCGCTCGCTGCGCGCAGCCGCCAGCCGTTCGTTCGCCTCGCGGCGCGAATCGGACGACAGCTTGATCAGCACCGCGCCGAAGGCGACGAGCATGAGCGCGACGAGCGACGGCAGCGCCAGCCTTTTCAGCTCGTCGCGCGTCAACGTCATGGCAGCCTCCGCAGCAGCACGATGGTGAAGCGCGGCGCCTCGCCGCTTTCGGTGCTTCCTATGTCGCCCGTGAGCGTGCCTTCGGGGGCCACGTCGAAAGGCAGGTCGGTGCGCGCGAGCTCGTATCCCGAGCTGCCGAGCGCGGCGGCAAAGCGGCGTACCTGGGCGGTAATGGCGCGATAGTCGTTGCGCTCGGTGGCGTTCACGCGGCCCGAGATCTCGATGCGCACCGCGCTCTCGCCCTGCGGGTCCGCCCTGGCGGCGGCGGTGTTCGGCTGGGTCAGCGCCGCCGCGCGATCGCGCCGGTCCGGCTGGCCCACGCTGAAGTCGATCCGGTCGAGCTCGAACTGCGGAAACTGGTCCAGGACCCGGGAGACGTGTACGAATGCGCCCTCGGGCGAGGCAGTGCGCGACGCGATGCGGGTGAACTCCACCACCGTCGCCCGCAGATTTTCGGTGCTGGTCTGGGTCACCGGGAACGTTGCGGTGATGCGCTGATAATCGTCGGCGGCGCGTCGCGCCTCGATCCCCTGATTCTCCGCCTGCCCGCGCACGTCCAGCGCCTCGAGCCATCTCGCTCCGGCGGTGAGCGCGCAGAGCGAGAACACGGCTGCGCCCGCGGCCACGATGCCGCGCTGCAGTTGCCACACCTGGTAGCGCCGGCGGTCTACGCGGTTGGCGAACTGCTCGCGCGGGGATTTTCTCGCCGCGAGATGAAGGTAGTAGGCCTCGGCAGCGGCGCCCTGGGGCAGCGACTTGAGCCCCGCCGCACGCGCCGCCTCGTCGGCATCCACGGTGCGGAACGTCAGGCGGGCGTCGGAGCCGAGCACCTGCTCGAAGGTGCGGCGCTCGCCCGGCGGCGCGACCACCAGCACCTGGATCGGCGCGCCGTCGCGCGGCAGCGCGCGCAGGGTGGCTAGATACTGGGCCAGGCGGTGGGTTTCGGAGCGCACGAAGAGCGCGAGCGCCTGCGGCGCGGTGTCGAGGGTGCGCTCGAGGCGGGCGAAGCGCAGCCTCCCGTCCTCGATGAAGCTCTGGCGCAGGCCGGCGCGATCCGCCGTGACCAGGAAGGCGCGGCCGGCCTTCACCCCGAGCCGGGCGGCGAGCCGCGGCGCGAGCAGCGGCGCCGAATACACCCCGGCGAGGCGTGCCCCGGCCTCCTCGAGCGCGTCCAGCCAGGGCGAGAACTGCTGCGTGTTGGTGAACGAGGCGAGCAGCACGCGCTCGTTGCGCCTTTCGTCGGTCGCCACCTGGCCGAGCGAAAACGCCGCGGCGAGGCGCGTGTCGCGATAGCGCTGCGCGAGGCGCCGGCGCAGCACCGCGTCGCGATCGGCGCCGCGCAGGAACGGGATCTGCTCTTCGTGGAAATCCTCGCCCGGCACGTCGGCGAGCAGCGCGAGCAGCGTGCCGCGGTGCCCGCGCAGATAGTCGCGGAACTCGGCCACGCCGGCCTCGCTCGCCTGGAACCGGGCCTCGAGCCGCAGCGCCGAGCCCGATGCCGTGTAGAGGTGGTTCTCTTCCGCGGTGAAGTAGAGGATCCGGCGCACGCGGCTCAGAACTTCATCTTGGAGATCGTGTCGTAGACCGGCCCCAGCACGGCCAGCATCACCCAGCCGAGCACCAACCCCAGCACCACCGTGAGCGCCGGCTCGATCATCGCCTGGAGCTTGCCGATGGCCTCGCGCACCTCGCGGTTGTAGAAGTAGCTCACGTTGAGCAGCGCCGTGTCGAGGGCGCCGGTGGCCTCGCCGATGCGCAGCATGCGGATCACGAGCGGCGGGAACAGCGCCAGGTCGGCGAAGGCGGCGCTGGTGTTCTTGCCGTCGGCGATCTGCTGCCCCGCCATGCGCAGCGCGTTCTCGAGCGGCTTGTTGCCGACGATCTCCTCGCAGCTGCGGATGGCGTCGAGCACCGTGATGCCCGAGCCGTACATCATGGCGAAGCTCGAGGCGAAGCGCGACAGGATGATCTTGCGCAGGATCGGGCCGACGAGCGGCAGGCTGATCTTCAGGTGATCGACCATGTAGCCGACCTTGGGGTTGTTCTTCATCGCGAGGCGCAGGCCGATCCACGCCAGGATCGGCGCCGCGATCAGCGTCCACCAGTAGGAGACGAAGAAGTCCGACACCACCATCAGCACGCGGGTCTGGAGCGGGATCTGCTGCCCCATGTTGCGGATGAACCCGGTCATCTGCGGCACCAGGTAGATCATCAGGAAGAAGAACACCAGCACCACGATGCTCGCGACGAACGCCGGGTACATCACGATCTTCTTGGTCTGCGCGGCTAGCTCGTCTTCCCACTTCAGGGACTCGGTCAGCGAGGCGAGCACCTCGGCGAGCCTTCCGGTCTGCTCGCCCGAGCGGATCAGGCTGACGAACACTTTGCTGAACACCTCGGGAAACTCGCCCAGGGACGAAGACAGGGTCTTGCCGCCCTCGATCGACTCGATCAGCCCCGAGACGACCTCGCGGAAGCGCGCGTTCTCGATGCTTTCGCGCAGGTCGGTGAGCCCCTCGATCAGCGGCACCCCGGCCTTCGCGAGCTGCTCGAGGTGGAAGCAGAAGTTGATGAGGTCCTGGCGCGCGACGCGGCCGCCGCCGATGAGGCGGCTGCGTTGCTGGGTGGGCGCCCCGGTGATGAGGTCGAGCCCCATGCGCGCGAGACGCTGCTCGAGGTCGAAGAGGTTCACCGCCTCGACGCGCCCGGCCACGTTCTTGCCCTGCGCATTGACCGCCCTGTACGCGAAGAGTGGCATCAGGCCATCCGCTCAGCTCATCCGGTCGGTGAGATCGACCACGCGCATCACCTCGTCGAGGCTGGTGGTGCCCGCCCGCGCCAGGCGCACCCCGTCGTCGGCCAGGGTCTTGAAGCCCTGTGCGCGCGCGGCGGTGAGAATCTCGCGCGCAGTGGCGCGCCGCGCCACCAGCTCGTCGATCGCCGCGTCGATCTTGAGCAGCTCCAGGATCGCCTGGCGGCCGCGGTAGCCCTGGTACTCGCACTGCTCGCAGCCGACCGCGCGATAAAGCGCCGCGGGCTCGGTCGGCGAGAACCCGAGCAGGCGCCGCTCCTTCACGTCGGGATCGTAGGACTGGCGGCAGGTGCGGCACAGGCGCCGCACCAGGCGCTGCGCCAGGATCCCGATGATGTTGCCCGCGAGAATGTCGGGCAGGATGCCGATGTCGAGCAGGCGCGGAAACGCGCCCACCGCCGAGTTGGTGTGGAGCGTGGAGTACACCTGATGCCCGGTCATCGCGGCGCGGAACGCCATCTCGGCGGTCTCGCGGTCGCGGATCTCGCCCACCAGGATGACGTCGGGGTCCTGGCGCATCATGGCGCGGATGCCGTTGGCGAAGTCGAGCTTCGCCGCCTCGGCGACCGAGGTCTGCCGGATCAGCGTCATCGGATACTCGACCGGATCCTCCAGCGTCATCACGTTGACGGCGTCGGAGTTGATGTGGTTCAGGATCGAATACAGCGAGGTGGTCTTGCCGCTGCCGGTCGGTCCGGTGACCAGGATGATGCCCTCCGGGCGGGTGATCATGAGCTTGAGCAGCTCGAGCTGCGCCTCCTCGAGGTTCAGCTTGTCGAGCGGCACGATGCCCTTCTGCCGGTCCAGGATCCGCAGCACCAGGTTCTCGCCGTGGGTGGTCGGCAGGCTCGCGACGCGGAAATCCACCACCCGGCCCGACATGGTGGCCGAAATGCGCCCGTCCTGCGGCGCGCGCGTCTCGGCGATGTTCATCTTCGCCATCACCTTGATGCGCACCGCCATCGCCGGCCAGTAGGTCTTGTGCAGGCTGCGGATCTGGCGCAGCACGCCGTCGATGCGATAGCGGATGCGCAGGAAATTCTGCTCGGGCTCGAAGTGGATGTCCGAAGCCGCTCGTTCGACCGCGTCGGCCAGCAATGCCGATATGAGGCGCACCACCGGCTGCGAGTACTCGTCGCCTTCGGTGAGGGTGGCGTAGTCGATCTCGCCGGTCTCGATCTCGCGCAGGATGCCGTCGATCGAGAATTCGTGGCCGTAGTAGTGCTCGATCGCCCGCTCGATCTCGGACTCGCCGGAGAGCCGCAGCTCGATCTCGAACTCGCCATTCAGGTGGGCGCGCAGCTGGTCCACCGCGACGATGTTGTTGGTGTCGGCGAGGGCGACGATGAATTTCTTGTGCTGGCGGTCGACCGCGACCGGGAAGATGCGGTAGCGCCGCGCCACGTCGCGCGGCAGCAGCTTGAGCGCCGCCGGATCGACGATGATGTGCGAGAGGTCGACCGACTGCATGCCGAGTTTCTCGGACAAGGCGTCGCGCAGCGTCGCCTCGGAGACGAAGCCGAGCTGCACCAGCAGGCGCCCGACCGGCACGTGCGATTTCGTCTGCTCGAGCAGCGCGATGCGCAGCTGGTCCTCGGTCAGGATTCCCTGGTCGATCAGGATCTGCCCGATGTGGCGCTTGGCCTGGGGATTGGCGGGCGAATTCAGGCGATTCTCCTGCCTGGCCTGCTCAGTTCCCGAGCTGGGCGGCGCGGGTGCGCGCGGCGGCGAGGTCGAAGCTCGCGCCGTGCTTTTCCGCGAGCGCGACCGCGCGTCGGTAGTAGTCGGCTGCGAGCTTGGACTGGCGCAGGTGGTCGAGGCTGACCGCGAGGTTGAACGCGAAGTCCGGGTTGTCCGGATCCGCGGCCATGGCCTTGAAGTAGGCCTGCTGCGCCTCGGCCCAGCGGCCCTGCAGCGCGAACTGGTTGCCGAGGGTGAAATGCAGCACGTTGGCGCCCGGATCGGCAGCGAGCAGGTTCTTGACGCGGCTCTCGGTGGCGAGGGGATCCAGGCGGCTCGCGCGCAGGGCGATGAGACCCGCCTGGGCGTTCGAGTCGGTCGGATCGTTCTGCAGCAGGCGCAGGTAGACGGCTTCCGCCGTCTCGTATCTCCCGGAGCGAACATCGGTCGCCGCCAGGCCGAGCAGCGCATCGCGGTTGCCCGCGTCGTCCCGTAGCGCGGCCTGGTAGTCCGAGCGCGCGGTGGCGAGGTCGCCCGCAACATAGGCGGCGTAACCCGAAGCGACCTTCGGGTCGATCTGCGGCGGCTGGCGCGTCTGCGTGATCGGGGCCTCGGCGAGCCTCGGCTGAGGCGGCGGCTCGAAGCGCGGCGCGGAGCGCGGCGCCGGCGGCGCCGCAACCCGGACGGCGGGCTCGGGCGCGAGGGCCGCGGCTTCGCGAGGCGGACGCTCGCGCGGTGCGGGCGCCGCCGCCGGTGCCGCCGCGACCGGCGGCAACCCGGGAATCGCGGCGGGGGCGGCGGCGATCGCCGCCGCGGCGCTCGGCCGGGTCTCGGGCGCCGGAGCGGGCGCGGCCGCCTGCTGGGCCGCGCGCGGCGGACTGAGATTCACGAGCGGTGCCGGCGGGCGCAGCTGGTACCAGAAATAAACGACGATGCCGATGGCCGCCACGCCGAGCGACGCGAGCACGATCTGGAATTGCAGGCGCGGGTTCGGCTCCCTGAACTTGGCCTCGAAGACCTTGCGCGCCGTGGCGCGGTCGGCAGCCTGCGGCTCCTCGAATGCCTGCCCCTGTGCTGCGGCCTGGGGCGGGGCGATCTCGTCGCTGAGGATCTCGAGGGGCTGCCGGATGTCGGGCAGCTCGGCGCGCGTGAGCACCGGCTTCTCGGGGACCGGCGCGTCGCCTTCGATGCGCAACTCGGGCCCTGCGGGCTCGCCTTTCGCCCGGCGCTGCGCCTCTTCCTTGGCCTTTTCCGCCTTCTTCAGCGCCTCGAGGAGCAGGCTCATGTCAGTTGATCTGCGGGTTGCCGCGCGGGTCCTGGCCCGGCATCTGCGGCGGCGCGGTGCGCGACGGGTTGGGACGCCGGAAGAAATCGTCCCGCGGCACCTGGTCGCGGTAATTCCGGTAGTCGCCCTCCAGGCTCGGATCCCGGATCACGGTGGCGCGAAGGAAGATCACAAGCTCGGTCTTGGCCGAGAGATCGGCGCGGTTCGTCAGCAGCTCGCCGACCAGCGGAATGCTGCGCAGCCCCGGGATGCCGGACTCGTTGTTCTGAACGAAGTCCTGCATCAGGCCCGCGAGCACCGCGATCTCGCCGTTTTGCAGGCGCAGGATGGAATCGAACTCGCGGGTTTCGAACACCGGGATGTCGTTCTGGGTGTTCTGGCCCTGCAGCGCCGGGTTCGGATCGCGCACGCTGTCGACGCGCCGGCGGATGGTGGGGCGCACGTTGAGCACCACCGCGTCGGCATCGTTGATCTGGGGCAGCACCGCCATCATGAAGCCCTCGGCTGCGATGTTGGGCGTGGTGGTGAACGAGGCCGCCACCACCGCGGTGCCGCCGGCGACGGTGACCGGCGTGGTGGACGGGGTCAGCGTGAAATAGATGATGTCGCGCGTGACGCGCAGGATTGCGGTCTGGTTGTTGAGGACCGAAAGGCGCGGGCTCGAAAGCACGCGCACGTCGCCGAACTGCTCGAGCAGGCTCAGGGTGGCCGAGAAGTTGCGCCCCGCATCGGCGTAGCCGATGGTGAACGGGGTCAGGCTGAAGCCCGGCGTGAGGGAGGTGGTCGGCGGAACCGCCGGCTGGCGCAGCTCGAAGCCGGTGACCCCCGAGCGCAGCCGCGCCCATTCGATGCCGCGCTGGTACTCGTTCCTGAGCTGCACCTCCGCCACCGTCGCTTCGATCAGCACCTGGCGCTTTGCGCCGGCGAGCACCTGGTCTAGGAACTCCTGGACGCGTTCGTGCTGCTTCGAGCTCGCACGCACGTAGAGGATGCCGCTCTCGCGGTTGCCGATGACCGAGGCGGCCTCCTGGTAGGTCGCGGTAGGTTGCGCCGGGATGCCGAACGCCGGCGGCTGAGCGGACGGGGCGCCCGGCAGGGCGGGCGCCGCCGCCGCGGCCGGCGCCGCCTGCGCGAGCTGCGTGCCCGCAGGGATGACCTTGTCGGTCTCGCGCAGGATGTCCTTCACGTTCTGGGTCAGCGACTCCCACAGCTTGTTTTCGGCGATGACATCGATCTGCGCCGTGCCGCCGGTGGTGGTGGTCGTGGTAGGCGTGGTGGCGGTGCCGCCGGTGCCGAACTGCGTGGAAGCGGTCGATTGCATCTTCACGTTGCGGCTTGCGCTGAGGTAGTCGATCTTGTAGGTCCGCAGGTAGGGCGAGTCGCGCATCACCACCAGGTTGTCCCCCTGGATCTCGTAGCGCATGTCGACCTGCCGCGCGATGCGCGAGAGGAGTTGAGGCAGCGTCTGGTCGATGGCGTTGAGTGTGACGGTGCCGGTGACGTCCTGATGAATGTCCACGTTGAGGCGCGCGTCGCGCGCGAGCGCGAAGAGCAGCTCCTGGACGCGCACGTTGTTCACTACCACGCTGTACGTTTCGGGCCGGACGGCCGGCTTGGGCTTGGGCAGGATCGGCGAGATCTGCACCGGCGGGGGGATATCGGCTTCGGCGCGTGCCTCCGGGGCCCGGATGTGCGTTGCAGCTGGCTTCGGCGGCGTGTGGCCGCAGCCCGCTGCGAATGCCGCGAGCAATGCGGCTGCGCCCAGTCTCCCCAGCGTCATCGTGAGAACTCCCTCGGGCGGCAAGCATACCATGAGTATTGCCTGAGGAAAGTGGTGTAAGCACCTGTCACGCTGGCATTTTTTATCCTCTCGTCTAAATTTGACTGCGCAGCTCGCCAAAACTGCGCAGCTCGGTCCGGAAGGCCTCCTGATAGCGCGGCGGGAGACGCTTTTCGGCCGCCGCGGCCTGATCGCGGGTGGGGAATTCGCCATACACGACGCGCAGGCGAAAGAGGCCCGCGTCCGCCACCGGTATGACGAAGAGCTCCCCGAGCTGGACGAAGTCGCGCGCTCGGAGGAGGAAGCGCTCCATGCGTGCCGGGTCGCTGTTGTCGGTAGTGAAGAGCTCGATCGAGTACCCCTCGTCCGGGGCCCGGTCGAGCACCGCGCGCGTGGCTGCGATGCGCTCGGCGAGCAGTCGATGACCGGCCGGCGAATAGTGCTCCAGCCGTTCGGCCTGCTCCGGCCGCAAATGGGAAGGAACCGGGGAAGGCGCTGCGGGCGTGGCGCTCGCGGTCACCGGCTCGGGCGTGGCGACCGGCGCGGCTGGAGGCGCGGACACGGATTCGGCACCGACCGCGGCCACGGCCGGCTGCGGCCTTGTCATCCACATCCACTGCGCGGCGAGACCGAGCGCGAGGCCGGCAACCAGCGCCATCGCCGCCACGGCGAGCGTGCGCGCCCGGCGGCGAGGCTGGACCGCGGCGAATTCCGAGTCCTGTACGGCGGCGCGCACGTGGCTCGGGGTGACGGCGTGGCCGTTCTCGGTGAAAGCCGAGAGCAGCGCCTTGTCGGCGAGGATGTTGATGCGCCGCGTGAGCCCGTCCGAGGCGCCTGCGATCAGCCCGACCGCCCCTGGCGCGAAGACTTCCGGGCCGCGGTACCCCGCCGCGCGCATGCGGAACGACAGGTAGCGCGCGGCTTCGGCCTTGGAAAGGGGGCGCATGCGGAAAGCATGGGTCACCCGGTCACGCAGCTGGCGCAGGCGCGCCTGGGCGAGCGTGGCGTCGAGCTCGGGCTGCCCGAACAGCACGATCTGCAGAAGCTTGTGCCGGTTGGATTCCAGGTTGGACAGCAGGCGCACTTCCTCGAGCGTCTCCTCGGGCATCGCATGCGCTTCGTCGATGAGGATGACGACGCGGCGGCCCTCGCCGTAGCGGCCGATGAGGTGCTCCTGCAGCTCGCGCAGCGCCACCGCGGTGCGCTTTCCGGACAGCGCGAGCCCGAGCTCGTCGCCGATCGCCTCCAGGATCTCGTCGCGCGCGAGCGAGGGCGTGGCGAGATAAATGGTGTCGACGTGCGAGGGGAGCCGCTCCATCAGCACTCGGCACAGCATGGTCTTGCCGCTGCCGACCTCGCCCGACACCTTGACGATGCCCTCGTCATGGAGCACCGCGTAGATCAGCGCCTCGAGGGTGGCGCCGCGGTCGGCGCCGGCGAAGAAGAAGTCGGTGTGCGGGGTGATGCGGAAGGGCGGTTCCTTCAGGCCGAAGTGCTCGAGATAGAGCGCCACTACTTCTGTTCCTTTGGGTCCATCCGGCTGTAGAGCGTCGTCCGGTTCACGCCGAGCAGCTTCGCCGCCTGGCTCATGTTGCCCCGCGTGATGCGCAGCGCCGCGTCGATGTAGGCGCGCTCCCACGCCATCAGCGTTTCGTCGAGGTTGAAGCCGGCCGCGCGCTCGAGCTGGCGCTGAGCCTGCTCCGCGAGCGTCCCCGGATCCGCCGCGGCCACCTCGAGGTCGAGCTCGGGCTCGAGCTCGGCCGCGGACACCCGCTGGCCGGCGTATTTCGTGATGAGGCGGATCACGATGTTGCGCAGCTCGCGCACGTTGCCCGGGAACGCGTAGCGCAGCCAGCGCGCCTCGGCGGCGTCATCCAGCGCAAAGGGCTCGGCGCCCGATTGGCGTGCGTAGAGCCGGCGAAAATGCTCGAGCAGCGCGAGCCGGTCGCGGTCGAGCTCGCGTAGCGGCGCGACCTGCAGCGACAATACCGACAAGCGGTGGTACAGGTCGGCGCGGAAGCTTCCCTGCCGCAGCGCCTGGCGCAGGTCGCGGTTGGTGGCGGCGATGACGCGGGCGCGCGATACCCGGCGCTGGGTTTCTCCCAGGCGCTGGAATTCGCCGTTCTCGATCACGCGCAGGAGCTTCGCCTGCATCTCGAGCGGCAGCTCGCCGATCTCGTCGAGGAAGAGCGTCCCATCCTGGGCGTCCTCGAAATAGCCGGCCTTCGCCGCCGTAGCGCCGGTGAAGGCGCCTTTGGCGTAGCCGAAGAGGGTCGCCTCGATGAGCGTGGGCGCGAGCGCGGCGCAGTTGAGCGCGAGGTACGGTCGCGCGCCGCGGCTCGACAGGCGGTGCAGGCTATGGGCGACGAGCTCCTTGCCGCTGCCCGACTCGCCTTCGATGAGCACCGGGAAGGGCGAGGCGGCGAACTGGGCGATCTGGCTGCGCAGCTTTTCCATCGGAGCGCTCGAGCCGATGAGCTCCGCCGCCTCGGGGGCCGCCTGTTCCCGGGCGCGGTCGAGAGCCCGCTTCAGGGTGAGCGGGTTGGCCGGCTTGGCGATGAACTCCCAGGCGCCGAGGGCTCGGGCGTGGCGCGCGTTCGCCGCTTCGTTCTGCCCCGACAGGACGAAGATCTTCATCGCCGGCGAATGGGCGAGCAGATCGGCGATCAGGCGGAAGCCCTCTTCCGGAGAGTGCGGCGTCGGCGGAAGGCCGAGGTCGATGAGCGCGAGCCCGGGCACGGGCGCAAGCTGGCGCACCAGCTCCACCGCCCGGCCGCGCGACTCGACCGCGAGCACTTCGTAATCCGCGCCCAGGGCGAAGGCGAGCGTGTCGGTGATGAGCGGGTCGTCGTCGACGAGGAGCAGCTGCGGCTTCGCCGCCTGAGCCTTGTCCGGCGTCTCATTGGCCACCTCATTTTTCACGTACACACCTCATGAAGGCCTGCTCCAGGCGCGCTTCGCGATACTGCGCGCACAGGTCCCCGGGGCTGCCGTGCCAGCGCACGCGCCCCTGCTCCAGCACCGCGATCGAGGAGCACAGCTCCTCTACGTCGGCGAGCACGTGGGAGGTGAAGAAGAGCGTCCTGCCCTCCGCGGCGAGCCTGCGCAGCACCGATTTCACCGCGACGCGGGCGGCAGGGTCAAGGCCGCTCATGGGCTCGTCGAGCACGTAGAGATCGCGCGCGAGCAGGAACGCTGCGGCGAGCCCGAGCTTCTGGGTCATCCCCTTCGACAGGCTGCGCACCGGGCGCTCGAGCACGGCGGCCTCCAGCTCGAGCTCGGACAGCATCGCCTGCGCACGCGCGGCGTCGTAGCGCTCGCCGAAGCTGCGCGCCAGGAACTCGATGAACTCGCGGCAGCGCAGGTAGTGCGCGGGCATGAAGCGCTCCGGGACGTAGGCGAGGCGGCGGCGCGATTGCGGCTCGCCGCCGGGCAGGCCGAAGATGCGGATGGTTCCGGACTCGTAGGCGCACAGGTCGAGCAGGCACTTGATGAGCGTGGTCTTGCCGGCGCCGTTCGCGCCGACCAGCCCGAACGCTTCCCCCGAGGCGACCGAGAGGTCGACGGTTTCCAGGGCGAGCAGCTTGCCGTAGTGCTTGCGTAGCGCGTCGACGCGCACCGCCGGGTTCACAAGAGCTTCAGCCATGGCGCGGTAATATTACGCCCGGTGCAGCAAGGTCCGATGGTGCAAATCCAGAACGTCGCGTTCGGCTACGACGCCGCGCGTCCGGTGCTGCGCGACGTGAGCCTGTCGATCGCCCGCGGCAGCGTCGTCGGCATCATGGGGCAGTCGGGCTGCGGCAAGACCACGCTGCTGCGGATCATCGCGGCGCAATACCTGCCTGTCAGCGGAACCGCGCGCGTGCTCGGCGAGGCGACTTTCGAGCTCGACCGCGACGCGCTCTACCGAATGCGCCGCAGGATGGGCATGCTGTTCCAGTTCGGCGCGCTGTTCACGGACATGTCGGTGTACGAGAACGTCGCCTTTCCCCTGCGCGAGCACACCGCGCTGCCGGAGGATCTGATCCACGATCTGGTGATGCTGAAGCTCGAGGCGGTGGGGCTGCGCGGCGCGGCCCAGCTGATGCCCGCCGAGCTCTCGGGCGGCATGGCGCGGCGCGTCGCGCTCGCGCGCTCGATCGCTCTCGACCCGCAGCTCATCCTTTACGACGAGCCCTTCACCGGCCTCGACCCGATCTCCTTCGGCGTCATCGTGCGCCTGATCCGGGAGCTCAACGACTCGCTCGGGGCCACCTCGATCATCGTCACGCACGACGTGCAGGAGGCGCTCGGCGTGGTGGACTATGTTTACTTCATGGCGGACGGGCGCGTGATCGCCGAGGGCAAGCCGGACGAGATTCGCGCGAGCCGCGAGCCGTTCGTGCGCCAGTTCGTGAACGGCGAGCTCGACGGGCCGGTTCCGTTCCACTACCCGGCGCCCGGCTACGCCGCCGAGCTCGAGCTGGCGGGGGACTGAAATGTCGCTGGCGCAGATCCGCGAGCATGCCAGGGGACGCCTAGAGCGCCTCGGCAATGCAGTCACCTCGCACGTCTGGCGGCTGGGCTTCGCCAGCCGCTTCCTGTTCTACACCGTGCTGCACTCCGGCACGGCGCTGCGGCGGTTCCGCCTCACCGTCGCCGAGATCTACTTCGCCGGGGTGCTGTCGCTCATCATCATCATGGTGTCGGGGCTGTTCGTCGGCATGGTGCTCGCCCTGCAGGGCTACGACACGCTGCAGCGCTTCGGCGCCTCGGAGTCCCTCGGCGTGCTCGTGGCGCTGTCGCTGGTGCGCGAGCTCGGCCCGGTCGTCGCAGGCCTGCTGTTCGCGAGCCGCGCCGGCTCCGCGATCACCGCCGAGATCGGCCTGATGAAGGCCACCGAGCAGATCTCGGCGATGGAGATGATGGCAGTCGATCCAATCGCCCGCGTGGTGGCGCCGCGCTTCTGGGGCGGGGTCATCTCGATGCCGCTGCTCGCCGCGCTGTTCTCGGCGCTCGGCATCTTCGGCGGCTATCTCGTCGGCGTGCAGCTGATCGGCGTCGACGCGGGAGCGTTCTGGTCGCAGATGCAGGCCGCGGTCGACCTGCGCAACGACATCCTGAACGGCGTCATCAAGAGCGTGGTGTTCGGCGTCGCGGTCACGTGGATCGCCGTGTTCGAGGGCTACGACGCGGTGCCCACCGCCGAGGGCGTGTCGCGCGCCACCACGCGCACCGTGGTGACTTCGTCGCTCGCGATCCTCGCGCTTGATTTCGTGCTGACCGCACTCATGTTCACCGGAGGCAAGCCCGCATGAACCGCGCCACCATCGACCTGTGGGTGGGTATCTTCGTCGTCATCGGAATCGGGGCGCTGCTGTTTCTCGCGCTCAAGGTGGGGAATCTCGCCACCTTCTCCGCCGGCGAAACCTACAACGTGCAGGCGCGCTTCGTGAACATCGGCAGCCTGAAGGCCAGGGCGCCGATCAAGAGCGCGGGCGTGGTCGTCGGCAGGGTCGCCGACATCCGCTTCGACAACGAGACCTACGAGGCGCTGGTTTCGATGAACCTCGACCAGCACTATCAATTCCCGCGCGACAGCACCGCGAAGATCCTCACCTCCGGCATCCTCGGCGAGCAGTACATCGGCCTGGAGGCCGGGGGCGACGGCGTGATGCTGAAGAACGGCGACCGGGTGCGCCTGACCCAGTCGGCGGTAGTGCTGGAGAACCTGATCAGCCAGTTCCTTTTCAACAAGGCAGCCGAAGGCAAGGACGAGAAGAAGTGACGCTGGCGCGCGCGCTGAGCCTGCCCTTGCGCATGCTGCCGCTGCTGCTGGCGCTGGCGGGCGGCTGCGCCACCACCGAGGACCGCGACCCGCGCGACCCGCTGGAGCCGATGAACCGCGCCATCTACCGCTTCAACGAGGTGGCGGACGAGTGGGTGGCAGTGCCGGTGGCTACTGCCTACCGCAACGTCCTGCACGAACAGATTCGCGGCCGCATCCGCAACTTCTTCGCCAACCTCGGCGACCTGTGGATCGGGGTCAACGACGTGCTGCAGGGCAAGTTCTTCGACGGCTTCGAGGACGGGATGCGCTTCGTCTTCAACAGCACGTTCGGCCTGTTCGGCCTGCACGACGTCGCCTCCGACATGGGCATCGAGAAGCGCGACGAGGATTTCGGCCAGACGCTCGGGCGCTGGGGCGTGGGCGACGGCCCCTACATCGTCCTGCCGATCCTCAGCTCGAGCACGCTGCGCGACACCGTGGGATGGGGAGTCGACATCTTCGCCGGCGACCCGGTGACCTATTTCCGGCCCATCGCGGTGCGCAATTCGGCGTACGCTCTGCGTCTCGTGAACAGGCGCGCCGACCTCCTCGACGCGAGCCGGATCCTCGAGCAGGCCGCGCTCGACAAATACGTGTTCCAACGCGACGCGTACCTGCAGCGCCGCCGCAGCCAGATCTACGACGGCAACCCGCCGCGCGAGCCGCGCCAGCGCGACGAGGAGCCGGAGGTGCCGGCCAAAGAGCCCCCTAAGGAACCCGCCACGGAACCCGCCACGGAACCCGCCACGAAGCCCGCCACGAAGCCCAAGGGGCAGTAAACCGTACGGTCGCTGGCGCGTTAATAACCCTATGAAAACAATCCTAAACATGATTCTCGGCGGCCTCCTGGGAGGAGTCCTGGCGAGCGCGCAAGCGCAGGACGTGCCGCCCGACGTGCTGGTGAAGAACGTCACTACCGAGGTGGTGGATCTCATCACCAAGGACAAGGAAATCCGCTCCGGCAACCGCACCAAGCTGATCCAGGTGATCGAGGCCAAGGTCCTGCCGCACTTCAACTTCAGCTCGATGACGGCGCTCGCCATGGGGCAGAACTGGAACAAGGCCACTCCAGAGCAGAAGAAGCGCCTGGTCGAGGAGTTCAAGACGCTGCTCGTGCGCACCTACGCGAGCGCGCTCGCCGCCTACAGCGAGCAGCGCTTCGATTTCCGGCCGCTGCGCGCGCGGCCCACCGACACCGATGTGACCGTGAACGTGCGGGTGATCCAGCCGGGCGCGCAGCCGGTGCCGATCGACTACAGCATGGAGAAGACGGCCGCAGGCTGGAAGGTCTACGACGTGATGGTGGGCGGCGTGAGCCTGGTCGCCAACTATCGCACCGAGTTCAACGCCAGCGTGCGGGAGGTGGGCATCGAAGGCCTGATCAGGAACCTGCAGGCGAAGAACCGCTCGCTCGAGGGGCCGCCGCCGGCGGAGAAGAAGTGATCCGCCGCGAGAGCGGTCGCATCGTCGTCAGCGGTCCGGTCACGCTCGCCAACGTGGCCGCGGTCCTCGAGGAGGGCCGGCGCCATCTCGAAGAGGGCGTGCGCACCGTGGATCTCGGCGAGGTGACCGAGATGGATTCGTCGCTGCTCGCCGCGATCGTTGCCTGGCTGCGCGACGCGCGGCGCGCCGGACGCGAGCTCGGGTTCGCCAACATTCCGGAATCGGTGCGCACCATCGCGCGCCTGTACGGCGTCGACGAGCTCATTCCCGCAGCGTCCCGCTGAACGCGATCGAAGTCACGAACCTGGAGAAGCGCTTCGGCGCCCTGCGGGCGCTCGCCGGCGTGAGCCTCGCGGTCGAGGAGGGCGAGTTCTTCGGCCTCCTCGGTCCCAACGGCGCCGGCAAGACCACGCTGATCAACGTGATCGCCGGCCTCGCCCGCGCCGATGCCGGATCGGCGCGCATCATGGGCGCCGACGTTGCGAAAGACTACCGCCGCGCCCGCAGCATGCTCGGCGTGGTGCCGCAGGAGCTGGTATTCGACCCGTTCTTCACGGTGCGCGAGACGCTGCGCCTGCAATCGGGCTACTTCGGCATCCGCCGCAACGACGACTGGATCGACGAGGTGATGCAGCACCTCGATCTCGCCGCCAAGGCCGACGTCAACATGCGCGCCCTCTCGGGCGGCATGAAGCGGCGCGTGCTGGTGGCGCAGGCGCTCGTGCACCGGCCGCCGGTCATCATGCTCGACGAGCCCACCGCCGGTGTCGACGTCGAGCTGCGCCAGGGCCTGTGGCAGTTCGTGCGCCGCCTCAACCGCGACGGCCACACCATCGTTCTCACCACCCACTATCTGGAGGAGGCCGAGACCCACTGCAACCGTATCGCCATGCTCAAGGCCGGGCGCATCGCAGCGCTCGACTCCACGCGAAACCTGCTCGAGTCGTTCTCAGGCCTGGAGCTGCGCCTGAGGCTCGACCGCGACGCGCTGCCGCAACCGTTTCCGGGGCGCGTGGTGTCGAGCGACGGCGGGCTCTTCGTCCTGCGCCTCGAGCACCACGGCGAACTGGAGGATGGGCTCGCGCGCTTGCGCGAGGCCGGCGCCAAGATCATCGAGATGGAGCTCCAGCCGCCCGACCTCGAGGACGTGTTCTTGCGCCTGACTGGAAAATGAGCAGGTTCCAGGCGCTCTTCCACAAGGAGCTGCTGCGCTTCTGGAAGGTGAGCGTGCAGACGGTGGCCGCGCCGGTTCTCACCGCGGTGCTCTATCTTCTCGTGTTCGCCCACGCGCTGGAAGGCCGCGTGCGCGTCTACGACAGCGTCCCCTACACCGATTTCCTGGTCCCGGGGCTGGTGATGATGAGCGTGCTGCAGAACGCGTTCGCCAACAGCTCCTCGAGCCTGGTGCAGTCCAAGATCACCGGCAACATCGTGTTTGTCCTGCTCGCGCCGATCTCCTGGCTGGAGTTCTTCGCCGCGTACGTGCTCGCCTCGGTGGTGCGGGGGCTGACCGTGGGGGTGGGGGTGCTGGCCGCGACGGCGTGGTTCGTCGACCTGCGCCTGCACGCACCGCTCTGGGCGCTCGTCTTCGCGCTGCTCGGCGCGGGCCTGCTCGGCGCGCTCGGCCTCCTGGCGGGAATCCTGTCGGAAAAGATCGACCAGATGGCCGCGTTCCAGAACTTCGTCATCATGCCGCTTACGTTCCTCTCGGGCGTGTTCTACTCGATCCATTCCCTGCCGGAATTCTGGCGCCATCTGTCGCATGCCAATCCCTTTTTCTACATGATCGACGGCTTTCGCTACGGCTTCTTCGGCCTTTCGGACGTGGCGCCGGCGGCGAGCCTGGCGGTGGTCAGCGCGAGCCTGGTTGCCGTATCTTTCGCCTGTCTGGCGATCCTGAGGTCGGGCTACAAGCTGAGGCATTGAGATGGTGACTGCGGACAGCGTGAAGCAGGGGATACACGATGGTCTCGCCTGCGAGCACGTGGAAGTAATCGGCGACGGGCAGCACTTCCAGGCGCTCATCGTCTCCGAGCAGTTCGCCGGCAAGAGCCGCGTGCAGCGCCACCAGCTCGTCTACGCTGCGCTCGGCGAGCGCATGCGCGAGGAAATCCACGCGCTGTCGATGCGCACGCTCACCCCCGGGGAGTGGAAAGCCGGTGGATAAGCTCAGGATCAGCGGCGGCGGGCCGCTGGAAGGCGAGGTGACCGTATCGGGCGCGAAGAACGCGGCGCTGCCGATCATGTGCGCCGCGCTGCTCACGTCGAAGCCGCTTGCCCTCTCCAACGTGCCACGGCTGATGGATGTCTCCACCATGGCGCGGCTGTTGGCGCAGATGGGCGTCGAAGTGGACCGCTCCTCCACCTCGATCCAATTGAATGCGGAGAAAATCGCCAACCCGAGCGCCCCCTACGACCTGGTGAAGACGATGCGCGCCTCGGTCCTCGTCCTCGGGCCGCTGCTCGCGCGCTGCGGCCACGCCAAGGTTTCGCTGCCCGGCGGCTGCGCCATCGGGTTGCGTCCGGTCGACCAGCACGTGAAGGGGCTGCAGGCCATGGGCGCGGCCATCAGCATCGAGCACGGCTACATGCACGCCGAAGCCGAGCGCCTGCGCGGCGCGCGCATCGTCATGGATCTCGTCACCGTGACCGGGACCGAGAACCTGATGATGGCGGCGACCCTGGCCGAGGGCACGACGCTCATCGAGAACGCCGCTCGCGAGCCCGAGGTCGTCGACCTCGCGAAATGCCTCTCGGCGATGGGCGCCAGGATCGAAGGCGCCGGTACCCCGGTCATCCGCATCGATGGCGTGGCCGCGCTCGGCCGCACCGCGCACGCGGTCATGCCCGACCGCATCGAGACCGGCACCTATCTCGCCGCCGCGGTGGCTGCCGGAGGCCGCGTGCGGCTCAGCCGGGTCGCGCCCGAGACTCTCGATGCCACGCTGGAGAAGCTGCGCGAAGCCGGGGCGCGGATTGCCACGGGACCCTCCTGGATCGAGATCGAGATGGCCGAGCGGCCGCACGCGGTCAGCGTGCGCACGGCTCCCTACCCTGGCTTCGCGACCGACATGCAGGCGCAGTTCATGGCCCTCGCCAGCGTCGCGCGCGGTACCGCGCTCATCACGGAGACCATCTTCGAGAATCGCTTCATGCACGCGCTGGAGATGCAGCGGCTTGGGGCGGACATCTCGATCCAGGGAAACACCGCCGTGGTGACGGGGGTGGAACGCCTGCAGGGCGCCACTGTCATGGCGACAGATCTGCGCGCATCGGCGGGCCTGGTGATCGCCGGCCTGGTGGCCGAGGGGCAGACGCTGATCGACCGCATCTACCACCTCGATCGCGGCTACGAAGCGCTCGAGAAGAAGCTTGGCGCCCTCGGCGCCAGGGTCGAGCGAATAAAGTAGCTATCTCCCTGTTCCGGCGGTAAAATCTCGCCCTTTTTGCCATGGGCGAGATCAGCATCGCGCTATCCAAGGGGCGGATCTTCGAGGAGACCGCGCCGCTCCTTGCGCGCGTGGGTCTCACGCCCAAGGAAAATGGCGAGAGCTCGCGCAAGCTGATCCTCGAGACCACGAGGGCGGACGTGCGCCTCATTGTCGTGCGGGCCTCCGACACCCCCACTTACGTGCAGCACGGCGGCGCCGACCTCGGCATCGCCGGGCGCGACGTCCTCGCCGAGCACGGCGGCGAGGGCCTCTATCAGCCCGTGGACCTCGGCATCGCGGTCTGTCGCATGATGGTGGCGGTGAAGAAGGGGTTCGACTACGACGGCGCGGTGCGCAAGGGAGCGCGTCTGCGCGTCGCGACGAAGTACGTGAACACCACGCGCGAGCATTTCGCGGCCAAGGGTGTTCACGTCGACCTTATCAGGCTGTACGGATCGATGGAGCTCGCCCCGCTGGTGGGCCTTGCGGACGCCATCGTCGACCTCGTCTCCACGGGACACACCCTGAAGGCGAACGACCTGGTTCCGGTCGAGGAGATCATGCCGGTTTCGGCGCGCCTCATCGTCAACCAGGCCGCGCTCAAGACCAAGCGCGCTGCGCTGCAGCCGCTAATCGAAGCGTTCGCGAAGGCGGCGGGAAAATGAAGCTGCGCCGGCTTTCGACTCGATCGGCCGGCTTCGATGCCGAGCTCGCAGCGCTGACGCGCTATGAAGCGGCGCAGGATGGCCGCGTCGAGGCCACGGTCCGCTCGATCATCGCAGACGTGCGCGCCCGCGGCGACGCTGCCGTGCTCGAGTACGCCCAGCGCTTCGACAAGGTAAGCGCTCGCTCCGTTTCTGAGCTTGAAATCCCGGTTGGGAGACTTGGCGAGTGCGAGGCGGCCCGGGCCGTGCCTGGGCCGCAGCTCGAAGCGCTGAGGGCGGCCCATCAGCGCATCCGCGCTTTCCACGAGAAGCAGCAGCAGAGCTCTTGGGAATATACCGAGCCTGACGGAACCCGTCTCGGCCAACGTGTCACGCCGCTCGAGCGCGTGGGCCTCTATGTGCCGGGCGGCAAGGCGGCGTATCCGTCCACCGTGCTCATGAACGCGGTTCCCGCCAAGGTCGCCGGCGTGCGCAGCCTCGTCATGGTGAGCCCGAACCCGGATCCGCTGGTCCTCGCCGCGGCAGAGCTCGTCGGCGTGGACCGCGTCATCGCGATCGGCGGCGCGCAGGCGGTCGCGGCTCTCGCGTATGGCACCGCGTCGCTGCCGCGTGTCGACAAGATCGTGGGTCCGGGAAACGTCTATGTCGCCGAAGCGAAGCGCCAGGTGTTCGGCCAGGTCGGCATCGACATGCTCGCCGGCCCCTCGGAGATCCTGGTGATCGGCGACGGCAGCACCCCGCCGGAGTGGGTGGCGATGGACCTTTTTTCCCAGGCCGAGCACGACGAGTCGGCGCAGGCGATGCTGCTCTCGCCCGACGTGCGCTACCTGAACGCCGTGCAATCCGCGATCGAGCGGCTGCTTCCGGCAATGCCCAGGCGCGACACCATCGCCGCTTCGCTCGGCGCGCGCGGCGCGCTCATCGAGACGCGCGATCTCGGCGAGGCGTGCGCCGTGGCGAACCGCATCGCGCCCGAGCACCTCGAGCTCTCGGTGGAGGATGCCGAGTCCTGGCTGCCCAAGCTCGTCAACGCGGGCGCGGTTTTCCTCGGGCGCTGGAGCTCGGAGGCGATCGGCGATTACTGCGCGGGGCCGAACCACGTCCTGCCCACGGCGGGAAGCGCGCGGTTTTCGTCGCCGCTCGGCGTCTACGACTTCCAGAAGCGCTCGAGCATCATTGCGGTTTCCGAGAAAGGTGCCGTCACCTTGGGGGGCATCGCGGCGGTCCTTGCCGCCGGCGAAGGCCTTCAGGCGCACGCACGCTCGGCCGAGATGCGGTTCAAGAAATGACCCCGGCGAAGCTCGTCCGGCCGGAGATCCAGGCGCTCAGCGCTTACCACGTCGCCGACGCCGACGGCATGGTGAAGCTCGATGCGATGGAGAATCCCTATCCGCTGCCGGCTGCGCTGCGCCGCGAGCTCGCCGAGGTCCTTGCGCGCGTCGAGCTCAACCGCTATCCCGATCCCAGCGGGAAGAAGCTGCGCGAGCTGCTCGCGCGCAAGATGGACGTCCCGCCGGGCATGGAGCTCCTGCTCGGCAACGGCTCCGACGACTTGATTCAGATCGTCTCGCTTGCGCTCGCCCGGCCGGGGGCGGCGGCGATGTACCCGGCGCCGACCTTCGTGATGTATTCGCTCAACGCGGTCTTCACCGGCATGAAGGGAATCGGCGTGCCGCTGCGGCCGGACTTCTCGCTCGACGCCGGCGCCTTCATCGAGCGCATGCGGGTAGAGAAACCGGCCCTCGTATTCATCGCCTATCCCAACAACCCGACAGGGGTGCTCTATCCCGAGCAGGAAGTTGTCGAAATCATCAAAGCCTGCCCGGGCCTCGTGGTCGTGGACGAGGCCTACCATGTGTTCGCTCGCAAGACGTTCATGCCGCGGCTTGCCGAGTTCCCGAACCTCGTGGTCGTGCGCACCGTATCGAAACTCGGCCTTGCCGGCATCCGCCTCGGCTACCTGGCCGGCCGCCCCGAGTGGATCCGGGAGCTGAACAAGGTGCGCCAGGCCTACAACGTCAACGTGCTCACGCAGGCGGCGGCGCTCTTCGTCCTCGAGCGGCTCGAGGTGCTGGAAGAGCAGGCGGCGCGCATCCGCGCCGATCGCGTGCTGCTCGGCGAGGCCATTGCCGCCCTGCCGGGAACGCGGGTGTTTCCGTCCGAGGCGAACTTCTTCCTTGTGCGCGTGCCCGACGCCGAGGCAACCTACGAGGCGCTCACGCGCCAAGGCGTGCTGGTGCGCAATCTCCACCCGGGGCTCGACAATTGCTTGCGCATCAACGTCGGCACGCCGGACGAAAACCGTATACTGCTTACGGCATTGCGGGAAGCGCTGCGATGACCGAGTGAATGTGAGACAGGCCGAAATCACGCGCAATACCAAGGAAACCCAGATCCGGGTCAAGGTGAACCTGGACGGCCGGGGCGCGGCCAGGCTTGCCACCGGCCTGCCCTTCCTGGAGCACATGCTCGACCAGGTGGCGCGCCACGGCATGCTCGATCTCGACATCGAGGCGAAAGGCGACCTGCACATCGATGCGCACCACACGGTCGAGGATATCGGCATCACCCTGGGCCAGGCGATCGCCGAGGCGATCGGCGACAAGTCGGGCGTGCGCCGCTTCGGCCATGCCTACGTGCCGCTCGACGAGGCGCTGTCGCGCGTGGTGATCGATTTCTCCGGGCGGCCCGGGCTCGACTATCACGTGAAGTTCAGCCGCGCGCTCATCGGCGAGTTCGACGTCGACCTGGTGCACGAGTTCTTCCAGGGTTTCGTCAACCACGCGCAGGTCACGCTGCACATCGACAACCTGCGCGGCGACAACGCGCACCACCAGTGCGAGACCATGTTCAAGGCGTTCGCTCGCGCCCTGCGCATGGCTGCCGAAGCCGACCCGCGCGCGGCCGGCGTGGTGCCCTCCACCAAGGGCTCGCTGTAGCTTGAGGATCGCGGTCGTCGACTACGGGATGGGCAACCTGCGTTCGGTCTCCAAGGCGATCGAGCGGGTCGCGCCGCAGGCGCAGGTCCGCGTCACCGCCGGCCCGGAAGAAATTCTTTCCTCTGACCGGGTCGTCGTGCCGGGCCAGGGAGCCATGCCCGACTGCATGCGACAGCTCGCCGCAAGCGGCGCGCGCGACGCGGTGGTCGAGGCGGCGCGCGCCAAGCCCTTCCTCGGCATCTGCATCGGCCTGCAGATGCTGTTCGAGCATGGCGAGGAGGGCGACACCCCCGGGCTGGGTCTGCTCGGCGGCGAGGTCCCCCGCTTCAGGCTGACGGGGCTCAAGATTCCACACATCGGCTGGAACGAAGTGGCGCAATCCCGGCCCCACGCGCTGTGGGCCGGGATCCCGGATTCGAGCCGGTTCTACTTCGTGCACAGCTACTATCCCGCGCCGCGCGATCCAGCGCTCACCGCCGGCACCACGGTGTACGGGCGGCCCTTTACCTGCGCGGTGGCCCGGGATAATATTTTTGCCGTCCAGTTCCACCCCGAAAAAAGCCAGTCCGCCGGCCTGCAACTCCTTTCCAACTTCGTGCGGTGGCGTCCCTGATTCTTTCTTCGAGCGGTCTTCGCGAGCGGCCCCCGGCCCTGTGCTCATCATCCCCGCAATCGACTTGAAGGACGGGCGCTGCGTGCGCCTCAAGCAGGGCGACATGAGCACGGCCACGGTGTTCTCCGACGACCCGGTGGCGATGGCGAAGCACTGGGCCGCTCAGGGCGCGAAGCGCCTGCACATCGTGGACTTGAACGGCGCGGTCGCCGGGCGGCCGAAGAACGAAAAGGTGATCCGCGAGATGATCGCGGCGGTCGGCGACAAGGTCGCGATCCAGCTCGGCGGCGGCATCCGCGACCTCGATGCGATCGAGAGCTACATCGATGCCGGCGTCACCTACGTCATCGTCGGCACCGCCGCGGTCAAGAACCCCGGCTTTCTTTCCGACGCCTGCTATGCCTTTCCCGGCCACGTCATCGCAGGTCTCGACGCCAGGGACGGCAAGGTGGCGGTCGAGGGCTGGTCCAAGATGACGGGCCACGACGTGGTGGACCTGGCGAAGAAGTTTGAGGAATACGGCGTCGAAGCGATCATCTACACCGACATCGGCCGCGACGGGATGATGAGCGGCGTCAACATCGACGCCACGCTGAAGCTGGCGCAGGCGCTCAAGACCCCGCTGATCGCCTCCGGCGGGCTGAACAGCATCGCCGACGTGCAGGCGATCTGCTCCAAGCTCGTTCCCGAGGGGGTGATCGGAGCGATCGCGGGGCGCGCGCTGTACGAGGGCAAGCTCGACCTGAAGGCGGCGCAGGCGGCCGCCGACAAGGCGCTCGGCAAGGCCTGACATGCCTCTAGCCAAACGTGTCATCCCCTGCCTCGACGTGACCGCGGGGCGGGTGGTAAAGGGCGTCAACTTCGTCGCCTTGCGCGACGCCGGCGATCCGGTCGAGATCGCCGCGCGCTACGACGGCGAGGGCGCGGACGAGCTCGCATTCCTGGACATCACCGCGAGCTCCGACGAGCGCGACATCCTGCTGCATGTGATCGAGGCCGTCGCTTCGCGGGTGTTCATTCCCCTTACGGTGGGCGGTGGCGTGCGCCGCGTCGAGGACGTGCGGCGCCTGCTCAACGCGGGCGCCGACAAGGTGTCGATCAACACCGCCGCGGTGCAGAATCCGGACCTCGTGCGGGAGGCCTCCGCGATCGTCGGCTGCCAGTGCATCGTGGTGGCCATCGACGCCAAGCGCGTCGATCCTTTGGTCGCAAAGAGAAACGGTTCTTCATGGGAAGTGTTCACGCATGGCGGACGCAAGGCCACGGGCCTCGACGCGCTCGACTGGGCGCGGCGCATGGAATCGGCCGGCGCGGGCGAGATCCTGCTCACCAGCATGGATCGCGACGGCACGCGCGACGGCTTCGACCTCGCCCTGACCCGCGCGGTCGCCGACGGCGTTGGCGTGCCGGTGATCGCCTCTGGCGGCGTCGGCAAGCTCGAGCACATGGCCGACGGCGTGATCGAAGGGCGCGCCGACGCGGTGCTGGCCGCGAGCGTGTTCCATTTCGGCGACTTCAGCGTGCGCCAGGCGAAGGAGCACATGCGTTCGCGCGGCATCGAAGTTCGCCTATGAGCTTTCTCGACGAAGTTCCCTGGGACGAGGCCGGTCTGATCGCGGTTGTGGCGCAGGATTTCAAGAGCAGCCGCGTCCTGACCGTCGCGTGGATGAACCGCGAGGCGCTTCGGCAAAGCGTCGAGCGCGGCGAGGCGGTCTATTGGTCGCGCTCGCG
This sequence comes from Burkholderiales bacterium, assembly GCA_035554435.1. Classification (GTDB taxonomy): domain Bacteria; phylum Pseudomonadota; class Gammaproteobacteria; order Burkholderiales; family SG8-39; genus SCGC-AG-212-J23. The sequence goes on along the minus strand of DATMJC010000075.1, from coordinate 10,145 downwards.
CAAGCGCCTGTGGCGCAAGGGCGAGGAGTCCGGCCACGTGCAGAGGATCGTCGAGCTGCGCCTGGATTGCGACGCCGACGCGCTGCTCCTCAAGGTGGAGCAGGCGGGCGGCATCGCCTGCCACACCGGGCGCGAGAGCTGCTTCTACCGCAAGCTGGAGGACGGAAGGTGGGTGGAGACCGATCCCGTGCTCAAGGATCCTTCGCTCATCTACAGGAAATGAAGACCGGACTGGCCGAGACCCTCGAGCGCATCGCCGCGCTCATCGAAACCCGCAAGAAAGCGGACCCGAAGACTTCGTATGTGGCGAAGCTCCTGTCGCAGGGCGAAGACGCCGTGCTGAAGAAGATCGGCGAGGAGGCCACCGAGACAGTCCTCGCCGCGAAGAGCGGCGAGCGGCTGCATCTGGTGCGCGAAGTTGCCGACCTCTGGTTTCACTGCATGGTCCTGCTCGCGCGGCACGGCCTCGGGCCGGGCGACGTGCTCGCCGAGTTGCACCGCCGCGAGGGCATCTCGGGACTGGACGAGAAAGCCGCCCGCAAGCATGACCAGCGAACATGACCAGCGATCCCAATTGCATCTTCTGCAAGATCGTGCGCGGTGAGATTCCCGCGAAGAAAGTGCACGAAGACGAGCATGTGCTCGCCTTCCACGACGTGCGGCCGCAGGCGCCCGTGCATTTCCTCATCATCCCGAAGGTCCACGTGCCGACCCTGTACGACGCCGACATGCGCCACCACCAGGCGCTCGGCAGGATGCTCGCGCTCGCGGGCGAGCTCGCACGCAAGGAGGGCGCGACCGACGGCTTCCGCAGCATCATCAACACCGGCCGTGTTGGCCATCAGGAGGTGTATCATGTACACATGCACGTCCTGGGCGGACCCGAGCCGCTGGGACCGATGCTCCAGAGGAAAGCCCTGAAAAGCCAGGGCTAAGTGCAGTAGCAAATAGGAGAAACCAAATATGGGCTCGCTCAGCATCTGGCACTGGCTGATCGTCCTCGTGATCGTGATGCTGATCTTCGGCACCAAGAAGCTGCGCAACATGGGCGCGGATCTCGGTGGCGCGGTGCGCGGCTTCAAGGACGGCATGCGTGAAGGCTCCGACAAGGCCGACGCGGCTTCCGGACCGGCGCCGCAGGTCACCGGCAAGACGATCGAAGGCGAGGTCAAGAGCAAGACCGAGCACAAGGCCTGACCCGGTAGACTCCACGAAAAGGCGCCCCCGGGCGCCTTTTTAGTCTCCGCGCCGCATTCCCCCTACGCCATGTTCGACATTGGATTCTCCGAGCTCCTCGTGATCGGCGTGGTGGCGCTCATCGTGATCGGCCCCGAGAAGCTGCCGCGGGTCGCGCGCACGGTCGGCGTGCTGGCGGGGCGGCTGCAGCGCTACGTCGCCGATGTCAAGGCCGACATCAACCGCGAGATCGAGCTCGAGGAACTGCGCAAGATGCGCGACTCGATGCAGCAGGCAGCAAGCGATTTCCAGTCGTCGGTGCAGAGCGAGGTGAGCAAGACCGAGGCCGAGCTCAACCAGACCGCGGCCGAGCTCAACCAGGCCGTCGAGGACGTCGCAAAGGACAAGCCCGCAGAGGCCAGCGCCGAAGCGAGCAAGCCCGAGGAAACGAAGCCCGCCGCATGAGCGACCAGGAAAGCTTCATGTCGCATCTGATCGAGCTGCGCCAGCGGCTGGTGCGCGCGGTCGGCGCGGTGCTCGCGCTGTTCGTGATTTTCATTTTCTGGCCGGGGTCGGGCGCGATCTACGATTTCCTCGCCGCACCGCTGATGACGGCGCTGCCCGAGGGAGCAAAGATGATCGCCACGGGGGTGATTACGCCTTTCATGGTGCCGATGAAGGTCACCGCCCTGGCGGCGTTCGTCGTCGCGCTGCCCTACGTGCTGTACCAGGCGTGGGCGTTCGTGGCGCCCGGGCTCTACGAGCACGAGAAGAAGCTCGCGGCTCCGCTGGTGGTGGCGAGCAGCGCGCTGTTCGTCGCGGGAATGGCGTTCTGCTACTACATCGTGTTCGGGCGCGTGTTCGCCTTCATCCACGACTTCGCGCCGAAGTCGATCACGCCGGCGCCGGACATCGAGGCCTATTTCAGCTTCGTCATCACGATGTTCATCGCCTTCGGCGTGACCTTCGAGATCCCGATCGTGGTGATCGTCCTGGTGCGCATGGGAATCGTGTCGGTCGAGAGGCTGCGCGCCGCGCGGCCCTACGTCATCGTGGGCGCCTTCGTGGTCGCCGCCGTGGTGACTCCGCCCGACGTGCTGTCGCAGTTCATGCTGGCGCTGCCGATGTGCCTGCTCTTCGAGGCGGGCCTGTTCCTCGCCCGCTTCATCAGCGTGCGGCGCAAGGAGCAGTCGGACTACAAGGCCGAATCAGGCTAGTCCGGAATCCGCAGCCTGCCTTCCGCGTCGAGTCCGATGCGAGCGTTGGGCGCGGGTGCGCGCTGGATGGGCGGCAGGTTGGCAAGCGAGAGCGGAACCGGCCGACCGTCCTTGACCTCGCGCGTCCGGGTGCGCACCACTTGCGAAGGCGGCAGGGGCCGGCCGCTCTTGAGGTGGTCCCACATCAGGTTGAGCGCTTGCGTCAAATAGACGTTGAGCGGCACATAGCGCGAGTCGAAGCCCGCAATGCCGTTCAGAACGTCGAGGTGGTGCGCGTGCGTGACTTCGTAGTAGTAGAGCCTCGAGCCGGGTTCGACCGCCTTGTTCCGTGCGTAGTACGCCCGCGACGCATAGTTCGGCGGAAGCACCCCGTCGGCGCGTCCATCGACGATCACTGCCGGCTTGCCGCGCAGATTGGCGCTCAGGCGGGTTTCCTCGAGGCCACGCCGCACGCGGCGCGATTGCTCGGCCAGCTCGCCTTCGAGCGGCCGAGCGCTGACCGCGTCGACGCCGGTGGCGAGCGAGCGCAGGCACAGGGCGCCGTCGAGGTTAAGGTCGCGCGCGCCGGTCGAGGGCGAGGCCGACAACCGCTCTTCCTTCGCCCCTCCGGGCGACAGGTTGTTGATGAGGTTGATTCCCGCGGTCGGCGGGATGCCGTTGGAGAGGGCGAAGGAGTTCTCCAGGCTTCCTGCGTCGGCGGGATTCCCCGCATCCACGCCCGAGGACGTGCTTGCGGCGAAGCTGTAGCCGCACAGGTTGTCCAGGACGGAGAAGCGTCCGTAGCTGTTCGCATAGGTGACCGCGATGCCCTGCATCACGGACAGGTTGTAGTGCGAGGGCAGCACCAGGTTGGCGTCGGGAAGGATCCCGTACTCGTTGATGATGCGCTGGCTCTCGGCAGCCTGCTGCGCCAAGGTCGACGAGCGCAGCAGGCCTTTCTTCGCCAGCGAGGCGCAGCGCGCCTCGCGCAGCGGCGGCGGTACCGGGTTGAAGGGCGCGGCGCGGTTGGAGTCGGCGAGCGATGCGCAAGGGAGGTAGACGTTGAGCAGCGTCGAGGTGTCCAGCGTCGAGCGCACGTCCGCGAGCGACACGTTCGGCTCGGACAGAGCGAGACCGTCGATCAGCCCGCGCGTGTCCTGTTCGGCGGCGGCGAGCGCGGCATAAGCGCCATTGGAGATGCTCGAGGCGATGACCAATGTGTTCTCGGGCGCGTAGCGCCCGGCGCGCCGGTCCGTCAGGCCGTTCAGGACGTGGAACGCAAACTCGATGGCGGCGAGCGTGTGCCGGCCCCAGTCTTTCTCGGTGTTGACCTGCGAGTGCGCGTGCTTCACCGCCACCCGGTTCGGATACTCGCGCAGGTAGCGAGCCCGCTCGTCAGCGGTGACGCGCGCAGTGAAGAGCGAATCCTCTCCGGCGCGCGCGGCGCTCGCGCGCTCGCCGGTGACCAGATTGACCGTGTCGGTGGCGAGGTCGTGAAAGCCGGTGCCCGTGCCCTTGTCGGTGTACGCGACTGCGCAGCCGCGCTTCAGTCCCCATTCGCCGGAGGTGCCGATCGCGCCGTAAATGCCGCGTGACCCGGACGAAGTGGCGGTGACGATGCAGGGGTCCTTGGGATCGAACCGGTCGGGCACCTGCACCATCAGCGTGGCGCCGTCGAGGTAGGTGAGGAACTCGTCCCCCGGAACCTTGCCTTCCCCGAGCGTGTCGCGGCCGGCCAGATCGATGTTCGGCCCGTAGAGCACGCCATACCCGCCCGCGGCCGACATGTCGGCGAGGGCGCGGTAATTGGCGTAGATGGCGCGCTTGCGGAGCTCGACCGCCTTCGACTTCGTCGGATCGCTCATGGCCGGCGCTATCGTCTGGCCCAGCCCCGTCTTGCCCAGTCCGCCTGTGAGCAGATCGTCGCCTACGCCGTCGTAGCGGTTGTGGAGCACCTTGGTGGGCCAGATTGGCGGAGGTGCCGGCTCCGCAGCGGGCGGGGCCGAAGGTGGGGTAGGGGGCGCCGGTGTAGTCGAGGGCGAGGGCGCGGGACCAGGAGCGGGGGCGCCCGTCGGCGCGGGCGCCTGGGGGGTGCCGGCGCAGCCGGCGAGGCAAAGCGCGACCACCGTTGCAAAGATCCTGCGCTTCATGGCTTGCTCTTCCTGGAATCAGTCCCCGCGCTCGCCGCGCGGCTGCGGCTTGGGCCGCCGCCCCACCGTGACGCTGGCATCGAGATCCTTGCCGGCGCGCTTGAGTTTCATCCGCGCGGAATCGCCCGGCGCGAGCGCGGCGACGAGATTCAGCATCGAGGTCGGGTCGGCCACCGGACGGCCCTCGACCTCGAACAGCACGTCGCCGGGCTTGATGCCCGCCTTGTCGGCGGGACCGCCGCGCAGCACGCCGGCGATGAGCGCGCCGCGCGTGCTCTGCAGCCGGAATGACTCGGCGACGGGCGGCGTGATCTCCTGCACTTCGACGCCGATCCACCCCCGCGTGACGCTGCCGTTCTTCACGATCTGCTCGAGCACCATCCTGGCGGTCGACACCGGGATTGCGAAGCCGATCCCCATCGAGCCGCCGGAGCGGGTGAAGATCGCGGTGTTGATTCCAACCAGGTTGCCGCCGACGTCGACCAGCGCGCCGCCGGAGTTGCCGGGGTTGATGGCGGCGTCGGTCTGGATGAAGTTCTCGAAGGTGTTGATGCCGAGACCCGTGCGCCCGAGCGCCGAAACGATGCCGCCAGTGACGGTCTGGCCCACGCCGAAGGGGTTGCCGATGGCGAGCACCACGTCGCCGACCTTGAGCGCATCCGAGGAACCGAAGGTGATCGCCGGAAGGTTTTCCGCGTCGACGCGCAGCACGGCGAGGTCGGTCTCGGGGTCGTTGCCGACGACCTTGGCGAGCAGCTTCCTGCCGTCGTTCAGCGCGACTTCGATCTCGTCGGCGGCCTCGACCACGTGATGGTTGGTAAGCAAGTAGCCGGCATTGCTCACGATGACGCCGGAGCCGAGGCTCGATGCGCGTTCCGGCACCTGGTCGCCGAAGAAGCGCCGGAACACCGGGTCGTTGAGCAGCGGGTGGCGCGGCGCGTCCTTCGACGTGAAGATATTCACCACCGAAGGGGTGGCCCGCTGAACCGCGCCGCTGTAAGAGCCGGTGCTCGGCACCGCGGGGAGCGGACCGGTCGCCGGCGCCTGCTGCACCACCGAAAGCTGACCCGTCGGTGCTCGCGAGGGCAGCCATTCGGGGCGGAACGTGGAGATGACGAACAGCACCGCAACCGCCACCGTCGCGGCTTGCGCAAAGATCAGCCAGAGACGCACCATGGGAGTTCGCCAGTATACGGAAAATCCTTCGAAGATTTAAGCGCTTACGGCCGAAATCGTGGACATTTGCGGGGTCCGCCGTTAGAATCGCCGACTTTCGCGCTTCCCCGCTGCAGCCTCATAACAACGCCATCTCCATGAACGATCGAGAAAAAGTAGATAAGACACGGCGCACGCTCGTGGTTGCCACCAGCGTAGCGGGCGGCGTCGCCACCGTCGCCGCGGCGGCGCCGTTCGCAGTCAGCATGTGGCCTTCCGAGCGTGCCAAGGCCGCCGGCGCGCCGGTCGAGGCCGACGTCGCCACGCTGCAGCCCGGCGAGTTGCGCGTATACGAGTGGCGCGGCAAGCCCGTGTGGGTGTTCCGCCGCTCGAAGGAAATGCTCGAGTCGCTGAAAGTGGTGGAACCGTACCTCACCGATCCGGGGTCGAAGTATTCCGAGCAGCCGAAGTACGCGAAGAACGAGAACCGTTCCGAGAAGCCGGACGTCATGGTGCTGATCGGGGTGTGCACGCATCTCGGCTGCTCGCCGCAGATGAGGCCTGCCGAAGCGAAGGCGGAGATGGGCGCCGACTGGATGGGCGGCTTCTACTGCCCCTGCCACGGCTCCAAGTTCGATCTTGCCGGGCGCGTCTTCCGGGGCTCGCCCGCGCCCAAGAACCTCGAGGTGCCGCCCTACGAGTTCACCTCCGATGTGGCGCTGGTGATCGGCGAGGACAAAGAAAAGAAGGGAGCTTAGGGCATGGCGTCGCGTCTGCAGGCTCTGTGGGGCTGGTTCGACTCGCGCATGCCGACCGCGGCCGAGCAGTGGCGCATCCACGCCTCGCAGTACTACGCGCCGAAGAACTTCAACTTCTGGTACTACTTCGGCTCGCTCGCGGGGCTGGTGCTCATCATCCAGATCGTCTCGGGCATCTTCCTCACGATGAACTACAAGCCCGACGCGAGCCTCGCGTTCGGCTCGGTCGAGTACATCATGCGCGACGTGCACTTCGGGTGGCTGCTGCGCTACGTCCACTCGACAGGCGCCTCGGCGTTCTTCATCGTGGTGTACCTGCACATGTTCCGCGCCCTGCTGTACGGTTCGCACCGCGCGCCGCGAGAGCTGGTGTGGATCTTCGGCGTGCTGATCTACCTCACGCTGATGGGCGAGGCCTTCTTCGGCTACCTCCTGCCCTGGGGCCAGATGTCTTACTGGGGCGCGCAGGTCATCGTCAACCTGTTCGGCACGATCCCGTTCATCGGCCCGGATCTCGCGCTATGGATCCGCGGCGACTACGTCGTGTCCGACGCCACGCTCAACCGCTTCTTCGCCCTGCATGTGATCGCCTTCCCGCTCGTGCTGCTCGGCCTCATCGTCGCGCACATCCTCGCGCTGCACGACGTGGGCTCGAACAATCCCGATGGAGTCGACATCAAGAAGGCGAAGGGCGCGGACGGAAGACCGCTCGACGGCATTCCCTTCCACCCCTACTACACGGTCAAGGATCTGGTCGGCGCGGTGGTGTTCCTCGCGATTTTCTGCGTCGTGATGTTTTTCGTTCCGGAGATGGGCGGCTACGGCCTCGAAGCGAACAACTTCATTCCGGCCGACCCGCTGAAGACCCCGCAGCACATCGCGCCCGTGTGGTACTTCACCCCGTACTACTCGATCCTGCGGGCGGTTCCGCCGATAGGGTTTGATCTCCTGGGAATTGCGCCGTCCCAGTTTCCGGGGGTTTTGGCCATGGGTGTGGGAGTGCTCATTTTCTTCTTCCTTCCCTGGCTCGACCGCAGCCCGGTGAAGTCGATCCGCTACCGCGGCGGGCTCTACAAGAGCTGGCTTGCGGCGTTCGTGGTGGTGTTCGTGATCCTCGGTTACCTCGGCGTGAACCCCACCACCGTGTGGGGCCAGTTCAAGTTCAACGCCTTCTTCCTCGACACCAAGGACGTCGCCACCTGGGTGGCGCGCCTTTGCACCATCGTCTATTTCCTGTTCTTCTTCCTCATGCCCTGGTACACGGCGCGCGACAAGGTGAAGCCGGTCCCCGAGCGCGTGACCTACCGCCACTGAGAACGACAGTGAAAAGCCTCCTAGCGTTTGTTCTCTTCGTGCCGCTTGCGGCGATCGGCGCGGAAACCGGCTACCGCCTCGACAAGTCGCCGCACGAGCCGACCGACCTCGTCAGCCTGCAGACCGGCGCCAAGCTCTACGTCAACTACTGCCTGGGCTGCCACAGCATGCAGTACGTGCGCTACGGCGGGCTCGAGGCCCTCGGGCTCACCGAGCAGCAGATCAAGGACAACCTGCTGTTCACCGGCGAGAAGGTCGGCGAGCCGATGAAGGGCCCGATGGACCCGAAGACCGCCAAGCAGTGGTTCGGCGTGGCGCCGCCGGACCTTTCCGTGGTGTCGCGCTCGCGCGGCACCGACTGGCTGTACACATACCTGCGCACGTTCTACCGCGACTCCAAGACGGTCACCGGTTGGAACAACGCGGTGTTCGAGAACGTCGGCATGCCGCACGCGCTGTGGACGCTGCAGGGCGAGCGCGCCTACGACCGCGAAAAGCGCGAGTGGCGCGAGATCACCAAGGGCGCGCTGTCGCCGGTGGAGTACGACACTGCGGTGCGCGACCTCGTCAACTTCCTCGCCTACGCGGGAGAGCCCGCCGCCACCGATCGCAGGGCGATCGGCATCGTGGTGCTGTTCTGCCTCGGCATTCTTTTCATCCTTACGTACCTCCTCAAGAAGGAATACTGGAAAGACGTGACCTAAGGCGTCTTTGCAGTCGGACCACGACCATGATGCAACTCTATTCGGGCACTACCTGCCCCTTCAGCCATCGCTGCCGCTTCGTGCTCTACGAGAAGGGCATGGACTTCCAGGTCATCGACGTCGACCTGTACAACAAGCCCGAGGACATCGCGGTGATGAACCCGTACAACCGCCTGCCGGTGCTGGTCGAGCGCGACCTCATCCTGTACGAGTCGAACATCATCAACGAGTACATCGACGAGCGCTTTCCGCATCCGCAGCTGATGCCCGCGGACCCGGTGATGCGGGCGCGCGCGCGGCTGATGCTGTTCAACATGGAAGTCGAGCTCTTCTCCCAGATCGACGCGCTCGAAGGGGGCAAGGAGAAGCAGATCGACAAGGCGCGCCAGCACGTCACCGACCGCCTGGTCGAGCTCGCGCCGGTGTTCACCAGGACCAAGCACATGCTCGGCGACGACTTCACCATGCTCGACGTGGCGATTGCCCCGCTGCTGTGGCGCCTGGACCACTACGGGATTAAACTCGGCAAGACCGCGGCGCCGCTCATGAAGTACGCCGAGCGCATCTTCTCGCGCCCGGCGTTCATCGAGGCGCTGACTCCGTCCGAAAAGGTAATGCGAAAGTAAGTTGAGCGAGATTCCGACCAAGCCGTACCTGCTGCGGGCGCTCTTCGAGTGGTGCGTCGACAACGGCTATACGCCTCACCTCGCGGTGAAGGTCGACTCGCGCACCCAGGTGCCGCTCGAGTACGTGAAGAACGGCGAAATCACCCTCAACATCAGCCCCAACGCGGTGCACAAGCTGCAGATGGGCAACGAGCTGATCGAGTTCTCCGCGCGCTTCGGCGGCGTGGCGCGCCAGCTCGCGGTGCCGATCGCGAACGTCTACGCGCTGTACGCCCGCGAGACCGGGCACGGCATGACCTTCGACGTCGACGGGCCCAAGGGCGGGCTGCAGACCAAGGCCGAGTCCGAGCCGGTGCGCGAGCCCAAGCATCCGGCGCTCAAGCCCCCTGCGCAGCTCCCGGTGCCCACCGCCACCTCGCCCGAGCCGCCCAAGAAACCCTCGGGCGGCAAGCCCACCCTGCGCCGGATCAAGTGACGCACCCGCGGGGGCATAATCTCCGAAGTGCCCGTTTAGCTCAGTGGTAGAGCAACCGCCTTGTAAGCGGTAGGTCGTCTGTTCAATCCAGACAACGGGCACCACTTCGCATGAGACTGCTTCTCGTCCTGTCCGTGCTTTGGCTGAGCGCCTGCGCCGAGCCGCCCCACGTGGGCATCACCATCTCCAACACGCCGGATTCGATCGAGAGCTGCGGCGCGCGCTCGGGCGCCTGCAAATAGGCGGCGCCAACAAAAAAGCCCGCCGGGCGGCGGGCTTCAGTTCGCGAAGTTCGCGCTCTACAGCGGCTTGATGTTCGCCGCCTGCAGGCCCTTGGGGCCGCGCTTCACCTCGAACTCGACCTTCTGGCCTTCCTTGAGGGTCTTGAAGCCGCTCATCTGGATCGCGGTGTGGTGCGCGAACAGGTCTTCACCGCCCTCGGTCGGGGTGATGAAGCCGAAGCCTTTCGAGTCGTTGAACCACTTGACGGTACCGGTTGCCATGTTCATCTACTTCCTCTAAATGCCGCGACGATTCCGGGCGCGACAAAGCCGGGCATGACGATCAAGGAAGTGATTTGACTGCCACTAC
>DATMJC010000074.1:0-12805 GCA_035554435.1 Burkholderiales bacterium | reverse complement strand
TCGGCGAACGGCTCGCGCACCCTCTTCACCCGCAACATCGCCAACATCACCATGGACCTCAACGACGTCGAGCGCATCGACGTCAGGACCCTCGGCGGCGCCGACAACGTCGTCGTGCACGACCTCTCCGGCACCGACGTGACCGAGGTCCACGTCGACCTCGGCGCCTTTGACGGCGGCGACGACGGCGCCGCCGATGTGGTGACGGTAGCCTTCACGCCCGGCGACGACGCGATCGCTTTCAATGTGCAGCCCGGCCCGGCGGTCATCAACGCGCTGGGCGGCGCTCAGGTCTTCGTCGACAACCAGGGCGTCGGCGATCACTTTGTCGTCGACGGCGGCACGGGCAACGACAGCGTCACCGCCAGCGGCACGGGCGGCGACGACGACATCGGCATTGCGCGCGACGGCACGAACAACGTCGCAGTGTTTGCCGCGGGCGGACAGGTCATCGACGTCACCAACGTCGAACACCTGCTGGTCCAGGGCGGTGCGGGCAACGACACCATCTCGGGCCAGAACGGCATCGCGACGCTCACCCAGCTCACGCTGGACGGCGGCGCGGGCAACGACACGCTGCGCGGCGGCGACGGCAATGACCTCCTGATCGGCGGCGACGGCAACGACTTCATCGACGGCAACATCGGCAGCGACACGGCCCTGATGGGCGCCGGCGACGACACCTTCCAGTGGGATCCGGGCGACGGCAGCGACATCGTCGAAGGCCAGGCCGGCTTCGACAAGATGCTCTTCAACGGCTCCAACATCGCCGAGAACATGGACGTGTCGGCGAACGGCTCGCGCACCCTCTTCACCCGCAACATCGCCAACATCACCATGGACCTCAACGACGTCGAGCGCATCGACGTCAGGACCCTCGGCGGCGCCGACAACGTCGTCGTGCACGACCTCTCCGGCACCGACGTCACGCAAGTGAACGTCGACCTACGCGCCTTTGACGGTACCGGCGACGGCGCGGCCGACCAGGTCGCGGTCGACGGCACCAGCGGCGCCGACACCGTGGTCGTCACCGGCGCGGCCGGCGCGGCGTCCGTCAGCGGCCTGCCGGCGGACGTGAGCCTGGCGGGCGCGGAAGCGGCTCTCGACTCCCTGCAGGTCAACCTCGGGGGCGGCAACGACGTGTTCGACGCCTCGGGGCTCGCAGCAGACGTGGTCCAGCTCACGGTAGTCGGCGGCGCGGGAGCGGACGCGATGATCGGCAGTCAAGGCAACGACACTTTCGTCTGGAATCCGGGCGACGGCAACGACTCGATCGAGGGCCAGGCCGGCGTCGACACGATGCTCTTCAACGGCGCCAATATCGCCGAGACGGTAGACGTGTCAGCGAACGGCTCACGGGCGCTCTTCACCCGGGACATCGCCGGCATCACGATGGACCTGAACGACGTCGAGCGCATCACCTTCAACGCCCTCGGCGGCGCCGACAACGTCGTGGTGCACGACCTTTCCGGCACCGACGTAACTGAAGTCAACCTGAATCTGGCGGGAAGCGCCGGCGGCGGCGACGGGTCGGCCGACAACGTCACGGTCAACGCGACGGACGGCGACGACGTGGTGGTGCTGGCCGGCGACGCTGCCGGCCTCTCGGTGCTCGGTCTCTCCGCGCGCATCGACGTGACCGGTGCGGAAGGCACGCTCGACAAGCTCCACGTGAGCGGCGGCGCGGGCGATGACGTGATCGAAGCCTCGGCAGTGGCCCCCGGATCGATCGGCCTCGTGCTCGACGGCGGCGAAGGCAACGACGTCATCATCGGCAGCGCCGGCGACGACGTGCTGATCGGCGGCCCCGGCGACGACGTCATCATCGGCAACGGCGGCAACGACACGATCATCGCCGCGCCGGGCGCCGACACCGTGATCCAGGGCTTCCAGGCAGGCGCAGGTGCCGGGGACGTGATCGACCTGCGGGGCATCGCCGGCGCGCAGGACTTCGCCTGGGTGATGGCGCATGCGAGCGACGTCGACGGCAACGCGGTGCTGGACCTCGGCGACGAGCACATGACGCTTCAAAACGTGTCGGTGGCGTCGCTCCATTCCGATGACTTCCTCATGAGCTGACCCCTATGCATGCGACCCACATGAAGTATCCGACCCGATTGGAATCGAAGATCGCCGCGGCGCTCGCCGCCGCGGTGGTCGTCCTGGTGACGCTGCTGCTCTAGTCAAGGAGAAGCGATCAGATGAATCCGAACAAGGCACTATGGGAACAGGGCGACTTCACGCGCATCGCCGAGACCATGCGCGAAAGCGGGGAGGCGCTGGTCGGCAAGTTCGGCATCACCAAAGGCCTCAGGGTGCTCGACCTCGGATGCGGTGACGGAACCACCGCCATCCCTGCGGCGAAACGCGGCGCCGACGTATTGGGCGTCGACATCGCAGCCAACCTCGTCGCCGCCGGCAACAAGCGCGCGAAGGAGCTGGGGCTCGCCAACTGCAGGTTCCAGGAGGGCGATGCCACCGACATGCGGGGAGTGCCGGATCGAAGCTTCGATCTCCTCGTCAGCATCTTCGGCGCGATGTTCGCGCCCAAGCCGTTCGATGCGGCGAAAGAGATGGTTCGCGTCACCCGGCCCGGGGGACGCATCATCATGGGCAACTGGATCCCCAACGATCCGACGTTCGTCGCGCAGGTCCTCAGAATCAGCTCGGCCTTCACGCCGCCGCCGCCGGAAGGCTTCGTGAGCCCGATGACCTGGGGTGTCGAGGCGAGCGTCACCGAGCGCTTTGTCGCCGCGGGAGTTCGGGCCGAGGAAATAGCCTTCGCGCGGGATACGTATACCTTCAACTTTGCCGGCAAGCCGACCGAATTCCTCGGGCGGTTCAAGAACTACTACGGGCCCGCCATGAGTGCCTTCGCAGCCGCTGAGAAGAGCGGGCGCGCAGCGGATCTGCAGCGCCAGCTGGAAGACCTGTTCGAGACCCAGAACAGGAGCTCACGCAAGGACATGACTTCCATTCCCGCGACGTTCCTGCGCGTGACGGTTGCGCTTTGACGGTGCAGCCGCGAATGGCCGCAACAGGAGGACGATGAACCGGATTACGGAAACCGAATTGCTGGAGGTTGCCCGGGTCAGCTTCGATCTTGCTTCGGAGCCGCGCGAGACGCTGGCGCAATCGCTCGCCGCGAGCGCCCGCCGCCTCTCGTACTTCCTCACGCTGTGGGGAGCGGTAGCCATCGCCTACGTCGTCGCGAGAGCGCTGCTTGCATGATCCGCCGCGCGCAGGGAGGTGCGTGAAGCGCGAGGCCACCATCCTGGTCGTCGACGACGAGGCGGAAGTGCGCGAGGTCCTGGTGGAATACCTCGCCGCGCAGGGCTACGCGACGCTCGCCGCGGAAAGCGCGAGCGCCGCGCGCGCGAGCGCCGCGGCGCGCGGCATCGATCTCGCCCTGGTGGACGTGCACATGCCGGGGGAAGACGGCCTGTCCCTGGCGCGGCACCTGCGCGAGCGCTACACCGGCATCGCCATCGTGATGCTCACCTCGGCGAGCGCGGTCGTCGACCGCGTGGTGGGCCTCGAAATGGGGGCCGACGACTACATCGCCAAGCCGTTCGATCCGCGCGAGCTCCTCGCGCGCGTGAAGAGCGTGCTGCGCCGGACTTCTCCGGCGGGCTGCGCCGACCTCGGCGGGGGGCGCGTGCGGATAGGACGCTGCGTGCTCGACCTCGCGGCGCACCGGCTCACCGACGCGGAAGGCAGGGAAGTCGCCGTGTCGCCGCTCGAGTTCGATCTGCTGAAGGCGCTCGCCGAGCATCCCAACCGGACGCTGTCGCGCGAGCGCATCCTGAACCTGAGCCGGCGCGACTGGGATCCGTTCGACCGCAGCGTCGACCTGCGCGTGATGCGGGTGCGCAAGAAGATCGAGCCCGACCCCTCGCATCCGCGCTACATCCGGACGATACGCAACGAGGGCTACATCTTTGTCCCGAGCGGAGAGTGAGGCATCCATGGAGATGATCGCGAGAAGGACGCTGCGGCTTCTGGCGTGCGCGGCGCTGCTGGCGGCGCTGTTCGGCTGCATGCGCGAGCCCGAGCCGGCGCTGCGCATCGGCACCAACGTCTGGATCGGAAGCGAGCCGCTGTACCTCGCGCGCGAGCTGGGCCATCTCGATCTCGGTGCGGTGCAGCTCGTGGAGTATCCGTCGGCGAGCGAGGTTCTGCGCGCCTATCGCAACCAGGCGATCGACGGCATGGTGATCAGCCTGGACGAGCTCTTCAGCCTCGCGGTGGACGGGCTGCAGCCGCGCGCCATTCTGGTTGTGGACGTGTCCCACGGCGCCGACGCGGTCGTCGGCCGCCGCGGCATGCGCTCGATGCAGGATCTCAAGGGCAGGCCGGTGGCGGTGGAAAGCGGCGCCCTCGGCGCCTTCGTGCTGAGCCGCGCGCTCGCGCTCAACGGCATGCAGGCGGCAGACGTCAAGGTGGTGCACCTGGAGTCGAACGAGCAGCCGAGCGCGTTCGAGAAGGGCGAGGTAGACGGCGCGGTCACCTTCGATCCGTACCGCGGCCAGCTCCTCCGGGCCGGCGCCGCCACGCTGTTCGACAGCACCCAGATCCCGGGGGAGATCGTCGACCTCGTCGCCGTGCGCGCCAGCGTGCTCGAAAAGCAGCCCAACGCGGTCCGTGCGCTGCTCTCGGGCTGGTTCCACGCGCTCGAGTACATGAAGGTCGATCCCGCCGGCTCGGCGCATCGCATGGGAATCCGCCAGCAGACGAGCGGCGAGCAGTTCCTCCAGGCCCTGAAAGGCCTGCACATCCCTTCGCGGGACGAAAACCTCAGGATGCTGGGCGGAGCGGTGCCCGAGCTCGCGCTGACCGGACGGCGGCTCATGACGCTGATGCTCGAAGCGAAGCTGCTGCGCGAGGGGGTGCAGATCGAGAGCGTGCTGGCGCCGGCACCGCTCGCCAACCTGCCGCCGTGACGCTCCGCGTCCCGGCGTCGCTCAGGCTCACCGTGCCGCTCATCCTGCTCGGGTTTGCGGCGACGCTGAGCGCCTTCAATTTCCTGTACCACGTGCCGCGTGCCGAGCGCGCCGCGGAGCAGGAGAGCCGCAAGCGCCTGGCGCAGGAGATGTCGCGCCTGCAGAGCACGCTCGAATACCTGCTGCTCAAGGGCGACCAGGCCGTCGCGCAGCACGAGATCGCGGTGCTCGCGCACAACCACGACTACCTCTACGTCTGCCTGACCGACGACCGGGGCTCGGTCATCGCCACGACCCGCCGCGCCTGGCTGGGACGCGAGGTTGCCGAAGCGGTGGACCACTTCGATCCCGGCGAGGCCAGGCGCGCCGTCCTCGAACGCCATGCCCGGGTCGTCCAGGACCCCGATGACGACGCGCTGCTCGGCTACGTCGGAATCCTGATGGGCAGCGAGCGCGAGCAGCTGCGCCCGTCGCGCGCCGGCAGCCTGCTGCTCGCCTACGATCTCAAGCGCGCGAAGGCCGAGGCGCGCGCGCAAGTCCTGCAGCAGTCGCTCTATTCGGCGCTCTGGGTGACCGCGCTCGCCCTCGCGATGTGGCTGCTGGTTCATTTTCTCCTCACGCGGCGCACCGCGCGGCTGGTGCGCGCGGCCGAACGGCTCGCCGCCGGAGACCTCTCGGCGCGCAGCGATCTCGGCGGCAAGGACGAGCTCGGGCGCCTCAGCCGCGCCTTCGACGCCATGGCGAGCTGGGTCGCCGCGACCCAGACCCGGCTGCGGCAGGACATCGCCGAGCGTGAGCGCGTGCAGCAGGCGCTCGAGACGAGCGCCGAGGAGTACCGCTCGATGTTCAACGCCTCGATCGACGGGCTCGCGCTGTGGAACGCCGCGGCCGAGATGGTCGACGCCAATCCCGCGCTGTGGCGGATGTACGGCTATTCCGAAGAGGAACGCCTCGCTTCGACGCCGAGCCGGCTCGCCGGCCCCTCCTACCGGGCCGATGTCCTGCGCTGCATCGATTCCGCGAAGCCGGTCCACGCCGGCATCACCGAGACGCGCAAGGACGGCTCGAGCCGCGAGATCGAGGTCCACGCCATCCCGATGCAGTACCAGGGGAATCCGCACGTCCTGACCATCGCGCGTGACGTCACCGACGAGAAGCGCTCGGCGGAGGAGCTCGCGCGGCAGCGCGAAGCGCTGTACCAGCGCGAGAAGCTGGCGGCGCTCGGATCGCTCCTCGCCGGGGTCGCGCACGAGCTCAACAACCCGCTCTCGGTCGTGGTGGCGCGGGCAGTGATGCTCGAAGAGAAAGGCGATCCCGCCACCCGGGCCGCGGCGGTGAAGATCCGCGCCGCGGCCGACCGCTGCGCGCGCATCGTGCGCACCTTCCTCGCCATGGCGCGCCAGCAGCGGCCCGAGCGAGGCCGCGTCGCGATCAACGACGTCGTGACCGCCGCGCTCGACATCACGGCCTATGCCGTACGCACCAGCGGCATCGAAGTGGCGCTCGACCTCGCGGCCGTGCCGCCGATCCACGCCGACGCGGACCAGCTCCACCAGGTGCTGCTCAACCTCGTCATCAACGCGCAGCATGCGCTGCAGGATCACCCGGGATCGCGCTGCATCCGCGTGACCACGCGCCACGATCCGGTCCTCGAGGTAGTCCGGATCACCGTCGGGGACAGCGGACCGGGCATTCCCGCGGAGCTGCGCGCGCGTGTGTTCGAGCCCTACTTCACCACCAAGCCTATCGGCGTCGGCACCGGGGTGGGGCTGGCGGTGAGCCTCGGCATCGTGGAAGCTCACGGCGGCACGCTCACGGTCGACTGCCCCCCCGACGGCGGCGCCGTCTTCCGCATCACGCTGCCGGTCGGGGCGGTCGGTCCCGCGCACGCCGAACCCGGGCCGGAAGGCGCGCCGAGCGCGCAACGCCGCCGGATCCTCGTGGTCGACGACGAGGCGGAAATCCGCGAAGCACTTACCCAGATCCTCACCGAGGCGCGCCATCGCGTGGTCACCGCGAGCTCCGGGCGCGAGGCGCTGGAGCGCCTCGCCAGCGAGCGCTACGACGTGATCCTCACCGATATCCGCATGCCCGACCTCGACGGCCGCGCGCTGTACCAGCAGATCGAGGAGCGTTGGCCCGAGCGCGCCGAGCGCGTGATCTTCGTGACCGGAGATACGCTTACCTCCGCGCTGCGCGACTTCGCCGCCGCGAGCGGCCGCCCGGTGATCGAGAAGCCGTTCCTCCCGGTCGACGTGCGCCGCGTCGTCGCCGAGCTCGCTACCTCGCCTGCGGCTTGATCCGGATCTCCTTGTACTTGTCGTCGTAGAGGGGAGTAGTCGTTGCAGGCGATAATCGCCCGGTGAGCTTCCGCGCCCTGCTCTTCGTCGCCGGTGTTCTGTTCGCGGCCGCCGCGAACGCGCAGTTCCCGGCGAAGCCCGTTCGAATCGTCGTTCCCTACTCGCCGGGCGGCGGCACCGACATCATCAGCCGGCAGCTCGCGCAGAAGCTCGCCGAAGCCTGGGGACAGAACGTCTTCGTCGAGAACCGCCCGGGCGCGAACGGCATCACCGGGACCGACGCGGTGCTGAAGTCGCCGCCCGACGGCCACACCCTCGTGGTGGTGGTCGCGGCGCACGTGATCAATGCCAGCCTGCAGGCGAAGATGCCGTTCGACCCGGTGGCCGACGTCGCGGCAGTGACCCTCATCGCACGCTCGCCGTGGGTCATCGTCATCACGCCCGCGGTGCCGGCCAAGGACCTGAAGGCGCTGGTCGCCTTTGCCAAGGCGAACCCGGGGAAGCTCCGCTTCGGCAGCTCGGAGCCTTCTTCGCGCCTTGCCGGAGAGCAGTTCAAGCAGCTCGCCGGCATCGACCTGCAGCACGTCCCTTACAAGGGCGGCTCGCAGATCATGGTCGACATGCTGGGCGGTCACATCGAGACCGGCTTCACCAGCACGCTGACGGTGCTTCAGCACTACAAGTCCGGCAAGTTGCGCGTGGTCGCGATCGCAGGCAGGACGCGCCACCCGTCGATGCCGGACGTGCCGACCGCCATCGAGGCCGGCTATCCCGACTACGAGACCTATGCCTGGTATGGCATGTACGCCCCCAAGGGCACGCCGCGCGAGGTCGTGTCGCGCATCCAGCAGGAAATTTCGCGCGTCGTGGGCCTCGCCGACACGCAGGAGCGGTTAAGCCAGTTCGGCGCCGAGCCGATCGCGAGCAGTCCCGAGGACTTTGCGGCCTACACCAAGGCCGAGCACGACAAATTCGCGAAACTCGTCAAGTCGGCCGGGATTCAACCAGAATAGGTTCGGGCCGAGGCGTAGCGCTCCGCGACGTTGTTCCAGTTGACGACGTTGAACAGGTTGTTCACGTACTCGGGCCGCCGGTTCTGGTACTTGAGGTAATAGGCGTGCTCGAAGACATCGACCATGAGGAGCGGAACGACGCCCCACGCCGTCTGCTTCTGATGGTTTTCGACTTGGAGGATCATCAGCTTCCTCGTCGAAGGATGGTAGCCAAGCAGACCCCAGCCTGACGCCTCGACCGCGCCCGCCACGGCCGCGAGCTGCGATTTGCACTTGGCATAGGAGCCGAATTCGGCGTTGATCGCCTTCGCCAGGTCGCCGCCCGGCTCTCCGCCCTTGCCGCCGAGGTTGGTCCAGTAGATCGTATGCAGGATGTGGCTGGAGAGCTGGTAGGCGAGCTCCTTCTCGTAGTGCTTCACCAGAGCGAACTGGCCGCTCTCGCGCGCCTTGGCCAGCTCTTCCTCTGCGCGATTCGCCGCCGTGGCGGCGGGTTTGTGGTGATTGTTGTAGTGCAGCTCGACCGTGCGGGCGTCGATGGCGGGCTCGAGCGCATCGTAGCCGTACGGCAACGGCGCGACCGCGTATTTCCCGGCATCGTCGGTCAGCTTGTCGACGTAACGGGTCCGACCCTGAGCGTGTGCGCTCCCCGCCGCATACGCAAGCCCTCCTGCCACCAACGTGCCTTCCAGGAAATCTCTTCGGGACGTCATGAGAAGCTCCTCGCGCTGTTAGAACCGGGATGCAGAGGCAAGCAAATCTAGTGCGCGGCGATTACCTTGTCTTGCTCGCGCGTGCGACGTAAGGGAGCCGTCAGTTCCGCGAAGGCTTCCTTTCAAGTTCCGGGTGAGGTCAAATGAGAACCGCAATGAAGCTCGGGCACATAGCCATCCTGCTCGCCGCAGGGATTGGCGCTGGTTGCAGCACGAGTCCCGCACCGCAGAGCGGGGAAGCGGCGGATCTCGTGCTCTACAACGGCAAGATCGTCACCGTCGACGCAACCTTCTCCATCGCCCAGGCGGTCGCGATCCGCGGCGAGCGGTTCATCGCCGTGGGCACGAACGACGCGGTTCGCGCGAGCGGCGGGCCGAACACGAAGCAGATCGACCTGAAAGGTCGCAGCGTCATTCCGGGCCTGATCGACGGCCACCTGCACAACGCCGGCGGCGGACCCGGCGTCGAGCTCTCCAAGGCGCGCTCGATGGCCGAGCTGCTGGCCGCGGTCGAGGCGCGAGCGAAGAGCACGCCGCCCGGCGAGCTCATCGTCTCCAACGCGGACTGGCACGAGGCGCAGCTCCGCGAGAAGCGGCTGCCGCATCGTATCGAGCTCGACCGCGCCGCGCCCGGGAATCCCGTAGTGCTGGTGCGCGGCGGGCACGAGTTCATCCTCAACTCCGCCGCGCTAACGCGCTGGAACATCGGCCGCGGGACCAAGAGCCCGCCGGGCGGCGAGATCGGCCACGACCCTGATGGAAGCCTCAACGGCGAGCTCGTCGACACCGCGCGCAGCCTCGTCGCGCTGCCGCCGCCGCCCAAGCTCAGCCCCGAGGCGCTGGAAACGCAGATGAAGCTCCTGAACGCCGCCGGCCTCACCGGCATCCGCATCCCGGGCGGCTTCCAGTTCGGCCCGGACGTAATCGGACCCTACCGCATGTTCCAGCAATTGAAGGCCCAGGGGCGCCTCACCATGCGCGTGAATTACCTGATGCGCATCTACGACTTCTCGAGCGTGGAAAAGGTGCAGGCGACCATCGCATCGTGGAACGTGCGCCCGGACGAAGGCGACGAATGGCTGAGGATCGGCGGCATGAAGACGCTGGTCGACGGCGGCTTCGAGGGCGGCCACATGCGCGAGCCCTATGCCGAGCCTTACGGGCGCGGCGGAGGATTCCGCGGCATCCAGGTGGTGCCTCCAAGCCAGTACATCCCGGTCGTGCGCGAGCTCAATCGGCTGGGCTGGCGCGTCGCCACGCACGCCGTCGGCGACGCGGCGGTGGACGAGGTGCTCGACGCGTACCAGGCCGCGAATGCCGAGCGCCCGATCGCCGGAAAGCGCTGGACGATCGAGCACTACTTCATCGCCCGGCCGGACCAGTTCCCGACCGTGAAGGCGCTGGGCATTGCCGTCTCGGCGCAGGACCACCTCTACCTCGCGGCGCCTTCGATGGCGAAGTACTGGGGTCGTGCGCGCGCCGAGCAGGTGACGCCGGTTCGCACCTTCCTCGATCAGGGCTTCCTCGTCGGCGGCGGGACCGACTCGCCGGTGATCCCCTACAATCCTTTCTGGGCGATGTATCACTTCATCACCCGCGACACCATCTCCGACGGCGTCTACGGCGCGAACCAGCGCATCACGCGCGAGGATGCGCTGAAGCTCTTCACGATCAACAACGCCAGGCTCACCTTCGAGGACAACGTGAAAGGGTCGATCGAGAACGGCAAGCTCGCCGATCTGGTGGTGCTCTCGGCGGACTATCTCAGCGTGCCCGAAAAGGAGATCGAATCCATCAAGCCGGTCGCGACCATGATCGGCGGGCGCTTCGTGTACACGGATCCGGGAGCCGGCCTGCAATAGGAGCGACCACAGCTCCTACGTTCGCCCGACCAGCCCCGCCACCACGATCGCGAGCTCGGCCACGTCGAAGGGTTTCGCCAGGTGCGCCTGGTAGCCGGCGAGGATCGCGTGCTTGCGGTCATCCGGCCTCGCGAAGGCCGTGAGCGCGAGGGAGGGGATCCGGCGCTCCTTGGGCTCGGCCGCCCTCATGCGCCGCATGAACTGGTATCCGTCCATGCTCGGCATGCCGATATCGCTGATCAGCACATCCGGCGTGTGGCTCTCGAGCAGGCGCAGTGCCTCGTCACCCGAGCGTACCGTGGTGACATGCGCACCTTGATTTTCCAGGACCCGCCGGATGAGCTCGAGCGCATCGGCTTCGTCGTCGACGATGAGGGCCCGTACGCCATCGAGCCTGGGCATGGGAACCACCTCTGAGAGCTCTCCGGCGGTCGGGTGCACGCGTGCGGCCGGATCCCTTTCCTTCCCGAGGATGACGAGCGGAAGCGTGACGACGAACGTCGCGCCGTGGCCTTCGCCCATGCTTTTCGCCTGGATCGAGCCGCCGTGCATGTCCACCAGCTGCTTGCAGATTGCGAGTCCGAGCCCCAGCCCGCCGTACTCCCGGTGCGTCGAGCTGTCTTTCTGCGAGAACCGCTCGAATACGTGAGGCAGGAAGGCAGCCGGGATTCCAATCCCGGTGTCGCTGATGCTGAACTCGATGTGCGAGTTCACCCGCTGCAGCACGACCTGGATCTTTCCGCCCTTCGGCGTGAACTTCACTGCATTGCTCAGCAGATTCCAGAAGACCTGCTGCAGGCGAGCCGGATCGCCTGCAACGACCACGCTGCGCGGGTCGAGAACGCTTTCCACCCGCACGCCTTTCGTCCTGGCAGTCGGCTCGATGGAATCGAGAGCGCTCCTCGCGATGTCTCCCAGCGATACCTGCTGGACATCGAGCCTGAACCGCCCGGACATGATGCGGCTCAGGTCGAGCAGGTCGTCGATGAGCCGCACCTGCGCGCGCGCATTGCGCTCGATGATCTCCATGGCCCGGTCGAGATCCACCGGCTCGGATGCGCCGCGGCTGCGCAGCAGCTGCGTCCATCCCAGGATGGCATTCAAAGGCGTGCGCAGCTCGTGCGACAAGGTCGCCAGGAACTCGTCCTTGATCCGGGCGCTGCGCTGAGCCAGCATGCGCGCGTTGCGCTCGGCCTCGAGCATCGTCTCGCGCTCCGCGCCGCTCGCCTCGAGGGCCTCGGTGCGCTTTCGTTCGGTCAGGTCTCGCGTCAGCTTGGCGAATCCGCGCAGGCGGCCGGAGTCGTCGCGCAAGGCCGTGATGTTGACGTGCGCCCAGAACCTCGAGCCGTCCTTGCGCAAGCGCCAGCCTTCGTCGACGAAGCGCCCCTCCGCCGCCGCCACGCGCAACTCGTGCTCCGGCCAGCCGCTCTCCACGGCGTCCTCGGGATAGAACTTGCTGAAGTGCTGCCCGATGATTTCCTCGGGACGGTACCCCTTGATCCGGCTGGCGCCGTCATTCCAGGTCTCCACGACGCCATTGACGTCGAGCATGAAGATCGCGTACTCGCTCACCCCCTCGACGAGCAGGCGAAACCGCTCCTCGCTCTGCCGCAGACGGTCCTCGTGCTCGCGCCGCTCGGTCAGGTCGCGCGTGACTTTCGCAAATCCGACCAGCTTCTGGTCGGGACCGAAGAGCGCGGTGATGACGACGTTCGCCCAGAAGCGCGATCCATCCTTCCTGACGCGCCAGCCTTCGTCCTCGAAGCGTCCCTGTGCCGCGGCGACCTGCAGCTCATGCGCCGGGAAGTCGCCCGCCTCGGGCGGATAGAACTTGCTGAAGTGCTGGCCGATGATCTCCGGGGCGCTGTAGCCCTTGATCCGCTCGGCGCCGGCGTTCCAGGTGAGAACGTGGCCGTCGGGATCGAGCATGAAAATGGCGTAGTCCTTGACGCTATCCACGAGAAGGCGAAACCGGTC
>DATMJC010000073.1:0-40174 GCA_035554435.1 Burkholderiales bacterium | reverse complement strand
GGCTGTACGCGACGTCGAAGGGGTCGACGATCCTGTGGGGCATGGGGATCTCGCAGCACGTGCGCGGGACCGACAACGCCCGCTGTCTCATTGCGCTGGCGCTCGCCACGGGACAAATCGGCAAGCCGGGATCAGGACTGCATCCGCTGCGCGGTCAGAACAACGTGCAGGGAGCATCCGACTCGGGGCTGATCCCGATGTTCTATCCCGACTATCAGCGTGTGAACACGCCGGAGGCGCGCGCGCGCTTCGAGAAGCTGTGGGGCGTCCCGCTCGACCCGAAGCCCGGGTTGACGGTGGTCGAGATCGTGCACGCGGTGCTCGAGGACAAGATCCGCGGCATGTACGTCATGGGCGAGAACCCGGCGATGTCCGACCCCGACGTCGACCACGCGCGCGCCGGCATGGCGAAGCTCGAGCACATGGTGGTGCAGGACATCTTCCTTACCGAGACCTGCTACCTGGCCGACGTGGTGCTGCCGGCCACCGCCTG
The DNA here is from genome assembly GCA_035554435.1 of Burkholderiales bacterium. Lineage (GTDB taxonomy): Bacteria > Pseudomonadota > Gammaproteobacteria > Burkholderiales > SG8-39 > SCGC-AG-212-J23. The sequence goes on along the minus strand of DATMJC010000073.1, from coordinate 39,681 downwards.
GCCGGAGAAGGACGGCACGGTCACCAACACCGACCGTATGGTGCAGCTCGGCCGCAAGGCCGTGAACCCGCCGGGCGAGGCGCGGCCCGACCTGTGGATCATCGTCGAGCTGGCGCAGCGCCTGGGCCTGGACTGGAGCTATGCGCACCCCAAGGAAGTGTTCAACGAGATGCGGCAGTGCATGGACTCGATCCGCGGGATTACCTGGGAGCGCCTCGAGCGCGACTCCACCGTGACCTATCCGTGCGAGAACGAGGGCGATCCGGGCGAGCCGGTGGTTTTCACCACGCACTTCCCGACCCCGACCGGACGCGCGAAGTTCGTGCCGGCCGACCTGATCAGCGCCGACGAGCGGCCCGACGCCGAATACCCGATGGTGCTGATCACCGGGCGTCAGCTCGAGCACTGGCACACCGGCGCCATGACGCGGCGCGCCGGCGTGCTCGACGCGATCGAGCCCGAGCCGACCGTGTCGATGCACCCCGACGACATGCGCGAGCGGGCGATCCGGCCGGGCGACATCGCCACGGTCGAGTCGCGCCGTGGCAGGATTTCCCTCTTCGTGCGCCAAGACGCCGGAACGCCGCGCGGCAGCGTTTTCATCCCGTTCGCGTACTACGAGGCGGCAGCCAACATCCTCACCAATCCGAAGCTCGACCCGTTCGGTAAGATCCCGGAGTTCAAGTATTGCGCGGTGAAGGTCACTAGGGGCGGCGAACACCCGGCCGATCCCGGCTACGGCAAGGGCCGCAGCCTGCAGGAGCTGCAGGGCTAGAATGTCCTGAACGAGGGGCGCGCGCAAATGAGAATTCTGCTGGCGGTGGACGGCTCCAAGCACTCGCTCAACGCGGTGCAATTCCTCATCGACCACTCAGACTGGCTGAAGGACAAGCCCAACCTCGACCTCGTCACCGTGCACCTGCCGGTGCCCAAGTTGCCGGGCATGGGCGCCGCGGTGGGCAAGGCGCAGCTCGACAAGTACTACCAGGAGGAGAGCGAGCGCAGCCTCGCCGCCGCGCGGGAAAAGCTCGATGCGGCCGGGGTGCGCTACGAGGTGCACACGGTGGTCGGGTCGGTGGCGGAGAGCCTGGTGAAGCACGCCAAGGACAAGCGCTGCGACCTCATCTGCATCGGCACGCGCGGGCACAGCGAGCTCGGCAAGGTGCTGGTGGGCTCGACTGCCACCAAGGTGACGCACCTCTCGGACGTGCCCGTCCTACTGGTCAAGTAGCGCTTGATTTGCGTCAAGGCCGGTCCGGGCGCCGGTCTTGGACAATTGCGTCCATCCCACCAGAGGCTCGAGGAGCGTCCCATGCCGTCGGACATCGAAATCGCACAGGCAGCCAAGATGCAGCGCATCTCCGCGGTCGCGCGCGAGAAGCTCGGAATCGCCGAAGAGCATCTCGAGCCCTTCGGGCACTACAAGGCCAAGGTCGCGCTGAAGTACCTCGACACCCTCAAAGGCAAGAAGAACGGCAAGCTGATCCTGGTCACCGCGATCAGCCCGACGCCGGCCGGCGAGGGCAAGACCACCACCACGGTCGGCCTGGGGGACGCGCTCAATCACATCGGCAAGAAGGCGGTGATCTGCCTGCGCGAGCCTTCGCTCGGGCCGGTGTTCGGCATGAAGGGCGGCGCGGCCGGCGGCGGCTACGCCCAGGTGGTGCCGATGGAGGACATCAACCTGCATTTCACCGGCGACTTCGGCGCGATCCAGCTCGCCAATAACCTCCTCGCCGCGCTGATCGACAACCACATCAGCCACGGCAACGAGCTCGGCATCGACGTGCGGCGCATCCAGTGGAAGCGCGTGCTCGACATGAACGACCGCGCGCTGCGCGACATCACCATCGCGCTGGGCGGCACCGCGAACGGCTACCCGCGCCAGGACGGCTTCGACATCGTGGTCGCCTCCGAGGTCATGGCGATCTTCTGTCTTTCCACGTCACTGGACGATCTCAAGAACCGCCTCGGCAACATCGTGGTGGGGTATACGAGGGACCAGAAGCCGGTCCGGGCGAAGGACCTGCAGGCGCACGGCGCCATGACCGTGCTGCTCAAGGACGCGCTCGCGCCGAACCTGGTGCAGACGCTGGAGAACAGCCCGGCGTTCATCCACGGCGGGCCCTTCGCCAACATCGCGCACGGCTGCAACTCCGTGATCGCCACGCAAAGCGCGCTCAAGCTCGCCGATTACGTGGTCACCGAGGCGGGCTTCGGCGCCGACCTCGGCGCCGAGAAGTTTCTCGACATCAAGTGCAGGAAGAGCGGCCTGATGCCGAACGCCGCGGTGATCGTCGCCACGATCCGCGCGATGAAGTATCACGGCGGGGTCGACGTGAAGGAGGTCAACAAGGAGAACCTGGCGGCGCTGGAGAAGGGCCTGGTGAACCTCGAGCGTCACGTCGAGAACGTGCAGAAGGTCTACGGCATTCCGTGCGTCGTGTCCTTCAACCGCTTCACCTTCGACACCCAGGCGGAACAGGACCTCGTCAAGGCGCGCGTCGCGAAGATCGGGGTGCCCTTCACCATGGCCACGCACTGGGCCGACGGCGGCAAGGGCGCGGCCGAGCTGGCGAAGATCGTGGTCGGCCTGTGCGAGCAGCCGTCCAAGCCGAGCTTCGTCTACGAGGACTCCGACAGCCTGTGGGACAAGATCAACAAGATCGCGAAGAAGGTCTATCGCGCCTCGGAAGTGACCGCCGACGCGAAGGTGCGCGGCCAGATCAAGAAGCTGCAGGAAGACGGCTACGGCCACTACCCGGTGTGCGTGGCGAAGACCCAGTACTCGTTCTCGACCGACGCAGCGCTGCGCGCCGCGCCCACCAACCACGTAATCAACGTGCGCGAGGTGCGCCTCGCCGCCGGCGCGGAGTTCATCGTCATGATCTGCGGCGACATCATGACCATGCCGGGCCTGCCGAAGGTGCCCTCGGCGAACAAGATCGACCTCATCGACGGCAAGGTCGTCGGGCTGTTCTAGCAGCGCCGCGCTAGGCTTCCTCGAGCAGGCCGAGCTTCGCGGCGAGCCACCGCGTGGTGGGCGCCTGGATGAGGATGGTCATCAGGATCGCGATGAAGGTGACCGAGGCGATGAGCTTCGCCTCGGGCGCGCCCAAACCCACGAGCAGGCCGGCGAGCGCGCCGGGAATCACGCCGGTCTCGCGCGTCCAGCACATGAAGAGCAGCTCGCGCACCGACCATTTCGCGCGCCGGTCGGGAAGCGCGCACAGGAATACCGTCACCGGACGCGCCACCAGCATGAAGACCGCAACCACCGCGACGCCGGCGACGAGATAGCGATCGATCAGCGCGAAGTCGACCTGCGCCCCGAGCAGGATGAAGATGAACATGCGCATGATCAGCGCCGTCGTCAGGACGAAGTCGTCGAGCCGCTGCTGCTCGCCCGGCTCCATCTGGAACCCGAACCGGTCCTTGTTGCCGATGGCGATGCCGAACACGAACACCGCCATGAAGCCGCTCGCCTGCAGGCCGTCGGCGGCGAGATAGGCGGCGGCGACGGCCATCAGCGAGACCACCGGCGCGTATTCCTCGAGGAAGCCGAGCTTCTCGTGGGCGATCAGCAGCGCCGCGGCGTATCCCAGCGCCGCGCCCACGACCAGGCCGAATCCGGACTGCTTGGCGAGGTCGAGGAGCGCCGCCGGAATCGAGAACTCGCCCTTGCCGAGCGCGATTGCCAGGACCGCGAAGGTGGCGATGGCGCCGGTCGCGTCGTTGAAGGCGGACTCCGACATCACCGTCTGCGCGACGCGGTCCTTGATCTTCACCTGGCGGAACACAGGCACCAGGGTGGCTGGATCGGTCGACGCGATCGCCGACCCCAGCAGCAGCGCCACGATGAACGGAACGCCGAGAAAGTAGTAGGCCGCGACGCCGGTGATCAGCGCGCTGATCAACACCCCGACGGTGGCGAGCACGACGATGGTGATCCAGACTTCCTTCAGCACGCTGAGCCGCAGGCTCGCGCCGCCGTCGAACAGGATGTAGCAGGCGCCGAAGATGAGGATCAGCTGGTTGAGCGCGGAGTCGGCGCGCACGTCGATCAGCCCGGCGACGGCGGGCCCGACCAGGATGCCGGCGAGCAGGAACAGCGCCACGTCCGGGATGCGCAGTTTCTGCGCTGCAATGCCGAACGCGGTGCCGACGGCGAGGACTGTCGCCATCAGCGACAGTACCTGCTTGGCAAGCTCAACGGATCCCGGTGATTCCATTTTTCCGCCCCCTGGCTTTCTGGGAGCGCAGTGTACAATCGCCGCCCATGCTCGAAGAGCTCGTGACGCAGGCCTTCTGGATCGGCCTGCTGAAAATCATTGGCGTCAACATCATCCTCTCCGGCGACAATGCCGTGGTGATCGCCCTTGCGGCGCGCTCGCTGCCGCAGAAGCAGCAGAAGCAGGCGGTGTTCTGGGGCGCCGGTGCGGCGATCGTGCTGCGGATCGTCCTCACGCTGTTCGCCGTGGCGCTGCTCACGCTGCCGTGGCTGAAACTGATCGGCAGCGCGCTGCTCTTCTGGATCGGCGTCAAGCTGCTGGTCCCCGAGGAGGACGACGGCGACATCGCGGCGAGCGAGCACCTGCTGACGGCGATCAAGACCATCCTCATCGCCGACCTGGTGATGAGCCTCGACAACGTGATCGCGGTGGCCGCGGCCGCCGGCGGCAGCGTCGTGCTGCTCATCCTCGGCCTCGCGATCTCGATCCCGCTCGTAATCTTCGGCGCCACCCTGCTGATCAAGCTCATGGAGCGCTTCCCGGTGATCATCACCATCGGCGCCGGGCTGATCGGCTGGGTGGCGGGCGAAATGTTGGTGGCGGACAGCGCGCTCGAGGGCTGGTTCACCGGGATGGGGGTCCAGTACGTCGACGGACACCCGAAAGTCGGCGGATTCAGCCTGGAGATCCTCGCCGGGATCGTCGGGATTGTCATCGTAGTCGTCCTCGGCACGTTACTCGGCAGGCGCAAGGGCGTGACGGTCGAAACCGCCGCGCCCGACCGCACCGAGTCTTGATCGCGGTCAAGGCCGCGTTCCCTCAGGGAGAATGACAATCCCGCGGGCAGCGCCTCGCTCGAAGGGCGCGCCCACGGAGACGCAGAACCTGAAAGGAGGTTGCATGCAACGCTTTAACCCGGCGGCCGCGCTCACAGCGGCGCTCGCCGTGTCGTTCATTCACGTTCCCGCCGCCAGCGCCTGGGAGCCCACCAAGAGCGTCGAGTTCATCATCCCGGCCGGTACCGGCGGGGGGGCCGACCAGATGGCGCGCGCGATCCAGGGCATCGTCGCCAAGCACAACCTGATGAAGCAGGCGCTGCTGCCGATCAACAAGTCCGGCGGCGCGGGCGCCGAGGGCTTCCTCGACGTGAAGAGCGCGTCGGGCGACCCGCACAAGATCATCATCACGCTCTCCAACCTGTTCACCACGCCGCTCGCCACGGGCGTGCCGTTCAACTGGCGCGACCTCACGCCGGTGCAGATGCTCGCGCTGGACAACTTCGTGCTCTGGGTCAACGCCAAGACGCCTTACAAGAGCGCGAAGGACTACATCGAGGCGACGAAGCAGGCGGGGCCGGGCAAGATGAAGATGGGCGGCACCGGCGCGAAGCAGGAAGACCAGATCATCACCGCGGCGATCGAGCAGAAGACGGGCGCGAAATTCACCTACATTCCGTTCAAGGGCGGCGGCGCGGTGGCGACTCAGCTCGTCGGCGGCCACGTCGACTCCACGGTGAACAACCCGATCGAGGCGGTCGCGCAGTGGCGCGCCGGGAGCCTCAGGCCGCTGTGCGTGTTCGACGAGAAGCGCATGCCTTACAAGGAGAAGGTGACCAAGGAAATGTCCTGGGCCGACATTCCCACCTGCAAGGAGTCGGGGCTCGACGTCGACTACCTCATGCTGCGCGGCATCTTCACCGCCCCCGGCGTGAAGCCCGACCAGGTCCAGTACTACGTGGATCTCTTCAAGAAAGTCATGGCGACGCCGGAGTGGACCAAGCTCATGGAAGAGGGCGCCTTCAACAGGACCGCGCTCACCGGCAAGGAGTACGCCGACTGGGTGGCGAAAGAAGAGGCGCGCCACATTTCGCTGATGAAGGCTGCCGGCTTCATCGCCGGCAAATGACCGAGGAGCGCGAAGGGCGAGTCGCCCTCCGCACCAAGAGCGCCGAGATCGCGGTCGCGGCGCTGTTTCTCATGGCGGGCGTCCTGGTGATGTACGACAGCGTGCGCCTGGGCGCGACCTGGGGTGACGACGGCCCCAAGCCGGGCTACTTTCCGTTCTATATCGGGCTGATCATGACGGTCGCGGCGGTGATGAACCTGGCGCGCGGCTTCATGATCCCCGCGGACAAGAACCCGCCGTTCGTCCTCGCGGGGCAGCTGAAGATGGTGCTGACGGTGCTGGTTCCCGCCGCGGTCTACGCCGCGGCGATCGGCTGGATCGGCATCTACGTCGCCTCGATCCTGTTCATCGCCTTCTTCATGCGCTGGCTGGGCAAGTTCGCGTGGTGGAAAGTGGCCGCCGTCAGCGCCGGCACCGCGGTGGCGCTGTTCCTGATCTTCGAGCGCTGGTTCCTGGTGCCGCTGCCCAAGGGTCCCATCGAAGCTTTCCTCGGGCTGAACTGAAGTGGCAGAGATCCAAGCCCTCGCGGGCGGCTTCGCCGTCGCGCTGACGCTCACCAACCTGCTGCTGATGTTCACCGGGGTGATCCTCGGCGTGATCATCGGCGTGCTTCCGGGGCTGGGCGGCGCCAACGGCGTCGCCATCCTGCTGCCGCTCACCTTCAGCATGGCGCAGACGCCCGGCGGCGCGACCTCGGCGATCATCCTGCTCTCCTGCATCTATTGGGGCGCGCTCTTCGGCGGCGCCATTACCTCGATCCTCTTCAACATCCCGGGCGAGCCCTGGTCGGTGGCGACGACCTTCGACGGCTATCCGCTCGCGCAGCAGGGGCGCGCGGGCAACGCGCTCACCGCGGCGTTCACCTCTTCGTTCATCGGCGCCCTGGTGGCGGTGATCCTGATCACTTTCCTCTCTCCGGTGATCGCCAATTTCGCGCTCGAGTTCGGGCCGCCGGAATTCTTCGCCGTGTACTTCCTCACCTTCTGCGCCTTCATCGGCACGAGCAAGGAGCCCGCATTCAAGACGCTTGCCTCGATGATGCTCGGCTTCGCGCTCGCCGCGGTCGGCACCGATCCGGTCACGGGCACGCTACGGCTCACCTTCGGCTCGACCAAGCTGCTCACGGGCTTCGACTTCCTGGTGGCGGTGATCGGCCTGTTCGGCATCGGCGAGATCCTCCTCACGCTCGAGGAAGGGCTCGCTTTCCGCGGCGCCAAGGCGAAACTGAACATGCGCGTGGTGCTCGAAACGTGGAAGGAGCTGCCGCGCTACTGGCTCACGTCGCTGCGCTCCTCCGCGGTGGGCTGCTTCATGGGCATCGTGCCGGGCGGCGCGACGCCGGCCTCCTTCATGAGCTACGGCGTGGCGCGCCGCTTCTCGCCCGACGGTGACAAGTTCGGCAGCGGCATGGTCGAGGGCGTGGTCGCGCCCGAGACCGCGGCGCACGCCGCCGGCACCTCGGCGCTGCTGCCGATGATCACGCTCGGCGTGCCGGGCTCGCCCACCGCGGCGGTGCTGCTCGGCGGCCTCATGATCTGGGGCCTGCAGCCGGGGCCGCTGCTCTTCGTCGAGAAGCCCGACTTCGTCTGGGGCCTGATCGCGAGCATGTATCTCGGCAACATCGCCGGCCTCGTGGTCGTGCTCACCTGCGTGCCGCTCTTTGCCGCGATCCTGCGGGTGCCGTTCTCGGTGATCGCGCCGATCATCGTCGTGGTGTGCGCGATCGGCGCCTACACCGTGCACAACGCGATCTTCGACGTCTGGATGATGGTGGTGTTCGGCGTCATGGGCTATGCCTTCAAGAAGCTCCAGTACCCGCTCGCGCCGCTCGTGCTCGCGATCGTGCTCGGCGACGCCGCCGAAGCCTCGTTCCGGCAGGCGATGCTCGTGTCGCTGGGCGACATGACGATCTTCTTCTCGAACAAGCTGGTGGGCTTTCTCACCACGGTCGCGCTGGTGCTGCTCCTCTGGCCGAGCGTCACCTGGCTGCTCGGCAAGGCGCGCGCGAGATAGTCAGCCGAGCTTCTGCTTCAGGCGCGACAGCGTTTCGGGCGTGAGGTTGAGGTACGCGGCGAGCTCCTTCTTCGGGATGCGGCCGGAGAGCTCGGGATGCTTCCTCTGGAAGCGCAACAGACGCCCGGGAGCATCGAGGAGGTGCAGCGTGATCGTGTGCGCCATCACCTCTGACATCAGCTTCATAACCTCGTACTCGAAGCGCGCCATGAGCGCGGGATTTCGCTCGAGAAATTCGGCCCACACCGGCATCGGCAGCTCGGCCGCGCGTGCCTTCGTCACGGCGACGATCGAATACGGCACCGGCGTTCGGAGCCGCCACGCGGCGTAGGAGGTGTCCATCTCGGTCTCGGCGGCGAAGCGCAGAATCATCTCGCGGCCCTCGGGGTTGGACACCACACGCTTCACCATGCCCTCGAGGATGAAGAACTGCTCCATCTCCTCGTCGCCTTGGCGCACCAGCGGGTCGCCCTTGCGGTAATCTGCCACCAGCAGGAGCGGCTCGAGCTCGGCCCACTGCGCCTGGCTCATGCCTTGCAGCAGCAGGTTCTGCCGCAGTTGCAGGCGGATGCTGTTGCGCTGGGGATGGCTGAGAAAAGCCGTCATTCGAGGCCGATTTTAGTCGGCTTGACCTGAGTCAAGGCCGGGGCGCGGGTGCGATTCTTACCATATTGCTCCCTCCGAATCGCAGGAAACCAGGAGTCCGCACATGGGGACCGTCGAACCTCAAGTCGCAGCCGCCAGCCCGAGCGCCGATGCGCAACAAACGACCGATGGCTTCCAGCTGGTCATCGATGCCCTCAAGCTGAACGGCCTCGACACAATCTACGGGTTGCCCGGCATTCCGATCACCGACCTCACGCGCCGGGCGCAGGCTGCCGGGATGCGCGTGCTCTCGTTCCGCCACGAGCAGAGCGCGGGCTACGCCGCCTCGATCGCGGGCTTCCTGACCCAGAAGCCGGGCATCTGCCTGACGGTGTCGGCCCCCGGCTTCCTGAATGGCCTCAACGCGCTCGCGCACGCCACGGTCAACTGCTTCCCGATGATCCTGATCAGCGGCTCGAGCGAGCGCGAGATCGTCGACCTGCAGCAGGGCGACTACGAGGAGCTTGACCAGCTCGCCATCGCCAAGCCGCTCGCCAAGGCTGCCTTCCGCGTGCTGCACGCCGAGGACATCGGCGTCGGCATCGCGCGCGCCATCCGCGCCGCGGTGTCGGGCCGCCCCGGCGGCGTGTACCTGGACCTGCCCGCGAAGCTGTTCGCGCAGAGCATTCCTGCAGAAACCGGCCACAGGACTCTCATCAAGGTGGTCGACCCTGCGCCGAAGCAGATTCCGGCGCCCGAAGCGGTCAAACGCGCTATCGACCTGCTGAAGAACGCGAAAAAGCCGCTGATCATTCTCGGCAAGGGCGCCGCGTATGCCCAAGCGGATTCTGAAATAAAGAATCTCGTTGAAAGGACGGGAATACCCTATCTGCCGATGTCGATGGCGAAGGGGCTGCTGCCCGACACGCACGAGCAGTGCGCGTCCGCGGCGCGCTCGTTCGTGCTGCCCGCCGCCGACGTGGTGATGCTGATCGGCGCGCGCCTCAACTGGCTGTTGTCGCACGGCAAGGGCAAGACCTGGGGCGGCAAGGGCCACAAGGACTGGGGCGGCCAGAAATTCATCCAGCTCGACATCTCGCCGCAGGAAGCCGACAGCAACGTGCGGATCGATGCGCCGCTGGTCGGCGATATCGGGTCCTGCGTCGCCGCCCTTTTGAAGGAAATCGGTTCTGTGTCCAAACCCCCGGCGGAATGGCTGAATGCCGTTGCCGAGAAAAAGAAGGGCAACGTCGCCAAGATGACTGAGACGCTGGCGAAGAACCCGACGCCGATGAACTTCCACAGCGCGCTCAACGTGGTGCGCGACATCGTGAAGGCGAACCCCGACGCGATGTTCGTCAACGAAGGCGCCAACGCGCTCGATTTCACGCGCTCGATCGTCGACATGTACAAGCCGAGGAAGCGTATCGACGTCGGCACCTGGGGCATCATGGGCGTCGGCATGGGCTACTGCGTCGCCGCCGCCGTGGTGAGCGGGCAGCAGGTGATCGCGGTCGAGGGCGACAGCGCGTTCGGCTTCTCGGGCATGGAAGTCGAGACCGTCTGCCGCTATGACCTGCCGGTGTGCATCGTCGTCATGAACAACAACGGCGTCTACAAGGGCACCGACCAGGACCCCACCGGACGCGATCCGGCGCCGACCGTGTTCGTGAAGGGCGCGCGCTACGACCGGCTGATGGAAGCGTTCGGCGGCGTCGGCGTGAACGCCGCCACGCCCGCCGAGCTGAGGAAGGCCATGGAAGAGGCGATCCGCTCGAAAAAGCCCACGCTCATCAACGCGGTGATCGACGAGACGGCCGGAACCGAGAGCGGTCGCATCACCAGTCTCAACCCGACCGCAGGGAAGAAAAAATAATGGAAGCACTCAAAGGTGTCCGCATCCTGGACATGACGCACGTTCAGGCAGGCCCGACGTGCTCGCAGCTCCTCGCCTGGATGGGCGCGGACGTGATCAAGTTCGAGAACCCGCAGGGCGACGCCACGCGCGGCCAGCTGCGCGACGTGCCAAACGCCGACTCGCTCTACTTCACGATGCTCAACTGCAACAAGCGCTCGATCACGGTCAACATGAAGACCGCCGAGGGCAAGCAGGTGTTCGTCGATCTCCTGAAGAAGTGCGACATCATCATGGAGAACTTCGGCCCCGGGGTGCTCGACCGCTTCGGCTTCACCTGGGAGAAGATCCACGAGCTCAATCCGAAGATCGTGATGGGCTCGATCAAGGGCTTCGGCTCGAGCGGCCCGTACGCCGAGTTCAAGGCCTACGAGAACGTGGCGCAGGCGATGGGCGGCGCGATGAGCACGACCGGCGTGCCCGACGGCGCGCCGTTCGTCACCGGCGCGCAGATCGGCGACAGCGGCACCGGGCTGCACCTGGCGATCGGGCTGCTGGCCGCCTTGAGGCAGGCCGAAAAAACCGGACAGGGCCAATACGTCGAAGTCGCAATGATGGACGGCGTGATGAACCTGTGCCGGGTCAAGTTCCGCGACCACCAGCGCCTGACGCGCGGCGATCTGGCCGAGTATTCCGTCCCCACGTACAAGGGGATGGGCGATGTGCCGCGAGCCGGCAACGACTCCGGCGGCGGCCAGCTCGGCAACGCGATCCACTGCAAGCCGCACGGCGCCAACGACTGGCTCTACGTGGTGGTGCAGGAAGCGGTGTGGGAAGACCTCGGCAAGCGCATCGGGCCCGAGGTGGGCATGCCCGACATGGCGGCCGACCCCAGGTTCGCGAAAATTTCGGACCGGAGAAAAAATCAGAACCTGATGTGGACGCTGATCAACAAGTTCGCCGAGAAGTACACCAAGCGCGAGCTGATGGCGATCCTCAATCCGCTCGACGTGCCCTGCGGCCCGATCATGTCGACCGAGGACCTCGCCACCGACGAGCACGTGCGCGGCCGCGACATGTGGGTGGAGCTCGACCACCCGCAGCGCGGCAAGTGGTTCAACGTCGGCATGCCGATCAAGCTCTCGGCATCGCCCGTGGTGATCAAGCGCTCGCCGACGCTTGGTGAGCACACCGACGAGGTCCTGCAGGAGGTGCTGGGTTATCAAAAGGAAAAAATAACTGCCCTGAAGAGCGCGGGCGCCTTCAGCATTCCCCCGAAGAAAGCCGCGTAAATGAAGATCGCAATCATCGGACAGCAGGACTTCGGCAAGGCGGTGCTGGAAGCGTTCCTCGCGCGAGGCGACCAGGTGAGCGCGGTGTTCTGCGCGCCGGAGAAGGAAGGCGCGCGGCCCGATGCGCTGCGCGTCGCCGCGCTGGAGAAAGGCCTCAAGGTGCATCAATTCAAGTCGCTCAAGGCGCCAGAGGCGGCGGAAGCGATGAAGGCGGCGAGCGCCGACATCGGCATCATGGCGTTCGTGCTGCAGTTCGCGCCGCAGGAATTCGTGAAGATCCCGAAGCACGGCACGATCCAGTATCACCCGTCGCTGCTGCCGAAGTATCGCGGGCCGTCGTCGATCAACTGGCCGATCTCGCGCGGCGAGAAGGAGACCGGCTGCACCATCTTCCGTCCCACCGACGGCCTCGACGAGGGCGCGGTGATCCTGCAGAAGAAGACGCCGGTCGGCGACGACGACACTCTGGGCAGCGTGTACTTCGATCGCCTGTTCCCGATGGGCGTGCAGGCCATGCTGGAAGCTGCTGATCTGGTGACTTCCAATAAACACAAGGAAGTGACGCAGGACGAGTCTCTGGCCTCCTACGAGGGTTGGTTCCGCGAAGCCGAAGCCCGGATCAACTGGTCGAACCACGTGGATTCGATCCACAACCTGATCCGTGCGTCCGACCCGGCGCCGGGCGCGTGGACCACGCTGAACGGCGTGAAGCTGCAGCTCTTCGACAGCCGCAAGGAGCTCGTGCGCACCTTCGGCGCGGTCAAGGGGAAGATCGGCGAGGTGGTCGAGGCGAAGGACGGCCGTCTCGTGATCACCGCTCAGGGCGGCCGGATCCACGCCGGCAAGGCCAAGCTCGGCGACGGCAAGAAGGTGGCCGCGGCGGAGCTCGTTTCCTCGGGGCAGCTGAAAGCCGGCGCGACGCTCGGCCAGTAGTCGTTTCCGCCTTCTTGGATGTCCGGTCCGTGTCCGGCGCGGCCCGCGCGCGCCTAAATATTTGACGCAGCTTAGGTTTGACTGCAAAAATGCCGCTCATAACACTGTTTTCAGGCCGTTTAGAGCCAAGTTCAGAGCCGCGTTGAGAGCCGTCTGTGGCACCCATCGAGGGAGGCGCCGGGGGAGCTGAAATGAAAGTCGTGATGTAGTCGCATGGACCTCGCGCAAGTACTGGAAATCGCGAGCTGCACCGACCCCGGGATGGTCCGCGCGCACAACGAGGACTCGATCGCGGCCGACGCCGCCCACGGGCTCGTGGTGCTCGCAGACGGCATGGGCGGGTACAACGCGGGCGAGGTGGCGAGCGGCATGGCGACCAGCGTGATCGTGAGCGAGATGCGCCAGGTGCTCGAAAGCACGCAACCCAACCAGATCGACCCGCGCACCAACCAGACCATCGCGGCGCGGCTGCTGCGCGAGCAGGTGCTGCGCGCGAACAGCTCGATCTATCAGGCCGCGCAAAATCAGCCGCAGTACGCGGGCATGGGCACCACGCTGGTGGCCTCGCTCTTTTACGACAACCGCGTGCTGGTGGCGCATCTCGGCGACTCGCGCCTGTATCTCTTGCGCGACGGCGGCCTGCGCCAGGTGACGCGCGATCACTCGCTGCTGCAGGAGCAGATCGATTCGGGCCTGCTCACGCTCGAGCAGGCGAAGAACGCCCAGCACAAGAACCTCGTCACGAAGGCGCTCGGCATCGATCCGAGCGTCGAACCCGAGATCCACGAATATCCGACGCGGCCCGGCGACATCTATCTGCTCTGCTCGGATGGCCTGTGCGACATGGTCGAGGACGACGAGATCGGCGCGACGCTGCAGGCGCTCGGCGGAAACCTCAAGCTCGCCGCGCAGCAGCTCGTGCAGATGGCCAACGACAACGGCGGGCGCGACAACGTTTCGGTTATACTGGTCCGCGTCCTGCGGGAATATCCGGGTGCCCGGGGCGTAATAGCCAAGGTGTTCGCGTGGTTAAAATAACTACTTCCCCCAGGGGAACGCTATGGCGAAACTGATCCTCAGCATGGACGGGCTGGTGCTCAAGGAGATTCCCTTGGCCAAGGAGCGCACCACCATCGGCCGCAAGCCCCATAACGACATCCAGATCGACAACCTCGCGGTGAGCGGCGAGCACGCAGTCATCGTCACGATCCTGAACGATTCCTTCCTCGAGGACCTCGGCAGCACCAACGGTACCGTGGTCAACGGCAATCCGGTCAAGAAGCACTTCCTGCAGAACAACGACGTCATCGAGCTCGGCAAATACAAGCTGAAGTTCCTCGGCGAAGCGAGCGGCGCCGGGGCCGGCGGCGACAAGGCGGATTTCGAGAAGACCATGGTGCTGCGACCGGCGTCGGCGCGCCAGACCGGCGGCGAGGCGCTGCGCACGTCCCCGGGCTCGCAGCGCGCGGCTGCGATGCCGCAGGCCGCGGCCGCGGTGGCCGGAATCGCGGATGCCACCAAGACCGTCCCGCCGGCGCCCCAGCCTGCGGCGCCGCGGCCTGCCGGCCAGCCGCTCGGCGCGATCCAGCTTCTCTCGGGCGCGAACGCCGGCAAGGAGCTCGAGCTCACCAAGCCGCTCACCACGCTTGGCAAGCCGGGCGTACAGGTGGCGGTCCTCACGCGCCGGCCGCAGGGCTACTTCATCACGCATGTCGAGGGCGCGGCGCGCCCCAACGTGAACGGCCAGCAGATCGGCCCGGCGCCCCACGCGCTAAAGGATCACGACGTCATCGAGCTCGCGGGCGTCAAGATGGAATTCTTCCTCAAGGCCTGAGCCCCTGAGACAGCACCTGGCACGGATCGCGATGGGCCTCGCGATCGTGCTGTTGTTCCTCGTCGACGCGGCTCAAAAGTACCCGAGCGCCGACGGCAGGCTGCCGTTTCTGGCGCGGCTGGACAACATCCTGTACGACACGCGGCTCAATCTCGCCATGCCGCGCGGCGTCGATCCGAGCATCGTGATCCTCGACATCGACGAGAAGAGCCTCGGCGAGGTCGGCCACTGGCCCTGGAGCCGGGCCCTCATGGCCGAGCTGATCACCAAGCTCTTCGAGCGCTACGGCATCGAAGTGCTCGCCTTCGACGTCGTCTGGGCCGAGCGCGACACCAGCTCGGGGATCGACACGCTCGACGCGCTGGCGCACAAAGACCTGAAGCAGGCCGCGGGCTTCCAGGAGCTCTACAAGTCGCTGCGGCCGGGCCTCGACAACGACGAGCTCTTCGCCAAGGCGATGCGTGGACGACCCGCGGTGCTTGGCTACTACTTCAGCAACGAAGAGCGCGCGGCCCGCGTCAACGCGATTCCCGTGCCGGTGCTGCCGCAGGGCAGCTTTGCAGGCCGCAATACCCATATTACGAGCTGGTCCGGCTATACCGGCAACCTGGCGGCCTATCAGAACAACGCCGCCGCGGCCGGGCACTTCAATCCGGTGGTCGACGACGACGGCGTGACGCGGCGGGTGCCGCTGCTGGCGGAGTTCGAGGGCGCCTACTACGAGGCGCTTTCGCTCGCGGTCGTGCGTACCTTCATCGCGCGGCAAGAAGGCAGGTTTCCGGCGGTCGAGCCCGGCTACCCGCAGGCGGGCGCACGCGCGGACGCCGCGCCGGAATGGCTGAAGATCGGACCGCTGCGCATTCCGGTCGACGATCAGGCGGCCGCGCTGATTCCGTATCGCGGCAAAAGGCACAGCTTCCGGTACATCCCGCTCGCCGACGTGGTCAAGGACCGCGTCGATCCGGCGGCGCTGAAGGGCAAGATCGTGCTCGTCGGCGCCAGCGCGCACGGGCTGTACGACCTGCGCTCGACTCCCGTCGGCAGCGTATTTCCGGGAGTCGAAATCCACGCCAACCTCATCGCCGGCATGCTCGGCAGCACGATCAAGGAGAAGCCGGCGTTCACGGCGAATCTGGAGCTCGCTTTGCTGCTCGTGGGCGGCGTGACGCTCGCGATCCTCATTCCGCTGCTGTCGGCATTGTGGGCGACGCTTGCCGCCGCGGCGGGCATCGCGCTGATCGCGCTGTTCAATCTCGCGGTCTGGACGCACGGCAACATGGCGCTGCCTCTCGCCGCGTCGGTGGCCATGGCCGCGGTGCTGTACGTGATGAACATGGCCTACGGCTATTTCGTCGAGTCCCGCTCCAAGCGCCAGTTCACCGAGCTGTTCGGCCAGTATGTGCCGCCGGAGCTCGTCGACCGCATGGCGGCCGACCCGGCCAAGTACAACATGGAGCCAAGGAGCGCGGAGCTCACGATCCTGTTCGCCGACGTGCGCGGCTTCACCGGCATCTCCGAGGCGCTCAAGCCCGACGAGCTGCGCGAGTACATCAACGAGTACCTCACCGACATGAGCACGATCATCCGCAGCCGTTACCGCGGCACGCTCGACAAGTACATCGGCGACGCGGTGATGGCGTTCTGGGGGGCGCCGGTAGAGGACCCGCAGCATGCTAGAAACGCGGTGCTCGCGGCGCTCGACATGCAGAAGGACTGCGCGGTTCTGAACGCCAAGTTCGCCGCGCGCGGCTGGCCGGCATTGCGGATCGGCGTCGGCGTCAATTCGGGCACGGTGCGCGTCGGCGACATGGGCTCGCGGGTGCGCCGCGCGTACACCGCGATGGGCGATGCGGTGAACGTGGCCTCGCGGGTCGAAGGCCGCACCAAGAGCTACGCGGTCGGCGTCCTCGCGGGCGAGGCCACGCGCCAGCGCGTCACGGACGTAGTGTTCCGCGAGGTCGACCGCATCAAGGTCATGGGCAAGGACGAGGCCGTGACGGTCTACGAGCCCCTCGGCCTCGAGTCCGACCTCGGCGAAAGCGCGCGCCGGGAGCTGGAACTGTGGAATTCCACCTTGCGCGCCTACCGCACTCGGCAGTGGGATGATGCCGAGACCGGACTCGGGAGCCTCGCCCGCATGAATCCCACCTGCGGCCTGTATCGCGTGTACGCTGCGATCGTGGCCGACAAACGCCGCAACCCGCCGCCGCCGGAATGGGACGGCGTGACGGCCTTCGACGAGAAATAGGGAAGCACGGGTCATGCGCTTGCGCGTGCTGGGGTGCTCGGGAGGAATCGGCGGACGCCACCTGCGCACCACCTCGTTCCTGGTCGACAGCGACATCCTGATCGACGCCGGCACCGGGGTGGGCGATCTCACGCTGGCCGAGCTCTCGCAGATCGACCACATCTTCGTGACCCACTCGCACCTGGACCACGTCGCCTCGATCCCGTTCCTGGCCGACACGATCGGCGGCATGCGCACGAAGCCGATCGAGGTCTACACGCAGCGCGCCACGATCGAGATCCTGAAGAACCATCTGTTCAATTGGGCGATCTGGCCTGACTTCACCGAGATTCCGACGCCCGAGGCGCCCTTCCTGCGCTACCGGGAAATCGTGGTCGGTCAGGCGATCAGCCTGTCGGGCCGCACCATCACGCCCATTCCCGCGCGTCACACGGTTCCGGCGGTCGGCTACCACCTCGACAGCGGCGCCGCGAGCCTGGTCTTCACCGGCGACACCGGGCCGAACGACGCGCTCTGGAGCGTGGTGAACCGGATCGGCAACCTCAAGTTCCTGATCATCGAGACCGCGTTCTCGAACAAGGAGCGCCACCTCGCCGAGATCTCGCGCCATCTCTGTCCGGAGACGCTCGCGGAGGAGCTGAAGAAGCTCGAGCGCAGCGCCGAGATCTACATCACGCACCTCAAGCCCGGGGAGATCGAGCCCACCATGCTCGAGATCGAGGAGTCCGCCGGCGTTCACCGGCCGCGCATGCTGCAGAACAACCTGGTGCTCGAATTCTGAGCCATGGATGCTTCGCTCACCCGGCCGCGGCCCGACCAGCTCGCGGCGCTCGCGCCTCTGGCCGGTTTCTCCGCACAGCGGCTCGCCGAGCTGGCTCAGGTGGCGGTGGTCGAGCGCGCGCGGCGCGGCAGCGATCCGCTGCACGAGCGTCTGGAGGGGCCGCAATCGGTGTTCCTGCTGGCGGGCGAGCTCGTGCTTGCGTTCGAGGGCGGCGGCACGCTGGTCGTGGTGGGAGGAAGCGACGAGGCACGGCAGGCGCTCAACCGGCAGCGCGATCGCCTCGCTCGGAGCAAGGCAATCACCGATGTCGACCTTGTGATGCTCGACGACGAGGTGCTCGACATCCTCGCCACCTGGGATCAGGTGGCGGCGGGCGCAGACTCCACGCTCACCGGCCAGGCGGCGGCCGCGGATGCGCGCATCGTCAGCGGCGCCTTCGGCCTCGGCAAGCTGCGCTCAGGCGCCTTCGCGCAGTTGCCGGTGGCGCACATCGACGAGCTGCTCAAGCGCTTCGAGCGGGTGAAGACGGCGCCCGGCGAAACGGTGATCCGCGAGGGGGACCAGGGCGACTACTACTTCGTGGTGGAATCGGGACGCTTCTCGGTCGAGCGGCTGGTCGGCGGAGCGAAAGTGCTGCTGGCCGAGCTGAAGAGCGGCGATGCCTTCGGCGAGGAGGCGCTGGTGTCGGAGGCCAAGCGCAACGCCACCGTGACCTCGCTCGGCGAAGGCGAGCTGCTGCGGCTCGGCCGCACACATTTTGACGAATTGCTGCGCGAGCCGCTGCTGCGGCGCGTGGCGTTCGCCGAGGCGGCGGAAAAGGTCCGGCGCGGCGCGCTGTGGCTCGACGTGCGCTATCCCTCGGAATACCAGTACGACAAGCTGCCCGGAGCGATCAACGTGCCGCTCGCCGAAGTGCGCAACATGTTCGCGGTGCTCGACCGCTCCAGGGAATACGTCGCGTATTGCCAGAGCGGGCGGCGCAGCGCCGCGGCGGCCTTCCTCTTCGCGCAGCGCGGCTTCAAGGTCTGGCTGCTCGAGGGCGGCCTGCGAAGTGTGCAAAAAAGCGCATAAATCCACGCAAATCCTGACGGGAATTCCTTGGAGAATCAGAATAGATAGCGCTAACATCGAATAACCAGCTAGAACCCCGCGGCGGGAGGGAATTTCGATGAGCGCAGTTCTGAGTTCGCATGGCAACGACTTCGGCGCGCGCCTTGCGTTTCAGAAGCAGCTGCAGGTGGTCACCAACAAGATCCACGCGACCAGCAACGTCGACGAGATCATGCTGGAGATGAGCGCGGAGGTGTGCGCGCTCTTCAATGCCGACCGCCTCACCATCTACTCGGTCGCCGAGGACAAGCAGTCGATCGTGTCGAAGGTGAAGACCGGACTGAACTCGTTCAAGGACCTGAAGCTGCCGATCGCCGAGCACTCGATCGCGGGGTACGCGGCGGCTGCGAAGAAGACCCTCAACATCAAGGACGTGTACGACGACGCGGAGCTGCGCGGCCTCAACCCGAACCTGCGCTTCCTGCAGGAAGTGGACAAGCGCACCGGCTACCGCACCAAGCAGATGCTGGTCGCGCCGATCATCGAGGCGGGTGGAACCGAGCTCATCGGCGTGATCCAGGTGATCAACCACAAGACCGGCACGCCGTTCGGCGAGATGGCCGAGGACGGCATCGCCGAGATCTCCCAGACCCTGGCGATCGCTCTCAAGCAGCGCCAGAAGCCTGCGGTCGCCAAGACCAAGTACGACTACCTGATCTCCGACGCGGTGCTCTCGGCGGGCGAGTTCGAGCTCGCCTCGCGCCAGGCGCGCAAGAAAGCGGTCGAGATCGAGCAGGTGCTGCTGGAGGAGTTCCAGGTCAAGCTCCCGGCGATCGGCGCGGCGCTTTCCAGGTTCTTCGGCGTGCCCTACGAGGCGTTCAAGCCGGATAGGGTCAAGCCGATGGATCTCCTGAAGAACCTGAAGCGCGAGTACGTCGAGTCGACCCAGTGGGTGCCGATCGACGATACCAAGGAGGGCCTGGTCGTGCTGTGCCTCGACCCGGAGCGCATTCGCTCCTCGCGCATCGCCGCCAACGTGTTCCCGAAGGCGCGCATCGTCTACAAGGTCACGACGCAGAAGGAGTTCCGCGACACGCTGAACCACTTCTACGGCGGCGACGGCGGCGCGAGCCTGGGCAACATCGATGACCTGCTGTCGGATCTCTCGGACAACGGCGAGACCGCCGCCGACGGCGCGGCTTCCGACGAGGTCGACGCCGCGGCCGATAACGAGCTGGTGAAGCTCGTGAACAAGGTGATCGTCGACGCCTACAACCAGGGTGCCTCGGACATCCACGTCGAGCCCTATCCCGGCAAGGCGAAGACCGAGATCCGCTTCAGGAAGGACGGCAACCTCGCGCCCTACATCGAGGTGCCGGCGAGCTACCGTGCCGCAATTGCGGCGCGCATCAAGATCATGTGCGACCTGGACATCTCGGAGAAGCGAAAGCCCCAGGACGGCAAGATCAAGTTCAAGAAGTTCGGGCCGCTCGACATCGAGCTGCGCGTGGCCACCATCCCCACGGCCGGCGGGGTCGAGGATATCGTGATGCGGATTCTCGCCGCCGGCGAGCCCATTCCGCTCGACAAGATGGGCTTCTCGGCGCGCAATCTCGACCAGCTGCAGCACACCGTCTCCAAGCCCTACGGGCTGTTCTTCGTCTGCGGGCCGACCGGCTCGGGCAAGACCACCACGCTGCACTCGGTGCTCAAGTCCCTGAATACCCCCGATACCAAGATCTGGACGGCCGAGGATCCGGTCGAGATTACGCAGAAGGGCCTGCGCCAGGTGCAGGTGAACCGCAAGGCGGGCCTCGATTTCGCGACGGTCATGAAGTCGTTCCTGCGCGCCGACCCCGACATCATCATGGTCGGGGAGATGCGCGACAAGGAAACCACCTCGACCGGCATCGAGGCCTCGCTCACCGGTCACCTGGTGTTCGCAACGCTGCACACCAACTCGGCGCCGGAATCGATCATCCGCCTGCTCGACATGGGCATGGACCCGTTCAACTTCTCCGACGCGCTGCTCGGGGTCCTGGCGCAGCGCCTGGCGCGGCGCGTGTGCAGCTGCAAGCAGGCCTACACGCCCGAGCCCGCCGAGCTGACCTCGTTCCTGCGCGAATACTGCGAGGAGCTCATGAACACCGCGCGCTTCAAGGCCGATCCCAAGGGCGCTATGGAGGCGGTGTACAAGGAGTGGGTAAGGGTGTACGGCAACGACAAGGGCCAGCTCACCTTCTACAAGCCGTCGGGATGCGACAAGTGCGGCGGCAGCGGGTTCAAGGGGCGCTGCGGTTTGCACGAACTCCTGATCGCCAACGACAAGATCAAGAAGCTGATCCAGGAGCATGCGCGGGTCGCGGATATCCTCTCCCAGTCCCTCGAGGACGGCATGCGCACGCTGAAGCAGGACGGGATGGAGAAGTGCCTGGCAGGAATCACCCACATCAAGGAAGTGCGCTCGGTCTGCATTAAGTAAAGATGCTCGACACCACCCAGGGCCTGCGATTTGCCGGCGGGTCCGCGCCCACCGGCGCGGACGACCTGGGCCAGCGCCTGGAGCAGCTGAACGCGATCGGCGCCTCGCTCTCCGCGGAGCGCGACATCCATCGCCTGCTCGAGACCATTCTCACCGCGGCCAAGACGATCACCCGCGCGGACGGCGGCACGCTCTATCGCCTCACCGACGACAAGACTTTGCGCTTCGAGATCGTGCGCACCTCGTCGCTCAAGTACTACCTGGGCGGCACCACCGGCAACCCGGTGCCTTTCTACCCGATCCAGCTCTACAAGGACGGCAAGCCCAACCACGGGATGGTCGCGGCCTACTCGGCCCTCACCGGCAAGACGGTGAACATCGCCGACGCCTACTCGGCCGAAGGCTTCGACTTCAGCGGCACGCGCGCCTTCGACCAGAAGACCGGCTACCGCTCCAAGTCCTTCCTGAGCGTGCCGATGCGCAACTACGAGCGCGAGATCATCGGCGTGCTGCAGCTCATCAATGCCCACGACCCGCAGACCGGCGAGATCGTGCCGTTCTCGGCCTCCGACCAGCGCCTGGCCGAGTCGCTCGCCTCGCAGGCCGCGGTGGCGCTCACCAACAGGATGCTCATCAATCAGCTCGAGCAACTGTTCGAGTCCTTCATCAACCTCATCAACAACGCGATCGACGAAAAATCGCCCTATACCGGCGGCCATTGCCAGCGCGTGCCGCAGCTCACCATGATGCTCGCCGAGGCGGTCAACGACACCACGGAAGGCCCGCTCAAGGACTTCCACATGACCGACAAGGACCGCTACGAGCTGAAGATCGCCGGGCTGCTCCACGACTGCGGCAAGGTGACAACCCCCGTCCACATCGTCGACAAGGCGACCAAGCTCGAGACCATCTTCGACCGGGTGCACCTCGTCGATACGCGTTTCGAGGTGCTCAAGCGCGACGCCGAGATCGAGGCGCTGAAAGGCGGCCTGGACGAAAGGGATCTGCGCCGCAGGCTGCGCCAGCTCGAGGAGGACCGCAAGTTCCTGCACGCATGCAACGTCGGCACCGAGCGCATGCGCGAGGAAGACATGGAGCGCGTGCGCCGCATCGCCAAGTACCGCTGGCGCGACATGCAGGGCCACGAGGTGAGCTTCCTGACCGACGACGAGGTGAGGAACCTCACCATCCGCTCGGGCACGCTCACCGAGGAAGAGCGCAAGGTAATCAACCACCATATCGTTGCGACGATCCGCATGCTCGAGGCTCTGCCCTGGCCGAGCCACCTCGTCAACGTGCCCGAATACGCCGGCGGCCACCACGAGCGCATGGACGGCAAGGGCTACCCGAAAGGCCTCACGCGCGAGCAGATGTCGGTGCAGGCGCGCTGCATGGGCATTGCCGACATCTTCGAAGCGCTCACCGCCAAGGACCGTCCCTACAAGCAGGGCAAGACGCTCTCCGAGTCGCTCGAGATCCTGGGCAAGTTCAAGGAGAACGGCCACATCGACCCGGACTTATTCGACATTTTCGTGCGCAGGAAGGTCTACCAGCGCTATGCGGAAATGTTCCTCGATCCGGACCAGGTCGACCAGGTCGACGAGTCGAAAATTCCCGGCTACCGGCCCTAGAACCGACCGGATTTGTCAGTCCGGACAATTCGCGGCACTCGGGGCTTCCTCGAGCCGCAAGAGCGTGAACTCCTCCACGCTTTTTTCGGCAAAGCGCGTGCATTGCTTCATCGTCGACTGGCACAGACGTTGCTCAAATGACATCAGGTCGAAGTGACGACCGTGTGTTCACAACTGCACAGGGGAGTACAGACATGAAAACGCTTCAGAAGGGTTTCACGCTGATCGAACTGATGATCGTGGTCGCGATCATCGGTATTCTGGCGGCCGTCGCGCTGCCTGCGTATCAGGACTACACCGTGCGTGCGCGCGTGACGGAAGGTCTGTCGCTCGCGTCCGATGCGAAGACCGTCGTCGGCACCGGTGCGACCACTTTGATCGAGCTCACAGCCACCACCACCGCGTTCAACGCCGCTCCGCTTCCGAGCAGCAAGTACGTGACTCAAGTGCAGCTCGACCCGGCCAACACCGGCGCGATCTTCATCACATATAACGCGGCCAACGTCGGCCCGATCGGGGCGAATAACATGATTACCCTCACGCCCTTCGTCGCGGTCGCGGGTGGCGCTCCGGTGCGGCTCTCCGCGTCGTATGGCCCGCCGGCAGTCACCGGTTCTCTGGACTGGGCCTGCGCGTCAGCGTCCAACGCGACGGCGGCTGGCCGTGGCATGGGCGCCACCGTGCCGCCGGCGACGCCGATGCTCGCGAAGTTCGTTCCTTCCGAGTGCCGCTAATAAAAGCAAGCTAACAACAACAAGCCGTACAGTTCGAACGCCCCGGATTCGTCCGGGGCGTTTTCTTTTTCCTCGCCACCGACCAAAATGGTCCGGGCAGGACAATTCCGGTCCATCGACGCCGCCGACCGCGTCTCCTGTCACTTCCCTGTCGTCCAATTTTCCGCGGGCACGAGTCAAGGCTGTGCAGTTTCCCACGAAAGATCTGGCACAGCCGTTGCTGTTAGACGGCTTAATAAATCGCTTCTGTGTGGGGGGCCAGATGAAGACGCTGCAGAAAGGCTTCACGCTGATCGAGCTGATGATCGTGGTCGCGATCATCGGCATCCTGGCCGCAGTGGCGTTGCCGGCGTACCAGGACTACACCGTGCGCGCGCGCGTGACGGAAGGCCTGTCGCTCGCGGCTGATGCGAAGACCGTGGTCGGCACCGGCTCGGCCACCGCGGCCGAGCTCAACGCCGCCACGACCTCGTTCAATGGCGCTCCGCTGATGAGCAGCAAGTATGTCACCAACATCCAGCTGGATCCGGCCGCTAGCGGCGCCATCTTCATCACGTACAACGCGGCCAACGTCGGCCCGATCGGGGCGAACAACCAGGTCACGCTGACGCCCTTCGTGGCCGTGGCGGGCGGAGCTCCGGTGCGGCTGGACGCGTCTTTCGGCCCGCCTGCAGTCACCGGTTCCCTGGACTGGGCATGCGCGTCTAGGACGAACATCACGGCGGCGTCCCGCGGCATGGGCGCCACGGTGCCTCCGGCGAACCCGATGCTGAACAGGTTCGTCCCGTCCGAGTGCCGCTAGGGACTACTCGAAGCGCAGCGCTTCGACGGGGTTGAGGCGGGCGGCTTTGCGCGCGGGGTAGAAACCGAAGAACACGCCGATCACGAAGGCGAACGCGACGGCGAGGGCCACGGCCTGGGGCGAGATCGAGATGTGCCAGCCGGCGAAGGCTGCGATTGCCATCGCGCCGCCGATACCCAGCGCGACGCCTACCAGCCCGCCGATGAGCGACAGCGTCACCGCCTCCACCAGGAACTGTCCGAGGATGTCGCGCGTGCGTGCTCCGACCGCCATGCGCAGCCCGATCTCGCGGGTGCGCTCGGTGACCGACACCAGCATGATGTTCATGATGCCGATCCCGCCCACGAGGAGCGACACCGAGGCCACCGCGGCGAGGAGCAGCGCCAGTACCCGGCTCGAGGCCTCCTGCGCCGCCATCACCTCGGCGAGGTTGCGCAGCGAGAAATCGTCGTCGGCGCCGGGCTGCACGCGGTGGCGCTGCCGCAGCAGCGCCCGTACCTGGGTTTCGACCGCTGCAGGCTCGACGCCGTCGGCGGCCTTGACCCAGATCGTGCCGATCGAGCGGTTCTTCGCCGCGCTGGCCGTGCCGACCACCCGGGTGCGCGCGGTGGAAAGCGGCATCAGGATGACGTCGTCCTGGTCGTTTCCCATCAGGCTCTGGCCCTTGGTCTCGAGCAGCCCGATCACGGTGAAGGGCACGCGCTTGATGCGGATGGTCTGGTCGACCGGGTCGGCCAAGCCGAAGAGCTGCTTCGCCACGGTCGAGCCGATCAGGCAGACCTTGGCCGCCGCGGAAGCCTCGGCGGGCTCGAACACGCGGCCCGAGGCGAGCGGCCACTGGCGCACGTCGAGGTACTCCGCGGTGATGCCGTAGATCGCGGTCGACCAGTTGGCGTTGCCCCAGATCACCTGGGCATTGCCGCGCAGCGCCGGGGCGGCCAGCGCCTCGGGGATGTCGCGGTTGATCGCGATCACGTCGTCCTCGGTCAGCGTCGAGCTCGAGCCGAAGCCAAGACGCACGCCGCCCGCCGTGGTGGCGCCGGGCGTGACCAGAAGCAGGTTCGAGCCGAGCGCGCGGATCTGCTCCTCGACGCGCCGCTGCGCGCCCGCGCCGACCGCGATCATGACGATCACCGCGCCCACGCCGATGACGATGCCGAGCATGGTGAGCGCGCTGCGCAGCTTGTTGATCGCCAGCGCGCGCAGCGCCACGCGCAAGAGCTGCAGCATGCTCATGCCGCCACCGCCGCCGCCACCGGCTGCTGTGTCTCGTCGGCAACGAGGTGCCCGTCGCGGAAGCGCAGCAGGCGCCGCGCGTAGCGCGCCACGTCCGCCTCGTGCGTCACGAGCACCACCGTCATGCCCTGGCGGTTGAGCTCCTGGAACAGAGCCATGATCTCGATGCTGGTGTGCGAGTCGAGCGCCCCGGTCGGCTCGTCGGCGAGGATGATGAGCGGCTCGGTCACGAGCGCGCGGGCGATCGCCACGCGTTGCTGCTGGCCGCCCGAGAGCTGGGCCGGATGGTGGTGCGAGCGCTCGGCGAGCCCGACGCGCTCCAGCATCTTCATTGCTCTTTCTTGTCTTGATTTCTTCGGTACTCCGGCGTAGAGAAGCGGCAGTTCGACGTTCTCGAGCGCCCGCGTGCGCGGCAGGAGGTTGAAGTTCTGGAACACGAAGCCGATGTGCCGGTTGCGCACCGCGGCGAGCCGGCTCGAGTCCATCTCGGAGACCGTGCTTCCGTCGAGGCGATATTCGCCGCTAGTGGGGCGGTCCAGGCAGCCGACCAGGTTCATGAAGGTGGACTTTCCCGACCCCGACGGGCCCATCACCGATACGAACTCGCCTTTGCCGATGCCCACGCTGACGCCGTCGAGCGCCCGCACCTCGGTGTCGCCCATGCGGTAGAGCTTCACCAGGCTGCGCGTCTCGATCAGCATCAGAAGAAGCGCGGGCGCGGCAGGCCGCCGCCCGCGGGCTGCGAAGCCGCCCCGCCCGCGCCAGCGCCGATGATCACTTCCGCGCCCTCGGCGAGCTCGCCAGCGAGGACCTCGGTGGTCGAGCCGTCGGTGAGGCCCAGCCGCACCTCGCGCGGCTTGGGCTCGCCTCCATCCAGCACGTAGACGCGGCCGGTCGCGGCCTGGCCGCGCGCCCCGGACTCGGCGAGCAGCCGCTCCCAGGCCGGGCGCTGCTCGGGGGTCAGGATCTCGGCGATGCGGCTGTTCGTTTCCGCGCGGATGCGCTCGGCCTGGCGGCGGCGCTCGCCTTCGCCCTGCACGTCGCGCACGCGGGCGAGTTTCTGGCGCGCGTCGGAGAAGATCTCCTCCAGGCGTGCCTTTTGCGCGTCGCTTGGCTTGAGCTCCTCCACGATGCGGGCGCGGAACTGCTGCACGGCCTGGCCGCCGCTGCTCTGCGTGGAAGGCGCATCCGCGGGCACCCTTACATCGGCGGCGCCCGCGGGGCGCCAGCGCAGCGCCGCGTTGGGCACCTTGAGCGCGCTGTCGCGGTTCTCGACCACGATGCGCACGTTCGCGGTCATCCCCGGCAGCAGCGCGAGGTCCGGATTCTGGGCCGAGATCACCACCGTGTAGCTCACCACGTTCTGCACGTTCTGCGGCGACTTGCGGATCTGCCGGATCTCTCCGGTGAAGTTGCGGCGCGGGAAGGCGTCGACGGCGAAGGTGGCAGGGAGCCCGACGCGCAGCCGGCCGACGTCGGCCTCGTCGATCGCCGCCTCGACCTGCATGTCGCGCAGGTCCTGCGCGATGGTGAAGAGCACCGGCGCCTGCAGGCTCGCCGCGACCGTCTGTCCGGCGTCGACGTTGCGCAGGATCACGGTGCCGTCCACTGGCGCGCGGATGATGGTGCGCTCGAGGTCGACCTGCGCCTGCCTGAGCAGCGAGTCGCGCTGCTTGACCGCGGCGATCGCGCTTTGCACCTGCGCCTGGCTCACCTCGATCTGCGCCTGCACCGCCTTCAGCTGCTCCCGGGTGCTGTCGAGCACCACGTTCGCCTTGTCGAGCTCCGCCGGCGAGATGAACTTCTTGTCGACCAGCATTTTCTTGCGCGCCAGGTCGCGCTCGGCGTCGGCGAGCATGATCTTCACCCGGCCGAACTCGGCCTGCTGCGCCGCGAGGCCGGAACGCGCCACCGCCACCGCGCTCTCGGCGGCGTCGAGGTCGGCGCGCGTCTGGTTCACCCGCAGATCGAAGGTGGCCGGGTCGATGCGCGCGATCACCTGGCCTTTTTTCACGGGGGTGTTGAAGTCGGCGTAGATGTCCTTCACCTGGCCGGAGATCTGCGAGCCGACCTGGACCGTCGTCACGGCGTTCAGCGTGCCGCTCGCCGCGACCACCGCCGCCATCGGCCCGCGCTCGACCTTCGCGACGCGGTAGCGCACTTCGCCGCTGTCGGCGCGCGACTGGTACCAGTACCAGCCGCCGCCGGCCGCGGCGGCGATGACGAGCGCAAGGATCAGGGCGAGCTTCATGGCGGCGAGATCCCCGGATTATCCTTAACGCCCAGGACCTTCGGCTGGTTCACGCGGCGCGCTGTAACAATGCGCTTCGAGCGCAGGTAGCGCGCCACGACCTCCCAGACCGGCTCGCCCGAGGCGCCCTCGGCCACCGGCGCCCAGCCGGCCACCTTGTAGCGCTTGCCCGCCGCCATGGGAACGCCACGAATTCTCATTTCCGAGATTCGGCCGCCGATTCTTGCGCGGGGAGAGATGGCGTAGGTCATGCCGCCGACGCGCGCCATGTCGCCGCCCTGGCGCAGGTAGGGGTCGGGATGAAAAACATTATCGGCCACGTCCTCCAATATGGCTTTGATCTGCGCCCCGGTGAGCTCGTTCAGCGTCGCATAGGGGTACGTGACGGCGGTCTCGCCCATCAGCGCTTCCAGGGTAATCGCCTCGCCCGGCAGGAGCGTGGTGCCCCACCGGAAGCCGGGCGAGAACGCGATCTCGGCGTTCTTCTCGGCGGCGAGCGCCTCCAGGATCAGCTCGTCGAAGCTGCCGTTGAACGTGCCGCGCCGGTAGAGCAGTCCTTCCGTGACCGCGAGCTTTTCGGCGAGCTTTTCCTCATAAGGCTTTCGGACGGTGGAAATGTATGCGGCCATCTCGGGATCCGGCGGAAGCAGGTCGGCGAAGACCGGGAGAAGCCGATAGCGGTGCCCGGTTACGCCGGAATTGCCAACCTCGAGGTCGAGTACGCCGAGGAACTTTCCGTTCGAGCCGGCGTTGGTCACCAGCGTCTTTCCCACCCGGGTGGGCGAAGGGACCGCGTCGTGGGTATGGCCGCCGAGGATGGCGTCGATGCCGCGCACGCGCGAGGCGAGCTTGAGATCCACGTCGAGGCCGTTGTGCGACAGCAGCACCACCGCCCGCGCGCCCTTCGCGCGCGTCTCGTCGACCATCTTCTGCAGGCGGGCGTCCTGGATGCCGAACGTCCAGTCCGGCACCATGTAGCGCGGGTTCGCGATGGGCGTATAGGGAAACGCCTGGCCGATGATCGCCACCGGCACGCCGTTCACCGGGCGTAGCGCGTACGCCGCGAATACCGGTTCCTCGAAGTCGAGGGTGCGCACGTTCTGCGCGAGCAGCACGATCGGCCCGAGCTCGTTCTTGACGGCCTCGAGCACGCGTTCGGCGCCGTAGGTGAATTCCCAATGCGCCGTCATGAAATCCACGCCCAGGCGCTTCTGCGCGCCGATCATGTCTGCGCCGCGGGTCCAGAGCGAGCTCGCCGAGCCCTGCCAGCTGTCGCCGCCGTCGAGGAGGAGCGCCTGCGGCCGCGCGGCGCGCAGCCGCTTCACCAGCGTGGCGAGATGGGCGTAGCCGCCGAGCCTGCCGTAGCGCTGCGCGAGGGTCTCGAAATCGAGGTGCGAGAAGGCGTATGCCGCGCGGCTGCCGCGTGCGATGCCGTAGCGCTTCAGGAAACCCGTACCGTTCGGTTCGCGGAAATGGACCGGCCGTAGCTGCGCGTGCACGTCGGTGACGTGCAGGAGCGAGACATTGCCGAACGGCGGCGCATCGTAGAGCTCGGCCGCGGCCTGCGCCGCGGCTGCCCCGGGTCGAAGGCTCGAGCCTGCCGCTACTGCCAGGAGTAACGCCTCGAGGAAGTCCCGGCGCTGCAACCGCTACTGGTTCACAGGCGAGGCGGGATCGAGCAGCAGCCCGACCAGGTCCTTGATCTGCTGCTCGGTCAGGGTGCCCGAATAGCCCAGCCGCGGCATCTGCGAGCACAGGTTATACGCCTTGGCGTTGTAGATCTTGCCGTAGACGTAGCGCTGCAGCTCCGGCCCGCTGCCGCGCTTCGCTCCGAAGCCGGCGAGGCTCGGCCCGATCGTGCCGTACGAGATCTCCTTCGGCGAGAGCTGGTGGCAGTTGTAGCAGCTCCCTCCGTTTGGCGTGCCCGGCGCGTCGGTCCACTGCATGCCGCGGCCGTTCTGCGCGATGCGCTCGCCGCTCTTCCAGTCGCCGATCAGGCTCGCCTGGGGGAAGGCGATAGTCTTCATCTGGTCGGCTTCGAGCCGCCTGGCGAGCTCGGCGGGCGGCTGGTTGTGGGTTTCCGTGCACACGCGCTGGATGCCGTCCTGCACCACGCGCTCCATGCCCGCCTGGCCCCGCGCGTGGAAGTCGCGCTGCATCACCTTCTCGACGTCCTTGGGTGTCGGCTGTGCAAGCGCCGTGAGGACGGGGGAAAAAGCCAGGAGCGGGAGAAGAGATGCAAGCCGTTTCACCGCTTGTTCCCCGGTCCCTGGTAGGTTTCGCCCTTGCCGGTCACGGTGATGAAATGGATCAGCGCCACCGTGGTGTCGGAGCCGAAGGCCGGCTCGGGCATGCGCATCTGCTGGTAGCAGTTGTTCATCCGCCATTGCATGGTGACGAAGCCGCTGGTGGAGATCCGGTAGGCCGGCCAGCTCGCGGCCACGCTGCGCGCGTTCTCCGGCTTGAGGAGCACCGGCAGCTCCTGCAGCCGGATGCGCTTGCCTTCCTCGCCATGGCAGCTGGTGCAGGCGAAGTCCCACGAGCCGGCGCGCTGGAAGTAAAGCGCTCGGCCGAGCTCGTAGGCGGCCTTCTCCTTGGGATGGCTCTCGCCCGGGGCCATCTTCATGCCTCGAGACTGCGCCGCCACGTAGGCCGAGAGCGACTCCATCTCGGAGGGACGGTCGGCGTTTCCGAACACGCGCTGCGTCGCCTCCTCGCGGCTGCGTCCCTGCAGGGTCGTCATGCAGTGGAGCAGGCGCGTCTCGAGGTCCATGACGCGGTCGGCGTCCTTGAAGTAGCGCGGCAGCGCCGCATAGGCGCCCTTGAGGACGCCGGGTCCGAGGCCGAGGTCGCATTTCTCGAGCGAGGCCTGCCTCGGGCCCTGCGGCTTCTTCCACAGCGCCTCGCCCTCGAGCTCGAACAGCTCCGCCGGGCTGCCCTCGCTCACCATCTGCCGGTAGCGCTCGATTTCCTTCTTGACGTCCTGCGCCGCCGCCGGCGCGCAGAACGCAAGGGAGAGCAGGATGCGCGCAAGAGCCCGGTTCACGCGACCGCGGTCTCGATCTTGTTCGACTCGCCCTTGTTGTCGAGCCACGTCACCTCGATCTTGTCGCCCTTGGCGCCGCCCTTGAGCCGGAACGAGAACACCGGGTTGCGCGACACCGCCTGGCTCACCTCGGCCTCGATCAGCGCCTTCCCGTTCAGCTTCACCGTGATGTTCTGGATGAAGTGCAGCGGCTGGCCGCTCTGCGCGGTGGTCATGGGGTGGGTCATCAGCACCCGCACCTCCGTGTAGCCGCCGGCGAGCGTCGCCCGCATTTTCATCGGTCCCGCCATGTCAGCCTCCGCACCCGCCGATGGTCACCTTGATCTCCCGGGTGGCGCTGTAGTGCCGGCCGCCGGCCGTCGCGACCACCCGCACGTCGGCGGTCTCGGCCATCTTCACGTTCAGCTTCACGAAGGGAGCCGCGCCTTCCATGAAGTCGAACTTCGCCGCCAGCGGAAAGGGATTTTTCTCCAGCACCACCGCGAGCGAGCTGGTGCCGGGAATGTTGCTCGAAATCTCGATCGGCACCACGGCGCCGTTCTCGGCGATCTGCGGCGCGTCGATCACGATCTCCTTCGACGGCGCCGGATTCGCGGCGCCGATTCCCTTCAATGCGTCCTGCGGCGTCTTGGCGCCGAACGCGCTCTCGTTCCATGCCGCGAGCGCCGCAAGCGGCGTCGCCAGCCACGCGGCGAGGGCGCCGAGCACGGTCCTGCGCAAACGATTCATCGGGTTTCCCAAGGCCCGCGTATTCTAGCGAACCGCGCGGCGGAATACCCCTGACTTGCCTCCGAGTTTCTCCTCCAGCCTGAGGCTGCCGAGCGTCATGCCGCGGTCCACGGCCTTCACCATGTCATAGATTGTCAGCAGCCCGATCGCGGCGGCGGTGAGGGCCTCCATCTCCACGCCGGTCGGGCCGCGGCACTCGACGCGGGCGCGCACCACGATCGCGGACGCCTTCTTGCTCAGCTCGAAGTCGACCGCCACGCGGCTCAACGCGATGGGATGCGCGAGCGGGATGAGATCCGGCGCGCGCTTCGCGGCCTGGATGGCGGCAATCCGCGCCACGCCCAGCACATCGCCCTTCTTCGCCCGTCCCGCGGCGATCAGGCGGAATGTCGCCGGATTCATCGTGATGCGCCCGGAGGCGGTGGCGACCCGATGGGTCGCCTCCTTGGCCCCCACGTCCACCATGTGGGCAGCGCCCCTGGCGTCGAAGTGGGTGAGGCGCTGCGGTGTCATCTTCCTTGCCATGGCCGGCGGTATGATAAACACATGCGCGCTCTTGCTTTTCGCGCTCTCGCCTTTTTTGCCGTGGCACTGATCGGCCTCGCGCCCCGTGCCTGGGCGCAGTCGGCGCTGCCCGACCTGGGCAGCGTGGGCGACCTCGAGCTTTCCCCGCAGACGGAGCGGCGGCTGGGCGAGAGCATCGTACGCGAGATGCGGCGCGATCCCCAGTTCATCGACGATCCCGAGCTCTCGGAATACCTGGGGACGATCGGCGCGCGCCTTTCCCAGGCGATGGGCGCGCGGCAGGACTTCGAGTTCTTCGGCGTGCGCGACCCGACCATCAACGCGTTCGCGCTGCCCGGCGGCTTCGTCGGCGTGCACACTGGGCTCATCACCGCGGCCGACACCGAGTCGGAGCTCGCCTCGGTGATCGCGCACGAGCTGTCGCACGTCACGCAACGCCACATCGCGCGCATGCTGGGCCAGCAGAAGCAGATGCAGCTGCCGGTGCTTGCGGCCATGGCGGCGGCGCTGCTCCTCGGACGCTCCCGGCCCGACCTCGCCGGCGGCGCGAGCGTCGCGGTACAGGGGGCTGCGGCCTCCGCCCAGCTCTCCTACTCGCGCGACTTCGAGCGCGACGCCGACCGCACCGGCCTGCAGGCCCTGATCGCCGCCGGCTACGACCCGCGCGCGATGGCGGTGTTCTTCGAGAAATTGCAGCGCTCGCAGCGCGTGTCGGACGACGGCACGCTGCCGGGCTACCTGCGTACCCACCCGGTGACCACCGAGCGTATCGCCGACGCGCAGAACAGGGTGGCGGCACTGCCGTACAAGCAGCACCCGGACAGCGTCGAATTCCACCTGGTGCGCGCGAAGCTGCGCTCGGAGGGCGGCGACGCGCAGGACACGGTGACGCTCTTCGAGCGCTCCGTGAGCGAGAAACGCTACGCCAACGAAGCCGGCGCGCGCTACGGGCTGGTGAGCGCCCTGCTGCGGGCGCGGCGCGCGCAGGCCGCCGCCGCGGAGATGGCGAAGCTCCGCGCCACCGCAGTGTCGAGCCCGATGGTGGAGACGCTCGAGGCGCGTGTGCGCCAGGCGAATAAAGATGTAGCGGGCGCGGAAAAGGTGCTTGCGCAGGCGCGTGCGCGCTATCCGGCTTCGCGGGCGCTGCTTTATGCGCAGGTGGAAGTCCAGCAGGACGCCTCGCGCAACGAGCAGGCGATCGCGCTCCTCAACGAGGCGGTGCGCAACTCCCCCGGCGATCCGCGGCTGAGGTCGCTGCAGTCGCGCTCGTACGCGGCGCTCGGCAAGCGTCTGCTGCAGCACCAGGCGCAGGGCGAGTACTACGCGCTGCAGGGCAGCCTGCCGGCCGCCATCGAGCAGCTGCAGCTCGCCCGCGGCGCGGGCGACGGCGACTTCTACCAGCTTTCCGTGGTCGACGCGCGCCTCAAGGAGCTGCGCGCACAACAGGCTGCCGAGGGCAAGCGCTAGGTCTGCGGGCGCTCGCCGCGCTGGCGCTGCGGCTCGAAGTACGCCTCGTAGAGAAGGTCGAAGGTCTTTTCCGCCTCGGCCAGGAGCTCGTCGTCGCTCTGCGCGCGGCGCACCGCTCCCTGCAGCAGCGTCTGCACGCCGGCTGCCTCCTGCACCGGGGCGCCGCCGGCTTCCAGGTAGTGGACGATTGCGCCGATTCTCGCAATCGCCTGGTTGGCGCCGAGCTGCAGCTGGCGCATGATTTCCTCGTACGCGACGAGCGCGTCGCCCGCAGGGAAATGCGCGCCTTCGAAGCCGAAGCTGATCGCCTCCGGCGGCGCCTCGCCGCTGCCCTCGAGCCACAGCATCTTCGCCTCCGGGTCGACGAACCTACGCACCAGCCAGGCGCTCGCCAGCCGGTCGGCCCCGAGGGGCTTGCGCGTCACCCAGGTGCGCCCGTGGAGCTTCTCGCCCGTGCCGATCGAGTTCGGCGCCTGCGAGAAGTACAGTTTGCGGATCTCCTGGTCGGCTTCCGCGAGCGCCTGCTGCGCACGCGCCTTGGCAGGCGTCGGGAAGAAGTCGAGCGCGGAAATGGCCTCGAAGTCGCGGCGCTGCTTGAGCAGCACGCGCGCGAGCGCGCTCGGATCGCTGTGGCCGAAACCGAGCCGCAGGCCCTCCACGATCTTCACCAGGGCCTCGTATTGCGCCGAGCGGTCGAAGAGCCGGCGAAAGGCCTCGTTCTGCGCTTGCGAGGTCGCCGCAACGCGCAGCGCGTACGCGGTCCCGCCTTCCCTGCCGACATGCGCGGCGAGCTCGTCGAGCGATTTGCGGTTGGCCGGGGTGTCCGGAAGGGCGTAGGCGCCCTCGCGCAGCACGCCCGCGCCGAGCGATTCGAGCTTGCGCAGCACGCGCATGCGCGCCGACGGATCCTCCGCCGGGAGCTGTGCGACCATGACGAGCCAAGGGTCCATCCCTTTTATCATCTTATACTGCGAGTTGACCCGAACCGCCCATGAACTTCGACAAGGAACTCGACGCGCGCGGCCTGAATTGCCCGCTTCCCATCCTGCGCACGAAGAAGGCGCTCACCGATCTGCGCTCGGGGCAGGTGCTGAAGGTGCTCGCCACCGACCCGGGCTCGGTGAAGGATTTCCAGACCTTCGCCCGCCAGACCGGGCACGAGCTGCTGTCGCACGACGAAGCGAACCGGGAATTCACCTTCTTCATGAAGAAAAAGTGAGGCGCGCGGCTTCGCTCGCGGCGTCGGCGGTTGTCGTCCTGTCGATTCCATTCGCGGCGGCGCAGCCGACTTTCACGGTTCGCGTGCTTACGCCGGAGACGGCGCTGAAAGCCGCCCAGGCGGCGCTGAAGAAATGCCGCGACAGCGGCTACCAGGCCACGGTCGCGGTGGTCGACCGCATGGGCGTGCTGCAGGTGCTGCTGCGCGACCGCTTCGCCGGGCCGCATACGCCGGACATGGCGCGCGCCAAAGCCTACACCGCGGCTAGCTTTCGCACCGATACCGCCGCGCTCGCCGAGGCCACGCAGCCGGGCAGGCCGCAGAGCGGCATTCGCAACCGGCCCGAAGTCGCGGCGGTGGGCGGCGGGCTCGTGATCGAGGCGGGCGGGTCGCTCCTCGGCGGCATCGGCGTGTCGGGCGCGCCCGGCGGAAGCGAAGATGCGCTCTGCGCCGCGGCGGGCATCGAAGCGATCCGCGAGGACATCGAGCTCTGATCGGGAATATGGAATAATCGATCGCATGATGGCGCGCTGGATCCGGCTCGGCGCATGCGAGCCGCACCAATTCGAAGAGCTGTTCTCGCGGCTTGCCGCGGCACAGGCGAAGAACGCCGCGCCCGCGCTCATCTGGGCGCAGGCGCAAACGCACTACCTCTTCGCGCTCATCGCCCCGCGCCGCCTGGCCCCTGGGCGGGTCTCGCGCTGGATCTCGTGGGCGCTCGCGCCGGCGGTCGCCACCTATCGCCAGTTCGGCCTCGCGGCATATCTCCAGGACGAAGCGATCTGGCTGCACGGCCGCAGGATCGCCGCCAGCAGCATGGGCACGATCGGCGAATGCGCGGTGGTGGCGTCGAGCTTTCTGCTGCAGTTTCCGGCGAAGTGCGTCGCCGTGCCCTCGCGCGACCTGGAGGACGCGTTCCGCGTGCGCCTCGAGGCGCAGCACGGCTGGCAGTTCGACCATTCCTGGCCGACCGAGCCCGAGCGCAGCTTCCGTCAGGTCCCGAGCTTCTCGTAGACCGGGCGGATGGCGCGCCCGATCGCCGGCAGCTGCGTGCGGTAGAGCGCCGCGGCCGCGACCCCGGCGAGCCCGCAGAAGAGCAGCGTATGCGGCGGGCCGATGCGCTCGGCGACCCAGCCGGTGACGAGCGCCCCCAGCGGCGTCATGCCGATGAACGACATCACGTAGAGCGAGGCGACGCGCCCGCGCAGCTCGTCGGGCACGATGCTCTGCAGCACCGTGTTGGACGAGGCGGCGGTGAGCATCAGCCCGAGCCCGATGAAGTAGAGCGCCGGCAGCGCGAGCCACAGGGTGTTGGAGAACGAGAACACGCACAGCGCCGCGCCCGCCAGCGCCACCGTGCGGCTGATCAGGCGAAAAAGCCCGCGGATCCCCGTGCGCAGGGCGAGGTACACCATTCCGGTGAGCGCGCCGAGCCCGGCGGCGGAAATGAGCAGCCCGAGCGTCCCCGAGTCGCCGTGGAACGCCTCGCGCGCGAACCAGGGCATCATCGACACGTACGAGCCCACGGTGAGGCTCGCCGAGGTGAGGAGCAACAGCGCGCAGCGCGACGGCAGGAAACCGTACGCGTAGCGCGTACCCGCCACGAGCTGTCGGAAAAGGGTTTCACTCCCGGGGCCGGGGGGTGAATGCCCGCTCGGGATGCGCGAAAGAGCGAACAGCATGGCGAAATACGACGCCGCGTTGGCGCCGAAGCCCCAGCGCTCGCCGAGGGCGGCGATCAGCACGCCGCCCACCATCGGCCCGAGGAAGCGGGCGAGGTTCATCATGATCGAGTTGAGCGCGATCGCGCTCGCCAGGTCGGCGCGCCCGCCGACGAGCTGGATCAGGATCGACTGCCGCGCCGGAGCGTCCCAGGCGTTCACCAGGCCGAGCACCAGGTTGCCGGCGATGAGATGCCAGGGCTGGACCACGCCGAGCGCTACAACCGTGAACATCGCTGCTGCCTGGAGCGCCGCAATGGAGTTCGTGGCGATGAGCAGCCGCCGGCGGTCGAAGCGGTCGACGAACACGCCCGCGAGCGGCGCCAGCACGAGGAAGGGTATCTGCTGCGCGAACGCCGCGACCCCCAGCAGCAGCGTCGAGCCCGACAGGCGGTACACGAGCCAGCTCGTCGCGATCATCTGCAGCCAGGTGCCGATCTGCGACACGCCCTGGCCGGCGAAGAACCAGCGGAAGTCGCGGTGCCGCAGGGCCCGCAGGCCGTGCGGCAGCGTCACTTGCGACCGCGAAGCTTCTGCAGCTGCTCCTGAAGCTTGAGCAGCTCCTGCTCGTTGCTGGATAGGCGCTTGCGCGCCTCTTCGACCACGTGCGGCGGTGCGCGTTCCACGAACGACGCGTTCCCGAGCTGGGCTTTCGCCTTGGCAATCTCGCCGTTGACCCGGGCGATCTCCTTGGAGATGCGTTCGGCCTCCAGCGCCGGATCGACTTCCTTGAACAGCATGATGCGCGCTTCGCCGACCACCGCCACCGGCGCAGTGGAATCGGGGAGCGCCGCGACTTGTCGAATTTCACTCAGTCTCGCGAGGGCTTGTGTTGAAACCATGACCAAATCCGCGTCTCTTGCTGGAGGTGCGCTGGTCGTATACAACGGCAATTTCTCGCCAGGAGGGATCTTCGACTCGCTGCGCAGGTTGCGCGCCGCCACGGTCCATTCCTTCAGCACAGCCATGTCGCGCTCGGCGGCCTCGTCGATCTTCTCCGGCTGCGACTTCGGATAGGGCTGCAGCATGATCGTCGCCCCCTTCTTGCCGGCCAGCGGAGCGACCTTCTGCCAGAGCTCCTCGGTGATGAACGGCGTGATCGGGTGGAGCAGGCGCAGCGACGTTTCGAGGACGCGCACCAGCGTGCGGCGCGTGCCGCGCTGGGCCGCCTCGTCGGGGCTTTGGAGCTGCAGCTTGGCGAGCTCGACGTACCAGTCGCAGTACTCGTCCCACACGAAGCTGTAGATCGAGGCCGCGACGTTGTCGAAGCGGTACTCGGCGAAGCCCTGCTCGGCGGCCGCCTCGACGCGCTGCAGCCGGCTTACGATCCAGCGGTCGACGAACGAGTGCTTCACCGGCAGCTTCTCGTCCAGGCCGCAGTCGCGCCCCTCGACGTTCATCAGGACGAAGCGCGCCGCGTTCCACAGCTTGTTGCAGAAGTTGCGATAGCCCTCGCAGCGGCCGAGATCGAAGTTGAGGGTGATCGAGAACGTGGCGAGCGAGGCGAAGGTGAAGCGCACCGCGTCGACGCCGAACGCCGGGATTCCGTTCGGGTAATGACTCTTGATGTACCTCTCGATGCGCTCTTTGTGCTCGTCTTTCATCAGGCCCACGGTGGACTTCTTCAGCAGGTCCTCGAGCGAGCTGCCGTCGATCAGGTCGAGGGGATCGATGGTGTTGCCCTTCGACTTCGACATCTTCTCGCCCTCGGCGTCGCGCACGATGGCGTTGATGTAGACGTCGCGGAACGGCACCTTGCCGGTGAAGTAGCGCGTCGCCATGATCATGCGCGACACCCACAGGGAGATGATGTCGTTGCCGGTGATCAGCACCGAGGAGGGCAGGAACACGTCCTGGTCGGGCGTCTTGTCCGGCCAGCCGAGCGACGAGAACGGCACCAGCTGAGACGAAAACCACGTATCCAGGACGTCAGGGTCGCGCCGGAGCTTTTTGCCTTTGGCTTTTTCCTGGGCGGCTTTTTCGTCATGCGCGACGTAAATCTTCCCTTCCTCGTCGTACCAGGCGGGGATCTGGTGGCCCCACCAGAGCTGGCGCGAGATGTTCCAGTCCTCGAGGTTCTCCAGCCAGTTGTTGTAGGTCGCCGTCCAGTGCTCGGGGATGAAGCGCACCTCGCCGCGCTTCACCACCTCGAGCCCGTCCTTCGCCATGCCGGCCATCTTCACCCACCACTGGTCGGTGAGCATCGGCTCGACCACGGCACCGCTGCGGGCGGACTTCGGCAGCACCATCCTGTGCTTCTTGTCGACGCCGGCCAGGTAGTTGCCTTTCTCGAGCGCCGCCACCACGGCCTTGCGCGCGACGTAGCGGTCCATGCCCTGGAACTGCTTCGGGCCGTTCTCGTTGATCTTCGCGTCGAGCGTCATGACGACGATCAGCGGCAGCTGGTGGCGCTGCGCCGCCGCATAGTCGTTGAAGTCGTGCGCGCCGGTGATCTTGACGCAGCCGGTGCCGAAGTCGCGCTCGACCATCTCGTCGGCGACGATGGGGATGTTGCGGTCGCAGAGCGGCAGCTCGACGAGCTTGCCGACGAGATGCCGGTAGCGCGCATCCTCCGGGTGCACGGCAACCGCGCCGTCGGCGAGCATGGTCTCGGGCCGCGTCGTCGCGATGGTCATGCCGTGCAGCTTGACGGGGGTGCCGTCCTTGTCCTGGGAGGGCTGCGGGCCATCGACAAAGGGATACGTGATCTGCCACATCGTGCCGACGGTGTCCTCGTTCTCGACCTCGAGGTTGGAGACCGCCGTGCGGAGCACCGGGTCCCAGTTCACCAGCTTCTTGCCACGGTAGATGAGGCCGTCGTCGTACCACCGGACGAATGCCTCGATTACCGCGCGTGACATCCTGGCGTCGGCCGTGAAATAGCCCGCCGGCTGGCCTTCGCGCGTTTCTTCACTTTGGGCGTATTCCCAGTTTGCGGAGGTGCCGAGGCGGCGCATCTGGCGCGTGATGGTCGATCCGGACTGCTGCTTCCATTGCCACACGCGCCGGTTGAACTCTTCGCGGCCGAGCTCGCGCTTGCTCTTGCCTTGCGCCTCGATCTGCCGCGTGACGACCATCTCGGTGGCGATGCCAGCGTGGTCGGTGCCCAC
>DATMJC010000072.1:0-3418 GCA_035554435.1 Burkholderiales bacterium | reverse complement strand
GCGTAAATGGGGTTCACGGAGACCAGGGTCGTGAGCACCGGCGCGCCCGCGCCCGCAGGGACGAGGTTGCCGACGGTGACTTCGAGCTTGCCGACGCGGCCGGCGACCGGCGCACGGACCTGGGTATACGAGAGATTGAGCCTTGCCGAGGTCAGCGCCGCCTGCGCCGCGCGCTGGTTCGCTTCGGCCTCCTGCGCGGCGTTCACGCGCTCGTCCAGCTCTCGCTGCGCGATCGCGCTCTCGTCCCAGAGCCTTTGCGCGCGCTCGCGCTCGCTCTTCGTATAGGTGACCCGCGCCTGCGCGGCGATGACCTGCGCCTGCGCGCGGTCGACCTCCGCTGCGTACGGATCCGGATCGATCGTAACGAGGAGCTGGTCGCGCTTGACCAGCGCCCCCTCGGTGAAGTGCACCGACTTGACGGCCCCGGCGACGCGCGAGCGCACGTCGACGCGCTCGACTGCCTCGAGGCGGCCGGAAAACTCGTCCCAGGTCGTCACTTCCTGCTGCTGCACCACCTGCACCGGGACCGGCATGGCTTGGGGCTGTGCTGCCGCGGCGGCTGCCTTGCTCTCGGCGCCGGCCGAGCGCAAGGCAAACGCTCCGGCACCCACTGCGACCAGCGCGGCGAGCGTCGCGGCGGCGATGACGCTTCGGCGGCGGGTAATTTGAACCGTGGTCATGGCTTGAGATCCTCCTGAACTTGTCGATGCCATCGATGAGCCGGCACTCTAGGCGCGCTCTTTCACCGGAGTCGTTTCACGCTCCACGGGGCTCGCTACAGCTGTAATGGGCGTCGAAAAAGGACCCGGCGCTGCCAGATTTCGGCTGTAACTTTTTTGGGCCTAATCGGCAATCGGCCGGTTACGTGCGACCGCCAAGCTGCATCCCATGAAAGCCTTGCTACAAGCCGCGCGCACCGCGGGTCCCTATCTCCTGGTGGAGATCGTGCTCCCGGGCGGCACGCTGATCGCGCTCGCCCTGTGGCTTCTCAGCCCCGATGGCAAGGCCACCACCTCCCAGGCCCTCTTATGGATGCGCAGGATTACTGGCTCGATTCCATCGTTCTCGCGCTGATCGTCGCCCTGATCATCGTTGCTTGAAGGCGACGCGGGCAGTCAGCGCCGGACGGGCTTCGCCTTCTGCAGAACGTCCTGGATCTTGGCGTACCCGAGGAGCGCGGCCGCCTGCACCGGCGTCTTGC
This sequence comes from Burkholderiales bacterium, assembly GCA_035554435.1. GTDB lineage: Bacteria > Pseudomonadota > Gammaproteobacteria > Burkholderiales > SG8-39 > SCGC-AG-212-J23. The sequence goes on along the minus strand of DATMJC010000072.1, from coordinate 2,217 downwards.
CGTCGCGGTTGGCGATGCGGGGATCGGCGCCCGCCGCCAGCAGGCGCTTCACCTCGCGCATGTCGCCACTCACCACGGCGCCGTGGAGAAGAGTGTTGCCGAACGGGCCCTGGTAATTGGGGTTACCGAGCGAATTGCCTGGCGCGCGAGTCATGAGATTCATTGTGCAGGATGAACGTGACGAGCGCATTGCCAATTGTTCACGTTCTAGACCGGTCGGATTACTGCGCCTCGACCCCGGCCTGCTTCAGGAACGCCGGCCACTTCTGGGCTTCGCTCTGCACGAAAGCCGCTGTCTCCTCCTGCGACATCGAGATCTCGCGCCAGCCGCCGCTCTGGAAGCGCTGGCGCGCGTCGGGCAGATCGATCACCTTCAAGGTCGCGGCACGCAGGCGCTGCACGACGCTTCTGGGCGTCTTCGCAGGCGCGAAGAGTCCCATCCAGCTGTCCAGCACCAGCCCTTCGACGCCCGCTTCACGGCCCGTGGGCACATTGGGCAGCAAGGGGTCGCGCACCGCGCCCGAAGTGACGATCGGCTTCACCCGGCCGTCGGCGATGAACGGCCGCGCGGTCGTGGTGTTGTCGAAGAAGAGATCGACCCGTCCAGCCAGCAGATCGACATAGGCAGGCTGCGCGCCCTTGTAAGCGACTTCCAGCAGGTCGACACCGGCGAGCCGCTTCAGCAGCACGGCGCTGATGTGCTGGCCGGTGCCGATTCCGGAGGTCGCGATCGTCAGCCGGCCCGGATTGGCGCGCGCGAAGTCGAGCACCTCGCGCAGCGTGGATTGCGCGAGGTCCTTGCGCGCAACCAGCGCATAGGTAAAGGCGCCGACGAGCGCCACGGGCGTGAAATCCGCGACCGGGTCGTAGCGCGGATCCTTGTGCAGGCCCAGGTTGAACGCCATGTTGGCGAGCCCGCCCATGAGGAGGGTATAGCCGTCGGGCGCCGATGTCGCGGCGGCCTGCGTCCCGACGAGCGTGCCCGCGCCCACGCGGTTCTCCACGATGAACGGCTGCCCGAGCTCCGCGCCGAGCTTGTCGCCGAGCAGGCGGCCGGCGAAGTCGTAGCCGCCGCCGGGCGCGCTCGGCACGATGATGCGCACCGGCTTCGCCGGGTAAGCCTGGCCAAACGCGCTGCAAGCCGCAAACAGACCCGCCACCAACAGGAAGCGCATCGTCGAGCTCCTCCGTCCGCTACCATAACGCGCTGATGCGCTATCTGGAAGATTTCGCCGTCGGTCAGAAATTCGGCTCCGCGACGCTGCGCGTCGAAGAAGAGCGGGTCAAGCGCTTCGCCGCCGAGTTCGATCCGCAGCCATTTCACCTGGACGACGCCGCGGCGCGGGCGACGCTCTTCGGCGGGCTCGCGGCGAGCGGCTGGCACACGGCGGCGATGACCATGCGGCTGCTGGTCGAAAGCGACCTCAAGCCCGCGGGCGGCATCGTCGGCGCGGGGTTCGACGAGTTCCGCTGGCCGCGGCCGGTGCGCCCGGGCGACGAGCTGCGCATCGAGGCCGAGGTCCTCGAGGTGCGCCCGTCGAAGTCGCGCCCCGAGCAAGGCATGGTGAAGCTGCGCACCACGACGCTCAACCAGAGAAACGAGCCGGTCCAGGTCTCCGTGGGCAACCTCGTGGTACCGCGGCGTCCCCGGTGAAGCAGCGCACCGTCACGCCGGTCGATGGCTCGGTCTATGCCGAGCGCGAGCTCGCCGGCGCCCGAACCATCGAGAACGCGCTCGAAGCCGCAGTCCGTGCGCAGGTCGGCTGGCGGCGCGTGCCGCTCGCCGAGCGTGCGACGATCGTGCGCCGGATGGTCGAATGGTGCGTCGCGCGCGCCGACGAGCTCGGCGCGGAGCTCGCCTGGCAGATGGGTCGGCCGCGCGCGCAGAGCCCGAACGAAATCCGCCGCGGATTCCAGGAGCGCGCGCTGTATCTGTGCGGCATCGCCGAGGAAGCGCTCGCGGACATGAAGGTGCAGAAGAAAGAGGGCTTCGAGCGCTTCATCCGGCGCGAGCCGCATGGCGTGGTGCTGGTGGTCGCGCCGTGGAACTACCCGTGGCTCACGTCGGTGAACGCGGTCGTGCCGGCGCTGCTCGCCGGCAACGGCGTGATCCTCAAGATGGCGGCGCAGACGCCGCTCGTCGCCGAACGCTACGCGCAAGCCTTCGACGCGGCAGGACTGCCGCAGGGCGTGTTCCAGTTCCTTCACATGGACCAC
>DATMJC010000071.1:0-25339 GCA_035554435.1 Burkholderiales bacterium | reverse complement strand
GACTTCCCCTCCGGCTATTTAGATTGAACTCAGACACTTCAATCTTGGCACCTCGATGCCGTCGCCGGCTCGGGGAAGTCCCTTTCATTCGTTAGGGGCTACGTGACCGGCAGTGAGGTTGAGAAGCGCCCATTTTGAACTGAAGCATTGGCGCGTCAGCTGCCGGGAAGCTGTTGCTGGTGGGCTAACCTACTTCGATGGATGCTTCGAAGCGGCCAGCGGCTGAGTAGCTAGCCGGACAGGCGGCCGATCACGGCCTGCGTGAAGTCGCGGGTGGTGGCCTTGCCGCCGAGGTCGCGAGTGCGGACGTTGTCGTCGCGCAAGACCTGGTCGACGGCGCGGCGGATCCGATCGGCGAGGGCGGTCTTGCCGACGTGGTCGAGCATGAGGCAGGCGGCGAGGAGCAGGGCGAGGGGATTGGCGACGCCTTTGCCGGCGATATCGGGAGCGGAGCCGTGGACGGCTTCGAAGATGGCGGCCTTGGGGCCGATGTTGGCGCCGGGCGCCATGCCGAGGCCGCCGACCAGCCCGGCGATCTCGTCGGAGAGGATGTCGCCAAAGAGGTTGGTGGTGACGATGACATCGAATTGCCATGGGTCGAGGACAAGCTGCATGGCGCAGGCGTCCACGATTCGTTCGTCGACTTCCAGCTTGCCCGCGTACTTCTTGCCTACCTCGAGCGCAGTCTCCCGGAAGATGCCGGTCAGAGCCTTGAGGACGTTTGCCTTGTGCACCACGGTGACCTTGCGCCGCTTGTTCCTGACGGCGTAGTCGAACGCGAATTCGGCGATCCGGCGGCATTCGGCGCGCGTGTTGACGCCCGAGGAGATCGCCACCGCCTGCGGGTCATCGCCGATGGTGAGGTAGTGCTCCCATGCGACGTACAGCCCTTCCAGGTTCTCGCGCACGAGGACGATATCGATGTCCTCGTAGCGTCCGCCGGGCACCAGGGTGCGCGCCGGCCGCAGGTTGGCATAGAGGCCGAACTCCTCGCGCAGCCGCACGTTGACCGAGCGGAAACCGCCGCCGACCGGCGTGGCGAGCGGGCCCTTGAGCGCGAGACCGGTGCGGCGAATGCTCTCGAGGAGCTTCGGCGGCAGCGGGTCGTTGTGCCGCGCGATCGCCGCCGCTCCGCCATCGTGGCGCTCCCAGGCGAATGGCGCGCCTGCGGCATGGAGAATGGCTACGACGGCGTCGACGATTTCGGGGCCGATGCCATCTCCCGGGATCAGCGTCGCTGGAATATCGCGGCCGTTTGCTCGTTTTTTCATTCTCGTTGCGACGCTGGCAGATGCCGAAAACGGCAGTCTAGCTTGCGCTGGAAAAACAAGGGTCCATGCGAGCCGGGGCTGCCTCCGGATCGTAAAGGTTGGTGAGAAGACCCTTGGCCCGGACAGTCCTTGACCCGACTGTGAACTATGCCTCCCGGCGCAGACAGGGTTCCGAATTAGCATCGCTGTTGCCGGCGTGGCAGGTTCACTGTGGAGCGGAAATGACGACTCTGTTGCTCGATTCGGATCTCATCGCGGAGATCAAGCGCGTCGGGCATGCCACCGGGCGCCACGACCTGCACGCCGTCTTCGTCCGCAAGCTCGAGGAGAGCCTGGCCGATTTCCCGGCTACGTTCTCCCGCCACCTCGCACACGGCGACACCGCAGGCGCGGTGCGCGCCGCGCACACGCTGAAAGGGTCCTGTCGCCAGATCGGCGCCCATGCGCTGGGGGACCTGTTCTGCGAGATCGAGCGTAGCGCGAAGGCGGGAGACTTCGACGCGGCCAAGTGCAAGTTCGAAGAGAGCGACGAGCTCATCGCGCAGTCGCTCGAAGCGCTGAAGCAGGCGTAGGTCGGCAATTTTCGCTCGTCGCTCGATGCGCCCGCGGTTGGTGCACGGCGCCGTGACTTAGTGCCAGAAACCGCACGAATCCCCATGCAAAACAAGGTGAAGGGCCGCTCCGGGGCGTGCGCCGGAAGCGATACTAGCGGCGATAGCTGATCCACTTTCGAGGAGCCTGCAATTGGCTGACATGGTGCTGGTGATGTGCATTCTGATGAGCGCGTACTTCATACGCGGGATCACCGGCTTCGGCTCGGCGCTGATCTCCGTGCCGCTGCTCGCGCTGTCCCAGCCGCTCCAGTTCGCGATTCCGCTGGTGCTCGCGCTCGACTTCACGGCTTCGGTGGTGCTCGGCAGCACGAACACGAAAAAGGCGAACTGGTCCGAGATCAAGATCCTGCTGCCTGCCGGAATGGTCGGCGCCAGCATCGGCGCGTTCGCACTTCTCAGGCTGCCCACCGAGCCGGTGCTGGTGGCGCTCGGCGCCTTCACCATGTTCTTCGGCTTCCGGAACATTTTCGGCCTGCAGCCCGCGGGGCAGCTGTCGCGCACATGGGCAATCCCGGCCGGCCTGGCCGGCGGCGGCGCCGGCGCGCTGTTCGGCGCGGGCTCTCCGCCCTACATCATCTACCTGACGCGCCGGCTGCTCGACAAGAGCGAGGTGCGGGCCACGTTCTCGTGGCTGATCGCCATCGACGGCGGGTTCCGGCTGGGCCTGTTCCTGATGGCGGGCCTGCTATTCGAGCACAAGCTGCAGATGGCATACGCCCTCGGCCTCATGCCGATGGCGGTCGGCCTGTACATGGGCAACAAGGTGCATATGGACATCACGAGCGAGGGCATGCTGAAGGTGGTCGGCACGCTGCTCGTGCTGAGCGGATTGTTGCTGTGCCTGAAGGTGGCGACCTAGCGTCGCCGTAATCGATCATCGGCTCGGGGGAGACCGTCATGATGCGAAGAACGATCATCAAATCGGCCTTGCTGATGGCCGCGGCCGGCGCGCTGCACTCGCCGGGGGCCGCCGCGCAGCAGGCGCACAGCTTCTACGTCCTGCACCAGCGCACGGTGTCTCTCACCGCGCAGTACTGGAATCCGATTCTGACCTACGTCGGCCGCAAGAGCGGCGTGCCGCTGGAGCTGAAGCTCGCGAAGACCGCCCAGGAAGGCAACGCTAACGCCGAGGCCGGCGCGTACGCGTTCCTGTACACCAACCATTTCTTCACCCCGGAGCGCGATCGCCTCGGCTACAAGGTGATCGCCCGTCCGGCCGGTCCGGGCATCCGCTCGCAGATCGTGGTGCCGGTCGACTCGCCCATCCAGTCGCTGCAGGACCTGAAGGGCAAGGAGGTCGCGTTCGTGTCGCGCGACGGCTTCACGGGCTACTGGCTGCCGTTCGACGCGCTTCTGAGGGCGAAAGTGGACGTCAGGGTCGTGTTCACCGGCAACCAGGAGGCGTCGTCGGCGCAGCTCAGGGTCAACAAGATCGCCGCGGCAGGCGTGAACAGCTCGGTCATGGCGCGCTACGGCCGCCGCGAATCGTTCGAATACCGGGCGCTGTGGACTTCGGAGATCTACCAGGACCTGTGCATCATGGCGAACCCGAAGGTGCCGGCCGACAAGGTGGCGGCGGTCAAGGACGCCCTGATCGGCATGGCGAGCGACCCCGAGGGCCAAAAGATCCTCGAGGCGGGCGCCGACCTCCTGAAGAGCAACGGTGACCTCGGCTTCGTCGCCGCGGATAACCGCGACTACGACAACTACCGCAAGTTCTACCGCACGACGCAGGTCAAGTAGCCCTGCGGCGTAAACGGACAGCCATGAAAAACGTGCGCATGGTCCAATTCTGGAAGAACTGGGGGCTGATCCCGCGCCTGATGCTGGCCGTCGGGATCGCGATCGTCGCGGCCGGCGGCGTGCAGACCGCGCTTCTCGTCGCCGAGGGCGCGGCCGAGCATTCGGCGCGACTCGCGCGTGAGCAGAGGGAAACGCTCGCTTTTATCGCCCCGCTGGTGGCCGACCAGGCGCTCGTCGGCGAGTACGCCGCGATCGAGCAACTGCTCAAGAACCAGGTCAAGCGCGGCGAAGTCGACCGCTTCACCTGGACCGACAAGGAGGGCAAGCGCATCGTCGCGCAGGACGCCCCCGACAAGCTCGACGCGCCGACTTGGTTCGCACGCGTCGCTGTCATCGAGCACGAGGAGCAGAGCATCGAGGTCACGGCGGGCGGAGTCGGCTATGGCACGCTCACCGCCGCGATGTCCCCGGTCAAGGCGCACAACCGCCTGTGGCAGCAGTTCGTGAAGCAGCTCCAGATCGTGGCCGTGACCCTGTTCCTCATGCTGCAGTTCATCTGGCTCATCTTCCGCGGCAACCTCGGCACGCTGCGCATGCTGGCCGAGGGCGCGAACCGCTTCAGCCGTGGCGACCACGCCGTGCGCATCGACTCGGAAGGCGCCCCGGAGGTCCAGCTTGCCGCCGAGGCGTTCAACAACATGGCGAACAACACCGAGCGGCTGATCGCGTCGCTCGGCGAGAGCGAATCGAAGAACAAGCTGCTGGCGACGATCGTCGAGCAGTCGAGCGAGGCGATCTGGACCCGCAACCTGCGCGGCAACGTCACCAGCTGGAACTCCGGAGCCGCCGCGATGTTCGGCTACCGGCCGGACGAGGTCATCGGGCACGCGCTGAACGTGGGCGGATCGACGCCGGAAGAGGAAGACGCCCGCATGCGCCGCATCGTGGCCGGCGAGAAATTCTCCTACGACGCGCGCGCCACTACCCGCGCGGGCACGGCCATCGACATCCAGGTCGCCGTGGCGCCGCTGCTCGACGACTCGAACCAGTGCATCGGCAGCATCGCCGTGGCGCGCGACGTCACCCAGCACAAGCGCAGCGAGGAAGCGCTGCGCCTCGCGCGCGAGGCCGCGGAGCTTGCGAACCACGCCAAGAGCTCGTTCCTCGCCCGCATGAGCCACGAGATCCGCACGCCCATGAACGGGGTTCTCGGCATGGCCGAGCTGCTCCTCGAGACCGGGCTCACGAGCACACAGCGCAAGTACGCGGAAACGGTGCAGCGCTCCGGCAAGAACCTGCTCGGCCTGATCAACGACCTGCTCGACTTCTCCAAGATCGAGGCCGGCAAGCTCGAGCTCGAGAACGCCGACATGGATCTGCGCCGCACGATCGAGGACACGGTCGAGCTGCTCGCCGAGCGCGCCCACGTCAAGGGGCTCGAGCTCGCCTGCAGCATCCCCGGCGAGCTCACCACCATGCTGAGGGGCGATTCGCTGCGCCTCGGCCAGGTGCTGACCAACCTGATCGGCAACGCGATCAAGTTCACCGAGCACGGCTCGGTAGTGGTGCGCGTGGCGAGCGTCGAGGAGACCGAAAAGAGCGTCACCATGCGCTTCGACGTCAGCGACACCGGGGTCGGCATCAAGCCCGAGGCCCAGTCGCGCATCTTCGACGAGTTCATGCAGGCCGACGGCTCGACCACGCGCAAGCACGGCGGCTCGGGCCTCGGGCTCGCGATCAGCAAGCAGCTGGTGGAGATGATGGGCGGGACCATCCACGTCGAGTCCTCTCCCGGCGCGGGCTCGACTTTCTGGTTCACCAGCAGGTTCGAGAAGCAGGCGACTCAATCGCAGCACAGCGCGCGCTCGGTGCCGATCGGCCTGCTCACCGGCGTGCGAGCGCTGATCGTCGAGTCGAGCGCGGTCAACAGCGGCATCCTGAATTCGCACATGAACAACTGGGAAATGAACATCCGCGTGGCGGCGACGCCGAAGCAGGCGAGCGTTCTGCTCGCGGAGGCCGCCGCGCGCGGCGTTCCCTACGACATCGCTCTCATCGACCTGGCGAAGCCCGGCCTGGATGCGCTCGAGTTCGCGCGCGGCCTGCGCCGGCGCGCGGAGTTCGCGAGCCTGCGGCTGGTGATGCTGACCCGCCGCCATGCCGACATCCGCAGCGCGCGCGACGCCGGCTTCGACGCCTGCCTGGTCAAGCCGGTGCGCCAGACGGTGCTGTACGAGAGCCTGGTGAACGCGATGGCGGGCCGGACGCAGGAGCCGGTCGAGACGCCGCCGGTGTCCAGGCCGGCGAGCACCGCTCCGGCCGCGGTGCGCGGCAACATCCTCCTGGTGGAGGACAACCTCATCAACCAGCAGGTGGCGCTCGGCATCCTCCAGCTGCAGGGCTATAGCGTGACCGTGGCAGCCAACGGCAAGGAAGCGCTCGAAGCCCTCGCGCTCCGCTCGTTCGATCTCGTGCTCATGGATTGCCACATGCCGGAGATGGACGGCTTCGAATGCACGGCGGAGATCCGCAAGCGCGAGCAGTCCCTGGGCGGCAAAGCCATCCCGATCGTCGCCCTGACCGCGAACGCCATGGCGCAGGACCGCGAGGAATGCCTGAATGCCGGCATGGACGACTACCTGAGCAAGCCGTTCAGCATGCAGACGCTCCAGGACATGCTCGACCGCTGGATGCCGCAGGCTGGTGCCGCGCAGCCGGCGGGCGCGGCGCAACCGCAGGCGCCTGGGCCGGCGCACGCCAAGGGTCCCGGGATTCTGGACCGGCAGGTGCTCGACCAGCTCGGCACCCTGCGCACCAACGGCAGGCCCGAGCTGCTCGCCCGCACGATCGAGCTCTACCTCGTCGAGTCGCCGAAGCTGGTGCAGAAGCTGAAGCAGGCGGCGAGCGCGAACGACGCCCCGGAGATCGCCCGTTCGGCGCACTCGCTCAAGTCGTGCAGCGCCAACGTCGGCGCCACTCTGCTGAGCCGGTACTGCGCCGACATCGAGGCCTCCGCGCGGCGTTCGGACACCAAGGAAGCGCGCAGGCTCTTCGCCAAGCTCGAAAGCGAGCACGGCCGGGTTCAGTCCGCGCTCAGCGCCGAAGTCGAGCTGTTGACGAACGAAGCCTGAACAGCATGGGTCACGCCGATCTCGAACTTCAGGAAAGGCCGCTGGACAACACCCCGGTCACGACCGGCCTCTATATCGCGCACGTCGCGGTGCCGTGCCGCGACCTCGAGGAGGCCGCGCGCTGGTATGCCGAGGTGCTGGGCGCGCAGCCGGTGCGCAAACTGAAAGACCGCGTCACGTTCAGCTTCGGCGGCGTGCTGCAGCTCGTCTGCCACCTCGAGCGGCGCGCGATCGTGCACAACCCGCGTGCCTACCCGCGGCATCACGGCCTCACGTTCCTGCGCATGGAAGATTTCGCGAGGATGCGGGACCATGTGCTCAAGTCGGGCGTGAAGTTCCTGGTGCGCCCGACGCTGCGGTTCGCGAACACCGCCCACGAGCACCAGACCTTCATGGTGGCGGATCCTACCGGCAACGTAGTCGAGTTCAAGTGCTACGTTCGACCGGAGAACAGCTACTAGGTTACGAGGATCGCCCGGTAGTCGTTGACGTTGGTGCGCGTCGGGCCGGTAGTCACCAGGTCGCCGAGCGCGCCGAAAAATCCGTAGCTGTCGTGCTTCGCAAGCAGTGCCTTTGCGTCGCGTCCGCGCTTCATGCTGTCCGGCGACAGCACCGCGCCGGCGTTGTCCTCCGAGCCGTCGATACCGTCGGTGTCCGCGGCGATGGCCCAGACGCCGCCGGTCTCGATTCCGAGCGACAGCAGAAATTCGCAGCAGCGGCCGCCGCGACCGGCTTCGCCGCGGATCGTGACCGTGCACTCCCCCCCGGAGATGAGGGCCACTGGCGGGTTCCACGGCCTGCCGTGCTTGCGGATTTCGTTCACCACTGACGCGAACACCTTGGCCACCTCGCAGGCTTCGCCGGTGAGGGTGTCGCCGAAGATCACCGGCTCGACGCCGTTCGCCCTGAATACCGCGGCAGCGGCCTCGAGCGAGCGATGCGCCGTCGCGATGACCCTGTTCTCGACCCGCGCGAACACCGGGTCGCCCGGCTTGGGGGTTTCGTCGGCGCCCTTTTCCAGCCGCAGCTTGACGGCGCGCGGCGGCGAGACGCCGTAGCGCGCGAGGATCTCCAAGGCGTCGGTGTAGGTGGTGGGATCCGGTGCGCACGGCCCGGAGGCGATGTGCGTGGGATCGTCGCCGGTCACGTCCGAGATGATGAGCGCGACGACCGGCGCCTTGCAGGCGGCGGCGAGCCGCCCGCCGTGAATCGCCGACAGGTGCTTGCGCACGGTGTTCATTTCCTGGATCGCCGCGCCGCTGCGCAGGAGCCCGCGCGTGACGGTCTTGAGCTCCTCCATGGAGATATCAGGCGCGGGAAGAGACAGCAGGCTCGAGCCCCCGCCGGACAGAAGGGCGAGGAGAAGGTCGTCGGCCTGAAGTTGTTTTGTCTTTTCTAAAATCTCTCTCGCGGCGGCCTCGCCCGCCTCGTCTGGCACAGGATGGCCGGCCTCGATCACGCGGATCTTCCGGGTCGGCAGGGCGTGACCGTAGCGCGTGATCGCTATGCCCTCCAGGTCGCCGCGGTAGCTCTTCTCAGCCGCAAGCGCCATGGAGGCGGCGGCCTTGCCTGCCGCGGCGACGAAAGTGCGGCCCGGCGGCGGCGCCGGCAGGTGCGGCGCGAGAATCTTCAGCGGGTCGGCCGCCGCGACGGCGGCGCGGAAGCTCTCCTCGAGCAGGCCCCGCATCAGGCGGGCGCGAAGCTGAGCTTCGCGGCGTCCGGCCCGAGGTTGAAGTACTTGGGATACGTCTCGCTGAAGACGCGCCGGATCTCCTCGGCCGGGACATCGGCGTAGGCGCCGCGATCCCGCACGTATTCCATGTGCCTGCGGTTGTCCTCGTCGAACGGGTGGAACAGGGAATCGGTCACCCCGTCGAATTCGAGCGGCTTGACGCGAAACCGGGTGCACAGCGAGAGGTTGAAGGCCGGCGTCGACTTCACCCAGCTTCCTTCGAGCAGGAGCTCGGTGTAGCCGTGGAACACGAAGAGATCCGTGCCCATCTTCGCGGTGAGCTCGGGAGTCGTGATGTGGTTCCTGACGTCGGCGTAACCCACGCGCGCCGGGATGCCAGCGGCGCGCGCGCACGCCGCCAGCAGCGCCGCCTTTGGCACGCACCAGCCGCTGCCCTGCTCGATGCAGACGGACGCGCGGTAGGTGTCGTCGAGGGTGAAGTTCTGGAACGGGTTGTAGCGGATGCGGTCACGCACCGCGTAATAGAGGGAAACCGCCTTTTCGCGCTCGCCTTTTCCTTTTGAGTGCTCTCTGGAAAAAGAGATCACGGCCGGGTGATCGCTGTCGACGAAGCGCCCCGGTCTCAGGTATTCGCTCATTTGTCGAGCTTCATGAGCCTGCGCGTGGCGGCGAAGAGCGGGCTCGCGTGGTCGGCAAGGCCGTCCACTACCGAGAAGTGATGCGTCCCCGGCATCGCGACATCGCCGGCGAAGGCCGCGCGCCAGCGCTCCGCGATGAGCGCGTTCTGGCGATGGAACTCGCTCGATTCGTCGCCGCCGACGCACGTCATCACCGGACAGCGGGTAGCGGGCATCATCAGCGCCGGCGACACACGTGCGGCAGACGCCTCGTCCAGGCGCAGATCGGGCTGCAGGAAATCGACCTGGACGAGCGGGCGCAGGTCGTACACCCCGCTGATGGCGAGTGCGCCCTTCCAGAGATCCTTCGGCAGGCGCCGGTCGAACGCGGGCCACAGCGCGCACATCATCATCGCGGCGAGATGGCCGCCGGCCGAGTGGCCGCCGACGTAGAGGCGATCCTGGTCCATCCCGTGCTCCTCGGCGTGCAGCCACAGCCAGCGGCTGGCGCGCAGCATCTGCTGGACGATGTCCCCGATGGTGACCTTCGGGCACAGGTCGTAGTTGACCACCGCGAGCGAGATGCCCGCATCCACCAGCGCCGGCGCGAGGAACGAGAAGTCGCTCTTGTCGAGCGAGCGCCAATAGCCGCCGTGGATGAACATGAGGCAGCTGCCGTCGCCCTTGCGCGCCGGGAACAGATCGAGCTTCTCCCCAGGCATCGCGCCGTAGGCCAGATCAAGCTGCGAGCTCATCCGGCTGCGCACCTGCGCAGAGGACTGCTGCCAGCGTGCGAAGTACACCGGATGGTCGGGAACGAGCTCGCGGTTGTTGTATTCGCGGCTGAGGGAGGCCTTGTCGGGCGCGTTCATCCCGAAATTCTACGTTCGGGCGACCGGCTTCAGCCAGACGACCGGCTTGCCCAGCGCCTGCCCGAGGTGCTTGCCTTCCGGGTCGGCCAGCGCCGCCTCGCGGGCCTTGCGGATGGCCGCCGCCTGCTCGCGGGCGTCGGGCGTCGGGGGGTTCTCGACCAGCGCATCGACAATGGCGAGGAAGTTCGCCCTGCCGCGCCGGTGGGTCTCGCCGTAGCCCGTGATGAGGCGTGCGCAGTCCGCCACCTCGAGCGCAAGCGCCGCGTCGCGTCGGGCGGCCTCGGACACGAGGGAAAGCCAACGCTCGATCAGCGCCTGCTCCTCGTGATAGCGGTAGCTGAAGGGGCGCAGCGGCCGCAACCAGGCGAGCGAGCGCACCAGCAGGAAGCCAAAGACGCTGCTCGTCTTGATGTGCATGCCGACGTTGTAGGCGTCGAGCTTGCCGCGCTTTTCGGCCCAGCCGACGAGCTTTTTGCCAAGATACCTCGGCAAGACAGACGCGAATTCCTCGATGCCGGGCTTGAGATAGTCGATCACCACCACCGGCTCGCCGTTCTTCGCGCCCGCCTCCTTCCGGATCCTTTCGAAGCGCGAAGCCCGTGTCTTCAAGTCGGCTACGCGGATGATGTCTTCGTATGCCATCCACAGCGCGAGATGGCGCGCGACTTCGGCGGCAAGCCTGCCCTCGCCGTCGAGGAAGGGCTGCATGCGCCGCTCGTACAGCTTGGCGTAGGCCTCGCCCTGGTACTCGCGCAGCCGCTTCAGCGCGAGCCGCATCACTTCGTGCAGCTCGGTCGCGCGCCGGGGCGCAGCCGGCTCGCCCGGCGCGGGACGCTGGCCGAGCGCGATCTCGCAGCCGGCGGCGAAGCCGCGCAGGCTCGCTTCGGCCCCCCGGCCGCCCTGGCGGATCGCCTGCTCGCAGGCCTCGCGCGCGAGGGGAAGCACGCCGCTTCCCGCCATGGCGCCGAAGAGCACGGCGTTGATCACGGTGCCGTTTTCCTGTGCGAGCTTTCGCATGTCGAAGAGCAGCGAGCGTTGCGCGAGCTGCCTCGCCGCCTTCACGACTCGCTCGCCGTCGTAGCGGCCGTCGGCCATCTGCATCTTTTCGACCGTCGCATAGATGCGGTGCGTCGAGGCGATGAGCGTGGTTCGCTCGGGGCTCACATAGCCGTTCGCCATCGCGCGCCCGGCTTCGACCAGCTCGGAAGCCACCATGATGTCGACGTTGCCGGGGCTCGGCGTCAGCGAAAGCACCGGTTCCCTGCCACCCAGCTCGGTCTTCCTCGCCGGAAAGATCTCGAGGTAATAGGTCGTCGCCCCGGTGCGCTGCGCGACGCCGGGAATCGACGTCGCCTGGGCCGGCAGCCCGGACTGGGTGGCGGCCTCCATCAGCCAGTCGGCCATCACGCCGCCGCCCTCGCCGCCAAGGGCGGCGATGAGGATCGTGATCGGACGTTCGGGAAGAGTCATGTGAACAGGCCTCTGAGCTTCGCTTTGAATCGGTCGAATGCGCCCGGGTTCTGGATCACCTCGGCGCGGTAGAACGACGGGCAGAGCACCGCGGCATGCGCGTTTTCGCCGCACAGGCCGCAGCCGACGCAGCCGTCGATCACGGTCGCGACCGGGTCGCGGCGCAGGGGGTCGGGGTTGTCCTTGACGGTGAGCGTCGGGCAGCCCGAGAGCCGGATGCACGAATGATCTCCGGTGCAGGTGTCTTCATCGACGCCATACTTGACGCGAACCGTCCGCCTGCCCGCGGAGAGATCTTTCGCGACCTGCGGCTTCAGCCGGCGTTGCCGCTCGAGCTGGCACTCGCCTTCGGCGACGATCACCTTGAGGCCCTTTTCCTTGGTGGTCATCGCGTCCTTGTAGACCTTGGCCATCTCGCCGACCTTGTAGTTGTTCACCGTGCGCAGCCACTTCACGCCCAGGCCAGTGAGCGTGTCTTCGATCGTGCGGTCGGCGTGCACCGAGCTCTGGCCGACCGCTACCATGCGCGCGTCCTCGGGCGGCGAGGAGAGCAGCTCCTGCGTGCCGGTGGCCGAGGCGTAGCCGTTTTTCATGATCACCAGCACGCCGTCGCCCTTGTTGAGGAGGTTGGAGGCGACGCCGGAGAGAAGGCCGTTGTGCCAGAACCCGCCGTCGCCCATCACCGCCACCGCGCGCTTGGACGACATCGGCCCGACGCCCGCCGCAGCCGCCAGGCTCATGCCGTAGCCGAGCAGCGTGTTGCCCTGCGAGAAGGGCTCGAAGCTGGCGAAGGCGTGGCAGCCGACGTCCATCGAGACGTGCGGCCGACCGACGTCCTGCGCCACCAGCTTCATGGCCGAGAACACCGGCCGCTCCGGGCAGCCGACGCAGAAGGTCGGCGGCCGCACCGGCAAGGGCCCCAGGAGGTTGCCCGCGCTTTCTCTTGTTTTCCTGATTCCATCCAACCAGGCGGCGCCGCGAGCGGTATCCAGGTGGGGCGCATGCTCGGCGAGGAACTTCGACAGGCCGCGCACCAGCGACTCGACGTTGTACTCGCCCGCCATGTGCATGCAGTCCTTGCCGTGCAGCCGGACCGGGGCGTCGACGCGGCGCAGGACGGTGGCGATCTCCTGCTCGATGAATTCGGGCTGGCCTTCCTCCAGGACGAGGACTGCGCTCTTGTCCTTGCAGAAATCGATGATTTCCTCGGCCACCAGCGGATACACCACGTTCAGGACCAGCGTCGGCAGCGGGCAGGCGCCGAACTGGTCGCCGAGTCCCATCAAGCCGAGGGAGCGCTGCAGGCCGTTATAGAGGCCGCCCTGCACGATCAGGCCGACCTTCTCTTTGCCTTCGAAGATTTCATTTAATTTGTTTTGCCTGATGAATTCTCTGGCTGCCGGCAGCCGCACGTCGGACTTGAGCTTCTCCTGCCGGAACGTCGCCGGCGGATGCGCCAGGCGGTCGTAGATGAATTCCTTCGGCGGGCCGTCGAGCTGGTGCCGGGTGGAAACTTCCGGGGCGAGGTTTTGCTTGCTCTTGAAAGATCCTCTTACATGACAAGCCCGGATTCGCAGCTCCATCATCACTGGCGTATTCGAGGCTTCCGAGAGCTCGAAGCCTTTCTCGACCATGTCGACGATGGTGGAAAGGTTGGGCCGCGGGTCGAGCAGCCACATGAGCGACTTCAGCGCGAAGGCGTGGCTGCGCTCCTGGGCCACCACGCCGCCCTCGCCGTAATCCTCGCCGAGCACGATCAGCGTGCCTCCCATCACGCCGGCGCTCGCCAGGTAGGAAAGCGCGTCGGCTGCCACATTGGTGCCGACGATCGATTTCCAGGTGACCGCGCCGCGCGCCGGATAGTTGATCGAGGCACCGAGCATGGCAGCCGCGGAGGCCTCGCTGGTGCAGGCCTCCACGTGTACACCGAGATCGTCGAGGTAGTCGCGCGCCTGCACCATCACGTCGAGGAGGTGCGAGACCGGCGCGCCCTGGTAGCCGCCGACGTAGGACACGCCCGACTGCAGCAGCGCCTTCGTGACCGCGAGAATGCCTTCGCCGTGGAAGGTCTCGCCGTCGCCCAGCTTCAGCGCGCGGATTTCCTCAGTGAACTGACGTTCCATGCCAGAGGTTTCTCAAGAAGAAAACCAAGCGGTCCCAGGCGTTCGGGTTCTGCACGACTTCGGCCCGGTAGAAGGACGGACAGAGCACCGCGGCGTGCGCGTTCTCGCCGCACAGCCCGCAACCGACGCAGCCGTCGATCACGGTCGCGACCGGGTCGCGGCGCAACGGATCGGGGTTGTCCTTCACGGTGAGCGTCGGGCAGCCGGACAGCCGGATGCACGAGTGGTCGCCGGTGCAGGTGTCCTCGTCGACGCCATATTTCACTTTCACCACTCTCTCGCCCGAAGAGAGCTTCTTCGCATTGACCGGCCTGAGCTTGCGCTGGCGCTCGAGCTGGCATTCGCCTTCGGCAACGATGACCTTGAGGCCCTTGTGATCGGCGGTCATCGCTTCCTTCAGCGTCTTCGCGACTTCGCCGACGCGGTAATTGTCGACGGTGCGGATCCAGTCGACGCCGATGCCGGCGAGGGCGCGCTCCATGCTCATGTCCGGCGAGTGGGTCTCGCTGTGCTGCGGCGAGGAGGGCAGCTCCTGCGTACCCGTGGCGGAGCTGTAGCCGTTCTTCATGATCACCAGGATGCCGTCGTTCTTGTTGAACACCGTGTTGGCGATGCCGGTGGTGAGGCCGTTGTGCCAGAAGCCGCCGTCGCCCATCATCGTCACAGTGCGCTTGGCGAACATCGGGTTCACCGCGGAGTTCGAGGCGAGGCCGAGGCCGTAGCCGAGCACCGTGTTTCCCAGGTTGAACGGCGGCAGCGTCGAGAACAGGTGGCAGCCGATGTCGGCCGAGAGGTGGAACTTGCCGGTATCGCCCTCCAGGATCTTCATCGCCGAGAACACCGGCCGCTCCGGGCAGCCGACGCAGAAGCCCGGCGGGCGCGCGGGCAGCCCGCCGAGGAGGTCCGCGGCTTTTTTCTTCAGCGAAACAATCGGATCCATGAATGGCGAGCGGCCGAGGAACTTGGCGATTCCGGCCAGCACCACCTCGCCCGTGTACTCGCCGGCCATCGGCAGCACGTCCTTGCCGCACATCTTCACGTCATTCGAGCCGTAGCGCCGCAAGGTGGCGAGCACCTGCTCTTCGATGAAGGCGGGCTGGCCTTCCTCGACCACCAGCACTTCCTTCTTCCCGCTGCAGAACTCGACGATCTCGTCCGGAATCATCGGGTAGGTTACGTTCATGCAGTAGATCGGCACGCGCGAGACGCCGAACACGTCCGCCAGCCCCAGCGTCTGCAGCGCGCGGATCACCGCGTTGTACATGCCGCCCTGGCAGATGATGCCGACGTCGCTCATTTCTCCCACGAAGAACTCATTCAGCTTCTTATCTTTTATGAAAGAAACGGCGGCGGGCCAGCGCACGTCGATCTTGTGCTTTTCCTGCGCATAGGTGGCGGGCGGCAGGCAGATGCGGCCGTAGTCGAAGTCCGGGGCCTGAAATTGATTTTTCTTGGAATAGAGGCTTTCCCGGTTGCTCTTCGTCTTGAAGCTGCCCTGCACGTGGCAAGCGCGGATGCGCAGCTCGAGCATCACCGGCGTGCTGGAGGCTTCCGAAAGCTCGAAGCCCTGCTCGACCATCTCGACGATCTTCGGCAGGTTGGGGCGCGGATCGAGGAGCCAGATCTGCGACTTCATGGCGAAGGCGTGCGTGCGCTCCTGGATGATCGAGGCGCCCTCGCCATAGTCCTCGCCGAGCACGAGCAGTGTGCCGCCCTTGACGCCGGCCGAGGCGAGGTTGGAGAGCGCATCGGACGCCACGTTGGTGCCGACGGTGGACTTGAAGGCCACTGCGCCGCGCATCGGGTAGTTGATCGAAGCGCCGAGCATCGCCGCGGCGCCGGCTTCGTTCGCGTTCGTCTCGACGTGCACCCCGAGGCCGTCGAGGATATCGCGCGCGTCGTTCAGCACGTCCATGACGTGCGATACCGGCGCGCCCTGATAGCCGCCTACGTAGGCGACCCCCGACTGAAGCAGCGCCTTGGTGACTGCGAGGATCGCCTCGCCGTGGAAGGTCTCGCCGTCACCGAGCCTGAGCTTCTCGACTTCTTCCTTGAACGATCTTTCCATTAGACCAGCACCTTAGGCAACCACACGGCGACCGCCGGAACGAAGAACACGAGCGCGAGGAGCAGCAGGCTCATCGCGATATAAGGCAGCACGGCCTGGAAAATGTGCCCCATCCTCACCGCCGGCGGCGCCACGCCCTTCATGGTCATGAGGAGCAGCCCGTGGGGCGGCAGGAGCAGGCCGAGCTGCATGCAGATGAGGAACATGACGCCGAACCAGACCGGGTCGACGCCGTACTTCACGACCAGCGGCATGTAGATCGGCAGGGTGATGAGCATCATGCTCACCTGCTCGACGAACAGCCCGAGAAAAATCAGCAGCAGCATCATCAGCGCGATCACCCCGAGCGGCGGCAGGCCGAAACCGACGATCATCTCCACCAGCCCGTTGCTCGCCCCCGAGAAGGACAGGATCTGCGAGAACGTGGTCGCGCCGAGGATGATGAACAGGATCATGCCCGAAATGGCTGCTGTGCCCCGCAGCGCGGCGACGAGATTTTTCAGGGATAGAGAGCGATAAAGAACGGCAAGAACCATGGTGAAGAACGCGCCGATCGCGGCCGATTCGGTCGGCGTCGCCCAGCCTGCCGACATCGACGCCACGACGACAGCGAAGATCGAGACCAGCGGGATCACGTACTTTACGAACGGCCGGAGCTTCTCCCAGCCGCGGTGCTCGGTAAAAGCGGCGGTCGGTGCTAGCGCCGGGTTCATCCTCACCCGGGCGATGATGTAGATCACGAACGCGACGCTGAGGATCAGTCCCGGCATGACGCCGCCGATCAGCAGCTTCGAGATCGAGATGCCCGACAGGCTGCCGAGCAGCACGGTGAGCGCCGAGGGCGGTATCAGCATGTCGACCGCGCCGATGGCCATCAGCGGCCCCGTAGCCATGGTCGGGTGATAGCCGCGCGCCAGCATCACCGGCAGCATCAGGCTGCCGAGCATCGCGGTGGTGGCGATGGTCGAGCCCGAGATCGCCGAGAACACCGTGCCGGCGACGACCGCGACGACCGCAAGCCGGCCCGGCACCTGCCGGATGAGGCGCTCGACGCCCTCGATCACCTTCACTGCCAGGCCGGTGTGGAACAGCACCTCGCCCATGAGGATGAAGAGCGGGATCGGCGTGAGCGAGAAGCTCGCCACCGAGCTCACCGAATTGCGCGCGAGCTGCACCAGTCCCGGCTCGCCGCCGAGGAACAGCACCGCGCCGAGCAGGTTGATGACCAGGAAGGAGAAGGCGACCGGCAGCCCGAGGAAGAGCAGCAGCGTCGATCCCCCGAGCATCAGCCATGCGGCGGCGTCCCATGACATGCCTTACCCCGTCGACACCGCGTCGTCGCGCGGCGCGCGCGGGGCGAACCAAAGCCGGCGCATGCGGAACAGCATCTCGAGGGTCAGGCAGGCGAAGGCGATCGGCAGGACGCTGAGCAGCCACCATTCCGGCGTCACCAGCGTCTTGATCGACAGCGACCCGGCCTTGAAGCTGGCGAACGCGGCGCGCGCGCTGTACCAGAAGATGATCGCGCAGCAGGCGAGGCCGAGGATGTCCACTGCCCACTCGAACAGCCACCCGACCCGCGGCGGCACGGCGCGCAGCACGATGTCGACGCGGATGTGCTGGCCGCGCCGCAGCAGCCATGGCGCGGTGAGCAGAGTGACCAGGAACAGCATCGCTTCGGAGATTTCCGCCGACCACGCCAGGCCGGCGACCCCGGGAACGACGCGCACGTTACGCAGGAACACGTCCGCGCAGATCATGAGCGTCATCCCGAAGACCAGCACGCAGGCGGCCGCCGCGAAGAGCTCCAGCAGCCGCCCGTATGCGCGCTCGATGCCTTGCATCTATTTCGCGAGTACTTTTTTCAGGGCCTCGCCGTATTGCGGGCTTTGCTTGATCGCGTTTGCCCAGCCGATTTCCTTCGCCTTGTCGACGTATTCCTTGCTCGTCTTGGCGTCGAAGTGGATCGTCTGGATGCCGGCCTCGGCCTGGCGCTTCGCTTCCTGCTGGTTGTAGGTCTTCCAGAAGTCGTTCTGCTGCTCGTAGCCGAGCGCCTGGCGGTCGAGATATTCGCGCGCCTTCACGGGCAGCCCTTTGTACTTGTCGAGATTCATGACCAGTCCCACCTCCGCGTTGTAGAAGCCGGGGTCGACGCGGAACTTGGTCTTCTCCTGCCAGTTGAGGTCGAACAGCGCGTGGATCGGCCAGCCGTAGCCGTCGATCACGCCGCGCTCGAGCGCCGTGTACACCTCGCCGGGCGGCGTGGTCATCACCTGCGCGTTCATCGCCTGGAAGAACTCCCGGTAGACCGGCGTGATGCGGATCTTCAGGCCGGTGAGGTCGGGCTTGTCGATCTTCTTGGTGAGGTAGAGGTGGAAGGGCGTGAACTCGACCACCTTGGCGAGGTAGCGCATGTTCGCCTTCTCGGCCCAGATCTTGTTGATCAGGTCGTAGCCGCCGTTCTTGCGCTGCTCGGCGGCGCTGGTCTCGGCAAGCTTGAGGATGTCGGCCTCGGGCATGACGTTGGTGTAGAACGCGCCGGTGGTGAAGCCGATGTCCACCACGCCGCTCTGCACCGCCTTGCCCACCTCAAACGTCGGGATCGCCTTCGGCCCGCCGATGAAGTTCAGTTGCAGCGTGCCCTTGCCTTCCTTGTTGACTTTCTCGATCCATTCGAGGGTGCGCTTCACGTAGAACTGGTTCTCGGGGAACGCGCTCACAACGCGCAGCGTCACTTCCTGGGATTGCGCCGGTGCCGATACCAGCGCCGGTCCGAGGGCTAGGGCAAGGCAAAGAACGCGCTTCATTGGATTCGATTCCTCCTCTGTAGGGACAGCGAGGTTAGGCGCCGCGCGGTTTATTTGTCAAATCAATGACGCTCATGATATGAATCATCGCTGTGAATGTTCAGGACATCGACCTGAACCTGCTGCGGGTGTTCGATGCCGTGCTGCACGAGCGCGGCGTCACCCCCGCCGCGGGGCGCCTCGGCCTGACGCAGCCGGCGGTGTCGAATGCGCTCGCCCGGCTGCGGGTGCTGTTCGGCGATCCGCTGTTCCTTCGCACCCCGGGCGGCATGGACGCGACCCCGTTCGCGCGCGAGCTGGCCGGGCCGGTGAGGCAGGCGCTGGCGCTGCTCGAGTCGGCCCTCGCCCACGGCCCAGGCTTCGACCCGGCCACCTCGACCCGCGCGTTCCGCTTCTACATGTCGGACCTCGGCCAGATCGAGTTCCTGCCGCCGCTCGTCGAGCGGGTGCAGCGCGAGGCGCCCGGGGTGCGGCTGGAGGCAGCGGGCCTGGACGTCGAGGACATCGCCGCCGCGCTTGCCGCGGGCGCGCTCGACCTCGCCGTCGGCTTCCTGCCGAGCCTCAGTGCCCCGGTACGCCGCACCGCGCTCTTCCGCGATCCCTATGTGTGCTTGATGCGCGCCGATCACCAAATAAAGGCATTAACAAAAAAATCTTTTCTCACTGCCCTGCACGTGTTGGTGACCTACCGCGGCGGCCACCGCGTCATCGAGGAGGCGTTCGAGCGCGCCGGCATCTCGCGGCGGATCGCGTTGCGCGTGCCGCATTTCACCGTGGTGCCGATGGTGCTCGAGCGCACCGACCTCATCCTGACGCTGCCGGCGCGCGTGGCGCGCGTCTACGAGAAGCGCGGCAACTTCAAGTCGCTGCCGCCGCCCGTGTCGATTCCCCAGGCCGACGTCGGAGTGCACTGGCACGAGCGCTTCGAGGCCGACGCCGGCAACCGCTGGCTGCGCGAGCAGGTCGTCGCGCTGTTCCGGGAGAAGTAGATCGATGAACATCCTCGTCGTCGGCGCGGGTCCCGCCGGACTGTACTTTTCGTATCTCTTCAAGAAAGCCAACCCGAAATACGAAGTGCGGGTGGTCGAGCAGAACCCGCCCGACGCCACGTTCGGCTTCGGCGTGGTGTTCTCCGACCGGGCGCTCGAGTTCCTGCGCGGCGACGACCCCGAGACCTACGATGCCATCACGCCGCACATGGAGACCTGGACCGACCTCACCGTCGTGCACCGCGGCACGCCGGTCGTCATCGACGGCATCGGCTTTTCGGCGATCGGGCGGCTCAAATTCGTGCGCCTCATGCAGCAGCGCGCGGCGAGTGCCGGAGTCGTACCCGAGTATCGGAAACCGCTTTCTTTCCCCGAGGGATTGAAGGGCTATGACCTTGTCGTCGCGGCGGACGGCGCAAATTCGTTCGTGCGCCGTAGCGCCGATTTCGGCACGACCATCACGCCGCTCGCCAACAAGTTCGCCTGGTTCGGCACCACCAGGATTTTCCCCACGCTCACGCAGACCTTCGTCGAGAACGAGCACGGGACCTTCAACGCCCATCATTACCGGCACTCGCCGGACATGAGCACCTTTGTTTTCGAATGCGACGCAGAAACGTGGCAACGGGCTGGCTTTTCAGGCATGGATGAAGCGAAGACGCTCCGGTACTGTGAAAGCGTCTTCGCCGCCACCCTGGGAGGGCACCGTCTCGTATCGAACAAGTCCGTATGGAGAAACTTTCCCAATGTAAGAAATGCGCGCTGGCATGCGGGCAACGTGGTGCTGATCGGCGACGCCCTGCGCACCGCGCATTTCTCGATCGGGTCCGGAACGCGCCTCGCAATGGAGGATGCCATCGCTCTCGCAAAGGCGTTAATGGAATATCCGGTGCCCAAGGCCTTGGAAGCTTTCGAAGCGGCGCGCAGGCCGATCGTGGAAAAGCTAGTCGCGGCGGCGGATGCGAGCGGCAACTGGTACGATCGGTTCCCCGAGCACATGCGGCTAGCGCCGCGCGAGTTCGCCTGGAGCTATATCCAGCGCAGCGGGCGCATCGACCCGGGCCGGCTCAGGAAAATTTCCCCCAAATTCGTGGATGGGTAGAAAGTCAGGATAGAAATGCTCTTTCCCACCACACTGGTCGGCAGCTACCCGCAGCCCGAATGGCTGATCGACCGCAAGAAGCTCGCCGGGCGCTTCCCGCCGCGCGTGCGCGCGCGAGAGCTTTGGCGGGTTGAAGATTCCTTCTTGAGGGAGGCGCAAGACGATGCGACCGTGCTTGCGATCCGGGCGCAGGAGGCGGCGGGCCTGGACATCATCACCGACGGGGAGACGCGGCGCGAGAGCTACTCGAACCGCTTCGCCACCGCGCTCGAGGGCGTGGACATCGACGAGCCCGGGGTTGCGCTCGACCGCTCGGGCCACCCCAACCCGGTTCCGCGCATCGTCGGAAGGGTGAGGCGCAAGCATCCCGTCGAGGTCGAAGATCTGCTTTTTCTCAAGAAACACACAAGCAAGCAGGTGAAGATGACCGTGCCCGGTCCGTTCACCATGTCGCAGCAGGCGCAGAACGACTACTACGCGTCGGAACAGGAGGCGGCCATGGACTATGCGCGGGCCGTGAACGAGGAGATCCGCGACCTCTTCGCCGCCGGCGCCGACATCGTCCAGATCGACGAGCCCTACATGCAAGCGCGCCCCGAGAAGGCGCGCCAGTATGGTCTCAAGGCCCTCAATGCCGCCCTTGACGGTGTCAACGGCGAGACGGCGGTTCATATCTGCTTCGGCTACGCCGCGATTATCCATGCACGGCCCTCGGGCTATTCGTTCCTTCCCGAGTTGGCAGGCTGCTCGTGCCGCCAGGTCTCCGTCGAGACTGCGCAATCGAATCTCGACTGCGCGGTGCTCGAGAAGCTCGGAGGCAAGAGGATCATGGTCGGGGCGCTCGACCTGAACGACCCGACGGTCGAGACGGCGCAACAGGTCTTCGACCGGGTGACGCGAGCGATGCCCTACGTCCAAAGGGAAAACATCATCCTCGCGCCCGACTGTGGAATGAAATACCTGCCGCGCGAGGTCGCGTTCGGCAAGATGAAGGCCATGGTCGAAGCCGCCCGGATGCTTCGCGCCAAGTACGGATGACGTTCAGGGTGGAGCATGTCGGGAGCTTCCTGCGCCCGGAGCGCCTGCTCGACGCGGCGCGCGGCCACAAGGCCGGCCGGATCGACGCGGACCGATTGAAGGAGATCCAGGACGACTGCGTCCGCGGGATCGTGGCGTTCCAGGAATCGATCGGCCTGCCGACGATCACGGACGGAGAGTTCAGGCGCCGCAGCTGGTCGGCGGGCTTCATCGACGCCGTGGAGGGCTTCGGGCTGCGCGACGGCGCGCTCACCTTCCGAAACGAGACGAGCGTCGTGGGTGTGGCCGCGTCTCCCTATGCCAAAGCGCGGCTGCGGCGCAGCCGGCGTATCGTCGCCGACGACTACCGGTTCCTGAAATCGGTCGTGACGAAGGGGACGCCGAAGGCGACGATCGCGGCGCCCGACGTGATGCACTACTTCCTTGGGCCGAAGTCGTTCGAGCCCTCAATATACGGGGACCGAGAAGCGTATTTTTCCGACCTGGTGAAGATCTATCGGGAAGAGATCGAGGAGCTGGCGGCGGCGGGCTGCGGCTACCTGCAGCTCGACGACACCGCGTTGCCGTGCAATTGCGACCCGCGCGCACGCGCCGAGGTCGCGGCGCGAGGCGAGGACGCCGACGAGCTCACCGAGCGCTATGCGCGGCTCATCAACGAGACGGTCGCGGGCAAGCCGGCCGGCATGACGCTCGGCATCCATCTTTGCCGCGGCAATCTCAAGGGCGCCTGGATGGCCGAGGGCGGCTACGAGCCGATCGCCGAGGCGCTCTTCAACCGGATCGATGCGGACGTCTATTGCCTCGAGTACGATAGCGCCCGCGCCGGCGATTTCTCGCCCCTGCGCCACGTGCCCAGGGGCAAGCGGGTGATCCTCGGCCTCGTGAGCACCAAGACTCCGGTGCTGGAGAGCAAGGATTTCTTGAAGCGGCAGATCGATGCCGCCTCGCGTCACGCGGGGCTCGAGCAGCTCGGCATCGGTCCGCAGTGCGGGTTCTCGAGCGGCGGCGGCAGCGGCCAGCCGATCACGCAGGACGACACGCGTCGCAAGCTCGAGCTCATCATGGAAGTCTCACAGGAGATATGGAGTAACGCATGAAGAAAATCTCTATTGCAGTCCTGGCAGTTGCGTTGGCGGCGTGCGACAGCATCCCGACCAATTACGCGAATCAGGGAGTTGCCCTCGGTGCGGTGGGCGGCGCGGTCCTGGGCGCCACCGCATACAGCGGCAACCGCTCGCGGGGCGCGATTATCGGCGCCATCGGCGGCGGGCTGGCCGGCGGCGCGGTGGGCAGCTACATGGACAACCAGAAGCGCGACCTGGAGAAGAACCTGGCGAAGGAGATCCAGTTGGGAGAGGCGAAAGTCGACAAGATGCCGAACGACGTGGTGCGCATCACCATGACCAGCAACACCGCGTTCGACACCAACTCCACTACCGTCAAGCAGGGGTTCTATACCACGATGGATAAGCTGGCGGACGTGATGACGCGCTACAACAAGACCACAGTGACGGTGGTCGGGCACACCGATAACGTCGGCACCGACAAGTACAACCAGGATCTCTCGCAGCGCCGTGCCTATTCTGTGGCACAGTACCTCGAGTCGAAGAAGGTGAACCCGGTGCGCCTCGCGACGGCCGGCAAGGGCGAGTCCGAGCCGGTGGCGAGCAACACCACGGAAGCCGGCCGGCAGCTCAACCGCCGCGTAGAGATCTACGTGGAGCCGGTCCGCGAGGGTTGATGCAATGAGCGAGACGAAGCCGAAGGGACTGGGAAAGGGCCTCACCAACTACGGCGACCCGGCGTTTTCCCTCTATCTTCGGCGCTCGTTCGCGAAGAGCATGGGCTACTCGGGCGAGATGCTCGCTCGCCCGGTCGTCGGCATCGCCGACTCGAAGAGCGGCTTCAACAACTGCCACCGCCATTTCCCCGAGCTGATCGAGGCGGTGAAGCGTGGCGTCCTCGCGGCGGGTGCCCTGCCGATCGAGTTTCCCACCGTGTCACTCGGGGAGGTGTTCCTCAGCCCGACCTCGATGATGTTCCGGAACCTGATGTCGATCGACGTCGAGGAGATGATCCGCGCCCAGCCGATGGACGCCGTGGTGCTGGTCGGCGGCTGCGACAAGACCGTCCCGGCGCAGCTCATGGGCGCGACCTCGGCGAACCTGCCGGCGGTGCAGCTTCTCGCCGGCCCGATGATGCCGACCTCGTTCCACGGCGAGCGCTTGGGCGCCTGCACCGATTGCCGGCGGTTCTGGGCGCTGCACCGCGCCGGGAAAGTCGACTCCGCCGAGATCGAGACGATCGAAGGCAACCTCGCCACCACGGCCGGAACCTGCGCGGTGATGGGCACGGCCTCGACCATGGCGTCGATCGCCGAGGCGCTCGGCATGGCGCTGCCGGGCAGCGCCGCGATCCCGGCGGTACACGCCGACCGCCTGCGCGCCGCCGAGGCGACCGGGCGCTGTGCCGTTGAATTGATCAAAACGGGGTTGAGACCTTCTCAGATCATCAATGAGAAGTCGGTCGAGAACGCCTTGCGCGTGCTCCTCGCGATCGGCGGCTCCACCAACGCGATCGTCCACCTGACCGCCATCGCCGGCCGTGCCGGCATCAAGATCGACCTCAAGCACCTGAACCAGCTTTCCGACTCCACTCCGGTGCTGGTCGACCTCAAGCCGACCGGCCAGCACTACATGTCGGACCTGTACGCCGCCGGCGGCGTGGGCGCCGTCATGCGCGAGCTGAAGCCGCTCCTGCACCTCGACTGCATGACCGTCGCCGGCATCACGCTCGGCGAGGTCTTAGAGCGGCATCCGGCGTGGGTCGACCGCGCCGTGGTCAAGCCTTTCAAGGAACCCCTTGCCAAGGAAGGCGGGCTGGTTGCCCTGTTCGGCTCGCTCGCGCCCAACGGGGCGATCCTGAAGCGCTCGGCTGCGGATCCGAAGCTCTTCGAGCGCGAGGGCCGCGCGGTAGTGTTCTCCTCGCTCGACGACCTCTCGGCGAGGATCGACGATCCGCAGCTCGACGTGACGCCAGAGGATTTCCTGGTGCTGCAGAACGCAGGACCGAAATCCGGCTATGCCATGCCGGAGGCGGGCTATCTGCCGATTCCGCAGAAGCTCGCGCGCGCCGGCGTGAAGGACATGGTCCGGATCTCGGACGCCCGCATGAGCGGCACGGCGTACGGCACCATC
The DNA here is from genome assembly GCA_035554435.1 of Burkholderiales bacterium. Taxonomy (GTDB): domain Bacteria; phylum Pseudomonadota; class Gammaproteobacteria; order Burkholderiales; family SG8-39; genus SCGC-AG-212-J23. Next base: position 604 of record DATMJC010000071.1, on the reverse strand, counting down.
GTGCTGCACGTGTCTCCAGAATCGGCGGTCGGCGGCTCCCTCGCCCTCGTGCATAACGGCGATGGCATCCGGCTTTCGGTGAAGAACCGGACGATCGAACTCGCCGTTCCCGAAGAGGAGCTGCGGAAACGAAAGGCGGCTTGGAAACCACCGGTCGCTCCGCCGACGCGCGGCTACGCCAAGCTCTACATGGACCACGTGCTCCAGGCCGAGCACGGCTGCGATTTCGACTTCCTGAGAAAAGCCTAGTGTCCTCGGTCGCCTAGCTTCCACCACCGCGCGGCATAATAGGCGCGGAGGAAGCGCCATGAAGCCGATGCGTTCGATGCGGGAGCGGGTCAGCGAAGCGGAGTGGGAACTGCGCGTGAATCTGGCGGCCTGCTATCGCCTGGTCGCGAAGTACGGCATGACCGACCTCATCTACAACCACATCACGGCGCGCGTCCCCGGGCCGGAGCACCACATCCTGATCAGCGCGTACGGAATGCTCTACGAGGAAGTCACCGCTTCGAGCCTGATCAAGGTCGACCTCGCCGGCAACATCATTGAAAAGCCCGACCACGGCTACTCGGTCAACGCCGCCGGCTACATCATCCACAGCGCC
>DATMJC010000070.1:0-42652 GCA_035554435.1 Burkholderiales bacterium | reverse complement strand
GGCTGTTGATCTTCCTGCCGCCGAACTCCGAGGCGAGCGTGTAGCGGCGGCCGTCGGGCTCGATGCGCCACACCGAGCGCGAGGCCCAGCCGGCGACGAGGAGCCGGCCCTCGCGGTCGAAGGTGAGGCCGTTCGCGTGCGTCGAGGGCCGCATGAACACTTCGGCGGTCCCGCCGCGCGGGCGCCGCCAGATCGTGTCGCCGACGATGTCGACCCACCAGAAGCTGCCGTCGCGCCGGTTCCACACCGGCCCTTCGCCGAAGCTCATGCCCTCGTGGATGCGCTCGAGCTGCGACTCCCTCGCGATCAGCCGGGCAAGGCCGGGCGCGGCGCGGTCGGTCTCAACCTTCTGCGTCATGAGACGACATCGCGACGACGCAGGGTTTTCCCGAGCGGTTGCGCCACGAGTGGCGCCCGCCGCGCAGCACGACCGTGTCGCCCGCCTTGAGCTGCACTTCCTCGAGGTCGAGCGCGAGCGTGATCTCGCCTTCGAGCACCAGGCAGAAATCCAGTGTGCCCGTGCGCATCAGAGGGAGGCGGTGATCGGGTTCTTGCGGCGGAAAGCAAACCACCCGGCACAACGAGCCGCCGGGCGGCGGGATCTCGCGGTAACGCGCGTGCAGCGGCGCGGTGTCGATCCGCGCGGGCGTGCGGTCGGTGTACCAGATGAGCGTAGACGAGTAGCCGGGCCGCGCCGGGTCGGTGTGCACCGCGGGCGCGGGTCCATCGGCGAGGGCGCGCGAGCGGCCGTTCGGGTCGTCGACGGTGACGAGCCTTCGTACCGGCTTCACTCAGGCCTCATTTTCCTTTGGGGTCCGCGCCCATCATGATGAACGCCATGAGGCTTTCCCCGCGCGGGTTGGTCCAGCCGTGCCAGTTGCCGAGCTGCACCACCACGTCGCCGGGCCGCATGACGTGCTCGCCGTCGTCGAGGAGCAGGACGCGCTCGCCTTCGAGCAGGATGCCGTAGTCGACCGTCTCGGACTGGTGCACCGGCGAGCTGAAGGCGTTCTGGCCGCCCTTGTCCCACGTGCCGCCGGGACGCTGGCGCGGCGCGTGCAGGGGCACGGCGCTCTTGTCGGCCGCCGGGTCGTAGCCGGGCGGCTTTCCTGCCGACTGCACGATGCGGAGGTGCCCGCCCTGGTGCGGCGGCTCGAAGTTGAAGGGCAGGTTGCCGTCGTCGCGCTCGCCGGAAATCGGGGCCGGACAGCGGTCCCAGACCCAGAGGTCGGTCATGGCCGCGCTCGCGGCGACCGCACTTGGATTCACGTTCGGCGCCGGGCCGTCGAAGAGCACGCGGGAGCGTCCCTGCGCGTCGTTGCCGGTGACGATTCGCCGGATCGGTTTCAAAGTCATCGCCATCGCTGTATCTTGCCGGTTCTGTCCTGAGGAGGCTAGGTGGAGGGGTCCATGTTATCGAGGAGCCGATCGCTCTTCGCAGGTCTGTTGCTCGCGCTCTGGGCGCTCGCGGCGATTGCGCAGCAGCCGAAGAACATCATCGTCCTCTACGCCGACGGCGTGGCGGCCACGCAGTGGGAGTTCGGGCGCTATTCGAGCCGGGCGCTGCGCAATGCCGACTTCGCGGTCACCGACGTTGTGTTCAATAAGGGCAGCCTCGGCATCCTCACCACGCATGCTCACGAGGCGTTTGCCACCGATTCGGCCGCGGCCGGCTCGGCCATGTCCACGGGCGTGAAGACGACCGTCGGCGCCATCGGCGTGGGGCCCGACGGCAAGCCCGTGCGCACCGCCGTCGAAGTCGCCAGGGCTCACGGCAAGCGCATCGGACTGGTGACCACCGCCGAGGTCTACGACGCTTCGCCCGCCGCGTTCTCGGTCCATGCGCGCAACCGGGGCGAATCCGGCACCATCGTCGACCAGTACCTCGCGCTGGAGCCCGACGTGCTGCTCGGCGGCGGCGCCGACAAGTTCACGCCGAAGCACCTCGAGGCGTTCCGTGCCAAGGGCTATGCGCTCGTGCGCAACGCGCAGGAGCTGAAGGCCGCGAGCAGCGCGCGCCTGCTCGGCCTTTTTTCAGACGACGCGATGGACTACGCCATCGACCGCCCCGCCGACCAGCCATCCTTCGCCGACATGATGCGCGCCTCGCTTCAAGCGCTCGCGCCGAACAGCCCGCAGGGGTTCTTCCTCTTCATCGAAAACGAGAACCCCGACACCGCGGGCCATCGCAACGACGCCGCGGCGCTGATGCGCGACCTGTGGGCCTTCGACGAGGCCTTGCAGGTGGCGCTCGAGTTCCAGCGCCGCTCGCCCGATACGCTGATCATCGTCACCGGCGATCACGAGACCGGCGGCCTGAGCGTCACCTATGCGCTCAAGGACCTGACCAGCACTTCGAGCAAGAACCGCTTCTACGCGGGCGACAGCCACCTGAAGCTCCTGAACGGCATCAGCATGTCGTTCGACAAGGCGCTCGAGAGCCTCGGCAAGAAGCCCTCGGCCGAGGCGCTCGACAAGCTGCTCGCCGCGCACTTCCCGGGCTTCAAGCTCGACCCGGACCTGCGCGACTCGATCCTCAAGAACCAGGTCCTCGAGCGAAACTTCAGCTACCCGGTACAAAACGGCCTCGGGCGCATGGTGTCGCGCCAGACCGGCGTGTACTGGGGAACCTCGGGGCATACCACCGAGCCGGTGGTGGTCGGCGCGCTCGGCCCCGGCGCCGAGCGCTTCCGCGGCTATCACGACAACACCGACTTTGCGAAGATCCTGCACGCGCTGCTGGGGCAGCACTGACGGAACGCAAGCTAGGAGGAGGACCGATGACCACACGCAGGGATTTTCTTGGCCAGACAGCCGTTACGGCTGGTTTGTTTTTCACGGGGTGTTCCTTAGCACCACTTGCGAACGCGCAAACGCAGCGCCGCCGCCAGGTGGTGGTAAACGGCAAGCGCGTGAAGACCATCGACGTGCACGCGCACGTCGGCTTCCCGGAGGCGATGGAGCTGATGGGCCTGAAGTTCGGGCCACAGCTGCTCACGACCACGATGCAGGACCGCATCAAGGCGATGGACGAGCAGGGCATCGACATGGAGGCGCTCACCATCAACGCCTACTGGTACACCGCAAACCGCGACGTCGCCGAGAAGCTGATCGAGGTGCAGAACAACAAGCTCGCCGAGATCGTCGCCAAGCAGCCCGACCGCTTCGTCGCGCTCGCCTCGGTGGCGCTGCAGCACCCCGATCTCGCCGCGCAGCAGCTCGAGCACGCGGTGAAGAAGCTCGGCCTGCGCGGCGCGGGCGTCGGCGGCAGCGTCGCCGGAATGGAGCTCTCGGACCCGAAGTTCCATCCGTTCTGGAAGAAGGCCGAGGAGCTCGGCGTGCTCGTGTTCATCCACCCGATCGGCACCGCCGAGCTGAAGAGCCGCCTCCAGGGCAACGGTGGCCTCGAGAACACCATCGGCAACCCGCTCGAGACCACGCTCGCGCTGTCGCACCTCATCTTCGAGGGCACGCTCGACCGCTTCCCCGGCCTCAAGATCTGCGCCGCGCACGGCGGCGGGTATCTGCCTTCCTACGCGCCGCGCTCGGACCACATCTGCCTCACCTTCCCCGACCGCTGCGCCGCGGTGCCGCTCAAGAAGAAGCCCACCGAGTACCTGAAGCAGCTCTACTTCGACGCGCTGGTGTTCACGCCCGAGGCGCTGCGCCATCTCGCAGCGCAGGTGGGGACGTCGCAGCTCGTGTTAGGCACCGACTTCCCGTTCCCCTGGGACAAGAACACGGTCGACCATATCCTCAAGACGCCCGAGCTGACCGACGCCGACCGCGTCAACATCCTGGGCGGCACGGCGGCGAGGCTGCTGAAGATCAACGGCGCGTAGCGCTGGTTGCATAGGGCAATGATCGGAAGAGCCGGCCTGGTAGGCGTCGCGCTCTCGTCGGCCATCGTGTGCCTGCCGGGTGCGCACGCGCAGGAAATCCAGGCGCCCAAGCTGCGCACGCCGGAAGGCGTCCGGCCGGTGCATTACGCGGTCGAGCTGGAGATCAAACCGGACGCGCCGACCTTCCGCGGTTCGAGCAACGTTGAGATCGAGATCAGCCGTCCGACGAAGGTGATCTGGCTCAACGCGCGGTTTCTCAGCGTCGAGCGAGCGGTCATCGATGACGTTCCGGCGGAGGTACAACCTCGGCTCGTCGCGTTCCTGGCGCGTCAGTGATACACGCAACGACGCGCGGCGGCGTCTACTTCGTGCTCGCCATCTTGGTGGCCGGATGCGCCGCCGGGGAGGCCGTTCGCGCGCCGTCCTCCCCCGGCCAGCCGGCTTCGCCGATCAGCGTCCGGATCGTACGGCCCGACGGGGCTGGCCCGTTTCCCGCGGTAGTGTGGCTGCACGGCTGCGGCGGTGTGGTGCGGGGTGCGCGCCACGTGGACGATTGGACGCGCCGTCTCGTTCGCTTGGGCTACGTCGTCGCCATTCCTGACAGCTTCTCCGAACGCGGCTACCCCAACGGCGTCTGCGGCAACGGCGGCCTCGTGCCCGCGCTCACGCGCGCCGGCGACGCGTACACCGCGCTGCGGTTGCTCGAAGCACGGCCCGATGTGGTGCCCGAGCGCATCGGTGCGATCGGCTTCTCGCACGGCGGCTGGACGGTCCTGGCGGCGCTCGACCAGGACGTGGCCGCGCGCGCGCGAGCCGGCGCGGGCGCAGAGCATGGTTTTGCCGCCGCGATCGCGTACTACCCCGAGTGCTCGGCCGGCTCGTGGATTCCCACGTATCACACGGCTGCCCCGCTGCTCATCTTGATCGGCGAGCGCGACGACTGGACGCCGGCGCTGCCGTGCGAACGTCTGGCCCAGCGAACCCGCGCGCAGGGCCAGCCCGTCAGCCTCGTCGTCTATCCAGGCGCGTATCACAGCTTCGACTCGTACGCGCCGGTGACGCTCGTGCCGGAGGCACGGCAGGGACGTGGCGCGACGATCGGTGGCGACGCGAGGGCCCGCGAGGACAGCATCAAGCAGGTCGAGACGTTCTTCGGGCGCTACCTGCGCTAGCCCATCGGGAAGGCTGCCATATTAGTATCGAGCCTGATGCTTTCCAGCGCCCTGCGAGCTTGCATGATTCTCTTGGCATCGCTTGCGCTCGCCGTACCGACGGCGCGCGCGCAGAGCTATCCGGCCAAGCCGCTGCGGCTCATCGTGCCGTTCTCGGCGGGCGGATCGTCGGACGTCCTCGCGCGCGGCGTGGCGAAGCAGCTCGGCGAGCAGGTCGGCGAGCCGGTGGTCGTGGAGAACCGCGCGGGCGCGGGCGGCATGATCGCGCTCGAGTTCGTGGCCAAGGCGCCTGCCGACGGCTATACGCTGCTCTTCGGCACCATCGGCACCAACGGCATCGGCCCCGCGCTCTACAAGAATCTCGCCTTCGACCCGGTGAAGGACCTCGCGCCGGTGTCGTCGTTGCACACGCTGCCGAACGTGCTGCTCCTGAACGCTGGGGTGCCGGCCAAGACCGTGGCGGAGCTGATCGCGCTGGCAAGAGCGCATCCGGGCCAGCTGACCTTCGCTTCGGCGGGCAGCGGCTCGGCGTCGCATCTTTCCGGCGTGCTCCTCAAGTCGGCGACCGGCGTCGACATCCTGCACGTCCCCTACAAGGGCGGCGGCACGGCGATGCCCGACGTGCTGAGCGGGCAGGTATCGATGATGATCGAGACGGCGACCGGCGCGCTGTCGGCGATCCGCTCGGGCAAGGTACGAGCGCTCGCGGTGACGACCGCCCAGCGCTGGCCGTCGCTGCCCGAAGTGCCGACGATGATCGAGGCGGGCGTGCCCGGTTTTGAGATCACGTCTTGGACCGGCCTCTTCGTGCCGGCTGCAACGCCGGTGCCGATCGTCGGGCGGTTGAACAGCGAGTTGGTGAAGGCGGCGCACGACGCCGCCTACCAGAAGCAGATGGTGACGCTAGGCGTGGAGGCGATCAGCTCGACGCCGCAGGAGTTCGGCGCGTTCATCGAGTCCGAGGTGGCCAAATGGGGACGCGCCATCCGGCAGTCCGGCGCGCGGGTCGAATGAAGCCCGTCGAATGAAAATGCGGCTCCGACCCTGGCCGGAGGGCTTCGCGGCCCGACCCACGCTTACGCTCTGCGTCAACGTGCGAGCCGAGGAATTCATGCCGAGCTGCGGGCGGCGCGGCTCGCTCGAGATCCGCGAGCGGCTCGAGGCCGCGCTCCTTGAACGCAGGATCGACGTCGACTTCCAGACGATCAAGTGCCTTGGCCTGTGCAACAAGGGGCCGAACGCGCGCCTCGCACCGAGTAATTCCTGGTTCACAGCTATCGGTTTGAGCGACGTGCCGTCGCTCGTACAGCTGGTCGAAGCCGAGCTAGCGAAGCTCGACGTTTCCCGCAAAGGAGAGATGCCCAATGGCACTCACGCAAGTTCAGCCTGAGGCAATGTCGCGCCCCGATTTTCTCAAGGCCATGGTCTCGCGCCTCGATGGCAAGCGGCACGCGGACTACCCGTTCCTGAAAGCCGTCCGCACCGGCGCGGCCACGCGCGAGCAGATCGGCTTTCTCGGCGTGGCGTTCTATCACTTCACCAAGGTAACGCCGCAAGTGCTCTCGACCATCCACTCGCGCTGCGACGACCGCCGCATCCGCCGGCGCATCATGGACACGCTGATCGACGAAGACACGGAGCTGCGCTGCGGCAGCAAGGGGCACGACGCGCTTGCGATGGATTTCGCCACGCGCTTCACCGGCTGGTCGGAGCAGGAGGTCGAGGACTTCGACCGTCCGCGCTGGCTGAAGGACATGGTCGACTACCGCTTCAAGGTGGCGCGCGAGATGCCGGTGGTGATCGCGCTCGGCAACTCGGGCATCGCGAGCGAGTCGCACGCGCCGGAGATGTGCCGCCTCATCAGCGACGGCCTGCGCGAGCACTACGGCGTGAAGGACGAGGACCAGGAATCGTGGATCGTGCACATCGAAGGTGACGAGGACCACAGCGAGACTGCGTTCAAGGTGGTGCTCGACAACTGCAAGACGGTCGAACTGCAGCAAATGATGCTGTGGTGCATCGACGAGTACACCCGCCATTGGGGCAGTTTCTGGCGGGCGTGTGAAAAAGGCGCTATTCCGATCAAGGGGCTCGCTCTCTCCTAGCCCTTGCCCTTGAAATAGCGCTGCTCGAGCTCCCGCTGCTTCTCGCCGCTCTCGCCGTCGGGCGGCACGTCGGGGATGGGATAGGGCGTGTGCTCGTGCGCGGCCCGGAAGTCTTCCCACGCCTGAACGCCGCGCTTCTGAAAGTCGCGCATGAAGTCCCACAGCGCGGCCCAGATCACGTGGTGCGTGAAGCCCGGATACCAGGCGACGTTGACGCCGAGCGCGAGATGCTCCTCGAGCGAGAGATAGCGCGGCAGCTTGCCGCGCATGAAGGAGAGCGTGCCCTTGACCGCGGCGCGCGCGCGGCGGATCTCGTCCTCGCTGTGCGGCGACTCGAGCTGCACCCAGTCGACGCCGCCGTCGCGCTCGTACGCGCGCAGGCGCTCGAGGCACGCTTCCAGGCCGCCGTTGGTCGCGTCGCGCGCGTAGCACTGCGCCATGACCACGAACGACGGGTCGATCTCGTTGCGCATGTCGACCGCCGCCCGATAGCGCGCGATGGCCTGCTCTAGCGGCACGACCTGCACGCCGGCCGATTGGGTGCGGCGCTTGCCTTCGATCGGCTGGTCGTCGATGCGCACGCCGGCGAGCCCCGCCTCGATGCATTCGCGCACCAGGCGCCGCACCGCCATGATGCCGCCGTGGCCGGTATCGCCGTCGAGGATCACCGGAAAATTCACGGCGCCCGCGATCCATTGCCCGATCTGCACGCATTCGCTCATCGTCGCCGTGCCGACGTCGGCCAATCCCGTATAGCCGCCGACGACGGCGGAGGTGCCGACGAAGCCCGCCTCGCAGCCCGCCTGTTCCATGATGCGCGCGAGCGCCGCGGTCGGCGGATGCAGCACCGTGAGCACGCGATCCTTGCGCGCGAGAAGCTCGCGCAGGCGCTTCGCTTTCGGATTGCTAGCGGAGGCCACAGCGCGCGTAGAGCCGCACCGCGTTGTCCCAGAAGAGCTTGCGCTTGCGCTGCTGCGGCATGTCCCAGGCGAGCACCTTCTCCACCGATTTCGGGAAGTGGCTCTCGCCGTGAGGGTAATCGGAGGCGTACATCAGCACGTCCTCGCCGACGAGGTCGATCACCGCGTTGGTGAGCTTCTCGCCCTCGGGAATTTCGATGCTCTGGAAATAGCGGCCGCCGCGGACATAGTCGCTCGGCCGCGCCTTCAGCGCGGGCAGGGCGGCGGCGATGGTTTCCGCATGCTCGTCGATGCGGCTCATCCAGAAGGGAAGCCAGCCGTGCCCGGCCTCGAGCGTCGCCACGCGCAGCCGCGGGTAGCGGTCCATGACGCCCGCGCCGATCAGCGCCGCCATGTTGCGCATGCCGCACCACGGATGCGCCGCCGAGCGCTGCAGCCAGAGGTTCTCCCAGGTGTCGAGGCCGCCGGGCGCGTACGGCGGCATCACGGTGAACGTGTGCAGCACGACCGCGAGATCGTGATCCTGCGCCGCCGCCCACACCGGCTCGAGGCTCGGATGATCGAGCGGTACGCCATAAGGCGCGTACGCCATGACGGCCCAGGCCCAGCGCGACTTGCCCCAGCGTTCGATTTCCTCGAGGCCGGCCTGCACATCGCGCGTGCCGACGAGGACGATGCCGCCGAGCCGATCGGGATACGCGCCGCAGTAGTCGTTCATCCAGCGGTGGTATGCGCGATACATCGCCATCTCGAGTGCGGCGTCTTCGCCCGCGGTCCAGGTGCCGAACCAGCCCGAGGGCAGCGTCAGGTTGACGTCGACGCCCTCGAAGTCGAGATCCTTTATGCGCTCGGCCGGATCGTCATCGCCGCGCTCGGAGGGCTCGCGCACGCGCTTCGCGCCGGTGAATCCCGCCATGTAGCCGCCCTTGTCGGTGTCGGCCTGGGCGGTGCCGAGCTTGCGCAGGTAGCGCCGCTGGCCCTTCGTATAGACGGTGTGGCCCTTGCTCTTCGACTTGAACTGCTCCCAGCCGGCGAGCTTCGCCTTTTCGTCGCCCGAGAGATAGCGCTCGAGCACATCCATGTAGGGACCGACGTGGGTGTCGGAGTCGAAAATCCTGTAGCCGTTTCGCGCCATGGCCCATTCTAGTGAGGTATACATCGGACGTGTTTCGCGCGTTCGCATTGCTCGTTGCCCTGGTTTCGCCGCTTCTTTCACCCTGGGCGCTTGCACAACCCTACCCGTCGAAACCCGTACGCCTCATCGTCGGCCTCGCGCCCGGCGGCGCCACCGACATCATGGCGCGCACGCTCGTGCCCGGATTGAGCGAGGAGCTCGGCCAGCCGGTCGTCGTCGACAACCGCCCCGGCGCGGCCGGCAGCATCGGCGCCGGCATCGTGGCGAAGAGCCCGCCCGACGGCTATACGCTGTTCCTCGCTTCCTCGAGCTTTACGTCGAATGCCGTGCTGGAGAAGAACGGCGCCTACGATCCGCTGCGCGATTTCGCGCCGATCACGAATGTCGCCTCGGCGCCGTTCCTGCTCGTCGTGCGCCCGTCGCTGCCCGTCAGCTCGGTCGGCGAGCTGATCGCCTATGCCAGGGCGAATCCCGGGAAGCTCAACTATGCGTCGAGCGGAAATGGCAGCACGGCGCACCTCTCCGGTGAGCTGCTGAAGCGCACTGCGGGAATCGAGATGACCCACATCGTCTATCGCGGCGCGGGTCCCGCGCTCGCCGACGTCCTCGCCGGGCAGGTGGACCTGATGTTCGCGAGCATGGTGTCGTCGCTCCACCACGCGAAGAGCGGGAAACTGAAGGCGCTCGCCGTCACCTCGCTCAAGCGCTCGAGCGTCGTGCCGGACTATCCGACGGTGTCGGAAGCCGGCGTCCCGGGATTCGAGATGGTCGGCTACTTCGGGATGCTGGCGCCGGCGAACACGCCCGCCAGCGTCGTGAAGACGGTGCACCAGGCCGTGCAGCGGACCATCAGGCGGCGCGACTTCGTGGAGCGCATCTCCGCCGACGGCGCCGAGCCCGACGGCTGCACGCCGGCCGAGCTCCACGAGCTGCTGGAGCACGACATGCAGAAGCTCGCCGAGCTCATGCAGGGAGTGAAGGTCCAGCGTTAGCGGGTCGACCGCGTCATTCAAGCCGCTTCAACTCGGGCATCACGTCCCGGGCGAAGCGCTCCATGCTGCGGCGGGTCAGCTCCGCGGGCAGCGTGCCGAACTGCAGCATGGTGAGGAGCTGGCCGAAGCCGAGCTGCTTGGCGTAGGCCGTGAGCGTCTCGCACACCGTGCGCGCGCTGCCGCAGACGAACATGCCCAGCTCCATCGCCTGCTTCACGTCTATGTAGCTCGTTAGCTGGGCCTTCGCCGCAGCGATGCCTTTCATCGATTCGCGCGAGGTGTAGCCGGGCGGCAGAAGCATCTCGAACGGCATGCGCACGAAGGTATTGCGGAAGATCTCGAAGTGCGGGCGGGCTTCCTCGATGGCCGAGGCGTCGCTCTCGCCGACGTAGACCGGGACCGACCAGCCGAGCTGGCCCGGGCTGGACTCGTAGCCGAAGCCCGCGGCGACGTCGCGGTACATCTGCAGGTAGCGCGCCACGGCCTTGATCGGGCTGAAGGTCTGGAGGTAGGTGTACTTGTGCGCGGGGTGCGCGGCGAACTCGATGGTCTCGCGGCTGCCCTGCGAGGGGATCCAGATCGGCGGGTGCGGCTGCTGGTAGGGCCGCGGCCAGACGTTCACGTACAGGAAGTGGTAATGCTTGCTCTTGAACTCGAAGGGGCCCGGCTCGGTCCAGGCGCGCACGATCAGGTCGTGCGCCTCGTGGAAGCGCTCGTGCGAGAAGGTCGGGTTCACGCCGAAGGTGTGGTATTCCGCGCCGATGCCGCGCACGAAGCCGGAGATCAGCCGCCCGCCCGTGACGTTGTCGATCATGGCGTGCTCCTCGGCCACCGTCAGCGGGTGGGTTCGCAGCGGCAGCGCGCTGCCGAGGATCGCGATCTTCGCCTTCGACGTGCGCCGCGCGAGCGCGGCGGCGGTGACGATGGGCGAAGGCATCATGCCGTACGCGGTCTGGTGGTGCTCGTTCACGCACAGGCCGTCGAAGCCGAGCTGCTCGCCGTATTCGAGCTCGTCGAGGTAACGGTTGTAGAGCGCGTGGCCCTTCTTCGGATCGTAGAAGCGGTTGGGCAGGTGCGTCCACACCGTCGCGTAGTCTTTAGCTGCGCCGAGGTCCAGATCGGCATAAGGCATGAGATGAAACAGCAGGACGTTCATGGCCGCGCGCGCTTCATACGGCGGAGGCGAATTCGCGGAACAGCCGCAAGTACGCGTCCGGCTTTTCGCTCTGCGGAAGGTGGCCGCATTGCGGCACGATGTCCACGCGCGCGTGCGGAATCAGCTTCTTGTATTCCGCGGCGTAACCCGGCGCGAGGAGCCGGTCGCCTTCTCCCCAGACGATCTGGAGCGGGACCTTGATCCGGTGCAGCCACTTCGACAGGTGCGGGTCGTAGAAGCGCGGCTCCCAGGCGAGGCGCGCGAGCGTGTACAGGTTCTTATCCACCGTGTCCTGCGGAGCAGGGGGCAGAGCGAGGACGCGCTCGGCGATGCCTTGATCGAAGTAGAGCTCGCGCACCCTCTTCTCCGGCGGCCAGAGGAAGACATCGCCTTTCGCGAGGCCCGCCACGTGTATGCCCGCAGGCGCTACCAGCGACAGCGCCCGGATGCGCGCTGCGTTCCTCACCGCGATCTCGAGAGCGACCCAGCCGCCGATCGAGCTGCCCACGACGATCGCATCGCGCAGGTCGAGGCGCTCCATGAAGTCGAGATAGAAATAGGCGAGATCGTGGATGTTGTCGAGCCACTCGGGCTCCTCCGACGCGCCGAAGCCCGGGTGCTCCGGGACGAGCACGTCGAACTCTCGCGCCAGCGCCTCCATGAACGGCTGGATCGCGGGCGCTCCGCCGGCGCCGTGGAGATAGAGAAGGGGCCTGCCGGCGCCACCGCGCTTCAGCGTGACGCTGCAGCCCGAGACCTCGAGCGTCCCGGCCTCGAACACGTCTCAGGAACCGGCCGAATAGACCAGGTTCCCGTAGACGCGTTCCTTGGCGTACTGATCGAGCCCCCAGCGCTCGACCTGCCTGAAGATCTCGTCGAACTCCTCGCGCGGGAACGGCGCGTGGACGAAGCGCTCGCCGCGGGTGAACCGGTCGAAGTCCCATTTGCGGTCCTCGAACTCCGTCGGGATCGAGTGCTTCCACAGCGGGAGGTACTTCTTCAGGTCGCCCTGCAGCGCCTTTTCGGCGCGGCCGAGCGCGCGCAGATAGCCCTGCACCGCCGCCGCCGGCATGCTCGCCGGAGCCCACCAGATGGTGCGGAAGGTGTTGGAGATGATCTTGCGCAGGCCGAGCTCCTCGGCCATGTCGATCTGCGGCGGCAGCAGGCTGGCGGCGTCGACCTCGCGCTCGAGCAGCGCCTTCAGGCGGGCACCGAAGCCGCCGACGTTCACCGTCTTGATGTGCTCGATCGGCAGGAATTTCTCCAGCCGGTAGGGCACGTTGAAATGGCTGCCGGCGCGCAGGCCGACGGCGACCGGCACGTCCTTGAGCTGCTCGGGCCGCTCGATCGGCGAATCGGGCCGCACGTAGATCGCCCAGGGCGATTCTCCGTAGGCGTCGGCGACGACGCGGCCCATGCCGGCGGCTGCGTTGCAGATCGTGCCCCACTCGCACGCGCCCTGGATCACGGGCTCGCCCTCGCCTTTGGCGTAGGGCTGGTCCTGCGGCCGCTGGAAGTAGTCCTTGCCTTTCCAGCTCGACTGCGTCCCGCGGAAAATCTTCCAGTCGAACTCGACCTCCAGGCCCTCGTCCCTGAAATAGCCTTCTTCGAGAGCCACGAAGTCGTTCAGCCCCATGCCTTTCGGGGCGATCTTCACGCGGATGAGGGTTTGCGTCATGAAATGGTCTCCATATCGGTGGCTCCCCGGGCGTTGTTCACGACGCGTTATCGGGAAAATTCTAGCATCGGTGCCGGCGGGAAATAGGGCGCGGGCAGTCGAGCCCGCTTATCGAACGGCCGCCTTGATCAGCTGGATGAGGCGCGTGGCCGCCGGCGGCAGATAGGCGCCCTTGCGGTACATCACGCCCATCGTTCTGGGCAGCGCCAGCTCCTTTACGCGCAACACCTTCAGTCCAAGGGGAGCGGCCGCCTTTTCAACCATTCGCTTCGTGCCGAAGCCGAGCAGGGCCGAGGCCGAGATGATCTGCAGCCGCAGTCGCACCGACCGGGTCTGCAACACGAAGCGCGGCGCGGGCAGGCCGCGCTCCGAGAACACTCGCAACAGGAGCTGTTTCGGTCGATAGTCGGCCGTCGACGAGGTCCAGTCCTGCGTAACCAGATCGGTAAGCGCAAGCCGGCGCCGGCGCGTGAATGGATGGTGGGCGCTGGCGAAAGCGACGTATTGATCGTCCAGAACATGAATGTGCTCGACGCCTTCCTCAAGCTGCGGTGGAAGGGTGTTGAGGGCGAGGTCGAGCTTGCCATCGAGGATCAGCGGCACCAGCTCGTCGTTATCGCTGATGGTGATGTCGATGCGAAGCTTGGGCGCCTCCGCCAACAGGCGTGTGCATGCTGCGGGCAGCCATTCGCAATCGGTGGGACCCGCGCCGATGCGCAAATGTCCGGAGCGGCCATGGTTGAGGTCCGACGCTTCGCGCGTGATGTCCTGGAGGGTCAGGCGCAGGCGCAGGGCTTGCGCCGCGAGCGCCTCACCCATCGGCGTAAGGCGAACGCCCTTGCCCGTGCGCTGCGCGAGCCGCGCCTCCATGGACGTCTCGAGCCGGCGCAGGCTCTTGCTCAGCGCGGGCGGCGAGAGCCCGAGCGCCTCGGCAGCCCGGCGCATGTTCCCGTGCTCGGCGATCACGCCGAAATACTCGATGTCGCGCAGCTCCATGAGTTAATCGATAGTTAACGCTTGGTGAATTGCGCATCCTTGCAGGCAACTTCGCCCACTGTCAACATCCGGCGCGCTAGTTCCCGGAGGAGGCGACATGACAGGCATTCGCAGCATGGCGATCGCGGTGGCGGTGAGCTTGAACCTCGTCGCTTCGGCGCAGGCTCAGGAGTGGCCGGCCAAGCCGGTCCGCATCGTGACCGGCACGGCCGGCAACTTCATCGACATCGTGGCGCGCCACCTCGCCGTGCAACTAAGCGCGCGCTGGAAGCAGCCGGCATTCGTCGAAAACCGGGCCGGCGCAGGCATGACCATAGGCACCGCAGTTGCGGCACAGGCGGCGCCGGACGGCTATACCTTGCTGGTGTCCGACCGTACGGCGCTTGCCGCGGCGCCCACGCTGAACAAGAGCCTGCCGTACGAGCCTTCGCGAGACCTGGCGCCCATCACCCTGGTAACGAAGGCGCCAATGCTCCTCGTTGCCCATCCTTCCGTTCGCGCCGCTGACCTGCGCGAATTCATCGACTATGTCCGTCACCAGCGGCAGCCGGTGCATTTCGGTGATGCCGGTCCGGCAACCGTGCCGCACGTCGCGAACGAGCATTTCAAGCAGCTCGTCGGCGCCAACCTGGCGTCCGTTCACTACAAGGGCTCCGCGGCATCGATGATTGCACTGCTCGCCGGCGAGGTCAGCGCGGGTTTCATGCTCGTGCCCGTCGCGTTGCCACACCTGAAGGCGGGGAAGGTGAAGGCCTACGCCATCACCAGCGAAGAGCGCTTCTCCGGCGCACCCGACGTGCCAAGCGTGCTGGAGCTGGGAATGCCGGAGCTGGAATCCCAGTACTGGATTGCGCTGCTTGCGCCCGCACGCACGCCGGAAGCGATCATCCGGAAGGTGCATCGCGACGCAGTCGAGATTCTGAACAGTCCCGCGACGCGCGAAATGCTGCTCGCGCAGGGCGCCGAGCCCGCTCCCGGCACGCCGGCCGAGCTGGCCGGATTCATCCGGAGCGAAACGGCGAAGTGGAAGCAAGTGATCGAAGTCGCTCAGATGCGGCTCGATTGAGGAGCTCACTTCTCAAATGCTCCTAGCCAGCGCTCCGCAAGCTCGCCGATCTCGTCGCTGACGGGAAAGGAATGGTCCTTTCCCTCGAGCCACCTCATGTCCCAGCGCGTCTTCACGGATCCAAGGGCGCGCTCCATGAGTATCCGGTCACAGAGCGAGTCGCGCGTGCCGTTGATGCAGAGCACCGGAACCTTGATCTTCGGCAGGTGCGCGTCGCGCAGCTTCTCGGGCTGCCCGGCAGGGTGCAGCGGGTAGGCGAGGAGTAGCAGCCCGTCGCAGGCGAAGCCCTCGGCGGCGAGCATCGAGGCGACCCTTCCGCCCATCGAGCGGCCGCCGATGATGAGCTTCTTCCCTGACCCCGTGAACCGCCGGCAATCCTCCACTACCGATTTCATGCACGTCTGAAGCTTGGGCATGCGGTCGGGCGCGCGGCCGCCTTTCTCCCGGTAGAGGAAGTTGAACCGCACCACGTCGAAGCCCCGCCCGCGCAAGACTTCTGAAAGCTTGAGCACGCTGCGATGGTTCATGTCGCTCCCCGCGCCGTGACCGGCGACGAAGAGCGCTTTCGCTTCTGCGCCGATCGCGCGATCCAGCACCGCCGATGTTTCATCCCCGGAAACAAAGTGGATACACCACTGAAACGGCTCGTTCGTAGCATTGTTCGTAGCATTAGGCGGGAGGGGAGAAACCATGAAGCGGAGCATAGCCGCAGCGGGCGTCGTGGCGGCGGTTGCCGTCGTGGCTGCAAGCGCGGACGAGCCGTTGAGGCGCGAAGCCGAGCTGTTGTTCGGAGAGATCAAGGCGGGCACGGCGGTGGCATCCCCGCAATCCGAGCTCGGCCGGGCGCTCTTCTGGGACACGCGCGTGTCGCTCGACGGCAAGACGGCGTGCGCCAGCTGCCATCTCGCCCGGGACTGGGGCGCGGATCGGCGGCCTTTTTCGCCCGACGCGCGCGGCGAGCTGACCTCGCGCCATTCGCCTACGGTGTTCAACGCGACGAGCCAGCCCATGACGCGCTGGCTTGCAGACCGCAAGGACGCCGCCGACCAGGCCGAAGGCTCGCTGACCGGGTCGCTCGGCTTTGCCTCGCGCGAGGCTGCACTCGCCAAGCTCCGCGAGCTCGGCTACGCGGAGCAGTTCCGCGCCGTGTTCCCCCGTGACCCGGAGCCGTTGTCGACCCGCAACTACGGGCTGGCGCTCCAGGCCTACGAGGCGACGCTCGTCACCCCGGCGGCGTTTGACCGCTTCCTCGCGGGCGATGACGGCGCCCTCTCTGAGCGCCAGAAGGCCGGCTTGCGCGCCTTCATCGCGGTGGGCTGCGCCCTCTGCCATAGCGGGCGCAACCTCGGCGGCACGACGCTGCAGAAATTCGGGCTGGCGAAGGACTACTGGCTCGAGACCGGCTCGCAGAAGATCGATCAGGGCCGCTTCTCGATCACCAGGAAAGAGGAAGACCGCTACGTGTTCCGCGTGCCGATGCTGCGCAATGTCGCGAAGACCGCGCCGTACTTCCACGACGGCTCGGTGGAACGCCTGGATCGTGCGGTGCGCATCATGGCGAGCGTACAGCTCGGCCGCGAGCTGGACGGCCCGACCGTCGCCGAGATCGTGTGGTTTCTTGAAGCGTTGACCGGCGCCATCCCTTCCAATTACGCCCCTCCGGGACGCTAGCGAGTCATACGGAAATTGACAGCGAACGGTCATTGGCAGCGAACGGAATTTGACAGCGCTGCCCCCACGCGGGTGCGCACTGTGACCATCCTGCGGGCGCGGGCTCGCGTATCGTGGCGCCGATGAATATTTCCGCGCTCACCGTATTGATTGCCGCGCTCGGCGTCGCTGCCGGCGCAAGAGCGGACGAGCCGCTGCGGCGCCAAGCCGCGGCGCTGTTCGGCGAGATCAAGGCGAGCACGACGGCAGGGTCGCCCGAAGCCGAGCTCGGCAGGGCGCTGTTCTGGGATCCGCGGCTTTCGCTCGACGGCAAGACCGCGTGCGCGAGCTGCCATACCGCGCGCGACTGGGGCGCGGACCGGCGGCCCTTCTCGCCCGACGCGCGCGCCGCGCTGACCTCGCGCCATTCGCCGACCGTATTCAATGCCACCGCCCAGCCCGCGCTGCGCTGGCTAGGGGACCGAAAGAGCGCCGCCGATCAGGCCGAAGGCTCGCTCAACGGCTCGATGGGCTTCCCCTCGAAGGAAGCGGCGGTCGCGAAAATGAACGAGCTCAAGTACGCGCCGGCGTTCAGCGCGGCGTATCCGCAGGACGCGGAGCCCGTGTCGGCGAAGAACTACGGCCGCGCGCTCGCCGCCTACCAGGCGACCCTCACCACGCCGGCGCCCTTCGATCGCTTCCTGGCCGGCGACGACGGCGCGCTCACGGAGCAGCAGAAGACCGGCCTGCGCACCTTCATCACGATGGGTTGCGCCCACTGCCATAACGGGCCCAACCTGGGCGGCACGACGCTGCAGAAATTCGGCCCGGCGAAGGACTACTGGCTCGTGACCGGCTCGAAGAAGGTCGATCAGGGCCGCTTCGCGATCACCAAAAAAGAGGAAGACCGCTACGTGTTCCGCGTGCCGATGCTGCGCAACGTGGCGAAGACCGCGCCGTACTTCCACGACGGCTCGGTGGACCGGCTGGACAGCGCGGTGCGCGTCATGGCGTACGTCCAGCTCGGTCGCGAGCTGGAAGACACGAGCGTTGCCGAGATCGTGTCGTTCCTGGAAGCGCTGAGCGGCGAGGTCCCGTCCAACTACGCCCCGCCGGGACAGAAACCGGCGCTCTAGCGCCCCGGCGTCACTCGCCGATGTACTTGAGCAGCTCGACGTACTCGGCGTTGGTCGCGGCGACGAACTCCGGCACGCTGATGTTCTTGAGCACTTCGCTTCCGTGCTCGGAATCCTTCAGGGCGATCAAGGCGTTGCGCAGGCGGTTGATCTCGGCCGGCGTGAGCGTCGACGAGGCGATGATCGACCAGTTCGGCACCGCCTTCGCTTCCAGCAGGACGGGGTTTCCCTTCTTCAGCCATTCCTGCTTCACGGTCGGATTCACCACGCCGATGTCGGCGGAGCCGTTTTCCACCGAGCTCGCGACGGCCTCCTGGAACCTGGTGTAGCGGACGGTGACCTCGTTTTCCTTGAAGCCGAGGTCGCGCAGCTTGGCCTCGCCCAGCTTGGTGGTGAACACGCGCTCGGGCATCATCACCACCTTGCCGCGCATGTCGGCGGGGTTCTTGATGGGACTGTCCTTCATGGTGATGAAGCCGGCGACGTAGGGCGTCTTGGTCTTGACGATCGCCTCATACTTCTTGTCGCGGACCATGCCCGCCAGCAGGTTCACGGTCTTGCCGAACACGAGATCGAAGCGCCGCTGACGCTCGAGCTCCGAGCGGAACCGCCCGGTATCGGGGTACACCTCGACCTTGACGGGCCGGCGCAGGGCAGTCTCCATCGCGTTCGCGAGCGGGGCGTAGCGCTGGAGCAGCTCCACGTGCGTGACGGAGGTGGTTGCGCCCTCGTTCACTGCAAAGACGAGCCGCTCCTTGACGACAGGGTCCTTGGGCGCTCGTGCCTTCTTCTTTTGCTGAGCTGCCGTGCCTTGTTGCTGGGCGGCTGTGCCGTACTGCTGAGCGGCCGTGCCGTACGCGACTGCCGCGAGCGCGCAGGCAAGGACCGCGGACGCCAGCCGGACGCTGATCTTGTTGTTCATTACAGGCTCCCCTGAAGTTCGCCGGCGATACTGCCGGACCTCAGGGGAGAGCGGAAGCCCGCTAGTTCACGGTCTTTGACGCTTCGGACAAACGGATAAGAGAAATCCGGGTTCTAACCCCAAGCGGGTCACGGCTTCTTCGCCGGCGCGCCCGGGACGCTGCCCATGGACTTGCCGCGGTCTTTCTCCCAGGCCTTCGCGGCCTTGACCAGCGCTTCGAAGGCGGCGCCCTCCTGGAGCAGCGCCTTCTTGATCGGCTCGTCGAGCGGCGCCTCGATGCCGGTCTGGTCGAGCGGCATCTTGTCCTTGCGCACCGCCTCCATTACGCGCGTGATCTCGGCTGCGGCATGGGCGGGCGACTGCAGCAGCACCAGCTTCTTCATCTTCTCCGGGTTGTTCGGCACGTGGCAGTCGAGGCACTGGCCGTCCCGCAGCTTGAGCGCGAAATCCTTATAGGCGACATCGAGCTTCGCGGCGTACGGATTGTCGGGCCGGAACAAGCCGTCGAACAGCGTAGCCTGCGGCTGCTCGTGGCCGTCGGCGTCGGTCCACATCCACTTGCCGTCGAACTTCGGCGCGCGAACGAACTCGCTGGAAACGATCGGCTTGTTCGGAGCGCGGTTGGTGTACTGCCCGACTTTCACCTTCACCGTCTTGGGATCGATCCACAGCAGTACTGCGTTGGCGCCCTGATAGGCGGTCCACTTGGCGTCTTCGTGCCAGAACGGGTAGGGGAACTGTCCTGGCGGGAGCCGGTTGCGAAACGCGGTTTCCAGCGTGACACGGAAAAGTTGTTCTGCAGGCAGGTACTCGACCACGTGCTTGCCGTTGAACATGAAGAGCGGCACGTACATGCCGGTGAGGACGTCGGGCGCAAACTGCGTGAGGTTCGTCTCCTTGAGGCGTGCGTCGGGATCGCTGTCCTTGACGCGACCCCAGAGCACGATCGGCGTGAGGCTGCGCCTGAGCGTCGAGTCCTCCCACAGCGCATGACGGCACCGATCGAATGCGGCCTGGTCTCCCGGCTGCGCCGGCGGGCATAGTCGCGAGAGCTCCGCGGCCAGGTTTGCCGCGAGCTGCTCGACCTGCGCGCGGCTTGCGAGCGGATCGTCGGCAGCGAATGCGAGGCGCGCGCTGAATGCAAGCAAGAGCAGTGAGGTGGTAAGAGCACGCATGACTTATTCCCCTTGGTTTTTGTGATTTTTCTATCATGCGGGATCACGCCAAGCGTTTCAGTTCTAGAACCCGATGTTTCTTTTCGCTGATTGTCCAATGCCTTAGAGGGCGCGGCAGGACAGCGGGATCAAGTGAAACACATGAAACAAACGTGCGCGGAAGACACAAAAGGCGCTCGCCGGGGCTGACAAACGGCCGCCGGGAGATTCATTCGAACTACGCGACGCCCGCCGAAGCCGCAGAGATCGGCTCGTCGTGCGCAGGTGACTTGGCAGGTTGGACCACCCGCGCGCGGACCGGCGCGCCAGTGAATTAATGCCTCCGGCGCTACGGTAGCGCCATGTACGAGGAGATCAGGTACCCGGTCTGTCCCTACCGCAACGTGCCGGCTGCGTACCAGAGATTCCTCGGAAACGATTCGGGCGGCATCGAGCGCTTTTTCCCGGGCGAGCTTGCGCAGCGCTACGACGGCACGCTTCTCATCGTGCGCGTACGCTCGAAGAAGGCGGTCACGGGCGCGGCGCAGGTGGTCGGCGAATTCAACGCCGTGGTTTGCTCCGCCTGGATTTGCACCGTAGCGGCGTGCCAGGCCTTCGCCCTGGCCGCGGGCGGCTGGCTAGGGCTGGCGCGGGACCTTCTTCACCGAGCCTAGATCCCCGCAGTGGCAGCCGCCGTCGATTTTCATGGCTGCACCTCAACCTTGCGGCGACGCAAGCCCGCCAGATTATTGGCCGTGACCCAGCTCATGTCGGGCGCCCCAACCCGACGCCCGGCTGGCTCGCGAACATGTCGCGGTGGATCTTCCACTCGTCGCCGACGCGCTTCCAGATCACGATGTAGCGCCCGCGATTGAAGGTCGAGCCGTCCCTCTGCCTGCGCACGTAGGCGCCTATCTCGATCGCGGTGTTCCCCTGGACATCGAGCTCCGCGGTCTGGAACTCGAGCGTATGTCCGGGGCGGTTGGTGAACTTGAACACGGATTCGATCGCGGCGCGGCCACGGATCGGAATCCTGTTGGTGGCGAGGATCTCGGCGTCGTCGGTGTAGCAGGCAGCGATCTTCGCCGCGTCGTTGAGCGAGAAGAGGCTCAGAAAGCGCCGCGCGGCGGCCGCGATTCTGGCCGCCTCGTTGTCCGGCATGGCGATTGTTGTTGTCCTCCTGGAGCGGAACGCTATTACTAAGGCGCGAGTCGCGCAAGCCTAAGGTGCGAGACGAGCAAGCCTAAGGTGCGAGACGAGCAAGCTCCCGCGGCTGGCTTCACCTGAGCAGCTTGAAAGCATGGGTCCACTCATTGCGCAGAAAACCGGGGATGCACCACAACATGCACAGAGGCTCGATGGCGCGGGCGCCCTGGACCTTGCCCATGTCGGCCGCCTCCCAGCCGAACTGTTCCAGCAGGCGGCCGACCGTCTTCTTGGCCGCCTCGTCGTTCCCGCAGATGAACATGGTCGGCTTGCCGCCGGCGAACTGCGGATTGACCATGCGCGCGCTGCCTACCGAGTTGAAGGCCTTTACGAAACGCGCGTTCCCGAACTCGCGCTGCAGCCGCTCCATCAGGGATTCGTCGAGATTGGTGAAGAACTTGAGCACGCCGTCGCTTGGCGGCGCATCGGCGATGGGGTTCGTTGCGTCGATGACGGGCTTGCCGGCCAGATTTCCGCCGCCGGCCGCACGCAGCGCATCCGCTGCAGCGGAGCCTTTCACCGCCAGGACGACGACTTCGCCGAAGGCGGCGGCCTCGGCAAAGCTGCCGATCCTGGCGCGCGGATTCTGAGTCGCCGCCCATTCCGAGAGCTTCGCGCGATCGCGCGTGCCCATCGTGGTCTCATGGCCATGCTTGAGAAAGCCGGCGGCCAGCGCCTTCGCTACATCACCTGATCCAAGAACGCCAATCTTCATGTTCGTCTCCTACGAAAGATCGGGCAGTTTGACGGGCCGGGCGGTCTCGAAGGCGCGCGCGGCGCGCAGGACGAGGGCGTCGGCGAAGCGCGGCCCGACGATCTGCAGTCCGACGGGCAGGCCCGCCTTCGTGAACCCGCAGGGAATCGCCGCCGCGGGCTGCCCGGTGAGGTTGAACGGGTAGGTGAAGGGCGTCCACTCGGTCCAGCGTCCCTTGACCGGCGTCTCCTGGCCGACGTCGAAGGCGGCGACCGCGAGCGCCGGCGTGACGAGGAGGTCGTAGTCGCGGTGGAAGAGATTCATGTGCGTGCCGAGCGCGCCGCGCTTCATCTGCGCGTCCATCAGCTCGGCGGCGGTGATTTTCTCGCCCTGCGCCGCGACCTCGAGGAGGCCCGGGTCGACCGGCTTCGTGTCCTTCACCGTGCGGATCAGCGCCGCGGCGCCCGAGAACCAGTGCGTCTGGAAGATCGGGCCGGCGTTCTCGAATCCCGGATGCCGCTCGTCCACGCGTGCGCCGAGCTCGGCGAAGACGCCGATCGCGCCGCGCACGATGCCGGCGACCTCGGGATCGACGTCGGCGTAGCCCAGGTTCGACGAGTACGCGATGCGCAGGTCGCGGACGCCGTCCTCGAGCCCGGCGCGGTAGTCGCGCGGCTCGTAGGGCAGGGCGTGCCAGTCGCGCGCGTCGGGCAGCGACATCACGCTCAGCATGAGCGCGGCGTCGGTCACGCTGCGGGTCATCGGGCCGAGGTGCGCCACCGTGCCGAAGGGCGAGAGCGGCCAGGCGGGCACGCGGCCGAACGAAGGCTTGATGCCGAAGATCCCGGTGAAGCTCGACGGAATCCGGATCGAGCCGCCGCCGTCGGTGCCCACCGCGAGCGCGCCCATGCCGCAGGCCACCGCGACCGCGGCGCCGCCCGAGGAGCCGCCTGGCGTCTTGTCCGGATTCCACGGGTTGCGCGTGATCCCGGTGAGCGGGCTGTCGGTCACGCCTTTCCAGCCGAACTCGGGCGTGGTGGTCTTGCCGATGAGCACCGCGCCGTGCTCGCGCAGCCGCGCGGTCGCGGGCGCGTCCTCGTTCCACGGGCCCTTCGGGCTCACCGTCTTCGAGCCCCGCAGCGTCGGCCAGCCGCGCGTCAGGATGATGTCCTTGATCGACACCGGCACGCCGTCGAGCAGGCCCTTAGGCTGGCCGCTCGACCAGCGCGTCTCGGAGGCCTTGGCCTCGTCGAGCGCCTGGTCCGAGACCAGATTGAAGGCGTTCAGCCGCGGATTGAGCGCTTCGATCCGGGCGAGGACCGCCTTGGTGACCTCGACCGGCGAGAGGGTCTGGGTGCGGAAGCCTTCCAACAACTCGCACGCTGTAAGCGCGCAGAGGTCTCGATTCATGAACGCTGCAAAGCCTTGGCGCGCCAGAGGGGCCAGGCGCGGTAGTAGTCCTGGCGCGCGACCGAAGCGTGCACTTCGGCGTCGTCCAAATAAGTGATGCTGCCGCTTGCGCCGGCGAGCGCCATCGCCTGCATTTGCATGCGCGCGCTCTGCTCCAGATAGACGCTGCGCCCGACCGCGCGCGGCAGGTTCTCGCCGACTACCACCGAGCCGTGGCCGCGCATCAGCGCGGCGGGCTTCTTCGCCAGGGTCACCGCAAGCGCCTTGCCCAGAACCGCGTCCTTCACCAGGAGATCGGTGCCCTTGCGCACGTCCCTGATCTCGAAGTTCGGCAGGCCCTCGCCGATGAAGGAAGCCATGTGGTAGAGCGCGCGCATCGGCACGCCCGTGACGCTGAACGGAATGACGGAGGGCGAGTGGTTGTGCACCACGCACATCACCTCGGGGCGGGCGCGGTAGATCTCGCCGTGGATGAAGCGCTCGTTCACCGACTCGCGGCCCGGTTTGCCAACTTCGGGGTCGAGCGGACGGCTGTCGAGGTCGTACTCGATCAGATCTCTCTCTTCCACCAATTCAGGGGCGACGGAGCGCGCAAGGTAATAGCGCTGCGGATTGCGCGGCGAGCGCAAGCTGACGTGTCCATAGGCGTCGATCACGCCGTGCGCCGCGAGGATGCGGTAGGCGGCAACCAGATCTTCGAGCTGTTCCGTAATCGTTTCCCTCTCAGTCGGCCTTGATTCCGGCTTCCTTGACCACCCGGTTCCAGCGCGGCAGCTCGCTCTTCACCAGGTTGCCGAGGCGCTGCGGCGCCCCACCGACGGGCGTCATGCCCTGCTTCTCGATCGCCTCGCGCACCTGCGTGTCCTTGAGCGCGGCATTGATGCCGGCGTTGATCTCGCGGATCACTGCTTCCGGCGTGCCCGCGGGCACGAAAGAGCCGTACCAGGTCTCGACCTCGAGGTCGGGCAGGCCCTGCTCCTTCATCGTCGGAACGTCGGGATAGGCTGGAGAGCGCTCATCGCTCATGACGGCGAGCGCGCGCAGCCTGCCTGCCTGGACGTGCGGGTGCGCGGTCTGCACCGCAGCGATCGTGGCCTCGATATGCCCCCCCACGACGTCGGTGAGCGCGCCCGCGGCCGCCTTGTACGGCACGTGCACGATGCTCATGCCGGTCTCGAGCTTGATCAGCTCCATGGCGAGATGTTGCGGCCCGCCGTTGCCCGGCGATGAGTAGTGCATCTGGCCGGGCTGGCGCTTCGTGAGCGCGATCAGATCCTTCATCGAGCGCGCCGGTACCTTCGGATTCACCACGACCACCAGCCCGCTGGTTGCGATCAGGGCCACCGGCTCGAAGCTCTTCACCGGGTCGTACGGCAGGGCCTTCTGCAGCGCCGGCGTGGTGCCGAAAGAGGTCGCGACGAAGAGCAGGGTGTGACCGTCGGGCTCCGCCTTGGCGACGAACTCGGCGCCGATGTTGCCGGTGGCGCCGGGCTTGTTCTCGGCGACCACGGCGACCTTCCAGCGCTCGCCGAGCTTCGGCCCGAGGAGGCGCGCGAGGATGTCGGCGCCGGTGCCCGGCGTATAGGGCACGATGACATGCACCGGGCGGCTGGGAAAGTCCTGGGCGAGCGTGGATAGCGAAAAACAGAGCGCGGCGAGCGCCAGCCAAAGGGTTCTCATGGCGTGCTCATTATAATGAGGCGTTCCATGCGCCTGGTCGTCAACGAGCCGCAGGCATTTCGCTTCGAGGTGAACCGCGCGGCGCTGGTGGACCCCGCGATCCACGATCTCGAGCAGCGGCGCATTTTCGACCGCTGCTGGATCTACGTCGGGCACGAGTCGGAGCTTGCCGCCCCCGGCGATTTCAAGACGCGGCTCGTCGCCGGCCGGCCGCTGATCTTCTGCAGAAACGGCGAGAACCAGGTCCGCGTGTTCCTGAATACCTGCCGGCATCGCGGCTCGCTCGTGTGCCGCAGCCGCGAAGGGAACGCCGAGCGCTACACCTGCTTCTATCACGGCTGGACCTACGACCGCGACGGCGGCCTCTATGCGGTGCCGGGGCAGTCGGCCTACCCGCCTGGCTTTGACAAGAAGCAGTTTTCCTTGAAACAACCTCCCAAAGTAGATGCGTATCGCGGCTTCGTGTTCCTGAATTTCGATGCCGATGCGGTTTCGCTCGACGAATACCTCGGCAACGCGAAGGAGTACATCGACCTGGTGATCGACCAGTCACCCTCGGGCGAGATGCAGGTCATCCAGGGCACGCAGGAATACGACATCCGTGCGAACTGGAAGCTCCTGGTCGAGAACAGCTTCGACGACTATCACCTCCTCAGCACCCATTCCACCTGGCTCGACTACCTCAAGAACTCGGGCGTCGAGATGAAGCGGCCCGAGAAGGGGCACATGCTGCCGGCGCACGGCGTGGGCAAGGATCTCGGCAACGGGCACGCCACGACCGACAACGTCAATTTCCGCGGCCGGCCGGTGGCGCGCTGGATCCCCATCTACGGCGAGGCGGCGAAGCCCGAGCTCGAGAAGATCCGCGCCGAGCTCGTCGCGCGCCTGGGCGAAGCGCGCGCCGCGCGAGTGGCCGACACCAACCGCAACCTGATCGTGTTCCCGAACCTGGTCCTCGCCGACGGCTCTTCGGTGACCATCCGGACCTTCCAGCCGCTCTCCGCCGACCGCATGCGCGTGACCGCCTGGGCCCTCGGACCGAAGGAGGAGAGCGCCACCGCGCGCGCGGTGCGGCTCGACAGCTTCCTCACCTTCTACGGGCCCGGCGGCTTCGCCACGCCCGACGACATCGCCGCGCTCGAATCCGTGCAGCAGGGCCTCGCCGCCTACCGCGAGGTGCCCTGGTCGCCGATGAGCCGCGGCATGGCCAAAGAGGGCGAGCAGCTCAACACCGACGAGCTCCACTTGCGTGCGTTCTGGATCCAATGGGACAACCTGATGTCCCGATGACACGGCAAGAGGTCGAGGCCTTCCTGTACGAGGAAGCCGCGCTCCTCGACGCCTGGAAGCTCGACGAGTGGCTCGCGCTGCTCACCGCCGACGCTTACTACCGCGTGCCGTCCAACGACCGGCCCGAGTCCGATCCGGGCGGCACGCTCTTTACCATCGCCGACGACATCGCCCGGATCCGCTCGCGCGTCGCGCGCCTGAAGGACCGCAACGCGCACGCCGAGTTTCCGCCGTCGCGTACCCGCCGGTTGATTACCAACGTGAGAATCGTGGAACGGCAGCCGCTGCGCGTGGAGGCGAATTTCGCCGTCTACCGCTATCGCAGCAACGACGACGCGCGGCAGTATGTCGGCCGCTACCGCTATCTCCTGCGCAAGGAGGACGGACGGCTCAAGATCGCGGGACGCGAGGCGATCCTGGATGCGATGGAGCTCGCGTCGCTGGGCGCGGTGAGCTTCATTTTGTAGTGCTTAGAACCGTTTTCGTTGCTAAATGCCAACTGGGCCATGGAAGCCCCCTGCGCCGGTCGGTACAGTCCGGTTATCTCAACCTAGTGGAGTCCCCATGAGAACGCTCAAATTCACAGTGGCGGGACTTGCCCTCGCCGCGGCCGGGTCGGCGCAGGCGGCGGGCATCGGGGCGCGCATCGGCACGACCGGCCTCGGCGCCGACGTCGCGTGGGACCTCGCGCCGACGCTGAGCGCCCGGCTCGGATACTCGGGCGGCAGCGTGGACCACGACGTCGACACCAACATCACCTACCACGGCAAGCTCAAGCTCTCGAACCTCAACACCTTCCTCGATTTCGCCCCGCTCGGGCCGCTCTTCCGCTTCACCGGGGGCTTCATCTTCAACCAGAATAAGTTCGACGTGCAGAGCGACCAGGTGAACGGCGGCAGCATCAGCGGCACGGTGAAGCCGGGCAACAGTGCGGCGCCGTACCTCGGCATCGGCTACGGACGTGTGTCGGGAGCGGGCGTCAATTTCTACGCCGACCTGGGCGTGATGTTCCAGGGCTCGCCTCAAGCCTCGCTCACCGCCAACTGCGGCTCGCTCTCGGCGGGGCAGTGCAGCTCGCTCCAGAGCCAGGTCGCCTCGCAGCAGGCGCAGCTCGAGGACAAGCTGAAGAACGCGAAGTACTATCCGGTCCTCAACGTCGGACTCACCATAGGTTTCTAGCGTGCAGCGAAGTGATGCCCGGACGCTCACGCGCTACAACGCGTGGGCGAACGAGTTCATCTTCGCCGCGGTGGCGGCGCTGCCGGAAGGCGAGGCGGTGAAGCCGCGGCGCAGCGTGTTCCGGAACATGGTGCACACGCTGAACCACAACTACGTGATCGACCGCATCTTCCAGGCGCACCTGGAAGGCCGCAGCCACGCCTACAGCGCGCGCAACACGCCGGACCATCCGCCGCTCGCCGAGCTGTGGCGCGCGCAGGAGGACCTCGACCACTGGTACATCGATTGGAGCGATCGAATCGCCGACGCGGCGTTAGGTGAGAAAGTGAAATTCACGTTCGTCGGCGGCGGCGAAGGCGCCATGACCCGCGGCGAGATGCTGCAGCACCTGGTCAACCATACGAGCTACCACCGCGGCTTCGTCGCGCAGATGATGTACGAGGTTCCGGCGCGTCCGCCGACCACCGATCTCACGGTCTTTCTTCGGGATGTACACAGGCCATTAGCCCCGTAAAGGGGCTCCTCGAAATTCAATGAACAAGCACATCATCAATATCGCCGACGTGGCGTTGGAGCCGCGTCCGCCTCAGTTCGCGCCGCAGGGCGCCGCGGCGGAGCGCTTCGACGCGCGCACCGGCCAGATCGGCCGGCAGATCGGCGCGAAGAAGCTCGGCTACAACCTGACCGCCGTGCCGCCGGGAAAGCGCGCCTATCCGTTCCACAACCACCGCTCGAACGAGGAGATGTTCTACATCCTCCAGGGCCGCGGCGAGGTGCGCATCGGCGCGGAGACCTTCCCGGTCCGTGCCGGCGACTTCATTGCCTGCCCCCCGGGCGGGCCGGAGCTCGCGCACCAGATCGTCAACACCGGCGCCGACGAGCTGAAATACCTCGCCGTCAGCACGATGCAGTACCCCGAGGTCTGCGAGTACCCCGACTCCGGCAAGATCGGGGTGCTCTCCGATTCGATCCGCTACGTCAACCGCTCGGATTCGCAGGTCGGCTATTGGGAAGGCGAGTAGAACCCTCTTAGTTGTCAACCACCGCGACCACCTGGATCTCGACCAGCTGCTCGGGCTCGCCCAGCTCGAGCACGGCCATGTTGGTGGTGGCCGGCTTGTGGTTGAAGGGCGCGAAGTAGGAATTGACCACCGCGCTCGAGCGCCCGATGTCGCCGGTGCGCGGCCGGGTGCGGAAGATGAAGACGTGGACCACGTCCTTGGGCGAGGCGTTGGCGGCCTTCAGCGTCTCCATGATGCCGTCCATGGTGCGCCGGATCTGGGCCTCGAGGTCGTTGCCGAGGTACTGGAGGACCTGCTCGCGCTTGTGCGGGTGGTCGTGGTAGACCGGCAGCGCCGTGCCGCCCGCGAGCCACAGGATCTTGCCGCTCTTCACCTTGATCGCGGGCGAGAACGGCATGAAGACGCTCTTGTCGTAGTTCGGATGGTGGATGATCTCGAGGTTGTTGCCGCTCTGGGCGGAGGCGGCTGACGCGAAGGCGAGGGCGTAGAGAGCGGCGGCTCCGGCGGCGAGTGCAGGGTTCATTTCATTTCTCCATGGGTTGGGGCAGCTGTGGTAATTATGGTGCGCCCATGCCTCTTCGCACAGTCGCCCTGCTCGTCGTCGTTGCGCTGGTCGTGATCTTCGCCGTGCTGAACTGGAGCGCCTTCGTCGCGCCCACCACGCTGTCCTTCGGCGTGGCCCACGTCCAGGCGCCGCTCGGCCTCATCATGCTTGCCCTGCTGGGAATCCTCACCGCCTTGTTTCTGCTCTACGTGGTCTACCTGCAGACCACGGTGATCTTCGAGTGGCGCCGTCGCGAGAAGGAGCTGCAGGCGAGCCGCGAGCTCGCCGACCAGGCCGAGGCGTCGCGCTTTACCGAGCTGCGCGCCCATCTCGACACCCGGCTCAGCGAAATCGAGAACTCGCTCTCGGCGCAATTGGGTGAAATGCGGGGCTCCATGCAGGATCGGCCCGAGCGTTGACGGGCCGGGCCCTCGACCTCCTGAAAAGCGTCTTCGGCCACGCGGGCTGGCGCGGGGCGCAGGAGGAGATCGTGCTGCGCGTCGCCGCGGGCGGCGACGCGCTGGTGCTGATGCCCACGGGCGGAGGCAAGTCGCTGTGCTACCAGCTGCCGGCGCTGCTGCGCGAGGGCACCGCGATCGTGGTGTCGCCGCTCATCGCGCTGATGCAGGACCAGGTGGCGGCGCTGCGCCAGCTCGGCGTGCGCGCGGCGTTCCTGAATTCGACGCTGGAAGCGCGCGCAGCCCAGCTCATCGAAAAAGATTTTTCCAATGGTGAGCTCGACCTGCTCTACGTAGCGCCCGAACGGCTGCTGATGCCGCGCACGCTGAATCTTCTCGAAGGATCGAGGCTCGCGCTCTTCGCGATCGACGAGGCGCACTGCGTGTCGCAATGGGGCCACGACTTCCGGCCGGAGTACCTGCAGCTCTCGGTGCTGCACGAGCGCTTCCCGGACGTGCCGCGCATCGCGCTCACAGCCACCGCGGATCCGCATACCCGCGCCGAGATCGTGCGCGGGCTCGCGCTGGAGGGCGCGCGCCTTTTCATCTCCAGCTTCGACCGACCCAACATCCGCTACACGGTCGTCGAGAAGCTCGATGCGCGCGCCCAGGTGCTGCGCTTCATCCGCGAGCAGCATCCGGGGGAAGCGGGCATCGTCTACTGCCTGTCGCGCAAGAAGGTCGACGAAACGGCCGCCTGGCTCGCGGGGGAAGGCATCGCCGCGCTGCCCTACCACGCGGGGATGGACCCGGCGGCGCGCGCCGCAAACCAGGAGCGGTTCCAGCGCGAGGAGGGCCAGGTCATCGTCGCCACGATCGCCTTCGGCATGGGCATCGACAAACCCGACGTGCGCTTCGTCGCGCACCTCGATCTGCCGAAGAGCATCGAGGCGTACTACCAGGAAACCGGCCGCGCCGGTCGCGACGGCGAGCCGGCGGATGCGTGGATGACCTACGGCCTGGGCGATCTCGTGAACCTGCGCCGCATGCTCGAGCAGTCCGAGGGCAGTGAGGAGTTCCGGCGCGTGTCCTTCGCGAAGCTCGATGCGCTGCTCGGCTTCTGCGAGAGCGCCGGCTGCAGGCGCGTGCGGCTGCTGCACTACTTTGGCGAGGAAGGCCCACCCTGCGGGAACTGCGATACCTGTCTCGATCCGCCGCAGACCTGGGATGCGACCGACGCCGCGCGCAAGGCGCTCTCGTGCATCTACCGCACCGGCCAGCGCTTCGGCGCCGTGCACCTCATCGATGTGCTGCGCGGCAAGGCCACCGACCGCGTCGAGCAGTGGAATCACGCCGAGCTCGGCGTGTTCGGCATCGGCGCGGACCTGGACGAGCCGACCTGGCGCAGCGTGTTCCGCCAGCTCGTGGCGCTCGGCTATGCGCGCCCGGACCACGACTCCTACGGCGCTCTGCGCCTGACGCAGGCGAGCCGCCCGGTCCTCAAGGGCGAGCAGCGCGTGGAGATGCGCCGCGCTAGCGGGCGCAAGTCGCGGTCCAGGCCGGCCAAGGCTCACATCGGATCCGCCGTCAATCCGGAAGTATTCGAGCGGCTCAAGGCGTGGCGTACCGCGCAGGCGCGCAGCCAGTCGGTGCCGCCGTACGTCGTGTTCCACGATGCGACGCTCGCCGCGATCGCCGCGGCGCGGCCGCGCGACCTCGATGCCTTGTCGGCCATTCCAGGCATCGGCATGCGCAAGCTCGAGCGATACGGCCCGACGCTGATCGAGCTGCTCCAACTAGAATAACTTCATGAAGATCGAATGGGACGTCCCGATCCGGGTGGACGACGGCCTCGTGCTGCGCGCCGACGTCTTCCGCCCGGACGGCGAAGGCAGATTTCCCGCCCTCCTGAGCTACGGGCCCTACGGCAAGGGCCTCGCCTTCCAGGACGGGTACAAGACGGCATGGGAAATCATGGCGCGCGAGAACCCCGACGCGCTGGCCGGCTCTTCGAACCGCTACCAGAACTGGGAGGTGGTCGATCCCGAGAAGTGGGTGCCCGACGGCTACGCAGTGATCCGGGTCGACTCGCGCGGCGCCGGCCGCTCGCCCGGCCAGCTCTGCCACAACAACTCGCGCGAGACGCGCGACATCTACCAGTGCATCGAATGGGCCGCCGCGCAGCCCTGGTGCAGCGGGAAAGTGGGCATGAACGGCATCTCGTACTACGCGAGCAACCAGTGGCGCGCCGCGGCGGCGAAGCCCCCGCATCTCGCCGCGATCTGCGTCTGGGAGGGCTGGAACGACGCCTACCGCGAGAGCGCGCGCCACGGCGGCATCATCTGCAGCTTCCGCAAGAACTGGCAGGACATGCAGGTGAAGACGGTGCAGCACGGGCAGGGCGAGCGCGGCGCGAAGAGCCGCGTGACCGGGGAGCTGGTGTGCGGGCCCGAAACCCTGCCTTTGGAAGAACTGGAGAGGAATCGCGAGAACATGTGGCAGTCCTTCCTCTCGCGCGAGCTCTTCGACGAGTACTACCGCGAGCGCTCGCCGGACCTTTCCAAAGTCGAGGTGCCTCTGCTCACCGCAGCGAACTGGGGCGGACAGGGACTCCACACGCGCGGCAACTTCGAAGGATTTACCCGCTCTTCGTCAAAGGATAAGTGGCTGGAAGTCCACGGCGGCTCGCACTGGGCCCCTTTCTACACCGGCTACGGCGTCGGTCTGCAGAAGAAGTTCTTCGGCTACTTCCTGAAAGGCGAGAAGAACGGCTGGGACAAGCAGCCGCGCGTGCTCCTCAACGTGCGCCGCCCGGGAGAGAGGTTCGAGCAGCGCTCCGAGAGCGAGTGGCCGCTCGCCCGCACGCAGTGGACGCGGTTCTATCTCGATCCGAAAAGCCAGATTTTGACCCGCGAGGAGCCGAGCGCGGCGGAAGACATCACCTACGACCCCAAGGGCGACGGCGTGACCTTCTCGATGATCGCGCGCGCGGAGACCGAGATCACCGGACCGTCGGCGCTGAAGCTCTTCGTGTCCTCCGAGACGGCCGACGCGGACCTCTTCGTCGTGCTGCGCGTGTTCGAGCCGGGTGGAAAGGAAGTGCTGTTCCAGGGCGCGCTCGATCCGAAGACGCCGGTGGCGCAGGGGTGGCTGCGCGCCTCGCACCGCAAGCTCGATCCCGGCCTCTCGCTGCCGTACCGGCCCTGGCACACGCACGACGAACTGCAGAAACTCACGCCGGGGACGGTAGTGGAGCTGGACATCGAGATCTGGCCCACCTGCATCGTCGTGCCCGCCGGCTATCGCATCGCGCTCAGCATCCGCGGCCGCGACTACGAGCACGACGACGCCGCGGCCACGCTCTCGAACATGAAGCACCCGATGAAGGGCTGCGGGCCCTTCACCCACGACGACGAGACCGACCGGCCGCCTGCGGTCTTCGGCGGCAAGGTGACGCTGCATTTCGACAGGAAGCCTTACCTGCTGCTGCCCATCATTCCCGAGAGGAGGAAACCCGTGCTGAGAACGAAGGTGACCGAGACCATTCTGGGATGGCTGGACTCGGCGCTCGCGCAGAATCGGAAATAGGGGACGCACGCGTGAAACCGCTCTCGTTATCGCTCGCAAAAATGGTGACAGTCACCATTTTGGGATTGCTGTTCGCCGCGCTCGCGCAGGCGCAGCCCGCATCTTCCCCATACCCGTCGAGGCCGATCCGCATCATCATCCCGTTCCCGCCGGGAAACACCACCGACATCATGTCGCGCCTCATCGCGCCGAAGATGTCGGAGCGCCTCGGGCAGCAGGTGATCGTCGAGAACCGTCCCGGCGCGAGCGGCATGCTCGGGCTCGACTACGTAGCGAAGCAGCCGGCCGACGGGTACACCATCGCCTGCGTGCAGGGCGGCAACATGGTCGTGCTGCCTCTCACCTCGAAGAACATTCCCTACGACCCGCTGAAGGACTTCGCGCCGATCTCGGTGACGACCTTCAACTACCTCGCGATCGTCGCCAACCCCGACGCGCCGTTCAAGACGATCGGCGAGATGGTGCGCTACGCGAAGGCCAATCCCGGCAAGCTCACCGTCGCGACCAACGGCGAAGGCGGCTTCCCGCACCTCGCGTTCGAGCATCTGCGCACGATGGCGGGCTTCACCTACACGCACGTCCCGTACAAGGGCAGCGCGGCGATCGCCACCGACATCATCGGCGGGCAGGTGCAGGCGGGCATCGACGGCATTACCGGCATGACGCCGCACATCAAGTCCGGCCGTCTGCGCATCCTCGCGACCACCAACAAGACGCGGCCGTCGCTCTGGCCCGATACGCCGGCGGCTTCGGAAGACGTGCCGGGATACGACTCGGGCGGCTGGTTCGGCTACGCCGCGCCGGCGAAGACGCCGCGCGAGATCGTCCTCAAGCTGAACGAGGCCATCAACAGCGCCATGCGCATCCCCGAGGTCGCCGAGAAGCTCGAGGCCGCCGGCCTCATCATCCGTACCGAGCCGCCGGAATTTTTCGCGCAGGTGCTGAAGAGCGATTACGACAAGTATGGAAAGCTGGTGAAAGACATCGGGTTTCAACCCCAATGAAATACGAACCGTTCGGCTGGCACCATTGGCCGCAGCACTTCTTCTGGTCCTACCAGTTCCGCCGCGCGCTGGGCGAGACGCAGGAAGGCGGCGGCGCGGTGAGCGAAGTGTTCCAGGCGGCAAGCCGCATGAAACAAGGCGACGACGACAGCTGGCACGAAGAGTGGCTGCGGGTGGCGGAGAGAAACGACCGCCGCGGCGATGAGGAGGAAGAGAAAGGGCACATCCGCACCGCGATGAACTGCTGGCTGCGCGCGGCCGACTATTACCGCTCGGCGGAGTTCTGGCTGCTTCCCGACGATCCGCGCCGGCTCGCCACCTTCGACAAGTGCGAGCGCGCAAGCCGCAAGTGGCTGCGCTATATCGGGGGCGAGGTGGTCGAGATCCCATATGAAAAAGGCGTGTCGATGCCCGCCTATTTCATCAAGCCGAAGGGACAGGCGAAAAACCCGGTCTTGATTTCATTCGGCGGCCTCGATTCGTTCAAGGACGAGCTCTGGTTCATGACCGGCCACGGGGCCGTCCAGCGCGGCATCGCGGTGCTGATGGTCGACGGCCCGGGGCAGGGCGGGACGCTGCGACGGCATGGGATTCCTACTCGCTACGACTATGAAGTGCCGGTTGGCCGTTGCATCGACTTTCTGGTGAAGAGGCCGGATGTGGATGGAAGCCGGATCGCCGTGAGCGGTTCAAGCTTGGGCGGCTACTATTCAGCGCGCGCAGGGTCGAAGGAGCACCGCCTCGCGGCGTGCATCTCGCACGGCGCGATCTGGGACGTCGAGCAGCGCTTCCGCGACCGCGGCGAAGGCCACGCGCTCGCCAACCACATGAAGTGGGTGTTCGGCGCGAAGAGCATGGCCGAGGCGATCGAGAAGGCGCGCCCCTTCAAGCTCGAGGGCGTGCTCGGCGAGATGCGCTGCCCTTACCTCGTGCTGCACGGCGGCCACGATGTCCTGGGCGTTGAGAATTCGAAGACCGTCTACGAGCACGCGAAAGCGAATGGCGTGAAGGTCACGCTGCGTCTCACCAGCGAGGAGGAGACCGGCGCCGAGCATTGCCAGCACGACAACCCCACGCTCGGCCAGGAGCTGATGATCGACTGGCTCGCCGACGTCTTCGGCATCGACCAGCGGAGCATTGCCTTTTCCTGAAAAGGGGTCAGAGCAATTTACGGGTAACACTTTTGACATCGTCGTTCCCGCGTAGGCGGGAACCCAATTTTCCTAGATCAACATGGGCCCCCGCCTTCGCGGGGGCGACGCGTAACCTGTTACAGGAAAATTGCTCTGCCCCCTTTTTCCTAGCACTGCCCCCTTTTTCGAAGCATTATGGGTGGATCAATTGAAAGGAGAGTTCCCATGGACGCCGCCGGCGACAAGCTGATGGACGATTACCGCGAAGTCGTGGCCGCCGCTGAGGAGCTTTTGAAAGCCGCCTCGGGCCAGGACGCCGAGCGGTTGCAGGAGCTGCGCGGGCGCGCCGAGGAGGCGCTCCGCAAGGCGCGCGCCCGCATGGAAGACGCGGGATTCCAGCTCGAGGCGCAGGTGCGCAACCACCCGCTCGCCGCCGTCGGCATCGCGGCGGCGGTAGGCCTGGTCGTCGGCCTCCTGCTCGCGCGCAAATGAGCGAGAGCGTGCTCGAATCGGCGCGCAGCATGCTCGCCGATCTCATATCG
This sequence comes from Burkholderiales bacterium, assembly GCA_035554435.1. GTDB lineage: Bacteria > Pseudomonadota > Gammaproteobacteria > Burkholderiales > SG8-39 > SCGC-AG-212-J23. Next base: position 7,038 of record DATMJC010000070.1, on the reverse strand, counting down.
CTTGGGCAGACCCGCTTCGAGCTCTTCAGCGTCGAGCTGCGCGAGGAGCTGGCGCGAATCGCCACGCTGCTGATCGGTGGCCTCGCCGCGCTGATTCTCGGCATCCTGGGCATCGCCTTCGCCGCGTTTGCCGTCGTGGTCGCCGTGGCGCCGGAATACCGTCTGCTCGTGGCCGCGATCGTCGCGGGAGCGTTCATCCTGGCCGCCGCGCTGCTCGGCTTCGCCGTGATGAAATTCGCCCGCGCCAAGCGCCGCGCTTTCGGCGCGACGCTCGCCGAGCTGCGGCGCGACTACGAGGCGATCAAGCCGTGATCTTCGGCGCCCGCGAGCTGGCGCGGCGCCGCATCGGGCTGGTGGCGCAATGCTCGATACAGCGGGACGCGCTCGCCGTCGCCGCCATTTCGCTTACCGAGAAGGCTGGAGCGCTCGACCGCGTTCTGAGCACGGTCCGGGCGCACCCGATCGTCGCCACGCTCGCTGCCGGCGCCCTGGCCGGGCTCGTCCCGCGCGTCCTGCCCCCGTGGCTCACGCAGATCTGGCTTCTCTACTCGCTGCTAAGGCGCTTTATCGGCTGAGGGGCGGGGCCCGGTGGGACCAAGGGCCACTATTCGTTTCCGCCTGGACTTGATCCAATGGCGCTCTACGCGTTCCAGGGGGACATGCCATGAGTGAAGAGCTACGCCGTCCCGACGAATCCCTCGAGCCCCGCATGCCGCCGATTCCGGGCGAGGTCGAGGCCGAGCTGCGGCGGAGTACGAAGCGCCGCGCCCCCGAAAGCCAGCCGGCGCCGACGGAAGAGGCGCGGCGCCTGGAGGAGGCGCGCGAGCAAGGCATCCCGTGGCGCAAGTGGGGTCCGTATCTCGCCGAGCGCCAGTGGGGCACCGTGCGCGAGGACTACAGCCAGAGCGGCGATGCCTGGGGCTATTTCACCCATGACCAGGCGCGCTCCCGCGCCTACCGCTGGGGCGAGGACGGACTCGGCGGCATCTCGGACGACCGCCAGCACCTGTGCTTTGCCCTGGCGCTGTGGAACGGCGCCGACCCGATCCTGAAAGAGCGCCTCTTCGGGCTGACCAACAACGAGGGCAACCACGGCGAGGACGTCAAGGAGTACTACTTCTACCTCGACAACACGCCGACGCACTCGTACATGAAATACCTGTACAAGTATCCGCAGTCGGCGTACCCGTACGCCGACATCATCGCCACCAATCGCGCGCGCGGCCGGCAGGATTTCGAGTACGAGCTGATCGATACCCCGGCGTTCCAGGACGACCGCTACTTCGACGTCTTCGTCGAGTACGCGAAGGCTTCGCCCGAGGACATCCTGGTGCTGATCACGGTGGCGAACCGCGGCGCGCAGGCCGCGACGCTGCATGTCCTGCCGACGCTTTGGTTCCGCAACACCTGGTCGAACGGCCACGGTGGCGCGCCGAAGCCGCGGCTGGAGCGCCGCGCCGGCCCGGAAGGCGTGAGCGTGGTGGCGGCCTCGCACGCCGAGCTCGGCGAGCGCTACCTCTTCTGCGACGACGACGCGCCGTTGCTCTTCACGGAGAACGAGACCAACGACGAGCGGCTGTTCGGTACGCCGAACCGCACTCCCTGGGTCAAGGACGGGGTCAACGACTATCTGATCCACGGCCGCGGCGATGCGGTCAACCCGGACGGCGCCGGCACCAAGGCCGCGGCGCACTACCGCCTCACCGTCGGCGCCGGCGAGCGCATCGAGCTGCGGCTGCGCCTCTCGCCCGAAAACCTCGGCGCGCAGCCCGGCGGAGCGTTCGGCGATTTCAATGCCGCGTTCCAAACGCGCCGGCGCGAGGCCGACGCCTTCTACGCTTCCATCACCCCTCCGGGCGCCTCGGGCGACGAAGCGCTCGTGATGCGCCAGGCGCTCGCCGGCATGCTCTGGAGCAAGCAGTTCTTCTACTACGACCTGGGCTACTGGTTGCACGAGCACGGCGTCGATCCGTACTCGGCGCGCGGCGCCAGGCTGCGCAACTCGCAGTGGGCGCACATGGTCAACTCCGACGTCGTCTCGATGCCCGACAAGTGGGAGTATCCCTGGTACGCCGCCTGGGACCTGGCGTTCCACGTCGTCGCCCTCAACATGGTGGATCCTGACTTCGCGAAGCAGCAGCTCGCGCTCGTCCTGGAGCAGCACTACCTCCATCCCAACGGGCAGATGCCCGCCTATGAATGGAACTTCAGCGACGTCAACCCGCCCGTGCACGCGTGGTCGGCGTGGGTGGTCTACAACCACGAGAAGATCCGGCGCGGCCAGGGCGACGTCGCGTTCCTGAAGGACGTCTTCCAGAAGCTCCTGATGAACTTCACCTGGTGGGTCAACCGCAAGGACCGCAGCGGACAGAACGTGTTCGAGGGCGGCTTCCTCGGCCTCGACAACATCGGCGTGTTCGATCGCAGCGCGCCGCTTCCCACCGGCGGCTACCTCGAGCAGGCCGACGGCACCGCCTGGATGGCGTTCTACTCGCAGTGCATGCTGCAGATCGCCCTCGAGCTCGCGCTGCACGACCGCGTCTACGAGGACCTCGCCGCCAAGTTCTACGAGCACTTTCTCTGGATCGGCGGCGCGATGGATCGCGTCGGCGTGCACCAGGACGAGCTGTGGGACGAGCAGGACGGCTTCTTCTACGACCTGCTGCGGCTGCCCGGCGGCGAGGCCGTGCGCCTCAAGGTGAGGTCCATGGTCGGCCTGCTGTCGCTGTGCGCGTCGACCGTATTCACGACCGAAATGGCCGAGCGCCTGCCGCGATTCATGGCGCGGGCGCGCGCCTTCACCCAGCGCCATCCGGAGCTGGTCGCCAACATGAACCTGCCGACGCGCCCCGGGCACGGCGATCGCCGGCTGCTTTCGCTCCTGACCGACGAGAAGCTGAAGCGCGTGCTGCGCTACGTGCTCGACGAGAAGGAGTTCCTCAGTCCATTCGGGATCCGCTCGCTGTCGCGCTATCACCAGGAGCATCCCTACAGGTTCTCGGTGGAGGGCACCGAGCACCGTGTCGATTACGCGCCCGCGGAGTCGACCAGCGGGCTTTTCGGCGGCAACTCCAACTGGCGCGGTCCGATCTGGTTCCCGGTCAACCTGCTTCTGGTGCGCGCGCTGCTCAACCTCTACGCGTACTACGGCCCCGAATTCACCGTCGAATGCCCGACCGGCTCGGGCGTGCAGATGAATCTGTTCGAGGCGGCGCGCGAGGTCGCGCGCCGGCTGACCGCGATCTTCCTGCGCGACGCGAACGGCAGGCGCCCGGTGTACGGCGGGACCGAGAAATTCCAGTCCGATCCGCACTGGCGCGACCTGATCCTCTTCTACGAGTACTTCCACGGCGACAACGGGGCGGGCCTCGGCGCAAGCCACCAGACCGGCTGGACGGGGCTGGTCGCGCCGCTGATCCAGATCTTCAGCTTCCTCGACGCCGACGTGTTTCTCGAGCAGCGCGAGTCGTTCGTGTACCGGGCGAGCAACCCATCCGCGCAACAGCACTGAGTTTCATTTTTCGGACGGATGGCAGTCAGCGACCAGCAGTTGATGCAGGAGGACCGCAACCAGCTCGCCATCGTTCCTGATCGGGCTCCTGTTTCTCACGGGGCTGATCGCGCTTGCGGCGGTCGCGACCTGATCTGAATTCCAGCGCCCTCATTCCTTCTTCATTGCGGCGACCAGCGCCTTCGCGCCCGAGCCCCACTTGGAGATTACCTGGATGGCGCTCGTGAACGGAACATCCAGCGCGTGCACGCGCTCCCGGGCCAGGACAAGTACGGCGCCGGCGAACGGCGTGGGCACGGAAGGAACGAAGACCGTGAGCAGCCCGTCGTCGAGCTCCTCGATGATGAAGCCGGGAACGAGGCCATCGCCGGTTTCGACCAGCGCGGGCTGCCACGCGCTCTCGCGGTTTTGCCCGGAGAGCTGCTGGGCGAGGCCGCGAAACACCGCGTAGCCGGGAATTCTCTGGAACAGCGACTTTTCAATCCGCTCCCGCGCCGCTTGCCCCACCCGCGTGCGGACCGCGACTCCGACGAGAAAGCACAGGACGAGCACCAGGAGGAGCGACAGGAGGTCCTCCGCCGGTATCCACTCGGGGAGGAGCGCGGCGATCGGCCGCACCACGCCGACCAGCGATTGCATCGCTTTGAGGAGCAACAGCACGGCGAGGTAGAAAGGAACGACGATCAGCAGGCCGCTGATCAACGCGCCCGTGAAGAATCCGTGCGAGGGTCGGTTGCCTTCGGGTGTCATGGCCGTTGCCTCCTGTGCGTCGGCAGATGGCCGACAGGGTTATTCGAGCTTCGTAGCGTGCAGCGACGCGAGCAGCGTTCGTTGCCGCTCGCCGAAGCCGCGCTCGATGGTCCGCGCGAGCTCCTCGGGCGGCAGCGCCCTGCTCCAGAACCAGCCCTGGCCGTAGTCAATGCCGGCCGCGTGCAGGAAGAACGCCTGCGCGGCGGTCTCCACGCCTTCCGCCACGGTGCGCGCTCGCAGCACGCTCGCCAGCGCGACGATGCCGCGGACCAGGCGGTCGGCGGTCGGGTCTTTCAGCAAAGGCTCGACCTGCGAGCGATCGATCTTGAGCAAGTCGAACGTCAGCCCGAGCAGTTGGGCCAGGCCGCTGTTCCCGGTGCCGAAGTCGTCCATCGCGATCCGGACGCGGGCCATGCGGGCGGCCTCCAGCGCGGCACGGCCGGCGGCGCTCAGCGCCTGCCGCTCGGTCACCTCGCAAACCAGCCGGTCGACACAGGACGTCAGTCCGAGCTCCGTGAGCATCTCGACGATCTTGCCGTCGCCGATCATCGCCGGGGGCACGTTGACGCTCACGTAGAAATCGGGAAAGCGCGCGAACAGCGGCAGCACGTCGCGCTTGATCGCCGTCAGCAAGCGCCACATCAGCCGCTCGAGGTGCTGCGGATCGCCTTCGATCGCCTCGACCAACGGCCCGATCGAACGCGCCGGGCCGGCTTCGTCGGGAATCCTGGCAAGCATTTCGAACCCGGCGACCTTGCCTGTGCCGAGCTCGACGATCGGCTGGTAGTGCGCGATGACGCGCTCGAGGGTCCTCCCGAGATCCGCGCCCGGGGGGAGAGTCACTCGAGCTTCATTTCCATGCGCACCGCGCCCGCCGCCGGCGCGGCCTCCATCGGCTTTGCTACGATGAAGACGCGCTCGGGGCTCAGCTCCTTGTGCGCGAGCAGGACGTCGCGCACGGCGGCCGCGCGCTGCTGCCCCAGCGCGTCGAGCGCGTCGGGCGTGGGCTTCAGGTGCTCGAGCAGGGCGGACTGGACGAAGCCGAGGCGCGCGTCGAGATTCGGGTCCTTCGACGCCTGCATCTCCGCCGGGTAGGCCGGCATGGTCTTGAGGCGGGCGCGATAGACCATCTCGAACGCTTCCAGGCGCTTCCTCTTGGCGACATCGTCGAAGGGCTTCGAGGCATCGACCGGCGGGATGAGCGTGGCCAAGGCCTGCTTCGCCACCACGTCGCTGTCGGCCGCAGTGGCGATCGTGTTCGGCACGTTCAGCCGGATTTGCGGACGCTCGGCCAGGCCGTTCGCGAGCGTGGCGAGCTTCTTGGTCGCCTCTTCGGTCAGGGCTGCGGACCCCGGCTGGAACTCGACGAACGCGAGCTCGTCGCCGCCGCCGAACATCGCGCCGATCGCCTTGAACGGCGCGGTGACGATCTTGGAGAGCAGGCCGACGACGGCCTTCCAGATCAGCGGGCCGAGGCGGAACTCCGGGTCGTCGAGCGTGCCGCTCACCGGCAGGTCGAGCTCGATCACGCCGCGCTTGTCCTTGAGCAGCGCCACGCCGAACTTGATCGGGATCGGCGCGGCGTCCTTGGAGTCGGTCTTGTCGCCGAACTCGAGGTTGTCGACCACGATGTGGTGCTGCGCGTCGAGCTTGCGCTCCTCGACCCGGTACTTCATCGCGGTCGAGAGCTTGCCCTTGCTGATGGCGTAGCCGGCGAACTTGCCGGAGTAGGGGTTGAACGTGGTGAGCTCGATGTTGCTGAACTTGACCGCCACGTCCGAATACACCGCGGCCGAAAGCAGGTTGACCTCGCCGCTGATGTCGACCGGCGAATACTGGTCGACGCTGCCGCTGAGGGCGACCTTGGCGCGCGACCCGGGGTCCGACGACAGCCCGCTCACCTCGCCGTTGAGGCCGACGATTCCGCTCGCGAAGTTGGGCTGGATCGAGTGATCCGCGAAGTTCGCCGAGCCGTCGACGACCTGCACCGTGCGGATCGCGACCGGAAACGGCTTGGACGCGCGGGTTTCGGGTTTCTTCTCGGGTTTCTTTTCGGGTACTTCCTTCTGCGGCGCCAGCACCTCGGAGACATTGACGGTGCCGTTCTCGGCGATGACGACGCGCGCATAGGGCTGGCGCGCGACGATGCGGTCGATGCGCAGGCGGTCGGGCTGCTGCTGGAACTGGATGCCGGTGATCGCGAGCGAGCGCCATTTCACGAAATCCTCGCGCAGGAGCCGGTCGGTGGTGCGCAGGTCGTCGACCCGCACCTCGCCCGAGAATTTCGAGGTCACCGGCGCAGCCGCGGGCGCCGTGAAGGCCAGGTTTCCTTTGGTGGAAAACCGGCCCGAATGCAGCGTCATCGCCGTCGCTTGCGCGACATAGGGCTGGAGCGAAGCGAGCGGAAAGTCCTTGAGGTCGATCGCGAGGTTCGCGCTCGGCGGTTCCTGGCCGAGGTCGCCGCGCACCGTGAGGAGGCCGCGGCCGTCGATTCCGATCTTCGCGTCGAGCTTCAGCCGGGCGTCGCTCGCGGTGCTCCAGTCGTTCACCGTCACCGCGATCGGCGTGAGGCGCATGCGCGCCGGCGGCGAGGCGGTGCGGTCCTCGCCGGCGACCGTGGCCTCCTCGAGCGCGATGACGTCGGCGTGAACCGTCCATGGAGGACCCGACTGTTGCGCTGGTTTTTCAGATGATTTTTCAGATGAAGAAGCGGGCGATGGTTTCGCCAGGCGCGCGAGGTTGATGCTGCCGTCGGCTTCGCGCACCAGGTCGACGTG
>DATMJC010000069.1:0-9273 GCA_035554435.1 Burkholderiales bacterium | reverse complement strand
GCGATCTTTGCTAGAATTGGCGTCCTTTTCCGTGGCACGCCAGTCGTAAGTCGGGGTGTAGCTCAGCCTGGTAGAGTACTGCGTTCGGGACGCAGGTGTCGCTGGTTCAAATCCAGTCACCCCGACCATTCCCGCCCGAATCCGCATCCAGGTAGATAATCGCGCGATGGGTCGCCTCATCGTGCTCGTGCTGCTCGTGGTGGTCGCGGTCTGGCTGGTGCGGCGGGCGCTGCGCGGCCCGGCCGAGCAGACCCATCTGCGCGAGCGCGCCGAGGCCGCGGGGCAGCTCGTGCGCTGCGCGCATTGCGGCATGCACCTGCCGCGCGCCGAGGCGCGCGAGGCGGGCGGGCTGCTCTATTGCAGCGACGAGCACGCCCGCCTCGGCAAGCGCTGATGGACGCGCACGTCCGCTACCCGGAGCTGTTCCTCGAGGGCGAGGCGCGCACGCCGCGCGCCTACTGGACCTCGCTCAGCTACTTCAACCTCTACCGCATCGCGCTCGCCACGCTGTTCTTCGCGGTGACGCTGATCTACGGCGACGCGCTCAGCATCGGCTCGCATGCGCTCGACATATTCCGCTACACCGCGCTGGTCTATCTCGCCGCCGCGGTCGCCTTCCACACGGTGCTGCGCAGCGTGCACGAGCGCTTCAACGTGCAGCTTTCGCTCCAGGTCGCGCTCGACATCGTCGCGATCACGCTGATGATGTACGCGAGCGGCGGCATCCGCAGCGGCCTGGGCGTGATGCTGCTGGTGTCGCTCACCGGCGCGGCCATCGTGGCGCCGCGGCGGCTGTCGTACCTCTATGCGGCGCTCGCCGCGATCGCGCTGCTGCTCGAGCAGGGCTACTGGGTGCTGGCGCAAGGCGCGCCTGAGGCGAACTTCCTGCAGCCCGGGCTGCTCGCGATCGGCTGCTTCGCCACCGCGGGGGTCACGAGCTGGCTGGCGCAGCGGGTCGCGGCGAACGAGGCGCTGGCGGCGCAGCGCGGCCGCAGCCTGGAGACGCAGACGCGCGTCAATCAGCTGGTGATCGAGGACATGCACGACGGCGTCGTGGTGCTCGACCACGACGCCCGCGTGGTGCAGCACAACCCGCAGGCGCAGCGCCTGCTCGGCGAGCCGCAGCTGCTCGGACGGCTGATCGCGGAGGTGCTGCCCGGGTTCGGCGCCGCCGGCGACTTCGAGGTGCGCGGCCGCAGCCTCGGAGTGCGGCTGCTCGACGTCGGCACGGAGGAGGTGTTCCGGGTGCTGTTCCTGGAGGACACCACCCGCTCGCGCGAGGAAGCGCAGCAGCTCAAGCTCGCCGCGCTCGGCCGACTCACCGCCAACATCGCCCACGAGATCCGCAACCCGCTGGCCGCGATCAGCCACGCCGCGGAGCTGCTGAGCGAGGAGCGGCGCGACGCGCAGCGCGTGCGCCTCACGCGCATCATTCACGACAACACCCAGCGGCTCGAGCGCCTGGTCGCCGAGGTGCTGCAGCTCTCGCGCCGCGACCGCCAGTCGCCGGAGCGGATCGGCCTGCGCCGCTGGCTGACGCCGTTCATCGAGGAATTCGTCGCCAACGAGTCGGTGCCGCGGGAGCGCTTCCTGCTCGAGGTGCCGGCCGAGGCCGCGATCGAGTTCGACCCGGGCCACCTCCACCAGGTGATCTGGAACCTGCTCACCAACGCCGTGCGCTACGCGCGCGCCGAGCCGGCTGCGATCCGCCTCTCGGCGCGCACCGCGGGCGATCGCGTCGAGCTGAGCGTGGTCGACAACGGCCCCGGCGTGCCGCCATCCAGCCTCGGCCAGCTCTTCGAGCCCTTCTTCACCACCGACAGCCTGGGCACCGGGCTCGGCCTGTACCTCGCGCGCGAGCTGTGCGCCGCCAACCGCGCCGTGCTCGAGCACGTGCGCGAGGCCTCCGGGGCGCATTTCCGCGTCGTGGCGCGCAGTCCCGCCAGGCCATGACGCGAGTCGAGCGACGCCAGAAGCCGCGCGATCACCAGGTGCTGGTGGTCGACGACGAGCCCGACATCCGCGAGCTGCTCGAGCTGACGCTGCTCAAGATGGGCCTGGGGGTGACCAGCGTGCCCACCATCGCGGAGGCGAAGGAGCGGCTGAAGGACGGGCGCTTCCAGCTCTGCCTCACCGACATGCGCCTGCCCGACGGCGAAGGGCTCGACCTGGTGCGCCATATCTCCAGCCTGCGCTCCGACCTGCCGGTGGCGGTGATCACCGCCTTCGGCAGCGCCGAGAACGCGGTCGCCGCGCTCAAGGCCGGCGCCTTCGACTACGTGTCGAAGCCGGTGGGCCTCGAGCAGCTGCGCGCGCTGGTGCGCTCCGCGCTGTCGCTGCCGGGACAGGCGCCGCCCAAGGACCAGCAGCTGCTCGGCGAAAGCGCGCCGCTCGCGCAGGTGAGGACGCTGATCGCGAAGCTCGCGCGCACCCAGGCGCCGGTCTACATCTCGGGCGAGTCTGGCAGCGGCAAGGAGCTCGCCGCGCGCCTCATCCACGAGAACGGCGCGCGCCGCGACAAGCCGTTCGTGCCGGTGAACTGCGGCGCCATCCCCGAGAACCTGATGGAGAGCGAATTCTTCGGCTACAAGAAGGGCGCCTTCACCGGCGCGGGCGAGGACCGCGACGGCTTCTTCCAGGCCGCCAACGGCGGCACGCTGTTCCTCGACGAGGTCGCCGAGCTGCCGCTGGTGATGCAGGTGAAGCTGCTGCGCGCCATCCAGGAGAAGCGCGTGCGCAAGGTGGGCGAAACACAGGAGGACCCGGTCGACGTGCGCATCATCAGCGCGACCCACCAGAACCTTGCCGCGCTGGTCGCGGGCGGGCGCTTCCGCCAGGACCTCTTCTACCGCTTGAACGTGATCGAGCTCAGGATGCCGCCGCTGCGCGAATGCCGCGACGACATCGCGGGGATCGCGACCAGCATTCTGGAGCGGCTCGCGCGCCAGAACGGCATGGCGGCGGCGCGCCTGGACGACGCGGCGCTGCAGGCGCTCACGGGCTACGACTTTCCGGGCAACGTGCGCGAGCTCGAGAATATCCTCGAGCGCGCGCTCGCGCTCTCCGGGCGGGACCTGATCAGCCCCGAGGACCTGCAGCTCGGCCCCGGGCGCGAGGAGCGCGGGCCGGCCGAGGACGCCGCCGCCGACTCGCTGCCGCAGTACCTGGACGAGGTCGAGCGCAAGACGATCCTCGAGGCGCTGGGCAAGACCGGCTTCAACCGCACCGCCGCGGCCAAGCTCCTCGGCATCAGCTTCCGCCAGCTGCGCTACCGGATGCAGCGCCTCGCGATCACCGATGAGGATCGTTGATTCGCCGAATCAGGACGCCCGCCCGCCGGGCGTCGAGATCAGCCTGGTCGTGATCCACTCGATCAGCCTGCCGCCCGGGGAGTACGGCGGCGAGCACATCGAGCGCCTCTTCACCAACCGCCTCGACCCGGCAGCGCACCCCTACTTCCGCGAGGTGCACGCGCTCAAGGTTTCCTCGCACTTCCTGATCCGTCGCGACGGCGAAGTGGTGCAGTTCGTGCCGCCCGAGCGGCGCGCCTGGCACGCCGGCGCCTCCTCCTGGCGCGGCCGCGGCCGCTGCAACGACTTCTCGGTCGGCATCGAGCTCGAGGGCGCAGACGATTCGCCTTTCGCGGACCCGCAATACGCGGCGCTGGCTTCTCTGCTGACGGATCTGCGGACGCAGCTGCCGCTGCGCGCTATCGCCGGCCACAGCGAGATTGCGCCCGGGAGGAAAACCGACCCGGGCGCGCAGTTCGACTGGTCGCGCCTGCTCGCCGCGCTCGCCCGCCCGCCGGCACTGTAGTCGTCGCCGCGCCGTTTCGCATACTAGATGTAGCGTCAGTCGCATTCATCACCCGGCCCTATAGTCGGCTGCTGCGCCGCGCGCCGCGGCGAAAACCTAGATCTAGTTGTTCCATGTGGTGCCGGTCCAACATTTAGTAGATCGCCGCCGCGCCGCCGCTTGCAAAAAGAAATCTGCGCGTGTACTGTGGTCCCACAACATGTAGGCGCGCAGTAGGTACGACGTACTAGATTTAGTAAAACGCAGTCCGAAGGTCGTCATAGAACCGCGCCACGCGGCGGGACGGCCCCGAGCGACGTCAGGCGAACAGGAGAGGAACATGCAGATCGCTCAGGACAACGCCACCGCGGTCCGCGCGCCCGGGGCCGAGCTGCCGGTCGAGGCGGCGGCGCGCGGCGCGTATGCCGAGTACAAGGTGATCCGCAGGAACGGCGCGGTGGTCGGCTTCGAGCCGGCCAAGATCAGCGTCGCCATGACCAAGGCGTTCCTCGCGGTGAACGGCGCGCAGGGCGCGGCGTCGGCGCGCATCCGCGAGCTGGTCGCGGGGCTGACCGACGCGGCGGTGGGCGCGCTGATGCGCCGCCAGCCGCAGGGCGGCACCTTCCACATAGAAGACATCCAGGACCAGGTGGAGCTCGCGCTCATGCGCTCGGGCGAGCACGACGTCGCCCGCGCCTACGTGCTCTACCGCGAGGAGCGCGCCAAGGTTCGGGCCCAGGAGAGAAGCGCGAAGAGCGAAGGGGGGATCCACATCGTCGAGGGCGGCCAGAGAAGGCCGCTCGACCGCGGGCGGCTCGCGCGCCTGGTCGAGTCGGCCTGCGAGGGGCTCCCGGACGCCTCGGCGCAGGCGATCCTCGAGTCCACCCTGCGCGACCTCTACGACGGCGTGCCGATGGAGGAGGTGCGCAAGTCCGCGGTGCTGGCGGCGCGCGCGCTCATCGAGAAGGAGCCCGCGTACGGCTACGTCACCGCGCGCCTCCTGCTGCACACCATCCGCCTGGAGGTGCTCGGCGAGGAGGCGAGCCAGGCCGAGATGGGCTGGCGCTACGCCAGCTATTTCCCGCAGTGCGTCCAGCGTGGCGTCGAGGCCGAGCTGCTGGATCCCGAATTGAAGAAATTCGACCTGGAGAGGCTCGGCAGGGCGCTCGACGGGCGCCGCGACCTGCAGTTCAACTACCTCGGCCTGCAGACCCTGTACGACCGCTACTTCCTGCACGTGGGCGGCCGGCGCATCGAGCTGCCGCAGGCCTTCTTCATGCGGGTCGCGATGGGGCTCGCTCTCGGAGAAAAAGACCGGGAAGCAAGGGCCATCGAGTTCTATGACGTGCTGTCGAGCTTCGACTTCATGAGCTCGACGCCGACGCTGTTCAACGCCGGCACCCAGCGCTCGCAGCTCTCGAGCTGCTACCTCACCACCGTGTCGGACAATCTCGAGGGAATCTACGAGGCGATCAAGGAGAACGCGCTGCTCGCCAAGTACGCCGGCGGCCTCGGCAACGACTGGACGCCGGTGCGTGCGCTCGGCTCGCACATCAAGGGCACCAACGGCAAGTCGCAGGGCGTGGTGCCGTTCCTCAAGGTGGTGAACGACACCGCCGTCGCGGTGAACCAGGGCGGCAAGCGCAAGGGCGCGGTGTGCTCGTATCTCGAGACCTGGCACCTCGACATCGAGGAATTCCTCGAGCTGCGCAAGAACACCGGCGACGACCGGCGCCGCACCCACGACATGAACACGGCCAACTGGATCCCCGATCTCTTCATGAAGCGGGTGATGCAGAACGCCGACTGGACCCTGTTCAGCCCATCCGACGTCGGCGAGCTGCACGACAGGTTCGGCGCCGAGTTCGAGGCGGCCTACCTGCGCTTCGAGGACCGCGCCGCGCGCGGCGAGCTCAAGCTCCACAAGAAGATCCCGGCGGTCCAGCTGTGGCGCAAGATGCTGTCGATGCTCTTCGAGACCGGGCATCCCTGGATCACGTTCAAGGACCCCTGCAACCTGAGAAGCCCGCAGCAGCACGTCGGCGTGGTTCACAGCTCGAACCTGTGCACCGAGATCACGCTCAACACCTCGGCCGACGAGATCGCGGTGTGCAACCTGGGCTCGGTGAACCTGGTCGCGCACATGACCGAAAAGGGACTGGATTTTTCCAAATTGAGAAAAACCGTCTCGACCGCGATGCGGATGCTCGACAACGTCATCGACATCAACTACTACGCGGTCGACAAGGCGAAGAACTCCAACATGCGCCACCGCCCGGTAGGCCTGGGGATCATGGGGTTCCAGGACTGCCTGCACCGCATGCGCGTGCCCTACGCGAGCCAGGAGGCGGTGGAGTTCGCCGACCGCTCGATGGAGATGGTGGCGTACGCGACCTACTGGGCCTCGACCGAGCTCGCCGAGGAGCGTGGCCGTTACTCGTCGTTCGAGGGCTCCCTCTGGGACCGCGGCATCCTGCCGCAGGACACGCTCGACCTGCTCGCCGCCGAGCGCGGCGGCTACGTCGAGCTCGACCGCTCCTCGGCGCTCGACTGGGAGGCCCTGCGCGGCCGCATCCAGCGGCACGGCATGCGCAACTCCAACTGCATCGCCATCGCGCCCACCGCCACCATCGCGAACATCGTCGGCGTGTCGGCTTCGATCGAGCCCACCTTCCAGAACCTGTTCGTGAAGTCCAACCTGTCGGGCGAGTTCACGGTCACGAACGAATACCTGGTGGCCGACCTCAAGCAGGCCGGGCTGTGGGACGAGGTCATGATCGCCGACCTCAAGTATTTCGACGGCAACCTCGCCCGGATCGACCGCGCGCCCGCGGCGCTGAGGCGCCTGTATGCCACCGCATTCGAGATCGAGCCGAAGTGGCTGGTCGAGGCCGGGGCGCGGCGGCAGAAATGGATCGACCAGTCGCAGTCGCTCAATATCTACATGGGCGGCGCCTCGGGCAGGCGGCTCGACGACACCTACAAGCTCGCCTGGATCCGTGGCCTGAAGACCACCTACTACCTGCGCGCGATGGGGGCCACCCACGCCGAGAAGTCGACCACCAAGACCGGCCAATTGAACGCGGTTCCGGCGATGGAAGAGCCCAAGGTGTGCTCGATCGAGAACCCCGACTGCGAGGCATGTCAGTGATTACCCTCGGCAGCCGGCAGTTCGCGGGTCCCTTTATCTCGCGGCTGTGGTCGCCGCCGCGGGCGCCGGGGCTCTATGCGGTGATGGTCCCGGGCTGGCGCCTGCTCATGTTCCATGCGGTGCATTTCGGCCACGCCGCCGACCTCTCCGCGCCGGGGCTGATCAGGGAGCACCCCAAGTACGGCTACTGGATGACGCTCGCCGGCAGCGAGTGGAACCTCTACATCGCCACCTGCGAGATGCACCACTCGACCGAGGGCGACCGCAGAGCGGCCTACGAGGAGCTCCTCGCGCTGCCCGCGACGACCACCCGAGGACAGGCCCATGCTCAGCTTTGACGAGGAGGCGGGATTGACCACCTCCATTTCCTTGACCCCCCCCATTCCCGGCTTGGCGATCCAGCCGAGCACCGGCTTCGTGCCCACGAGCGCCGCACAAAAAGAAGAGCTGGCACCGGCCGGGAATGCCTTCCGCCGCGTCACCGTCGACGACAAGCGGGTGATCAACTCCAAGGCCGACCTCAACCAGCTGGTGCCGTTCAAGTACAAGTGGGCCTGGGAGAAGTACCTCTCCGCCTGCGCCAACCACTGGATGCCGCAGGAAATCAACATGAGCCGCGATATCGAGCTGTGGAAGGACCCGCGCGGCCTCACCGAGGACGAGCGGCGCGTCGTGAAGAGGAACCTCGGGTTCTTCGTCACCGCCGACTCGCTCGCCGCGAACAACATCGTCCTGGGCACCTACCGGCACATCACCGCCCCCGAGTGCCGCCAATACCTCCTGCGCCAGGCGTTCGAGGAGGCGATCCACACCCACGCCTACCAGTACATCGTCGAAAGCCTGGACCTCGAGGAAAGCGAGATCTTCAACGCCTACCACGAGGTGACCTCGATCCGCGAGAAAGACGAGTTCCTGGTCCCCTTCATCGACACCCTCACCGACCCGGCTTTCAAGACCGGCAGCCCGGAAGCCGACCAGCAGCTCCTGAAGAGCCTGATCGTGTTCTCCTGCCTGATGGAGGGCCTGTTCTTCTACGTCGGCTTCGCCCAGATCCTGGCGCTCGGGCGGCAGAACAAGATGACCGGGGCCGCCGAGCAGTACATGTATATCCTGCGCGACGAGTCGATGCACTGCAATTTCGGCATCGACCTCGTCAACCAGATCAAGCTCGAGAACCCGCAGCTGTGGACGCCGCAGTTCCGCGAGGAGCTGAACGCCCTCTTCCGCCGCGCGGTGGAGCTCGAGTACCGCTATGCCGAGGACACCATGCCGCGCGGGGTGCTCGGGCTGAACGCTCCGATGTTCAAGGAATACCTGAGGTTCATCGCCAACCGCCGCTGCCAGCAGATCGGCCTGGAGACGCTGTACCCGGGGGCGACCAATCCGTTCCCCTGGATGAGCGAGATGATCGACCTCAAGAAGGAGCGCAATTTCTTCGAGACCCGCGTCATCGAGTACCAGACCGGCGGCGCGCTGAATTGGGATTAGCTGCTCAACGGCAGGGATTGACCCACATGAACGAGGAATGGGAAGAGATGCGAATCACCGCGTGCAAGGCGGAAGAAGACTACAAGCTGTGGCTTCGGTTCGAGGACGGGTTGGAGGGGAGCGTGTTCCTCGGCAACCTGCTCGAGATCGGCGCCTTCCAGCTGTGGCGCGACGTGCGCGAGTTCGAAAAAGTGAGCGTGGACCCCGAGACCGCGACCGTAACCTGGGAAGGCGGGATACGCTTGGACTCCGACATCCTCTATCATGACGTCAAGCAGAACCAGATTCAGCAGGCCGGTGCGGGGGAACCTTCGCCGGCGGTTGGATAAGTCCGGCGCTTCAAGGCCGGGCTTCTTTTTGTTCAACAACCTGAAGGAGTATCAAGATGGCGAAGAAGAAAGCGAAGAAGGGCGGCAAGAAAAAGAAGAAGCGGAAAGCATCATCACGAAAGAAAAGGAAGTCGTTAAAGACAGCTGGTAAGAAGAAGGCGGCAGGCAAGAAGAAATCCGCCAAGAAGAAGAAGAAGGCGGGAAAAAAGAAGAAAGCAAGCAAAGCCGCCAGCACGGCCAGCCCTGCGGAGACGATGGCGAGCACTCCGGAAGTACCGGCGCCATCCACCGCTGAGACTTCGGGCGCGCAAGCGCTGAATCCAGCGGCCGCGTGGCCGTTCCCGACCGGTTCCAGGCCGTAACCCGGGACCGGGGGGACGAGGCGAGGGGCGCAAGCCCCCCGCCGGCCCTCGAAGCTCGCGGACCGGCTTGGTCAAGCGGCCCAAGACTGAAGACTTAGGCCGGTCCGCGAGGCTTCCCTTCGAAGCCCCCTTTCGGGGGAGCTTCGCC
>DATMJC010000068.1:0-4592 GCA_035554435.1 Burkholderiales bacterium | reverse complement strand
GGGGACGAGCTTGTGCACGCGTGCCGCCAGCACGTCTTCATAGTGGGAGCGATTGAACAGCGCCATGGAGCCGCGGCGCGGGACCGCCCTGTGCACGCGCCAGAGGAAATCGTGCGCGCGCTCCTCCTCGGTCGGCACCTTGAACGGCTGCACATACGCCTGCTGGACGTTGGTGAATTCGAGGATCTTCCGGATCGCGCCGTCCTTGCCGCTGGCGTCGCGCCCCTGCAGGATGACCAGTAGGCCGTTCGTGCCCGCGTAGGTGAGCAGGTTCTCGAGCTCTGACAGCTCGCGGCCCAGCTTCTCGAGCCGCTTGAGGCCTTCGTCCTTCTCGATGCCCTGCGTATCGGCGGGGTCGATGTCGTCCAGGTGAATCCTGCGTGAGCCATCGAGCCGGCGGGCGAGGGGGCGGGCCATTCCGGGCACTGTGCTACCGTTGGCGCCGCCGTGCAATCGCCCGCCGCCGTCGAATCGCTGATCCTCCGCAACCTCGTTCGCGACGAGCTCGCGTTAGCGGTCGCGCCGTTCGGCGTGGGAGCGGACGTCGCGGGACGGATCTTCGCGCGTGTGCACCGTGACGGCGCGGCCGGATTCCCGCCCGGCGTGGTGCGGGGGCTGTCGCACGCGGCGGCGGCGGCGCTGGACGCGGCCTGCACGTGGCCGGACCTGGAAGTCCTCGAACGGCGCCGGGCCGAGGACGGTTTCTTGAAGTATCTCTTTAAGCTTCCGGACGGCCGTGAGATCGAGGCGGTGCGCATCCCGCTGCCCGACCCCGAGGCGGCGCGCGCGCTGAAGGAGCGGCGCCGAGCCGGTCAGGCGGCGCCGCTGGAGGCGCTGCCGACATCCAAGTACACCGTCTGTCTCAGCTCGCAGGTCGGCTGCGCGCTGGGTTGCGACTTCTGTGCGACGGGCCGCCTGGGCGGCATCCGCAGCCTCAAGACCTGGGAGATCTTGGCGCAGCTGCGCGTGATCGCGCGCGAGGCCGACCACCCGGTGCGCGGCGTCGTGTTCATGGGGATGGGCGAGCCGCTGCTGAACTACGAGAACGTCATCCGCGCCGCGCGCATCATGTCGGATCCGGCCGGGCCGGCCATCGCGGCGAAGGCGATCTCGATCTCGACGGCGGGCGTGCTGCCCGCGATTCGCCGTTTCACGGCCGAGGGCCACCGCTACCGCCTGATCCTGTCGCTGGGCGCGCCGACGTCGGAGCAGCGGCGCGTGCTGATGCCGATCGAGGATCGCTGGCCGCTGTCGGAGGTGATCTCGGCGATGCGCGAGCACGCGGCGGCGCGCGGGCAACGCGTGACGCTCGCGTACGTCGTGCTCGGCGGCGTCAACGCGACGCCGGCGCACGCGCACGCGCTGGGCGCGCTGATCGGCGAGACGCGCGTGAAGCTGAATCTGATCGACGTCAGCGACGACACCGGGCGCTACCGGCGCGCGACGCCCGAGGAGCTGGCGGCGTTCCGCGACGCGCTCGACGCCCTGGGCGTCCCCGTCGTCCGCCGCTACTCGGGCGGTCGCGACATCGGCGCGGCGTGCGGGACGCTGGCCGCGACGAGACGCGGCGGCGATCTTTTCGCGCTCCGTCCGCGGAGCGCAGGTCCGGGCTAGCGGGGGTGTGGAGACAAGACATCGGTGACATTGAGGGGACAAGACATCGGTGACAGGTCGGCGGGCTTAGGCACCCGCTCGGGCTCTTGGGATGTGGGCTAAGGGAACGAGGCGAGGAGCGTGATGCCGAGGGGCTGATGCCCACTCGAAGATGCCAAGGGTGAGGTCGTAGAAGCGAACGGCGACTCGAGATCCCTTTCGGCGCACGCTGACGTCATACCCGGCGAGGCTCGAGCTGACGAATACGACCTTGCCCAGGTACTGGATGCAGCCGTATCGATCGACGCGACGGATGGCGTGGTTCGCAGGATATTGAGCCACCGTCACGCCTCGAAAGCGACGACGCGAACAGACGTAGATCTCCGACGGAGTTTTCATTCGGAGCGACTCATGAGGCCTCACGTCGTTGAATTCGATTCGCCAGCGGTCTGCTGCGCGTTGTTGGCTTCGTAGGTCGGATGCAGGATCGGCCTCGAGCTGGTCGGCGATGTCGGCATGCATTCGTTCGTGAGCCCCGTTGTCTTGGGGGTGGGCAGGTCGGCTGAAAGAAACCCGTATGCCAAGCGAAGTCCACCAAGCAGACAGACGACTCAACCCACGAGGCGCGGACGTGCAAGCGAAGGGCGCACCATTATCGACGCGGATGGCGGTCGGCAGGCCGTTGCGTTCAAAAAGCCGCTCGAAGACCGGCTTTACTACTTCGGCTCGCATGGATGCCAGCATCTCTAGGCAGAGCACAAAGCGGCTGAAGGCGTCGCGCACGGTGAGAGGCTCGTAGCGTCTACCGTTGCGGGTCCGCCACCAGCCCTTGAAGTCCACCGTCCAGACGTCATTCGGCGCTTTGACCTCAAGGGGTTCATGCTCTCGGAGAACAATCCGCAACCGTCGGCTCGGAGGACGCACGCGCGGTTCCCCAGCTCGGTCCAGGATTCGACCCACCGTCTTAACGCTTGGCGCGCTCACCCCCTGTCGAAGAAGCAGCTCGCGCACCTTTTTCGGACCCCATCGCGAGTACTGCCGACGCAGCTCGATGATCCGCAGGACGACCTCGCCGTCGGTGCCGACTATGGTCCTTGGCCTACGGCTCCGATCCTGTAGCCCGTCGTGCCCCTCGGTCTTGTAGCGACGGAGCCACTTGTAGCCGTTGTTTCGACTGACTCCGTACGATCGGCACAGCTCGGAGACATTCGCGCCAGGCGAACTAGCCGCTAATACAAACTCCTTCTTCAGGTCCAATCTGCGGTGCTCCTTCCAGGGCATTTCCTGGGGCTACACCTGTCACCGATGTCCTGTCCTCTCAGTGTCACCCATGTCCTGTACCACTCCCCGGGGGCCCCCTCACCCGGCTCCCTTCGGGAGCCGGCCTCTCCCCCTTTCGGGGGCGAGATCCGGAGCCTGCCTCGCCCCGAAGACGATCCGGATCCGATCCCCTCGCCCCGCGAAGCGGGGAGAGCGTCTGTCTTGCGAGTCAAGCGATCTCCCGAGTCCAAGGGGTACGGTCGCGGACAATGGCGTTGAGGATGGTGAGGAGCTTTCGCATGCAAGCGACAAGGGCGACCTTGGGTAGCTTGCCGGCGGCAATCAGGCGCGCGTGGAAGGCGCGAATGACGGGGTTGAATCGGGCGGCGACGAGCGCACCCATGTACAAGACGGCGCGAACGTGGGCACGGCCGCCCCAGACGGTTCGCCGGCCGCGGTGCTGGCCGCTATCCCAGTTGAGCGGGGCGACACCCACCAAGGCTGCGAGCTGCTTCTTGCCTAAGGTGCCGAGCTCTGGGACCAGCGACAGCATCGTACGGGCGAGGACCTTGCCAACGCCCGGGACGCTCCGGAGCAGGTCGTCCTTCTCGCGCCAGATGGGCGAGCCTTTGACCGCGTCGTCCAGGTCGCCGTCGATCTCTTCGAGCTGCTTCTGCAGCCACTTTATGGTCTTGCCGATTGTCGTCCTGACGCGCTTCGACGGCGGAGCTGCGGCCAGGCGATTCTTCTCGGCGGTGATCATGTCGACGACCTGGCGACGACGGACCACGAGAGCTTCGAGTTCCTGTGTCTGTTCGTCGCGCAGCGGCCGCACCTGCGGACGGATGCGCTCAGCGAACAGAGCAAGCACGGACGCGTCGATAGCGTCGGTCTTGGCGAGTTGCCCAGTCGCCTTCGCGAAGTCTCTGACCTGGCGCGGATTCACGGCGACGACAGGGAGAGCTGCTCCAGCCAATGCAGCGATGGCTCTTCGTTCGAGTCCTCCTGTCGCTTCCAGCACGATCAACGTCGGTTTGATCTCGCCGAGCTTGCCAACCAGCTGCTGCATTCCCTCCATCGAGTTTGAGACTGACCACGCTTCACCCGTCGGTGCGACTGCGATGTCGAGTACGGCCTTCGAAACGTCGATCCCTACGAACAGGTCCACTGGGCGGCCAACCTTTTCTGCAGTCGGTGGTCGGCGTGGCGGGCATGGCTCTTCCTTGCGAATGCGGGCTCGTGGCCCTCGCGTCTGTTCGAGCTCTCTCCCAAAGTCGGCACGACGACCCCCGCTCTCCCACGATCTCGAGGACCTAAGGGTTAACGGTCTGTCGTGCCGTTCATCTTTCTTTGCCGCCTTCCGCTGCGCTGGCGAGCGTACCTTGGCCTTGCCTCGCAGCGCGAGGGTAGGCGGCGAACCGGCGTGGCGATGATCCACCACTCCCGAGATACAAGGGTTAGGGTGAGGGGTCCGCGCCCACCTGCGCCGCCCGCGCCCGCGCAACCCCAGACGCCGGCCGCAGCACCTTGCGAAAGAACGCCCGCACGTCCGCAATCAGGAACGCGGGAACTTCGAGCGCAGCGAAGTGCCCGCCATGATCGAACTCGGTCCAGTGCACGATGTTGTTCTCGCGCTTGGCCCACCGCCGGATGGTCACGTCCTGGGTCAACGAGACGGCGACGCCCGTCGGCACCCGATTGCGGCGCTTCCGCTTGCCGGCGTCCGGGTCGTGAAGGCT
>DATMJC010000067.1:0-22930 GCA_035554435.1 Burkholderiales bacterium | reverse complement strand
GCCGAACGCTTCGCCGCGATCGGCATACGTGCCCTCGAACTGCCGGCAATCTGCGGCCGCCGGCGCGGGGATGGGATCCCAGCCGATCGGATAGGGAGTGTCGGCGACGGTGCATCCGGCGAGGAGCGCGAGGAGGAAGAGCCGCTTCAAGCGCGACCGTAGTACTGCCTGAACCACGCGGCGAAGCGCTGCAGCCCCTGCGCCAGGGGCGTGGAGGGCGCGAAGCCGACCGCGCGCGCGAGCGCGGCGGTGTCGGCATACGTGGCCTTGACGTCTCCCGGCTGCATCGGCTTCATCTCCAGGCGCGCCTTCTTGCCGAGCGCCCGCTCCAGCTCCGCGATGTAGTCGAGCAGCGCCACGGGCTGGTGGTTGCCGATGTTGTACACGGCGTAGCGCTGCGGACGATCGAGCACGCGCAGCGTGCCCTCGACGATGTCGTCGACGTAGGTGAAGTCGCGCTGCATGTCGCCGTGATTGAAGACCTGGATCGGCTTCTCCTCCAGGATGGCGCGCGCGAAGAGCATCGGCGACATGTCCGGCCGGCCCCACGGGCCGTAGACGGTGAAGTAGCGCAGCGCCGTGGTGTGCAGCCCGAAGAGATGGCTGTAGACGTGCGCCATGAGCTCGTTCGACTTCTTCGTCGCGGCGTAGAGGCTCACCGGGTGGTCGACGTTCTGGCTCTCCGACCACGGCAACTCGGTATTGGCGCCATAGACGCTCGAGCTCGAGGCGAACACGAGATGCCGCGGCGGATGCCGCCGGCAGCACTCGAGCAGGTTGGCGAAGCCGACGAGGTTCGTCTCGACGTATACCGCCGGGTTTTCAAGCGAGTACCGCACCCCGGGCTGCGCCGCCAGATGCAGCACCGCTTCGGGTTTCGCCTCTTCAAAGATCTTTTTCAGATCCGAGGCGTTCGCGATGTCCAGCTCGTGAAATCGGATAGGCAACTGCTTGAGGCGGTCGCGCTTGAGCTGCACCGAGTAGTACGGCGAGAGGTTGTCGAGGCCCACCACCTCGTCGCCGCGCGCGGCGAGCCGCTGGGCGCAATGCATGCCGATGAAGCCGGCGACTCCAGTGACGAGCACCTTCATTCCCGTTCCGCCTTGTGCAGCTCGATCAGCTTAGCGTACTTCATGTAGCTGTTCATGCAGCCGATCGAGATGTGCAGCAGCCCCGGGACGCCGTCGAGGAATCCCAGGCGCAGCACGTAGAACTTGAAGAAGCGCACCACCGGCGAAAGCAGAAGGTGCGCCGCGCCCGCGCTCACGCCGCGCTCGAACGCCTGGCGCGCGGCGAGCGTGGTATAGCGGTTCTGCCGCTCGAGGTACCCCGTGAGGTCGTCGCTGGAGTCGTGCATCAGGTCGCCCTGCAGCGTTCCGGGCGTGACCGCGAACAGCACCTTCTCGTGGACCAGGTCGTCGCTCCAGCGGGCGTTCATGCGGTTGAAAAGCCGCGGGCTCCAGTCGGGATAGCCCTCGCCGTGCGCAAGCCAGCGGCCCAGAAAGCGGTTGCGCCGCGCCATGCGGTACACCGGGGAGACCGGTGCGGCGAGCGCGGCGTTGATGCTCGCGGCGAGCTCGGCGGAGACGCGCTCGTCGGCGTCCAGGCACAGCACCCAGTCGTTGCGCGCCTGCTCGACCGCGAATTGCTTTTGCCGGCCGAAGCCCAGCCATTCCTTGCGTACCACGCGCGCGCCGTGGCGCGCGGCGACATCGGCGGTGCCGTCGCTGCTTCCCGAGTCCACGACGACGATCTCGTCGGCGAAGCGCAGGCTTTCGAGGCAGGGCTCGAGGACGTCGGCTGCGTTGCGGGTGATGAGGACTGCGGAGAGCGCTGACTGCGGTGCGTTCAAGTGTGTTGAATGGAAATGCGCCGTAGAATCGGCGCTCACTATTCTAATCCGGCCGCCATGCAAAAGCCGAAAGTCGCCCTGATCACCGGCATCACCGGCCAGGACGGCGCCTATCTCGCCGAGCTTCTGCTGCAGAAGGGTTACGTCGTCCATGGCATCAAGCGGCGCGCCTCGCTCTTCAACACCGAGCGCATCGACCACCTCTACCAGGACCCGCACGTGCAAGGCCGCAGGCTCATCCTGCACTACGGCGACCTGACCGACGGCTCGAGCCTCGTGCGGGTGCTGCAGGACGCGCAGCCCGACGAGGTCTACAACCTCGGCGCGCAGAGCCACGTCGCGGTGTCCTTCGAGGAGCCCGAGTACACGGCGAACTCCGACGGGCTGGGCGCGCTCAGGCTCCTCGAGGCGCTGCGCATCCTCGGCATGGAGGCGCGCTATTACCAGGCGTCGACCTCCGAGCTCTACGGCAAGGTCGCCGAGTCGCCGCAGAAGGAGACGACGCCGTTCTATCCGCGCTCGCCCTATGGCGTGGCCAAGCTCTACGCCTACTGGATCACGGTGAATTACCGCGAGGCCTACGGCATGTTCGCGTGCAACGGCATCCTCTTCAACCACGAGTCGCCGATCCGCGGGGAAACCTTCGTCACGCGCAAGGCCACGCGGGCGCTTGCGCGCATCGCCCTGGGTGTGCAGGACTGCCTCTACATCGGCAACCTGAACGCGCGGCGCGACTGGGGACATGCGAGGGACTACGTCGAAGCGCAGTGGCTGATGCTCCAGCAGCCGCGCCCCGAGGACTACGTCATCGCCACGGGCGAGAGCCACAGCGTGCGCGAGTTCATCGAGGCCGCCGCCGCTCGGATCGACCTGCAGATCGACTGGAAAGGCAAAGGCGCGGACGAGGTCGGCGTGCTCGCGCGCGCTTCCCAGCGCTGGCCGGCAGCCAAGGCCGGGCAAACCATCGTGCGCATGGATCCGCGCTATCTCCGCCCCTCTGAGGTCGATACCCTGCTCGGCGACGCGACCAAGGCACGCCAGCAGCTCGGCTGGAAGCCGCGCACCGGCTTCCGCGAGCTCGTCGCCGAGATGATGGAGCAGGACCTGCGCCTGGCCGAGCGCGAGGATCTCGCGCGGCGGCACGGACACGCGGTCCACGAGCGCCGCGAGTAGCGCACGGTGAGCCCCGACACGCGGATCTACGTCGCGGGCCACCGCGGCCTCGCGGGCTCGGCGCTGGTGCGGCGGCTGCGCGCGAAAGGCTATCGCAACCTCCTCACCCGTACCCATGCCGAGCTCGACCTCGCCGACGGCGCGGCGGTGCGCGAATTCTTCGGCCGCGAGAAGCCCGACGCGGTCTTTCTCGCCGCGGCGAAAGTGGGCGGGATCCTCGCCAACGATACCTATCCGGCGCAGTTCATCCACGAGAACCTCGCGATCCAGACCAACGTCATCCACGAGGCGTTCCGGGCCGGCGCGGGCGAGCTCCTCTTTCTCGGCTCCTCGTGCATCTATCCGCGCGACTGTCCGCAGCCGATCAAGGAGGAGTTCCTGCTCACCGGGCCGCTCGAGCCCACGAACCGTCCCTACGCCATCGCCAAGATCGCCGGCATCGAGATGTGCTGGTCCTACAACCGCCAGTACGGCACGCGCTACCTCTGCGCCATGCCGACGAATCTTTACGGCCCCGGGGACAACTACGACCTGCAGACGAGCCACGTCCTGCCGGCGCTGCTGCGCAAGTTCCACGAAGCGAAGCTGCGCGACGAGCGTTCGGTCACGGTGTGGGGGACCGGCACGCCGCGGCGCGAGTTCCTGCACAGCGACGACATGGCGGACGCCTGCATCCATCTGGTCGAGCATTCCGCCGAGGTGCGCTCGCGCCTCGGCGCCGGGCGCGCGCCGCTCGTGAACGTCGGCTGCGGCGAGGACCAGACGATCGCCGAGCTCGCCGCGGCGGTGCGCGGCACCGTTGGGAGCCGCGCCGAGATCGTCTACGACCGCACCAAGCCCGACGGCACGCCGCAGAAGCTGCTCGACATCGCGCTGGTGCGCTCTGTGGGCTGGCAGCCGCGCATCGGGCTGGCGGAGGGCTTGCGGTCCACCTACGAGTCTTTTGTCAACAAGTAAACGAATCCTTTTCGTCAAGACGTCCTCCCTGGGCGACGTGGTGCATCAGTGCCCGGCGGTGACCGACGCGGCGCGCAGCATCCCCGGGGCGAGAATCGACTGGGTGGTCGAGGAGGGCTTCGCCGGGGTGGCCCGCATGCATTCCAGCGTCGAGCGGGTCATTCCGGTCGCGGTGCGGCGCTGGCGCGGCGCGCTGTGGAAGCGCTCGGTCTTGAATGAAATCGCCGCGTTCCGCCTCACGCTGGCGGCGCAGCGCTACGACGCGGTGATCGACACCCAGGGCCTTCTCAAGAGCGCGCTCATCGCCCGCTGCGCAGCCGGGCCGCGGCACGGGATGGACCGCGCCAGCGTGCGCGAGCCGCTCGCCGCGCTCTTCTACGACCGCACGCATCCGGTGCCGCGCGCGCTGCACGCGGTAGAGCGCAACCGGCGCCTGACCGCCGCTTCTCTCGATATCCCTCTCCAGTCCGGCATCGACTATGGCCTGCGCTCGTCGCCGGCGCTCGGGGCGCCGAGCCTGCCGGCTTCCTACTCGGTGCTGCTTACGATGACCAGCCGCGCCGACAAGCTGTGGCCCGAGGCGCGCTGGATCGAGCTCGGTCGCGCGCTCGGGCTTCCGCTGGTGCTGCCGTGGGGAAATGCGGAGGAGCGCGGCCGCGCGGAGCGCATCGCCCGCGGCGTGGGCGAGGCGCTGGTTCCGGAGCGGATGACGCTCGAAGCGCTCGCCCGGGTGCTGGCCGGCGCGAAAAGCGTCGTCGGCCTGGACAGCGGCCTGTCACATCTTGCGGCCGCTTTCGGCGCCCCGGCCGTGGCGATCTTCTGCGGCTCGGATCCCTCGCTCACCGGGCTGTACGGGGCGCCGCGCGCGCGCAACGTCGGTGCGCCGGGCCGCCCGCCGCAGGTATTCGAGGTGCTGAAAGCGCTCCAATGAGGCGCCTGTACAGCGCGCTGCTCGCGCTTTCCATGCCCCTCATCCTGCTGCGCTTGTGGTGGCGCGGCCGGCGCGAGCCGGGCTACCGGCGCGATGTCGCCCAGCGCTTCGGCAGCTACGAGCTGCCGAAAGCGGAAAAGCTGGTCTGGGTGCACGCGGTCTCGGTGGGGGAGGTGCGGGCCGCGGCGCCGCTGGTACGGGCGCTGCAGGCGGCGCTTCCCGACCACCGCATCCTGATGACCTGCACCACCGCGGCGGGGCGCGAGACTCTGCGGCAGGTCTACGGCGACTCCGTGGAGGCGAGCTTCGTTCCGTATGACCTGCCCTCGGCGGTGCGGCACTTCCTCGACTATTTCAGGCCGCGGCTGGGCGTGATCATGGAGACCGAGGTGTGGCCGAACCTGATCGGCGCGTGCGCCGCGAGCGGCATTCCGCTCGTGCTCGCGAACGCGCGCATGTCGGAGAAGTCCGCCCGTGGCTATGCGCGGCTGAGCAGCCTCACGCGCCCGGCATTCGCGGCGCTCACCGCGGTGTGCGCGCAAAGCGCCGCGGACGCCGAGCGTCTGCGCTCGCTCGGCGCGGCACGCGTCCAGGTAAGCGGAAATCTCAAGTTCGATGCGGCGCCCAACTCCCCTCAGCTCTCGGCCGGACGCGCCTGGCGCGAGGCGCTGGGCCGGCCGGTGCTGCTCCTTGCGAGCACCCGCGAAGGCGAAGAGCAACTTCTTTTGAAGGAGGCCGGCGAGGTGGGCACCGATACGTTGATCGTCGTTGTCCCCCGCCACCCGCAGCGCTTCGACGAAGTGTCGCAGTTCGCGCAATCGCGGCGCACGCGCAACCCGGTGCCCGCAGCCACCGACCGCGTGCATCTTGGCGACACGATGGGTGAAATGGCCTTCTATTACGCCGCGGCCGATGTCGCGGTGATCGGCGGCTCGTTCCTTCCCCTGGGCGGGCAGAACCTGATCGAGTCGCTCGCCGCCGGCACGCCGGTGATCCTCGGCCCGCACATGTTCAATTTCAGCGAAGCGACCGCCCTGGCGCTCGAGGCCGGGGCCGCCATTCAGGCGAGCGACCCGCGCGCGGCTATGTCGAGCGCGAGCGAGCTGCTGCGGGATGAAAGGCGCCGGCGTGTCATGGCGGAGGCCGGGAAGAAATTCTGCGAGGCGCACCGCGGGGCTGCGCAGCGCCAGCTTGCCGTTTGCCTAGAAGTATTGGGTATCAAGGCCCAAGGACGCGATTGACTTCTTCGAGGTCCTCCTCGCGCAAGCTGGCAGCGAGGGACTTGAGCTTCAGCTGGTTGACGATCGTGTTGTAGCGCGCCACGGCGAGGTCGCGGCGCGTGGAGTAGAGCTGCTGCTGGGCGTTGAGGACGTCGATGTTGATGCGCACGCCCACCTCGTAGCCGAGCTTGTTCGAGTCGAGCGAGCTCTGCGAGGAGATCATCGCCTGCTCGAGCGCCGCGATCGCCGAGATGCCGTTGATCACGAGGAGGTAGTTCTGCCGCGTGGAGACCGCGGCCGTGCGCCGCGCGTTCTCCAGGTCGTCCTTCGACTTAAGGGACAGCGCCGCCGCCTCGCGCTCGCGAGAGCTGATCGAGCCGCCCTGGTAGAGCGGCATCGCGAACTGCAGGCCGATCGTGGCGGTCGTGACGTCCGCGCCGGCCGGACTGGTGGCCGAGGTGCTGGAGGCGCTCTGGCCGGTCTGGCCGTAGGTGGCGACCGCGTCGAGGGTCGGGAGGTGGCCCGAGCTCGCGCGGCGCGCTTCCAGCGCGGCGATCTCGGCGCCCGCGTCGGCGATCACCACCGGGTAGCCCTGCTTCTCCGAGAGCTCGACCCAGCTTTCCATGTTCTCGGGGTTGGGCGGCGCGAGCTTGACCTCGGGGCGCAGCCCCTTCAGCTCCTTGTAGGCCTTGCCGGTGATGAGCTGCAGCGCCTGGTGCTTGCTCTGGAGGTCGTTCAGGGCTGCGATCTCCTGGGCGCTGATCAGGTCGAAGCGCGACTGCGCCTCGTGCGTGTCGGTGATCGTCGCGGTGCCGACCTCGAAGTTGCGCTTCGCCGCCGCGAGCTGCTCGCCGGTGGCGGTCTTTTGCGAGCGCACGACCTCCAGCGTGTCGAGCGCGGCGAGCACGTCGAAATACGCTTGCGCGGTGCGCACGATGAGGTCCTGGCCGGCCTGGGAGAAGGTCGCCTCGGCCTGCATTACCTGGAGCTCGGATTGCTTGTACTGGAGGTAGTTCTGCGGCCGATAGATCGGCTGCGCGAAGGTCACGGTGTAGCCGAGCGTGCGCGGCTCGCGGGTGAAGCTCGGCGTCAGGGCAGTATTGCGCGACTCGGAGTCGAGGCGCGCGGCCTGCGCGTTCGCCGAGAGGTTGAGGGTCGGCAGCAGCAGCGCGCGGCCCTGCGGCAGGCGCTCGCGCCCGGCCGCCAGCGTCTGGCGCGCCGCCGCGTAGACCGCGTCGTAGCGCTGCGCGTCGCGGTAGACCTGCATGAGATCTTCCGCGTGCGCGCCAAAAATCGGGGTCAGGCCCCAAAAAAGAAGAATCGGGGTCAGACCCCGATTTCTAGTACAGGGGAACAGCCGGGTCGACGGTGCGAGACCAGGCATCGATGCCCCCTACTAGGTTGTGCACGCGCTTGAAGCCCTGCTTTTCGAGGAACATCGCCACCTGCATGCTGCGTCCGCCGTGATGGCAGATCGCCACCACCTCCTTGGTCTCGTCGATCTGCGCGATCCTCGACGGCAGCTCGCGCATCGGCATCAGGGTCGCGCCCTCGATGCGCGCCTTTTCGAATTCCCACGGCTCGCGCACGTCGAGAAGAACCGGCTTCTCGCGGCGCGCGTCGGCGAGCCACGCGGCGAGCTCGCCTGCGGTGATCCGTTCCATGTCAGAAGCGGAAACGCTGGGGCTGCTCGGCGTTCGCCAGCGGCCGCAGCACCGTCTCGAAGAGATCCACGCTGCTCGAGGCGCCCGGGGCGGTGCAGGTGACGAGGCGCGCCTGCATCGCCGGGGCTTCGCCCACCACCGCGAAAAGGCGCCCGCCCGCGGCGAGCTGGTCGAGAAAGCCCTGCGGCAGGATCGGCGTCGAGCCCGTCAGCACGATCGCGTCGTAAGGCGCGTGCCGCGCCCAGCCGCGCGCGGCGTCGCCGACCTCCAGCGTGACGTTATCGGCGCCATGGCGCTCGAGATTGCCCCGGCCAAAGGCCGCGAGCGCGGGCCGGATCTCGACCGAGCACACTTCGGCAGCGCGGTACGCCATCAGCGCGGTGAGGTAGCCGCTCCCGGTGCCCACCTCGAGCACGCGGTCGGTCCTCTTCAGGGCGAGCTCCTGCAGCACCCGGGCCTCGAGCTTGGGCTGCCACATGCGCTCGCCGGCGCCTGCCTTTGTTCCTTCCTCAAGCGGAAGCTCGAGATCGGAGAATGCGAGGGCGCGGTGCTGCTGCGGCACGAACTCCTCGCGCGGTATGACATAAAGCAGGTCGAGCACTTCCTGATCCAGCACCTCCCAGGTGCGGATCTGCTGCTCGACCATGTTGGTGCGCGCTTGCTCGAGATTCATTCGTTTCTTGGCCTGCTTTATTCGCCCGCTGTTGCCCGCTTGAAGGAGGGCGATTCTAGCTTATCGGCGCGTCACGCCCCACAGGGCTGTGGTACCTTTTCAGGTCCGCGGGGGTCCTCGCGCAGGGTAGCGTTGCTTCCCTCGCCGGGTGAGAGAGTCCCTTTGAACCTGATGCGGGTAATTCCGCCGAAGGAAGCGCAATGAACGCCAATCCCAAGTTCCTGGCCGCGCAAGCGCACGTCGACGCGGCGGCCGTGCAGCCGTTCCCCGGATCGCGCAAGGTCCATGTCGGTCCGCTGCGCGTGCCGATGCGCGAGGTCGCGCAGAGCGCAGACAATCCGCCGATCCCGGTTTACGACACCTCCGGGCCCTATACCGACCCGGCGGCGAGGATCGACATCCGCGCGGGGCTGCCCGCGCTGCGCGAGCCCTGGATCGAGCGCCGCGACGACACCGACGTGCTCGAGGGCCCCACTTCCGAGTACGGCAGGCGCAGGCTGGCGGACCCCAGGCTCGCCGAGCTGCGCTTCGACCTTCACCGGAAGCCGCGCCGCGCCGCGCCCGGCCGGCGGGTGACGCAGATGCACTACGCCCGCAAGGGCATCGTCACGCCGGAAATGGAGTTCATCGCCACCCGCGAAAATCAAAAAATAATTGCAGGTCTGGAACGCCAGCATCCCGGGCAATCCTTCGGCGCGCATCTGCAGAAGGTCATCACGCCCGAATTCGTGCGCGACGAAGTGGCGCGCGGCCGCGCCATCATCCCGGCCAACGTCAACCACCCGGAGTCGGAGCCGATGATCATCGGCCGCAACTTCCTGGTGAAGATCAACTGCAACATCGGCAACTCCGCGGTCAGCTCGTCGATCGGCGAGGAGGTCGACAAGATGACCTGGGCGATCCGCTGGGGCGCCGACACCGTGATGGATCTTTCCACCGGCAAGCACATCCACGAGACGCGCGAATGGATCGTGCGCAACAGCCCGGTGCCGATCGGGACGGTGCCGATCTATCAGGCGCTGGAAAAGGTGAACGGCAAGGCCGAGGAGCTGACCTGGGAAATCTTCCGCGACACGCTGATCGAGCAGGCCGAGCAGGGCGTCGACTACTTCACCATCCACGCCGGCGTGCGGCTGGCGTTCATCCCGCTCACCGCCGGCCGCATGACCG
Source organism: Burkholderiales bacterium (assembly GCA_035554435.1). Classification (GTDB taxonomy): domain Bacteria; phylum Pseudomonadota; class Gammaproteobacteria; order Burkholderiales; family SG8-39; genus SCGC-AG-212-J23. The sequence continues at coordinate 13,290 of DATMJC010000067.1, read as the reverse complement.
GGATCGTCTCGCGCGGCGGCTCGATCATGGCCAAGTGGTGCCTCGCGCACCACGCGGAAAGCTTTCTCTACACGCATTTCGCGGACATCTGCGAAATCATGGCCGCGTACGACGTGTCGTTTTCGCTCGGCGACGGCCTGCGCCCCGGCTCGATCTACGACGCGAACGACGAAGCGCAGCTCGCCGAGCTGCGCACGTTGGGAGAATTGACCAAGGTGGCGTGGGCGCAGGACTGCCAGGTCATGATCGAGGGGCCCGGCCACGTGCCGATGCAGCTCATCAAGGAGAACATGGAGCTGCAGCTCAAGCACTGCGACGAAGCCCCCTTCTACACGCTCGGGCCGCTCACCACCGACATCGCGCCCGGCTACGACCACATCACGAGCGCGATCGGCGCGGCGATGATAGGCTGGTACGGCACCGCGATGCTGTGCTACGTGACGCCCAAGGAGCACCTCGGCCTGCCGAACAAGAAGGACGTGAAGGACGGCATCATCGCCTACAAGATCGCGGCGCACGCCGCCGACCTCGCGAAGGGCCATCCCGGCGCCCAGCAGCGCGACAACGCGCTCTCCAAGGCGCGCTTCGAGTTCCGCTGGGCCGACCAGTTCAACCTCGGCCTCGATCCGGATACCGCGCGCGAGTTCCACGACGAGACCCTGCCGCAGGAGGGTGCCAAGGTGGCGCACTTCTGCTCCATGTGCGGGCCGCACTTCTGCTCGATGAAGATCACGCAGGATGTGCGCGACTACGTCGAGCGCGGCATGAAGGAGAAGGCAGTCGAGTTCGTGAAGAAGGGCGCAGAGCTCTACAACAAGGCCTAGAAGAAGAGGGGGCGACCCCATGGACGTTTCGGACCGGCCGGGCGAGGGAGCCTCGCTGCAGCTTCTGCGCGAGCGCTGCGACTTCGCCTATCGCCGCCTTGTCCCCGCGGCCGGCGGCACCCTTGCGGTCAGCGTGATCCTCAGCGCCTTTCTCTGGCGTTCCGAGGCCCCCGAGGTCGTGATGTCCTGGCAGGCCCTGATGGTCGTGCTCGCCATGTTCGTGGTCGGGCTCGCCTGGGCTTATCGCCGTGCCCACGATCGCGCCGAGCAGGCTGCCACCTGGGCGCGGCGCCTCGCGATCGGCGCGGCCGCGCTCGGCGCGGGCTGGGGCTACGGCGCCGCGGTGTTCTTTCCGGGCAGCGTCGACCACCAGGTGTTCCTGTCGTTCATCGTCGCGCTGGTCACCGCGGGCGCGCTGCCGATTTTCTCGACCCTGTGGTGGGTTTACGCCATCTACGCCGGCGCGGTGATGCTGCCATTCAACGTGGTGCTGTTCTCGCACGGCACCGAGTTCCTGCGCCTGCTCGGGGCGGCGGTGCCGCTGCTCTACGTGGCGAACGTGATCACGGCCTACGAGCTCGGTCGCGCCTTCCTGGCGGCTTACGGCCTGCGCACCGCCTACCAGCGCCTGTCGGCCGACAATGCCGAAATCCAGGCGCAGCTCGCCGAGCAGCTCGACAGCCTGCTCGACGCGCACCGCGAGGTGCAGGCCGCGGGGCGCAAGCTCCGGCTCTTTTCCGAGCGCGCCCCGATCTCGGTGTTCGAGCTCGACCCCGGCGCCACGATCCTCGACATGAATCCCGCGGCCGAGAACCTCTTCGGCTACGCCGCGCCCGAGCTGGTGGGCCGGAGCTGGATCGCGATGGTGCTCGGACCCGAGGAGCGCGTCCGCGCGCAGACCTGGTGGCCCGGGTTCGTCGCCGCAGGCAAGCCCGTCACGCTGATCGCCGAGCAGTGCCTGCGCCGCGACGGCCTCGAGCTCGCCTGCGAGTGGACCCTGACCCCGCTGTCGGACGAGGAGGGCCGCGTCAACTCGATCGTGCTGCAGGGGCGCGACATCACGCAGGCGCGCGCGGCGGAGCGCATGCGCAGCGAGTTCACCTCGACGCTCTCCCACGAGCTGCGCACGCCGCTCACCTCGATCCTCGGCTCGCTGCAGCTCCTGCGCAGCGGGGCGCTGGGCGACATGGACAGGGACCAGGGCGAGCTGGTCGAGGTCGCCGAAAGGAACGGCCAGCGCCTGCTCGATCTCATCAACGAGGTGCTCGACATCGAGAAGATCGAGTCGGGGCGGCTCACCCTGATGCCCGAGCCCATGCCGATCGATTCGCTCCTGAACGAGTCGGTGCGCCTGAACCAGGGCTACGCCGACCGCTTCCGCGCCAATCTCGCGCTGCACGGCGCGGTGCCGGGCGTCATCGTGCGCGCCGACCGCAAGCGCCTGATGCAGGTGATGACCAACCTGCTCTCGAACGCCGCCAAGTTCTCGCCGCCCAACAGCGCGGTCGACGTGAGCGTGTCCAGGCCCGGCGATACGGTGCGCGTCGAGGTGAGCGACCGCGGTCCGGGCATCCCGGAGGCGTTCCGCTCGAAGATCTTCGGCCGCTTCGCCCAGGCCGACTCGGCCGATTCGCGCATCAAGGGCGGCACCGGCCTCGGCCTCGCCATCAGCAAGCGGCTGATCGAGCTGATGCAGGGCCGCATCGGCTTCGAGGACCGGCCCGGCGGCGGCACCACGTTTTTCTTCGAGCTGCCGGTGCTGAGTTCGGCGGAAGGCGAGGCCGACAGCGCCGTGCGCGTGCTCCTCACCGAGCCCGACAGCGTCACCGCCGAGTACCTGACGATGGTTCTGGAGCGGGCGGGCTACCGCGTCGACCCGGCGCCCGATGCCGGCGCCGTCGGCGAGCTCCTCGAGCGCTGGAGCTACGGCGCCTGGCTGCTCGCGCGCCGCCTCGAGGGGGTGGACACCCTGGCGCTCCTGGAAGAGCTGCGCCCGCGGCTGCGGGAGACGCGCGTGATCATGCTCGCGGGACTGACGAGCGACGAGGCCGGGGTCGTCGAGCCGCAGCGTCACGGCATCGCCGACTGGCTCTCCAAGGCCGACTCGCGCGCGCGGATCCTGGAAGTGGTCGACCACGCCACGGGGCGCGTCGCCTCCTGATCCGCGGAATGGCAATGGAATGGGTCGTCGCCGTCGTCGCCCTGGTGCTCGCGGTTCCCGTCGCCATGTATGTCGGGCAGGATCGCCTGCTCTTCCACCCGCAACCCGTGCCGGAGAACGCCCGCGCGCAGATCGAGCAATCCTTTCCCGGCGCGGCGAGCGTCTTCATCCAGGCTCGCGATGGGACGCGCCTGCATGCGTGGCATCTCAAGGGATCGCCGCTGGTCGTCTACTTCGGCGGCAACGGGGAGGACGTCTCCTGGATGCTGAGGCGCGTGGCGCAGCAAGCGCCGGGCGCCGGCTGGCTGCTGGTCGACTATCGCGGCTACGGCTTCAGTGCGGGCTCTCCGTCGGAGGCCGCGCTGAGCTCCGACGCGATCGAGTGGTTCGACTACGCAAAGCAGAAGCTGGAGGCGCCGCAGGTAGTCCTCTTCGGCCGCAGCCTCGGCAGCGGCGTCGCCGTCCAGCTCGCGGCGGCGCGCGCGGTCGAAGGCGTCATCCTGGCCACGCCTTACGACAGCATGACCAACGTTGCGAGCCATCACTACCCCTACCTGCCGGTGAGCTGGATGCTGAAGCATCCCTTCGACTCGCTCGCTCGCGCGCCTTCCATCACCGCGCCGCTCCTCTGCCTCGTCGCCGAGCACGACCAGGTCATCCCGGTAGTCCACTCGAAGCGGCTTTTCGAAGCGTGGAAGGGACCGAAGCGGTGGGTCGAGCTCGCGGGCGCGGGGCACAATAGCACCGACGACGTGCCTGCATTCGGGCAGGCCATCAGGGAGTTTCTTGTCCAACCTCATTGACGCATTCGTCCTGGGCATCGTCGAGGGCCTTACCGAGTTCCTGCCGATCTCCTCGACCGGGCACCTCATCCTCGCCGGCGACCTGCTCGGGGCGAACGACGAGCGCTGGAACGTCTTCAATATCGTCATCCAGACTGGCGCCATGCTTGCCGTGGTGTGGGAGTACCGCGCGCGGTTCTTCAAGATCGACCTGCACCTCTACCGCAATCTGATCGTGGCGTTCTTCCCCGCGGCGGTGCTGGGACTGGCTTTCTCGAAGTACATCAAGTCGTACCTCTTTCACGCCGTGCCGGTGGCGCTCGCCTTCATCGTCGGCGGCATCGTCATCCTGCTGGTCGAATCAAGAAAAAATGAAAATGTTCGGGTGGAGACCGCCGCTGCGATGACGTGGCTCGATGCGCTGAAGGTCGGGATCGCACAATGCTTCGCGCTGATTCCCGGCACCTCGCGCTCGGGGGCGACGATCATCGGCGGCATGCTCTTCGGCCTGTCCCGCAAGGCGGCAACCGAGTTCTCGTTCTTCCTCGCCGTCCCCACGCTGGTCGCTGCCGGGCTCTATGACCTGTGGAAGCACCGGAGCCTCCTCTCCGCAGCCGACGCGCCGATCTTCGGCGTCGGCATGGCGGTCTCCTTCGTCTGCGCGTTCGTCGTGATCCGCTGGCTGATCCGCTACGTCGCCACGCACGACTTCAAGCCGTTCGCCTGGTATCGCATCGCGTTCGGGCTAGTCGTGCTCGTTACCGCCTATCTCGGCTGGGTCGACTGGAAGGACTGACGCCAGGGTCAGCTTTGGGTCCAGGGCAGGCCGGCCTTGCGCCAGCCGCCGACGCTGTTGCGGTGCTGCTCGGCGTCCTTGTCGCCCTCGAAGCCTTCGAGCACGTTGTAGGCCTCGCGCCAGCCCGCTCGCGCGGCTGCCTCGGCCGCGCCGTGGGAGCGCGCGCCCGAGCGGCAGATGAACATCACCGGCTCGTCCTTGCGCACGGTGGCCGCCAACTCGCCGAGGAACTCGGGGTTGGGACGGCTCCCGGGATAGGTTTGCCATTCGACGGCGATGGCGCCCGGAATCTTGCCGACGTAGAGCAGCTCGGGTTTCGTGCGCACGTCGACGAGCTTGGCGCCGCGCTGCATGAGGGAGTGCGCTTCGGCCGGCAGCAGCGCGCCGGCATAACTTAAGCCAAGCTTAACGCCGCGTTCGGCTGCCGTTTTCTTGAGCTCGTCCATCGAACCAAATTATAGGCGCGGTGCGCGCGGTTAGAATCGCCCGAAAGGAGAACACGCTCCGGTGGATACCCTGCTTCGCCTGGCGAGGACGATCGATCGCCTGAACGAATTCATCGGCCGCTGGGTCTCGTGGCTCGGGCTCGCCGCGGTCGTGATCTGCGCCGCCGCGGCCACGGCGCGCTACGCGCTCAATATCGGCTCGAACGCGTGGCTCGAGATCCAGTGGTACCTGAACTCGGCGGTGTTCCTGCTGGTCGCCGGCTATACCCTGAAGCGCCACGAGCACGTGAACATCGACGTGCTCGCGGGCAAGCTCTCGCCTCGCGTGCAGGCGTGGATCCACATCCTCGGCGGGATCTTCATGCTGCTTCCCGCCACGGTCATCATCGCCTGGTACAGCTGGCCTTCGCTCGTCAATTCCTACGCCATCCAGGAGTACTCCTCGGATCCGGGCGGCCTGATCCGCTGGCCGGTGCGCCTGCTCATTCCCGCCGCGTTCTGGCTTCTCGCCCTGCAGGGCGTCTCCGAGATCATCAAGCGCGTCAGCTTCCTCAAGGGCATGGTGCCGGGCTCGGAGTTCGAGAAGAGGGGGCACGCTTCCTGATGCTCGCGCAATACATGGCGCCGGTCATGTTCGGCGGGCTGGTGGTGTTCCTGCTGATCGGCTACCCGGTGGCGTTCTCGCTCGCCTTTACCGGCCTCGCCTTCGGCTATATCGGCATCGAGCTCGGCATGCTGCAGCCGGCGCTGCTGCAGGCGCTTCCAGAGCGCGTGCTCGGCATCATGGGCAACTCGACGCTGCTCGCGATCCCGTTCTTCACGCTCATGGGGCTGATCCTCGAGAGAAGCGGCATGGCCGAGGACCTGCTGGACACGATCGGTCAGCTGTTCGGCTCGATCCGCGGTGGCATCGCCTACGCGGTGGTGTTCGTCGGCGCGCTTCTCGCTGCGACGACCGGCGTGGTGGCGGCCTCGGTCCTCGCCATGGGCCTCATCTCCCTGCCGGTGATGATGCGCTACGGGTATTCCAACCGCCTCTCGACCGGCGTGATCGCCGCCTCGGGAACGCTCGCGCAGATCATCCCGCCGAGCCTGGTGCTGATCGTGCTCGCCGACCAGATGGGCGTCTCGGTCGGCGACATGTACGAGGGGGCGCTCTTTCCCGGCCTCGGACTCGCGGCGGCCTACGCGGTGTGGGTGTTCATCGTCTCGATGGTGAAGCCGGCGGCGGCGCCCGGCTGCCCGCCCGAGATGCGCACCCTGCAGGGCCGCAAGCTGCTGCTGCGCGTGGTCACCTCGATGATCCCGCCGCTCGTGCTCATCTTCCTCGTGCTGGGCACGATCTTCCTGGGCGTCGCGACGCCCACCGAAGGCGGCGGCATGGGCGCCACCGGCGCGCTCGTTCTCGCGCTCATCAAGCGCAAGCTCTCCTGGAAGCTCTTGCGCGAGGCGGTCGAGTCGACCGCGACCATGACGAGCTTCGTCATGTTCATCCTGGTCGGCTCGACCGTGTTCAGCCTCGTCTTCCGCGGCGTGGACGGCGATCTGTGGGTCGAGCGGCTGCTGCTGCACGTGCCGGGCGGCGCGCTCGGCTTCCTGATCGTGGTGAACGTGATGATCTTCCTGCTCGCGTTCTTCCTCGACTACTTCGAGATCGCGTTCATCATGGTGCCGCTGCTCACGCCGGTGGCGCAGAAGCTCGGCATCGACCTCATCTGGTTCGGCGTGCTGCTCGGCGTGAACATGCAGACCTCCTTCCTGCATCCGCCTTTCGGCTTCGCGCTGTTCTACCTGAGGAGCGTCGCGCCGAAGAGCGTCAAGACCTCCGACATCTACTGGGGCGCGATTCCGTTCGTCGTGATCCAGGTCCTGATGGTCGCCACCATCATCGCCTTCCCGAACCTGGTGACCGGCAACGTCACCGAGGCGGTGCAGGTCAAGGGGACCGGTGAGGAGGAGTTGCGGCGCCAGCTCGACCTGCCGGGTTCGGGCGGCGCCGAGAGCGGGCAGGCGCCGGTCCAAGAGGTGCCGAAGTCCGACGACACGGCCTCCGAAATCGAGAAGGCGCTCCGGGAAGGCAAGTAGCGCTCGAAACGACAAGGCCAGCGCCGCAAAGAAAAGCCCCGCCGAGGCGGGGCTTTTGCTTTCTGAACTGGCGCGGCTACTTCTTGCCGCCCTTGCCGAGAGGGTTGTTGTACACGAAGCTCTCGTAAGCGAACTCCTGTACCCGGTGCCACAGGAACTGGTCGCTGCGGAATTTCTTCCACGGCTCGTACATCTTCCTCCACGCGGCGTTCTTGCCGGCCTCGTCCTCGTAGAGCTCGTAGGCCGCCTGCTGGGCCGCCTTGAGGATGTCGGTCGAGAACTGGTGCAGCTTGACGCCGCTCTTGACCAGCCGCTCCAGCGCCGGGACGTTCTTCGCGTCGTACTTCGCCATCATGTCGACGTTGGCTTCGTAGCACGCCGCCTCGAGCGTCGCCTGGTATTCCTTGGGCAGCTTCTCCCATTCCTTCAGGCCGACGTAGAACGAGTACATCGAGTTCGACTCCCACCAGCCGGGGAAGTAGTAGTGCGGGGCGACTTTGAAGAAGCCGAGCTTCTCGTCGTCGTAGGGCCCGACCCATTCCGCGGAATCGATGGCACCCCGCTCGAGCGCCGGGTAGATGTCGCCGCCGGCGATCTGCTGCGGCACCGCGCCGAGGCGCGCCATCACCTCGCCGCCCAGGCCGGCGATGCGCATCTTCACGCCCTTCAGGTCGGCCACCGTGCGCACTTCCTTGCGCCACCAGCCGCCCATCTGGGCGCCGGTGTTGCCGGCGGGGAATGAGATGAATCCGAAGTCCTTGAAGAACGCGCGCACCAGGTCCTGGCCGCCGCCGTAGTAGAGCCAGGCGTTCTGCTCGCGCTGGTTCAGGCCGAACGGAAGGGTCGTGTCGAAGGCGAACGCCTTGTTCTTGCCGACGAAGTAGTAGCTCGCCGTGTGCGCGCACTCGATCGTGCCCTGCTGGATGGCGTCGACCACGCCGAACGCGGGCACGATCTCCCCTGCGGCGAAGACGCGGATCTGGAACTTGCCGCCGGTGATGGCCTCGACGCGCTTGGCGACGACTTCGGCGCCGCCGTAGATGGTGTCGAGGCTCTTCGGAAAGCTCGATGCGCAACGCCAGCGGATGCTGGGCAACGACGGGGTCTGTGCGATGGCCTGCGAGACCGCGAGGCCGCCGCCGGCGGCGGCTGCCGCGCCGCGGCTCAGAAACTTCCTGCGATTCATGCTTTCTCCTCTTAAGGGGGTTGAATCCAGGGCAGGCCACGCCTGCGCCTGGAGCCGCGGGCCTTGCGCTGCCGCCGGCCGAGGCCAGGCCGCAACTCGACGGGCGCCGGCTCCACCTCGGCCCCCTGCCGGGAAGCATTATAGGGGTGCAGCCCGCGCACCCCGGTTGTGCGGCGGCAGCCCGATTGCCCTTATCCGGTGCATTGGCCTTGGGTAGAATTCCCCGGTCCCCGTCACTTCCCCTCATTTTCCAAGACATCTCAAAGCGGCTTTTTGGCACGGAACATGCTGATGTCGCCGATCCACCTACACCAAACCACCACGCTCAGGAGACCCGCAGATGGCGATGACCGCCGATGACGTATTGAAGCTCGTCAAGGACAAGGAGGTGAAGTTCGTCGATTTCCGCTTCACGGACACGCGCGGCAAGGAGCAGCACGTCAGCGTGCCCGTGAAGTACTTCAACAAGGAGAAGTTCGAGCTCGGCCACGCCTTCGACGGCTCCTCCATCGCCGGCTGGAAAGGCATCCAGGCCTCCGACATGCTGCTGATGCCCGACCCGGTCAGCGCGCGCATGGACCCGTTCACCGATGAGCCGGTGCTCAACATCAGCTGCGACGTCTACGAGCCGATGGACGGAAAGCCCTACGACCGCTGCCCGCGCTCGATCGCCAAGCGCGCCGAGGCCTATCTCAAGTCGAGCGGCATGGGCGACGTGGCGTACTTCGGACCCGAGCCCGAGTTCTTCATCTTCGACGGCGTCACCTGGAACATCGACATGTCGGGCTGCTCCGTGAAGATCAAGTCCGAGGAAGCCCCGTGGTCGAGCGGCATCGACTACGAGTCGGGCAACATGGGCCACCGCGCGCCGGTGAAGGGCGGCTACTTCCCGGTTCCGCCGACCGACACGCAGCTCGACATCCGCAACGCAATGTGTCTTGCCCTCGAGCAGCAGGGCGTCGAGGTCGAAGTGCATCACCACGAGGTCGCGGCCGCGGGGCAGAACGAGATCGGCACGCGCTTCGCGCCGCTCGTGCAGCGCGCGGACTGGATGCAGATCCTCAAGTACACCGTCTGGAACGTCGCGCATTCGTACGGCAAGACCGCGACCTTCATGCCCAAGCCGGTCGTCGGCGACAACGGCTCCGGCATGCACTGCCACCAGTCGGTCTGGAAGGGTGGCAAGAACCTCTTCGCCGGCAACGGCTACGCCGGCCTTTCGGACTTCGCGCTGCACTACATCGGCGGCATCATCAAGCACGCCAAGGCGCTCAACGCGATCACCAACCCCGGCACCAACTCGTACAAGCGGCTGGTCCCGGGCTTCGAGGCGCCGATCAACCTCGCCTACTCGGCGCGCAACCGCTCGGCCGCGTGCCGCATTCCGTACGTCTCGAGCCCGAACGGCCGGCGCGTGGAAGTGCGCTTCCCCGACCCGACGACCAACGCCTACCTCGCGTTCGCGGCGATGCTGCTCGCGGGCCTCGACGGCGTGCAGAACAAGATCCACCCGGGCGATCCGATCGACAAGGACATGTACCACCTGCCGCCGGAAGAGGCCGCGAAGGTGCCGCACGTGTGCGCGTCGCTCGAGGAGGCGCTCAATCACCTCCAGGACGACCACGCGTTCCTCACGCGCGGCGGCGTGTTCTCCGAGGATTTCCTCGAGTCCTACATCGCGCTCAAGAACGAGGAGCTCACGCGCTTCCGCATGACGACCCATCCGGTCGAGTTCGATATGTACTACGCCTCGTAAGCCGTTTTGCGCTTCGGACGTTGAAGAGGGGGCGGGCATGTGCCCACCCCTTCTTTTTCGGTATATTGCGCCTCCATGGGGCTTAGGTTATTGATTTTCGGCATGTTCGTCGCCATCTCGGCGCCGGCGGCGGCGCAGCAGCGCAGCGAGATCTACAAGTGCGTCGACGCCTCCGGACGGGCGAGCTACACCAACGACGCGCGCGAGACCGCGGGGCGCAAGTGCCAGCTCGTCACGACGCAGATCAACGTGGCGCCGCCGCCGCCCAAGCAGACACGGCAGAACGGCTTCCCGAAAGAATCGGCGGCCGATCGCGCAAACGCCAAGGGCAAGCAGCGCGAAATCCTCGAGCAGGAGCTTGCCAACGAGGAGGCGAACCTCGCGAAGGCGAAGGAGGCCCTCGCCGAGCAGGAATCCGTACGCACGGGCGACGAGCGCAACTACGCGAGAGTGCTCGAACGCCTGCAGCCCTTCAAGGATCGCGTCGACACCCACGAGAAGAACGTAGAAGCGCTCAAGCGCGAGCTGGCGAACCTGTACCGATAGCGTGGTTTCGTTCTCAGGGCTCGAGCTCCTCGCCACCGCGGTGGTCGCGCTCGACGAGCGCTTCGTCGTGCGCTATGCCAACCCGGCGGCCGAGAGCCTTCTCGCCACCGGCGCGAAGAGCCTGCTCGGGCAGCCGTTCCTCGCGCTGTTTCTGGAAAGGGAAGCGCTCCTTGCGTCGCTCCGGGAGGCGAGGGCAACCCATTGGGATTACGCTGCGCAGAACGTGACCTACTCGCGTCCGGGTCGCGAGCCGCTGCCGCTCTCGTGCGTCGTCACGCGAATCGATGGCTCGGGGCTGGCGCTGCTCGCGGAGCTGCGCCCGATCGAGCAGCAGCTGCGGCTCGCGCGCGAGGAGCGCATCGTGGCCGGCGAGCAGGCGAACCGCGAGCTGATCCGCAATCTCGCGCACGAGATCAAGAATCCGCTCGGCGGCCTGCGCGGCTCGGCGCAGCTCCTCGAGCGCGAGCTGGAACGGCCGGAGTTGCGCGAGTACACGCAGGTCATCATCAAGGAAGCCGACCGGCTGCAGACGCTGATGGACCGCATGCTGACTCCGCACCGCGCGCCGCACATCGAGCCGCTCGGCGTGCACGAGGTCCTGGAACGCGTGCGCAGCCTGGTGAAGGCGGAATTCGGCGTGGTGATCGAGCGCGACTACGATCCCAGCCTGCCCGATCTCGTGGGCGATCGCGAGCAGCTCATCCAGGCCGTTCTCAACATCGCGCGCAACGCCGCCCAGGCGGGTTCTAGCTCCATTCTCTTCAGAACGAGAGCAATCAGGCAGACCACCATCCTCCGGCACCGCCACAGGCTGGCATTAGAATTGCAAGTGATCGACGACGGCCCGGGCGTCCCGGAAGAGATCCAGGACAGGATCTTCAATCCGCTCGTTTCGGGCAGGGAAGGCGGCACCGGCTTGGGACTCTCGCTCGCGCAGACGTTCGTCCAGTATCACCAGGGCGTCATCGAGTTCGAGTCCCGTCCCGGCCGCACAATATTCAGGATCCTACTGCCGCTCACATGAAACCGGTCTGGATCGTGGACGACGATCGGTCGATCCGCTGGGTGATCGAAAAGGCGCTCAGCCGCGAAGGCATCGCCTTCAACTCATTTTCTTCCGCGCAGGACGCGCTCGACGCGCTCTCGGGCGATTCGCCCGAGGTGCTGGTGTCCGATATCCGCATGCCCGGGCGATCGGGCCTCGAGCTTTTGAACGCGGTGAAACAGCGGCATCCCGCGGTGCCGGTCATCGTGATGACGGCGTATTCGGACCTCGATTCGGCCGTGGCCGCGTTCCAAGGCGGTGCATACGAATACCTGCCCAAGCCGTTCGATGTCGACCAGGCAGTCGAGCTGATTCGGCGCGCGCTGGACGAAAGCAGGCGCGAAACGCAGGCCGCGGAGACGGTGCTCGAGCCGAAGGAGATCCTCGGCCAGGCGCCCGCGATGCAGGAAGTGTTCCGTGCGATCGGACGGCTCTCGCAGTCGAGCGCCACGGTGCTCATCACGGGCGAATCGGGAACCGGAAAGGAGCTTGTGGCACGCGCGCTGCACCGTCACAGTGCGCGCGCGCAGAAGCCGTTCGTGGCGATCAATACCGCGGCGATGCCGAAGGACCTGCTCGAATCCGAGCTCTTCGGCCACGAGCGCGGCTCCTTCACCGGCGCGCAGCAGCAAAGACGCGGGCGCTTCGAGCAGGCAGAGGGCGGAACGCTTTTTCTCGACGAGATCGGCGACATGCCGCCCGAGCTGCAGACGCGCCTTTTGCGCGTGCTCTCCGACGGCAACTACTATCGCGTCGGCGGCCACCAGCAGATCAAGGCCAACGTGCGCGTGATCGCCGCCACGCACCAGAACCTCGAGCAGCGCGTGCGCGAGGCAACGTTCCGCGAGGATCTCTATCACCGCCTGAACGTGATCCGCCTGCGGCTGCCGAGCCTGCGCGAGCGCTCCGAGGATGTGCCCTTATTGACCCGGCATTTCCTGTCGATGAGCGCGAAGCAACTCGGTGTAGAACCGAAACGTCTTTCGGACGACGCGCTCGCGCACGTCGCACGCCTCGAGTTTCCGGGGAACGTGAGGCAGCTCGAAAACCTGTGCCACTGGCTCACGGTGATGGCGCCGGGACAGGTGATCGATACCCCGGATCTGCCGGCGGAGTTCCGCGACCAGGCGGCGACCACGAGCGCCGACTGGCTCGCCGCGCTCGAGCACGAGGCCGAGCGGCGTCTCGCGCGCGGCGAGACCGGGATCCTCGATGGACTTTCGCGTCAGTTCGAGCGCGCGCTCATCAACAAGGCGCTCGAGCGCACCGGCGGTCGGCGCATCGAGGCGGCAAGTCTCCTCGGCATGGGGCGCAACACCATTACGCGCAAGATCGCCGAGCTCGGCATCGAGGACGACGAGCCCGCGAAGCCAGACCCGGACTAGGCGGTTTTCTTCGCTGCGGCCGGCGCCGCCTTGAGGCCCGCGTCGGCGGCCTTGCGGCGGTTGGATTCGAGCTTCGCATCCACCAGGCGCACCACTTCATCCAGCGCGGCGGAGCGCATGCCCTTTTGCGCGGCAATGGCCTGTACCAGGCGGTCGACGCGCTCGATGTTCGGCGCGCCCGCGTCGAGCGCCCGCGCAGCCGACGACGGGCTGCCGAGGCTTTGCGCGGCGGCAGCGTATTTCTCGAACGGCACCAGGTCTTTCTCGTTCGCGCCGAG
>DATMJC010000066.1:0-9812 GCA_035554435.1 Burkholderiales bacterium | reverse complement strand
CTATCCGGAGCAGCCGGTGCGCATCCTCGTCGGTTTCACCGCCGGCGTCGCGCCGGATGTGACCGGGCGCCTGCTCGCGGAGAAGCTCGGCGTTGCCTGGGGCAGGCCGGTCGTGGTCGAGAACATCACCGGGGCCGGCGGCAATATCGCCGCCGATCGTCTCGCCAAGTCGCCGCCGAATGGATACACGCTCGGCATGATCGGCAACGGCTCGCTCGTTTTCAGCCCCAGCCTGTACGACAAGCTGAGCTTCGATCCGGTCAAGGACTTCTCGCCGATCGCGCAGATCTTCGTCGCCGCCAACGTGCTGGTCGTGCCGAGCGGCGTTCCGGCGAAGACCCTGCCGGAGCTGGTCGCGCTCGCGCGCGCGCAGCCGGGTGTGCTCACCTACGCGCACGCCGGCGCGGGAACCTCGCAGCACCTCGCCGCGGAGCTCTTCAAGTCCATGGCCGGCGTCGATATCCGGCCGGTTGCCTACCGCGGCACGACGGCGCTGCTGCCCGATCTCCTCGCCGGCCGCGTCAGCCTCTCGTTCGCCAACGTGGTGAACGTCGTGCCGCTCGTGCGCGAAGGGAAGCTCCGCGCGTTCGCCGTCACCTCCGCCAGCCGCTCGGCGGTCGCGCCCGAGCTGCCGACGATGGCCGAATCCGGCTATCCGGGGTTCGAGGCGGTGCCCTGGTTCGGCCTGATGGCGCCGGCCGGAACGCCGGCCGCGATCGTCGAGCGCCTGCATCGCGATACGGTGAAGGTGCTCGCGCAGCCGGACGTGCGCAGGAAAATGAACGACCTCGGCCTCGACGTGATCGGCGGCACGCCCGCCGAGTTCGCTGCCGCGATCGAGCGCGAAACACCGCGCTGGGCGAGAGTCATCAGGCAGGCAGGCATCAAGGCAAACGACTAGGAGGAACGACGCATGAAGCGGATCGGTGGCGCGCTTTTTTTCTTTTTCGCGGTGGGCACGGCCCTTGCGCAGGACTATCCCGCCAAGCCGGTGGTGATCATCGTACCGGCGGCCGCCGGCGGGCCGACCGATACGCTCACTCGCGTGCTGGCGTCTTCGATGGGCGAAGCGCTGAAGCAGCAGATGATCGTCGAGAACGCCGGCGGCGCAGGCGGCACGATCGGCGTCACCAAGGCGGCGAAGTCGCGGCCCGACGGCTACACGCTGCTCCTCTACCACATCGGCATGGCGACTGCGCCCACGCTCTATAGGAAGCTCCAGTACGACACGCTCAACGACTTCGACTACGTCGGCCAGGTCGCCGACGTGCCGATGATGCTGATCGCGAAGAAGGCCACGCCGGCGGCGAACTTCGCCGAGTTCCTCGCCTACGCCAAGGCGAACAAGGACAAGGTGAGCTACGCGAACGCCGGCGTCGGCTCGGCCTCGTATCTGTGCGGGCTGCTCTTCATGAGCGCGGCGCAGGCGGAGTTCACCCAGGTGCCTTACAAGGGCACGGGGCCCGCGATGAACGACCTCGTCGGCGGGCAGGTCGATTTCATGTGCGACCAGACCACCAACACCGTGCCGCAGATCAAGTCGGGGAACGTGAAGGCGTACGGCGTCACCACGGCGTCGCGCCTTGCGTCGTTTCCCAATCTGCCCACGCTCGACGAGCAGGGCCTGAAAGGCTTCGACCTGGTGGTGTGGAACGGTCTCTTCGCGCCCAAGGGCACGCCGAAGCCGGCGCTCGACAAGCTCGTCGCCGCGCTGCAGGCCGCGGTGCAGGCGCCGGCGTTCCGCTCGCGCCTCGCCGATCTCGGCGCCGAGCCGGTGCCGCCTTCCAAGGCTACGCCCGCCTCGCTCGGCACGCTGCTCAAGGCCGAGGTCGAGAAGTGGGCGCCGATCATCCGGAAGAGCGGCGTGTACGCCGATTGAGCGAGTGCGGGGTAGGGCGTGCGCATCGCGCTGTGCAATGAGGTAATCGCGCCGATGCCGTTTCCGCGGCAATGCGAATACGCGGCAAAGCTCGGCTACGACGGGCTTGAAATCGCGCCCTACACGCTGTCCGAGGCCCCGCACCGCATCGGTTCCGCGCAGATCGCGGCCGCGCGCAGCGCCGCCGAGGACTGCGGCATCGCGGTCACCGGGCTGCACTGGCTTCTGGTCAAGCCGGCCGGCCTTTCGATCAGCAGCAAGGACGAGGCGGCTCGGAAGAAGACCGTGGAGGTCATGCTGTCGCTCATCGACCTGTGCGCGGCATTGGGCGGGAAATACCTGGTGCACGGCTCGCCGCAGCAGCGGCGCGTCGAGGCCGGCGAAACGCGCGCCGCGGCCCTGGCGCGAGCGAAGGAATGCTTTGCCGCGGTCGCCGAGCGCGCCCGCAAGGCGGGCGTGGTGTACTGCGTCGAGCCGCTGTCGTCCGAGCAGACGCCGCTCATCAACACCCTCGAGGAGGCGGCGCAGATCGTGGCCGAGATCTCGAATCCCGCCCTGAAGACGATGCTCGACTGCAGCTCGGCGGGCCGCATGGAGAAGGAGCCCCTCGGGACGCTGCTCGAGCGCTGGCTCCCCAAAGGCCTCATCGCCCACGTTCAGGTCAACGACCGCAACCGCCGCGGCCCTGGCCAGGGCGAGCAGCGCTTCGCCCCGGTGTTCGCTTCATTGAAGAAACACGGCTATGCGGGCGACGTGGCAGTCGAGCCGTTCGACTACGTGCCCGACGGTCCCGGTGCCGCGGCGCGCGCCATCGGCTACATTCGGGGGATCCTGGAAGCGCTGGACGCCTGAGGAGGGGCGTCGGACGTGAGCGAGAAGCGCATCGGCGTCATCATGCACGGCGTGACCGGCCGCATGGGCATGAACCAGCACCTCATCCGCTCCATCCTCGAGATCCGCCGGCAGGGCGGGTTGGCCTTGAAGGACGGTACGCGGCTCATGCCCGATCCGCTCCTTGTCGGGCGCAACGCGGCGAAGGTGGAGGCGCTCGCGAGACAGCACGGCGTCTCGCGCTGGACCACCGACCTGGATGGCGCACTGAAAAGCAAAGACGACGCGGTGTTCTTCGACGCCGCGTCGACGCAGCTTCGCCCAAAGCTCGTCCGGCGCGCGATCGCGGCGGGCAAGCACGTCTACTGCGAGAAGCCAGTCGCCACTACGCTCGCCAGCGCAAAGGCCCTATACGCCGCAGCGAAAAAGGCGCGCGTGAAGCACGGCGTGGTGCAGGACAAGCTGTGGCTGCCGGGGCTCTTGAAGCTGCAGAAACTCAAGGAGCAGGGGTTCTTCGGCCGCATCCTCTCGGTGCGCGGGGAGTTTGGCTACTGGGTCTTCGAGGGAGATCGTGTCCCGGCGCAGCGACCCTCCTGGAACTACCGCAAGCGGGACGGCGGCGGCATCATCCTCGACATGCTGTGCCACTGGCGCTACGTGCTCGATAACCTGTTCGGCGAAGTGCAGGCGGTGAGCTGCCTCGGCGCCACCCACATCCCGTATCGCTGGGATGAAAGCGGCAGGAAGTACAAGGCCACAGCCGACGATGCCGCTTATGCGACGTTCCGGCTCGCCGGCGGCGTCGTGGCGCACTTCAATTCGTCCTGGGACGTGCGCGTCCGGCGCGACGATCTGCTCACGCTCCAGGTCGACGGCACGCAGGGAAGCGCCGTCGCCGGCCTGCGCAAGTGTCTTTTTCAAAGCTATGAAGCCACACCAAAGCCGGTGTGGAATCCGGACATCCCGCAGCCGATCGACTTCTTCGCCGGCTGGAAGGAAGTGGCGGATGAAAGCTACGACAACGCCTTCAAGGCGCAGTGGGAGCTCTTTCTGAAGCACGTGGCCGGCGAAGGCGCGTTCCGCTGGAACCTCCTCGAGGGCGCGAAGGGCGTACAGCTCGCCGAGCTCGGGCTGAAGAGCTGGAAGCAGAGAAAGTGGCTCGACGTGCCAAAACTCAAGTCATGATCCACGGATGCAGCTGAGGAAGCTCGGCGCCTTCGGCGCAGAAGCCGACGAGATCAGCCCGGACTTCAGGCAGGTCTGGGATGCGTTCTTCGCTTCCCAGGTCTTGGTTTTCCGGAACCAACGCTTCACCGCTTCCGGCTATCTTGGGTTCGCGAGCCAGTTCGGGAAACCGGAGCCTCATGTCATCGACCAGTTCCACCACCCCGAGCATGCCGACATCCTCATCCTCTCCAACGTGCAGAAGGACGGCAAGCCGACCGGCCTCGCCGACGCCGGCACCTACTTCCACACCGACTATTCGTACCTCGACGTGCCGGCGCGCTGCACGCTGCTCTATTCGATCCAGGTGCCGAAGCAGGGTGGCGACACGCTGTTCGCCGACCAGTACGCGGCCTATGACGGCTTGTCTTCCTCTCTCAAAACCCAGATCCGGGACCGTGTTGCGTTGCATCACTATGGCAACCGTGACGACCTCGACACGAGCTCGCGCACCGTGGCTTCGGTGCTGAGCGAGGAGCAAGAGAACAAGATGGCCTGGGTGCGGCACAAGGTGGCGCGCAAGCACCCGATTACGGGGCGCACCGCCCTCTATTCGGTCTCGGGCAGCTCGTTCCGCATCGAGGGTATGCCCGACGACGAGGCGGTGAGCCTCCTTGACGAGCTCAAGCGCCACGCCACTCAGGGGAAGTATCAGCTGCGTCTCAAGTACGGCGTCGGAGACGTGGTGGTGTGGGACAACGCCTCGCTGCTGCACTCCGCTACGCTCACCGATCCAGCCGACCCGCGTACACTCTGGCGTATCACCATCAAGGAGGAGGGGAGATCATGAAGAAGGGGATGCTTTTTGCCGCGGTCGGCTTGGCTGTCTCGCTGAACGCGAATGCGCAGCTCACGATGCACGGCGCGGTGCAGTTTCCCGACGAGCACGTGTTCACGCGCGCGCTGGTGCGCTTCCAGGAGCTGACCGACAAGTACGCCGGGAAGAAGACCACCTGGGTGCTGCACAAGAACAGCGAGCTCGGCCTGGAGAAGCAGTACTTCGAGTACATGGCGCAGGGCAAGGCAGTCGACTACGGCATCGTCTCGCCGGCGCACATGTCGACGTTCTCCAAGGCGGCGCCGTTCATCGACGCGCCGTTCCTGTTCCGCGACCTCGACCACTGGAACAAGGTGCTCGACGCGGACCTGCTCAAGCCGGTCGCCGACGAGATCAACCAGAAGGCCGAGGTGATGCTGATCGGGTACGCCGGCGGCGGCACCCGCAACATCTTCGTCAACAAGCCGGTGCGCAACCTCCAGGAGATGAAGGGCCTCAAGGTGCGCGTGCAGGGCGCGCCGATCTGGAGCCGCACGTTCCAGGCGATCGGCATGGCGCCGACGGTGATCGCCTACAACGAGATCTACAACGCGATCCAGAACAACGTCATCTCCGCCGGCGAGAACGAGGCCGCGGGCGTGGAGCAGATGAAGTTCTACGAGGTCGCGCCGCAGCTCTCCATCACGCAGCACGCGATCACCATCCGGCCGATCTGCTTCTCGACCAAGACTTTCAAGAAGCTCGACAAGAACATGCAGCAGGCGATCCTCAGGGCGGGCAAGGAAGCCGGCGCCTACGGCCGCCAGCTCGAGTCGAGCGAGGACGAGGCGAAGCTGGTCGCGCTGGAGAAGGCCGGCAAGCTGACGCGCGTCAAGTTCACCGACCGCGACCAGATGAAGAAGCTCGCTGACCCGATCATGGCAGCGTACGCCAAGGAAATCGGAGCCGACCAGATTTACGCCAAGATCAACGCCATCAAATAACGTTTGTTTGATGGTTAGAGCTTTTACGCTGTGGTACGCGCGGCTGCTGTCATGGCTGCTCGCGTCCTCGGTCGCGGTGTTGATCGTCCCGGTCAGCCTGCAGATCTTTTCACGCTACACGCAGCTCATCCCGGCCTATATCTGGACCGAGGAGATGGCGCGCTTCCTCTTCATCTGGATGGTGATGATCGGCGCGATGATCGGCGTGCGCGAGGGCTCGCACTTCGAGGTCGACGTCTGGCCGGAGCTAGGCGCCAAGGCCACCGCCGCGCTGCAGCTTGCGGCGGGCGTCTTCGTCCTCGTCTTCGCCTTCGTCTTCCTCTGGGCGGGCTGGGAGTTCACGCGTTTCGCCTGGAACCGCGTCTCCGAGCTTGCCGACCTCCCGCTGTGGATGATTCACGTCGCCTGGCCGCTCACCGGCCTCACCTGGTTCGTTTTCCAGAGCGAGCGCATGTGGGACGCAGCGATGGTCCTCGCCGGCCGCGCGCAGCCCAAGGCGGAAGCGAAGCACCTGGAGGCCGCGGAATGAGCGGTGGCCTGCTCTCGCCCGGGACCGCGGCGCTGATCCTGTTCGGCGTCTTTTTCGTGCTCCTCGTGCTGCGCGTACCGGTGGCCTTCGCGCTCGGCCTCGCGTGCCTGCCGCTGATGCTCTTCGAAGAGCGGCTCTCGATGCAGAACCTGGTGCAGGAGACCTTCAACGCGTACAACTCGTTCATCCTGCTCGCGGTGCCGTTCTTCCTGCTGACTGCGAACCTGATGAACATCGGCGGCATCACCGACCGCCTGGTGCGCCTCTCGCGCACCATGGTGGGACACTTTCCGGGCGCGCTGGCGCAGATCAACGTGCTGCTCTCGGTGTTCTTCGCCGGCATCTCGGGCTCCTCCACCGCGGACGCGGCCAGCCAGTCGAAGATCTTCATCGACGCGCAGGTGAAGGAAGGCTACGGCCTGTCCTTCTCCATCGCCATCACCGCGGTGTCGGCGGTGCTCGCCGTGATCATCCCGCCTTCGATCCTGATGATCGTCTGGGGCGGCGTGATTTCGACTTCCATCGGCGCCATGTACCTCGCGGGCATCCTGCCGGGGCTCCTGATCGCCGCGGCGCAGATGGTGACCGTGCACGTCTACTCGAAGATCTACCACTACCCGGTCTATCCGCGCGCCACGCTGAAGGAGTTCTTCCTGTCGGGCTGGCAGTCGCTGCCGGCGCTTTTCACCCCGTTCATCATCGTCGGCGGCATCCTGCTCGGCTGGTTCACCGCCACGGAATCGGCCGCCATCGCGGTGCTCTATGCCGTGGTGCTCTCCTCCTTCTTCTACCGCGAGATGGGCTGGAAGCAGCTCTACCACTCGCTGCTCGAGACGGGCCGGCTTTCGGCAGTCGCGCTATTCTGCGTGGGCACGGCGTCCGCCTTCGGCTGGCTGCTCGCCTACTATCAGATTCCGAAAGCGCTGCTCGCGAACGTGACGACCTGGGGCATGGGCATCACCGGCGTCGGCTTCTTCATCGCCTTCGTGTTCCTGGTGGTCGGCTGCTTCCTCGACGCGATCCCGGCGATCATCATCGTCGGCACGATCCTGCAGCCGCTCGCGCAGTCGGTGAACATGCACCCGATCCACTTCGCCATCATCGGCATCGTCTCGCTCGCCTTCGGCCTGGTGACGCCGCCCTACGGCCTGTGCCTCATGATCTCGTGCGCGGTCGCGAAGGTGCCGCTCAAGTTTGCGCTCAAGGACACCATGGTCATGCTGGTGCCGATGCTGCTCATGCTGGCGGCGATCATCATCTGGCCGGAGATCCCGCTCATCCTGCCGCGGCTGATCGCGCCCGAGCTGCTGAAATAGGCAAATCGCGTGTCATGAAACTCGGATTTTTCACCATGCCGCTGCACCCGGTCGGCAGGGACTGGCGGCAGACGCTTGCCGAGGACCGCGAGGCGATCCTGCTCGCCGAGGAGCTTGGCTACGAGGAGGCGTTCATCGGCGAGCACGTCACCGACCTCGCCGAGACCATCACCTCGTGCCTCGTCTTCATCGCCGCGCTCGCACGCGACACGAAGCGCATCAAGCTCGGCAGCGGCACCGTCAATCTGGCGAACCGCCATCCCGCCGCGACGGCGGCGGAGATCGCGATGGTCGACACGCTGCTCGAAGGCCGCTTCATCCTCGGCGTCGGGCCCGGCGGGCTCCCGTCCGACGCCGAGATGATGCAGACCATGGACGAGGATCGCAACGCGATCTTCGTCGAGTCGATGGACCACATGATCGCGCTCTGGACGCAGGACCCACCCTACCGGCTACAAGGCAAGCGCTGGCGCCTGAGCACCGAGCGCACCTGGACTCCGGACCTCGGCATGGGCGGCATGCTGAAGCCCTTCCAGAAGCCGCATCCGCCGATCGTGGTCACCTCCATCCTGCCGGCCTCGAATGGCATCGCCGCGGCGGCCGTGCGCGGCTGGACGCCGATCTCCGCCAACTTCGTGCAACCCTGGGTGATCAAGACGCACTGGCCGAAGTACGCCGAGGGCTGCGCTCGCGCGGGCCGCGCCGCGCGCCCGCAGGACTGGCGCGTGGCGAAGAGCATCTTCATCGGCGACGACGAGGCGACCGTGCGCCGCATGACGCGCGACGCTGGCAATCCGTTCGCCTACTACTTCCGCAACCTGCAGCGCAAGGCGCAAAGGACCCGCGGCAACGCGCTGCTCAAGCACGACCCCGCCGTGCCGGACGAGGCGATTACCGACGAGTACCTGGTCTCGCACTTGCTGATCTCGGGCATGGTAAACGAGGTGGTCGACAAGCTGCTCGCCTTTCGCGAGCACATTGGCGCGTTCGGCACGCTCCTGTACGTCGGCCACGACTGGGTGGATCAGCCGGCGATGCGCCGCTCGATGGAGCTGATGGCCGAAGAGGTACTGCCGCGCGTCAATGGAGCGCTCGGAGAGCGCTAGCGCGCTCGGCGAATAGAGGGTCGGCCTACTTCAGCACGCCGGCGAGGAGATTCCCCGCCTGCTGGCCCCCCGCCTTGCTGACGTAGTCCGTGACGATCGGCGAGAACTGGCTGACCATGTTCGGGCTCATGCCGAGCTTGGAGAAGGCGCCCTGCAAGCCAGCCTTGTCGCTGATCGGCGCTCCACCGAGCAGCTGCTTCGCCATGCCGAGGTATTTTTCCGAGCCGGGGATGGCCTTCGCGACCAGGTCGAAGTCGCCGGCCGCGAGGTGTTGCTGGGCAAATGCAAGCATCGATCCGACTCCGCCTGCCGCCTGAGTCTCGCTGACCCCGAGCCGATTGACGAGGGTGCTGGTGAGGCCGGTGCTGCTCGCCACGCCCATCACCGATTCCATCTGCGAACAGGCGTTCAGCAATCCGGCCGCGCACACGATTAATGCGAATGCGAAGTAGCGATTCACAAAGGGTCCTTCAGCGTGAAGTCTGCGCCGACGTCGCCGCCGACGACCTCGCTTCGCTGCTGAGCCAGCGATAAGTTACGCCGGCGAGCACCGCGCCGAGGATGGGTGCCACCCAGAACATCCACAGCTGGGCGATTGCCCAGCCGCCGACGATCAGCGCCGGACCCGTGCTTCGTGCCGGGTTGACCGAGGTGTTGGTTACAGGAATGCTGATGAGGTGAATCAGCGTCAGGGCAAGGCCGATCGCGATCGGCGCAAACGCCGCTGCACCGCCGCGCTTGTCCGTCACGCCGAGAATGATGAACAGGAACATGAACGTCATGACGACCTCGGTCACAAAGGCCGACATGGCGGAGTAGTTGCCGGGCGAATGATCGGCGTAGCCGTTGGACGCGAGGCCCGACGAGAGGTCGAATCCCGCCTTGCCGCTCGCGATCAGATAGAGCAGCGCCGCGGCCACGATGGCGCCGAGAACCTGGGCGATGACGTACGGAACCAGATCCGAGGTCTTGAAGCGGCCCGCCACCGCCAGCCCGACCGACACGGCGGGATTGAAATGACCGCCCGAGATGGCACCGAGCGCAAAGGCCATCGTCAGGACCGTGAGGCCGAACGCGAGCGCGACGCCGAGCAGCCCGATTCCGACGCCGGGGAATGCCGCCGCCAGCACGGCGCTGCCGCAGCCGCCCAGGACCAGCCAGAAGGT
>DATMJC010000065.1:0-30001 GCA_035554435.1 Burkholderiales bacterium | reverse complement strand
GTCATCCGGTATCACTACACAGCTCGACCGCACGACAATGCCCACATCGTTTACTTTCGCGATGAGCACTAACAACGCAGTGCAGAGCGACGCCAATCTTCCCCCGATTTAGTTGACACCCGGCCTAACAGGTCGGAGGTGGTTGTGGCAAAGGCGGGCCTCGAGCGATAAGCGGCTGGGAACTCTGAAGTACATTCAGCGCCGCTTCGCGACTCTTGCGAATTGGTCCCCGCCTTCGCGGGGACGACGATCCTTAGCGGACTGAAGCCACCCCTAGCCGCCGACGATCATCCCCGTCAGCACGTAGGCCTGCAGCGTCACCAGCAGCCCGACCAGGCAGGCAAGCGCGATCGAGTGCCAAAAGACGAAGCGCAGGATCGAGCCTTCGTGTCCGAACCAGTTGGTCGCGGTCGAGGCGACGACGATCGACTGGGCGTCGATCATCTTGCCCATGACGCCGCCCGAGGAGTTGGCCGCGGCCATCAGGACCGGCGACAGGCCGAGCTGCTCCGAGGTGATCTTCTGCAGGCCGCCGAAGAGCACGTTCGAGGCGGTGTCCGATCCCGTGAGCGCGACGCCTAGCCATCCGAGCAGCGTGCCGAAGAACGGGTACAGCACGCCCGTGTGCGCGAACGCGAGGCCGAGCGTGGCGTCGAGCCCGGAGAAGCGCGTCAGCGTGCCGATGCCGAGCATCGCCGAGATGGTGATGAGCGAGTAGCGCACGACCCAGATCGTGCGGCCGTAGGAGCGCAGCAGCCCCATGGGCGAGAAGCCCATGACGAAGCCCGAGATGATCGCCGCGATCAGCATGCCGGTGCCGGTGTAGGACAGCCAGGTGAAGGCGAACACGGCGCCCTCCGGCGTGGGCTTGGCGACGACCGGCGGCACTTTGTCGATCATGTTGTGCAGGCCCGGGACCGGGTAGCTCCAGGTGAAGTGCGGGTTGACCGCCGCCTTGAACCATCCCGTGCCCCAGATGAGCAGGATGGCGCAGACGATGATCCACGGCGTGAGCGCCTTCCAGACCTGGGCGCGCGTCGGCTTCGTCGCGGACATCGCCGCGGGCGCGGGCGCGGTGCCGGCCGAGTCGTCGCGGGTGCGCAGCTTCGGCGAGGTCCACACCGTCTTCGGCTGCCAGAGCTTGAGGAACCCGATCAGGCACGCCATCGAGATGAGCGAGGCGCCGATGTCGACGATATAGGGGTTGACGAAGTTGGAGATCAGGAACTGCGGGATCGCGAAGGACACGCCGGTGACGAGGATTGCCGGCCAGATCTCCTTCATGCCTTTCCAGCCCGCGAACACCCAGATCAGCCAGAACGGCACGATCAGCGAGAAGAACGGCAGCTGCCGGCCGACCATGGCGCCGAGTACGTAGGGATCGAGCCCGGTCACCGAGGCGAGGCCGATGATCGGCGCGCCCAGCGCGCCGTAGGCGACCGGCGCCGTGTTCGCGATCAGCGAGAGCCCGGACGCCGCGAGCGGCGAGAAGCCAAGGCCGATGAGGATCGCCCCCGTCACCGCGACCGGCGTGCCGAAGCCCGACGCGCCCTCGAAGAAGGCGCCGAAGGCGAAGGCGATGAGGAGCAGCTGCAGGCGCCGGTCGGGCGTCACGCCGCCGATCGTCTGCTGCAGGGTGACGAACACGCCCTTCTCGACCGTGAGCCGGTACAGGAAAATGACGTTGAGCACGATCCAGCCGATGGGAAAGAAGCCGGTGACGAGGCCGAGGACCCCGGCGCGGATCGCCATGGCGGAGGGCATGGTGAAGGCCTCGACCGCGATGAAGATCGCGACGGCGAGCGCAATCACCGCGGCGATGTGCGCCTTGACCTTGCCCGAGGCGATCAGCACCAGCAGCGTCACCACCGGGATCGCGGCGACCAGAGTCGACAGCGCTTCGTTCGAGAACGGGTTATAGACCTGATTCCACATCGGGCCTCCTCGCGGCGAGTGCGCGCAGCATAGAGGCGTTTCCTTGCAAAATACTTACGTAACGGTCCGAATTTCGGAACAGGCGGTTATTCCGGAAACCGAAGTAGCATTCTTTTCACGGGAGAGAGAAAAGCCATGAGATTCGCGCGCGCGACCTCGGTGTTGCTGTTTGCGCTCCTCGCCAACGTCGCACTTCTCGCAGGATGCGCGTCGACTGCCTCGTCGCCGCCGGCGGCAAGCGCCGATGCGACGAAGGCGCAGATCACCGTCCTCTACGACGCCTTCGGCAAGACCTCCTCGATGCAGAAGGACTGGGGCTACGCCGCACTGGTCGAATACGGCGGCAAGCGCATCCTGTTCGACACCGGCAACAATCCCGACATCCTGGCCCGGAACGCAAGAGCGAAGGGCGTCGACCTGGCAAGGCTCGATTTCGTCGTCATGTCGCACCGGCACGGCGATCACATGGGCGGCATGGCCTACCTCTTGAGCGTCAATCCCAAGGTGAAGATCTACGCGCCCAAGGAAGGCTTCGGCGTGTATGGCGGCGACCTGCCGAGCACGTTCTATCGCAAGGACGCGTCGCTGCCGCCGGAGCAGCGCTACTACGATGGCGCGCCGCCCGAGACCATGCGCTTCGGCACGGCCTGGCCAGGCACGGACTTCCAGCTCATCGACCGGACCACCCAGATCGCGCCCGGAATCCACCTCATCTCGCTTGTCTCCGACAAGCCGGGGACGCTGGAGCTGCGCGAGCTGTCGCTCGCCATCGACACGCCCGACGGACTGGTCATCGTGGTGGGCTGCTCGCACCCCGGCATCGACAAGATCGTCGAGGCCGCCTCGAAGATCAACCCGCGCATCAGTCTCATCGCCGGCGGTTTGCATCTGGTCGTCGCCAAGGACGACGAGATCGACAAGATCACTACGAACCTGCGCGACACGTACAAGGTCGGCTACGTCGCGCCGGGACACTGCACCGGCGAGCCGACTTTCGCCGCGCTCAGGAAAGCTTTCGGCGAGCGCTATCTCTACGCCGGCCTGGGCACGGTCCTCGCGCTGGGCGCCCGGCCGCGTCCGCTTGCCGAAGGCGGCTCGCCGCGCGTCAGCCTGGACGAGGCCGATCTGGAGAGCTACCGCATGCTGCTGGCGGGCAGCGACGAGGACGAGCATCGTCCCGAGGGGAACCGCCTCGCTGCAAATGCGACTGTCGTGCCCTAACGAGCCGTCCGGCGCCGTTTGGGCGCTCTTGCCTTACGCGCTTTTGCGGTGTTCTTTGCGCTCGTTCGCGGCCTGTGAGGCGAGCCGCGTCGCATCCTCGGCGGCACGCGCCGCGAAGGAATAGCCCTCGCGCATCTGGTCCTTCGCCTGGCCCATGGTCGACTGGAACTGGTCGATCATGGACTTCTGCGCGTCGGCGGCCGCGCGCCACCAGTTCGCCCAGAACTCGCCCACGCGCTCGAGCTGCGCGCCCGCCATGCGGGAGTTGAACGCCACCATGTCGTCCAGCCCTTTCACCTCGCCGGCTTGCGCAGTCGAGCGCGTGCTCTCGTCGAGCGCTTTGCGGACCAACTGAAGCTGCTGCTGCTGGAACCGCTCGGTCTGCTCGAGCGAAAGCTTCATTATGTCGGTGGCGGAGCGAATGCCCGCGCGATACAAGTCAAGCATTTGAGCTTGCATGGAAATCTCTCTATTGAATTGAAACCGATTAGGGCCTTCGAGTTTAGCGGGCGGCGCCGTGCGCGGATATCGCCGCAATGCAGCAGCGTGCTATGGTCGTCCGCTTGACAGGCGCTTCACAACGTCGCCGCGCGGCAACGCGCATCGTTTACAGAATCGCCCCTCGCGGCGTAAGGTAAACGAAGGATAGAGGAGGAGCCGATGCGATTCCTGACGAACGCGCTCGCATGTGGATTGCTGTCGCTCGCGAGCTCGCTCGCCGCGCAGAGCTTTCCGGCCAAAACCATCACGCTCATCGTGCCGTTCGCCGCGGGCGGGCCGACGGACAGCCTGGCGCGGATTTTCGCCGAGCCGCTGAAGCAGTCGCTCGGCCAGACGATCGTCGTGGAGAACGTGACCGGCGCCGGCGGGACCATCGGCCTGACCCGCGCCGCGCGCGCCGCGCCGGACGGCTACACCGTCATCCTCGGCAACTGGACGAGCCACGTGGGCACGCCCGCGCTCTATCCGATCCACCAGGATGTGCTGAAAGACTTCGAGCCCGTGGCCCGGCTGCCGGTCTCGCGTCTCTGGGTCACGGGCAAGACGGGCCTTCCCGCCAAGGATGCCGCCGAGCTCGTCGCGTGGCTGAAAGCGAATCCGAAGGCCACGTTCGGCACCGTCGGCGCAGGCAGCGCGGTGCACATCTGCGGCATCTATCTGCAGAACGCCACCGGCACCCAGTTTCAATTCGTGCCCTACCGCGGCGCCGCGCCCGCGTACCAGGACCAGATCGCAGGAAACATCGATCTCACCTGCATGGACGCATCGGCCGGGCTCGGATACCAACGCGCCGGGCGAATCAAGGCCTATGCGGTCGCGGGGAATGGGCGCTGGTCGCCAGCGCCTGAAGTGCCGACCCTGAGCGAGGCCGGCGTCACCGGGATGGATCTCACCTTCTGGAACGGCCTGTGGGCGCCGAAGGGCACGCCGAAGGAGGCGGTGGCGAAGCTCAATCAGGCCGTGGCCGACGCCTTCGCCGACGCCCGGATGCAGCGGCGAATCGGCGACCTCGGCATGGAAATCCCGCCGCGGGAGCAGCAGACGCCGGAGGCGCTCGGCGCCTATCATCGAGCCGAGACCGAAAAGTGGTGGCCGATCATCAAGGCCGCCGGAATCAAGCTGGACTGACGCCTTTCGAAGGAACCGACGACTTATGGAAAACTGGAAAACCATCCGCACCTGGCCGCGCGAGGAGATGCTGAAGCGCGTGGCGCGCTTTCGCGCGTTGAAGGGCTCCGACGGCGGGCTGCCCGACAGCAAGCTTCCGGAATGCCAGCGCAAGCTCTACGCCGTGATCGGCTTCCAGCCGCCGATGTCGGAGAGCGCCGCAGTGACTTCCCCTGTGGGCGCCGACGCCTCGTCGATGCCGGCAATCTCGATCTCCGAGGGCTTCAATCTCGGCTACTGCAAGGCGAGGCCCGGCAGGGGCCCGCTCATGCACAACCACGACACCAACGAGACCTTCATCGCCCTGACCGGAAAGTGGCGCTGCGAATGGAACGAGGGCGACGCCATGGAGCACGTCGATCTCGATCCCTACGACGTGATCTCGTTCCCCACCGGCGTGGCGCGGCGCTTCATGAACGTGACCTACGACGAGCCGAGCCGCGAGCACCTTCTCATGTTCATCATCGGCGGCAACCAGCCGCAGGCCGAGTTCACGCCCGAGGCGATGCGCCGCTGCGAAGCGTTCGCCACAGAACCGCAAGCACGAAGAACGTCGCGAGCAGCAGCGTCGCGCCCGCAAGCCCGCGCCACAAAGGCTCGGGGTGGTCCTGCGCGTAGCGCGCGGCCGCGTAGGCGAGCGCGTCGAGCGGGAAGGTAAAGGCCCACCAGGAGGCGGCGAAGCCCCAGCGCGTGAAGCCGCGCGCGTAGGCGAGCAGCGCGACGCCGAGCACCAGCCCGAAGAAGTAGAGGTTCTCGAGGAAGTAGGCGCCCTGGTAGAGCGCGACGCCGTTCGCGTAGACGAGCGACGGCGGCACGAGCAGTATGAACCAGCTCGGCCGCAGCGGCTCGGGCAGCGCCGGCCCGAATGCCGCGCGGTAGAGGAGCAGCGCCATCAGGATGGGCGCCACGGTGGCCGACACGCCGAAGCTGAAGCGCGCCGCCTCGGCGAGGCCCAGGGCGAGCGCCGGGCCGGGCAGCACGATCCCGCCGACCATCACGATGAGCCAGCCGGCGTTCAGCTGCGCGAGCTCGATCCCGCCGGAGAGCCAGCGGTAGAGGGTGAACACCTGGAACGCGAGCAGCAGCACGAAGCTCGCCCACCACAGCACATTGCCGGTAGCAGGCAGGTAGGGCGCGATGCCGCCGGCGACGAGCGACATTCCGACCGGCAGCGCACCGCAGAAGCCGAGCGTGACCGGGCTCCAGAACTCCGCCTTGACCAGTTCGGGGAACCGCAGCAGCTTCAGGAGGTAGAGTGGAAAAACCAATAGAAAAAGAAGCGTGCCGAGCGCGACCCACAGCTCGGTGAAATACGCCGGCGCACGCAAGAACCCTGGAAGCACCGTGGCGGTGGCGCGCGCGCTCAGGCCCAGGCCCACCAGCCCCATCACCGCGCCGAACAGCCCGACCGGAAGGTTGCGCACGCTCAGGCGGTGGTGCCCAGATAGTAGTTGCGCACGAGCGCGTTCCCCTCGAGCTCGGCCACGCTCTTGCCCTCGAACACGATCTCGCCGTGCACGATGATGTAGCCGCGGTCGGCGATGCGGATCGCCTGGTGGAAGTTCTGCTCGGCCATGAGGACCGTGAGGCCGTACTGCGCCTTAAGCTCGCGGATCTTGGTGATGGTGTGCGAGACGAGGATCGGGGCGAGGCCCACCGAGGGCTCGTCCACCAGCAGAAGCTTCGGCGCGGACATCAGGGCGCGAGCGATGGCGAGCATCTGCTGCTGGCCGCCGGACATCGAGCCGGCGAGCTGGCGGCGGCGCTCGGCGAGCACCGGGAAGGCTTCGTAGCAGAACTCCCTGTTCTTCGCGATCTCGCTCCTCGCCTGCCTGCGGAAAGCGCCGAGCAGCAGGTTCTCCTCCACGGTGAGCTTCGGAAAGAGCCTGCGGCCCTCGGGCACCATGGCCACGCCGAGGTTCACGATCTCCTCGGTGGAAAGTCTCGTCAGATCGTATTTCTGACTTTCCATCGTCAGGGTGACCGACCCGCGCGTCGGCCGCACCATGCCCATGACGCACTTCATGAGCGTGCTCTTGCCGTTGCCGTTGGTGCCCAGCAACGCGACCGTTTCCCCCTGGGAAATCCTTATGGAAACACCGTGCAGGGCCCGCACCGCGGCGTAGCCGGCCTCGACCCCGTCGATGGCGAGCTCAAGCGCCAAGGTAGGCCCTCTGCACCTCGGGGTTGGCGACGATCGCCGCGGGCGCGCCTTCGCAGATGATCTTGCCCGCGTCGAGGCAGACCACGCGCTGCGAGAAGCGCATCACCGCCTGCATGATGTGCTCGATCATGATGATCGTGATGCCCTCGGCGTTGAGGCTGAACAGGATCTTCAGCACCTCGTCGACCTCGCTCCCCGAGAGCCCGGCCATCGCCTCGTCGGAGATGAGCAGGCGCGGCTTCGCCGCCATCGCGCGGGCGAGCTCCAGCTTGCGCAGCTCGACCTGCGAGAGCTGGTTCGCCAGCGCGTGCGCCTTGTCGGCGAGGCCGATCCGCCGCAGGATCTCCATCGCCTGCTGCTCGGCGTCGGCCTGCTTGAGGTGCACCACGTACTCGTAGGGCACCAGCAGGTTCTCGAGCACCGACATGCTGCGGAACGGCCGCGGGATCTGGAAGCTGCGCGCGATGCCTTTCCGGGTGCGCCGGTAGGCGGGCAGACCCGAGATTTCCTCGCCCTGGAACTCGATCGAGCCGCTGTCGTGGCGCAGCGATCCCGAAATGCAGTTGATCAGCGTGGTCTTGCCCGAGCCGTTGGGCCCGATCAGGCCGAAGCGCTCACCCGGAGCGATGGCGATGCTCACCTCCGACAGCGCCGTGAAGCCGCCGAAGTGCTTGGACACGCCCTGCACTTTCAGGAGCGGCGCGGCCATAGTTTCTTGAATAATCCAAGAACCCCGTCGGGGGCGAACACGACGAACAGTACCAGCAGCACGCCGATCACCAGCACGTTGATCTCGCCCGAGATCGTGACGGTGACGATCTGCTGGATCGAGCCGAGCAGAAGCGCTCCGAGCACCGGGCCCAGCCAGTGGACCGTCCCGCCGATCATCGGCATGGCGAGCGCCGAAACCGAGTAGTTGAGGCTGAAGCTCGAGGCGGGCTCGATGAAGCTGAGGTACATCGGCATCGGCGCCCCCGCCGCACCCATCAACGCCCCCGACACGGTACAGGCGAAGAGCTTGAGCTTGAGAGTCGGCACGCCCGAGCACTCGGCGGCCTCCTCCGAGTCGCGGATCGCGCGCAGGCCGCGGCCGATCCAGGAAACCTGCACGTAGCGCGCCACCGACACCGCGATGACCGCGAGCAGCGCCATGACGAAGAAGAGCATGCGCGTGTAGCTGGCGAAGGGCTGCAGCACGTCGGGGCGCAGGAGCTGCAGCCCGGTGGCGCCGCCGACGTAGCGCCAGTTCATCATCATCGTTTCCATGATGAAGATGATCGCTACCGTGGCGATGGCGAAGAAGATCCCCCGCAGCCGCAGCGTCAGCAGGCCGACGCCGAAGCCGAGCAGCCCGCTTACCGCGCTCGCGGCCACGATCTGCACCGCGAGGGGCGCGCCGAGCCACTTGAAGAGCACGACCGCGGTGTAGGAGCCGATGGCGAAGAACGCCGCGGTGCCGAAGTTCACGTAGCCGGCGTAGCCGCCGAGGATGTTCCAGGCGGTGGCGAGGACCATGAACTGCAGCACCACGAAGGCGGCGTAAAAGAAATACTCGTTCGCGCCGGAGATCGCCGTGAGGAAGGCGATCACGACCACGGCCGCGGCGCCAAGCCAGTATTTCATCTGCCGAACAGTCCCTGCGGGCGGATGCCGAGCACCACGAGGAGAAGGCCGAAAGCCACCGCCGGCGCCCACGACGCGCCGAACATCATCAACACGATGGACTCTGCGATGCCGAGGATGAGGCCGGCGGCGAGCGTGCCGGTCATGCTGCCGAGCCCCGCGAGCACCACGACGCAGAAGGTGCGTCCGATGTAGACCCGGTCCATAGCCGGCTCCACCGGCCCGACGATGATCAGCATCGCGCCCGCGAGCGCGCTCACGCCGGTGGCGATGCCGAAGGCCCACTGCTTGATCGCGACCGGGTTCGCTCCCATGAGGCGCAGCGCCGGCTCGTCCTGCGCCACCGCCTTGATCGCGCGGCCCGTGAACGTCCTCGACAAATAGATCGTCAAAGAGAAAGTCAACACGAGGGCAACGCCGAACGCGACCAGCATGCGGTAGGGCAGCCGGTAGTCGCCGAGGGACAGGCTCGAGCCGATGTAGGTCGCATGCACGGTGCGCTGGTCGACGCCGAAGCCGAGGATCAGCGCCACCTCGATGATGAAGGCGAGGCCGAAGAAGAACGCGAGCCCGCGCACCGCCGCCTCGCTGCCGCGCTTCTCGAAGGTCTCGTAGTAGAAGCGGTAGATGAGGATGCCGAGGGCGAAGAACGCAGGCATCAGCACGACCCCGGCCACGATCGGGTCGAGGCCGTAGCCCGCGAGGACGTAGGTGAAATACGAGCCCAGCACCATCACCGCGGGATGCGCGACGTGGGGCACGTCGAGCAGGCCGAAGGACACCGACAGGCCGATGCTGACGGCGGCGTAGAAGCAGCCGAGCAGCACGCCGAAGAGCAACGCCTCGAACAGCAGGTCGAACGAAAAAACCATATGCCCCTAAAAAGACGGCGCGGTCGTGCCGCGCCGTCTTTCCCAATTCAAGGAATCCCGCTTATCCCTTGGCCGAGCGCGCCTTCTCGAACGGCGCGACCACGTCGCCAGTCTTGTAGTCGTCCGGGTAGATCACCACCTGCTTGCCGGGCTGGCGGAACTGCTCGACGTCCTTGTCGACTATGCCGCGGAACTGCGCCTGCACCACGCGCGGGTTGGCCCACTCGCCGTGCTTGTCGTAGCGGATCGGCCCGACGATGGTCTTCATCTCGTTCTTGCGCAGGTATTCGGCCAGCTTCTTCTGGTCGAGGCTCTTGGTGCCGTTCACCGCCTGCTCGAGCATCTGGCCGATGGCGTAGTTGAACGGCGGCAAGTAGAAGCCGAGCGGGTCGACCTTGGCTTCGGCCGCCTTCTTGGCGTAGCGCCCCAGGAAATCCTCGATGCCGGGGTACTTCATCCCGGGCACGTAGGAGTTGTAGTTGGTGATACCGTTGAGCAGGCTTCCGAGCGACGACATGATCGGCGTGAACTGCAACCCGACCATCCCGCCGCCGAACATCTTGACCCCGGAGCCGACGCCGATCTCGTTCACGGCGCGCACGATCGCCACCGAGTCGTTCGGGTAGGACATCACGAACACCATGTCGGGCTTGGCGGCGCGGATGCCGCGGATGAGCGACGAGAAGTCGGTGGTGGTCGGCGGATAGTTCTGGTCGTACACCGACTGGATCCCGGCCTTCTTCGCCAGCTCGCGCGCGCCGTTCGCCAGGTTCTGCGCGAAATCGTTGTCGGCGGCGAGCACCGCGAGCGTCTTCGAGCCGAGCTTCTGCCCGTTCTTGAAGAAGCCGTCCGACCAGCTAGACGCGTCGTTCCAGGGCGAGTTGTTGAACCACATGTCGTGCTGCACCTTCGCGTTCACCTGGAACGAGAAGTTGCCCATCAGAAGCAGCCCGCGCTGCTTCACCATCGGCATGATCGGCGCGGTCGGCACCGTGCCGTATGGCGCGATCAGGAGGTCCACCTTGTCGACGTCGAGCAGCTTGGTGTAGATGCCCGGTACGTTGGCGGGGTTGGTCTGGTCGTCGTAGACCGTGAAGTCGACCTTGCGGCCGAGCAGGCCGCCCTTCTGGTTGACGTCGTCGACCCACATGCGCAGCGCGAGCAGCGCCGACTGGCCGCCGGCGCCGAGCGAGCCGGTCTGCGGCATGCTCATGCCGATCTTCACCACGTTCTGCTGCGCGCGCGCGCGCCTTAAGGGAATCGCGGCGGTCAGTGCGCCTGCGCCCATCGCGCCGAGCACCTTCCTTCTCGTGACATTCACTGGGAAATTCATTCGCACTCCTCCTTTGACTTTTGGATTCTAGCCCAGCCAGCGAAGAACTCGACAAAGCCTTCCGGGTACTTTCGAACCCGGGCGCAGCCCGCCGGTCCCACCGCGCGCCCCCTGAACACGCGTGGGACGCCGGCGGACGAGCAGGCTACCGGCGATTCCGACGATTTGCACTGATCCCGAGGAGGCGAGCGGCGTTGGCCCCCATGATCCTGGCCTTGTCCGAGGCCGAGATGCCCTTGGTGCCGCCGATGAAGTCGACCGGGTGCTCCATCCCCATGTCGTAAGGATAGTCGGTGCCGAGCACAACGTGGTCGGCGCCGTAGCGCCTGACCATGTTCGCGAGCATCGTGCGGTCGAAGGTGATGGTGTCGAAATAGAACTTCTCGAGGTAGCTCGAAGGCTTCTTCTTGATCACGGTACGGCAGTCGGGGCGGGCTTTCCACGCATGGTCCATGCGCGCCCAGTAGTGGGCGAGGTAGCCGCCGGCGTGCGGCAGCACGATCTTCAGCCGGGGGTTGCGCTCCATCACGCCGTCGAAAATCAGGTGGCTGGCGGCCACGGTGGTCTCGAGCGGGTTGCCGATCACGTTGTTGAAATAGTGGTTCATCAGGCGCTCGCCGTGGGTGAAGCCGATCGGGTGCATGAAGATCACCACGTCGAGCTCCTGCGCCTTCGCGAAAAAGCGCTCCAGGTTCAGCCTTTGATCCGTCAGATCCATGCCGTTCACGCTCGGGTTGATCTCGACACCGCGCAAGCCGAGTTGTTTCACGGCATGCTCGAGCTCGCTTACGGCGAGAGAGGAATCCTGTAAAGGCACGGTGCCGAGCGCGACGAAGCGGTCTGGCCACTTGGACACGATCTCGGCGAGGCGCTCGTTCACCATGCGCGCCAGCGCCTGCCCTTCGCCCGGCTCGGTCCAGTAATAGGTCTGGTTCGGCGCGGGCGACACCGCCTGGATGTCGATTCCCGCCCGGTCCATGTCCTTCAGCCGCACCTCGATCGAGGACAGCTTGGGCGCGCGATCGCGCATCTGCTTCTGGTTGGTCTCGCGCGTGAGCGCGCTGGCGAACTTGACGTTGGGGTCGTACTGGGCGGGATTGCGGTCGGCAACCTTCGCCGCCACGTCGGGGTTGGCGTAATGGCAGTGAAGATCGACGGTAAGGCTTTTGCCGCTTTTCTTTTTTGCAACCACCGTCGAGGCCTTCGACGCGGGCGCACAGCTGTACATCATTTAGAACACTCCCAGGTGTTGAGTGACGAGGGTCGGATTGTCGCGCACGTGGGCGGCGGGCCCGGAGAAGGCGACCCGCCCGGTGTTGAGAAGCACCGCGTCGTCGGCGAGCTCGAGCGCCATCTTCACGTTCTGCTCGACCAGCACGATCGACTGGCCCTGCGCCTTGAGCTTCGCGATGGTGCGGCCGACCTCGGCGACGATGAGCGGGGCGAGACCCTCCGAAGGCTCGTCGAGGAGCAGGAGCCGCGGGTTCCCCATGAGCGCGCGCCCGATCGCGAGCATCTGCTGCTCGCCGCCCGAGAGCGAGCCCGCGTGCTGCTCGGCGCGCTCGCTCAGCCGCGGAAAGAGCTCGAACACGCCCTTGAGGCTCCAGCCGGCCGGCCCTTTCCGGTAGGCCACTTCGAGGTTTTCCCGAACCGTGAGGGTGGGGAACACGCGCCTGCCCTGCGGCACGAGCCCCGCGCCCTTGCGCGCGATCGCCTCGGGAGACAGGCGCTCGATCGCCTCGCCGAAGAGGCGCACCGCGCCGCGGCGCGGGCGCAGCCATCCGATCACCGTGTTCATGCAGGTGGTCTTGCCGGCGCCGTTGCGGCCGAGGAGCGCGAGCACCCTGCCCTCGCCGACGCTGAAGGAGACCGAGTGCAGGACGTGGCTATCGCCGTACAGGGCCTCTACACCTTCCAGGGTCAGGGCCTCAATGGCCAAGATAAACCTCTCGCGTGCGCGGATCGGCGACCACCTCCGCGCGGCTTCCCTCAACGATCACGCTGCCGTAGTGCAGGACGGTGATGCGCTCGGCCATGTCGAGCGCGGTATCCATGTCGTGCTCGATCATCACCACGGTCACGTCGCGCGGGATCGCCGCGATCAGCGCCTTGACCGCGATCCGCTCTTCCCGCGACAACCCGGCGAGCGGCTCGTCGAGGAGCAGCACCTTGGGCGCCTGCGCCAGCGCCATCGCGATCTCCACGCGGCGTTTGTCGCCGTAGGCGACCTCCGACACCGGCCGTTTCGCCAGCGCTTCCAGGCCGACGCGCTGCAAGACCGCCCTCGCCTCCGCGTAGAGGCCCGAGGGAATGGTGCCGAAAGTGTTCCAGCGGAGCTTGCGCAGGCCGAGTAGCGACAGCGCGATGTTGTGCTCGAGCGTGTCCTTCGGGAACAGCGTGATGATCTGGTAGGTGCGGCCGAGGCCGAGGTGCGCGCGCCGGTGGGTCGCGAGGCGCGTCAACTCGGTCTCGAACAGCGCGATGCTGCCGGCATCCGTGGGCAGGTCCCCGGTGATGAGGTTGAAGAGCGTGGTCTTGCCGGCGCCGTTGGGGCCGATGATCAGCCGGCGCTCGCCCGGCGCGACCTCGAGCGACACGCCGTTGATGGCGGGCAGGCCGCCGAAGGATTTCTTCAGATTGTGGATCTGAAGCGCCGCCATAGCCTTTGCACCCCCGGGACCACGCCTTCCGGCATGAACACCACGATGACCACGAACACGATGCCCATCAGCATGTTCCAGCGCTCCACGTAGCCGGAGACATAGTTCTTCAGCAGCATGACGATGGCCGCGCCGAGCAGCGGTCCGCCCAGCGTGCCCGAGCCCCCTGCGATCACCGCGAGCAGGCCCTCGGCCGAGTTGGTGAGCGACAGCGAAACCGGGTGGATGTACTTGTGGTAGTAGACGAAGAGCAGGCCCGAGACCGCGCCCCAGAAGCCGGCGTAGATGAACACGGTCCAGCGGACCAGCCATACATGGTGTCCGAGCGCCGCCATGCGCCTAGGCTGGTCGCGCGTGCCTCGCAGCACCGCGCCGAACGGCGAGCCGACGAAGCGTGCCATCAGCCACACTGCCGCCACCGCTACCGCCAGGGCGCAGAAGTAGAACGTGGTCGCGTTGTCCAGGTTGAGGCCGAAAGGCGCGGGGCGGGTCAACCCGCGCACCCCGTTGTCGCCGTCGGTCATCGCGACCCAGCGGTAGGCCGTTCCCCAGAGCACCTGCGACAGCGCGAGCGTCAGCATCAGGAATCCGAGGCCCGCGGCGCGCAACGCGATGAGGCCGAAGATCGCCGCCATGAGCGTGGTTCCCAGCAGCGCGAGCAGCGCCGCGACGAAGTGGGACGCGCCCGCCTTCAGGTACAGGAGCGCGCACGCGTACGCGGCGACCCCGAGATACGAGGCGTGGCCCA
Organism: Burkholderiales bacterium; assembly: GCA_035554435.1. Classification (GTDB taxonomy): domain Bacteria; phylum Pseudomonadota; class Gammaproteobacteria; order Burkholderiales; family SG8-39; genus SCGC-AG-212-J23. The sequence goes on along the minus strand of DATMJC010000065.1, from coordinate 15,777 downwards.
GGGTGGGCAGGCCGCCGTAGCCGAGCAGCAGGTTGATGCTCGAGACGAAGATCGCGAAGATGAAGATCTGGCTCGTCAGGTTGATGTAGTACTCCCCCATGGCGAACGGAAGCGCGAGCAATCCGGCGAGCAGCACGCCCCAGCGGATCACGCCGCGAACCTCCCGAAGAGCCCCTTCGGCCTGAAGGCGATCACCAGGATCATCGGCAGGAAGAGGACCACGTAGGCGAGATCCGGGAAGCGCGCGACGCCGAAGGTGTAGACGAACCCGGTGATGAAGGCGCCCACGAAGGCGCCCACCAGGCTGCCCACGCCGCCGAGGATCACCACGATCAGCGCGAGCGGCAGCATGTCGGAGTCGAGGCCCGGGTAGGCCGACATGATCGGGCCGCCGATCACGCCGCCCGCGCCCGCGAGCGCGGCGCCGAGGCAGAACACGGTCGTGAAGAGGCGCGAAACCGGGATCCCGACCGCGCGCGCCATGTCCCGGTCGTCCACGCCGGCGCGGATCATGGCGCCCAGCCTGGTTTTTTCCATCAAGAAATAGAGAGACACACCGACGAGGATGGCAATGACGACGACCGCCAGGCGGTACGCCGGAAACGCGAGGCCGGCGATGAGCACCGGCCGCTGCAGGAACGAAGGCGTCGGCACGGGGATCGGATCGCCCCCCCAGACGACGAGGCACAGGTCGGCGATGATGAAGGCGAACCCCAGCGTCACCAGCACCTGCGAGAGCACGTTGCCGGCGAGCTTCCTCAGGATGAACCGCTCCAGCAGGCCACCCAAGAACGCGACCGCGATGCCGGCGGCGAGCGCCGCCAGCCAGAGGTTGGGTACCACCTTGAGCACGCTCACGCCGAGGTACGCGCCCAGCATGAAGAGACCGCCGTGAGTCAGGTTCGCGATCCTCATCAGGCCGAAGATCAGCGAGAACCCCGCGGCGAGCAGGAACAGCAGCCCGCCCAACGCGAGGCTGTTCAGCGTCTGGATCGCCCAGTACTGCAGGTTCAGGCTACGACTCCAGATTCTTGGCTGGCGGGTAGTCCCGTGTGTAGGGCGGGTTCTTCAGATACTCCTCGGGCTTGTAGGTCCAGAACTGGCTCACGTTCGGGTAGGTGTACACCACCTCGTTCACCAGCCTTCCCTCCTTGCGCGCAACGCGCCGGACGTACACGTTGCCGACCACATTGCCGTACTGGTCGAACGACACCGGCCCGCGGCAGGTGTCCACCTTGACCGAGCGCACCGCCTTCATGAACGCCGGCTTGTCCTCGATGTTGCCCTTGATCCGCTGGAGCGTGGCCTCGAGCACCGCGGCTTCGGTGTAGGTGGCCGCGGCGTAGAAGCCGGGGTCGTACTTCCATTCCTTGCGGAACGCGGCGGCAAACTTGTGATTGATCGGGTTATCGATCTCGGCCGAATACCAGCACGCCGTCAGCACGCCGAGCGCCTCGTCGCCCATGTTGCGCAGCACCGCCTCGTCGAGCGCCGTCATGCCGCCCACCACCTTCACCTTGCCCGTGAGCCCGTACTCGTTCCACTGCCGCAGGTAGCGGAAGCCGTTCGAGCCCGCGAACCCGAGGTAGATCGCGTCGACCTTGCGGTTTAGCTGCGCGAGATAGGTACCGTAATCGGGCACGGTCAGCGGCGGGAAGGTCTTCTGCACCACCTTGCCGCCGAGCTCCTCGAATACGCGCTGGAAGCCGGCACACATCTCGTGGCCGTAGGCGATGTCGTCGGCGATCAGGACCATGCGGCGATAGCCGAGCGTCTTGTAGCAGTAGTCCGCCATCGGGTGCGCGCACTGCGAGGCAGTCGAGGTGCCGCGCGTGAACCAGGGATTCGGTTTCCGCTGCGTCATGTCGTCGGCCGCCGCGACCGAGAGCGTCAGGAGCTGCGAAGAGCGGATGTAGTCGTCGGCGGCAAGCGCCGAGGCGGTGTCGAGCGGTCCGATCATGACGTGGATCTTGTCGCGCTCGACCAGCTCCTGGATCTTGGTGCGCGCCTGCGCCGGGACGCCGCCCGAGTCGGCCACGATCAGCTCGACCTTGCGGCCGGCGAGCGTGTCGTTGCGCTCCTTCAGGTACTGCACCAGAGCGCGCTCCATGTCGATCCCGCCGGAGGCGAGCGGCCCGGTCTTGACCGTCACCAGGCCCACGCGAATCGGTCCAGTCTGGCTTTTTACTGGAAAAGATGTCGCTGCGAGCGCTGCGCCCGCCGCCTGCACAAAGCGCCTACGGCTGAATTTCATGCGGTTTCCTCTCGTCGATCTTGTCGAAGAACTGCTGATTGGTGATCACCCAGCCGAGGCAACGCGCCACGTTCTGCAGGCCCAGGATGTGGAGATCGTCGCCGTACATGCTCGCGACGCAGTCGGAGAGCACGACGACCCGGTAATCGAAGTTGAACGCGGTGAAGGCGGTGTTCAGCACGCAGGTGTTGGTGTTGATGCCCATGAGGACCACGCTCTTCACGCCGAGCGTGTCCAGAAGCTGCCTCAGGTCGGTGCCGTAGAAGCAATCCAGGCGCTTCTTGTTGTCGATCACGTAGTCGCCGTCCCGGTAGAGCTCGGGGATGATCTGCGTCCCGGGCGAGCCTTCGATGTTGTGCTCGCGCACCGTGCTCTTGCGGCCCGGCGTCAGGCGATCGGTCTCGGCCTGCGCGGCGTGCAGCGCCTTCCAGAAGTGCGAGCGCATGCCTTCGCTGCCGATTCCCGGGAGTCGGCGATAGACGAGGACCACGTGGATCACGGGAATTCTCGCCTTTCGCGCGACGTCCAGGGCCTCTCGTGCGTTGGCGATGACGCGCTTCGCGTCGTCGGGCTTCGCCGGCATCGTCGCCACGTCCATGTCGAGGTGGCCGCGGTGCATGTCGATGGTGACGATCGCGGTCTCTTCGGCTCTCAGCGAAAGCTCGCGGTACAGCCCCTTCATCAGGCTGGACCGGTCTACGATCTCGACGCTCTCCATCAGTGCGCCGGCGCCCCGGGCTGCTTCAGTGGGTGAAAGCGGCTGAAGGCGTCGATCTTCATGCACTCGTCGTAGACCCGCTTTACCGTCGGCACGCCCGAGACGTCGCACTTGAAGTAGGCGGTGGCGCCGATCACCTGGCCGGCGAGGCAGATGTCGGCGATCGTCGGCGCATCGCCGTGCGAGAAGCGCCCGGTCTCCTTCTCCTTCGCGAGGTGGCTCTCGATCGCCTTGAGCGCCTCCATGCTCCAGTGCTGCAGCCACCGGTTGCGCGTCGGCTCGTCGAGCTTTAACTCCTTCTCCATATAAGTCCTGATCCGCGGCACGACCAGCGGATGCCCGTCGGCGGCCGAGATCAGCGCCAGGCCGCGCACCCGGGCTCGGCCGCGCGGGTCTTTCGGCAGCAGCGGCGGCTGCGGCTTCGTCTCTTCCAGGTATTCGAGGATCGCCAGCGACTGGAATAGCGGCGGCCCGCCATCGTCGAGGACCAGCGATGGCACCACCGCCTGCGGATTGACCGCGCGGTAGTCCGAGTTGAGCTGCTGTCCTTTCAGCAAGTCGATGGAGACTTCCTCATCCACCTTCATGCCCTTCAGGGCCAGGGCAACATTCACGCGATAGGTCGCGAGGGAGCGCCAGAATCCATAGAGCTTCATGAGATCACCGGTATGAGAACGTAGGAATCCTTGAGGTGCAGCGTGGTCGTGCCGCCGAAGATCGCGGCCGGCCGGTCGCGCGGGTCGTTGTGCAGGAACGGGCCGCAGCCGCGCAGCTCGTTCTTGAAGTTCGAGAGGCGGGCGCCGGTCGAGGCCTGCCACTCGTAGTCCTTGCCGCGGACTGTGAGCGCCACGCGATAGCCCGCCGGCACCACGATGGAGGTGGGCCAGAGCTCCACATCAACCGCAACCGCTTCTCCCGGTTTCAACGGTTGCTTCTCATCATGGATGTGGTAAGGCCGATACGAAGCAGAAAGAATCGGATCGAGCTTGCGGTGCGAGGCGCGCAGCCAGCCCTGGGCGACCGGCGTGTGCGGGTCGATCGCGCCCATGAAGGTGACTTCGCGCAGGTCCGGGGTGAAGACGCGGAAGACGAGGAAGAGATCGGCATCGCTCGTCGTGGACGAGATCGTCAGCCGCGCGGCGAGCGGCCCGGTGATCTCGATCTCCCTCCCGAGCGGCTCGGACAGGAAGGTGACGCCCTCGCCCAGCGCCTCGAAGCGCACCGCGGACGAAGAATCGGGGTCAGACCCCGATTTCAGCTGGAAATCCTTGTGGAGGTAGAGGCGCGTCCAATTTGTGCGCGCGAGCGGCCACTCGTTCTCCTGGCGCTCGACGAAGCGATCGACGTGCCGCACCTGGAGCTGGACGCGGGGTCGGCTTTTCCAGTCTCCCTCGCCCTTGAGGAAATGATTGAAGAAGCGAAGCTGAAGCTCGCGCCCATAATCGGTGTAGAAGTGCGTCCAGTGCTCGATGCCGTGGACCTCGAGCCACTTCTCTTTCGACGCGGCGCGCACGAAGCCCTCGAAGTTGCCGCGCGGATGCAGCCCCTGCCCGCCCCAGTTCGCCGCGGAGAGAAACGGCGCGGTCACCTTGTCCCATTGCGGCGAGCGCGCCTTGTGATAGTCGTCGTCGAGCGAGTGCGCCAGGATCTCGTCGCCGAAATCGCAGCGGTTCCGCTGCAGCTCGCGGTCGGACAGCGTCTCGTCGCCGCACACCAGCTTGCCGGTGGCGCGGCTCCGCGGCCCGCGCTCGCCCAGGCCGTACTGCACCGTCTTCACCTGCATGTCGTACCAGTTCGCCCAGAACGTGCAGAGGATGCCGCCGTGGTGGGTCATGTCGCGGTACCAGTCGGCCGCGCCTTCCCAGACGATCATCGCGGCGAGGTGCGGCGGCTGAAGCGACGCCACGTGCCATTGGTTGATGCCGTAATAGGAGATTCCGCTCAGGCCGACCTTGCCGTTCGACCAGGGCTGCACGCCGGCCCACTCGATGCAGTCGTAGAAGTCGGTCGTCTCGCGCGGCGAGAAGTGGTCGATGTAGCCCGGCGAGCGCCCCGCGCCGCGCGAATCGACACGCACGCAGACGTAGCCTTCGGGCACCCATTTCTCCGGGTCTACCACTTCCCAGCTCTGGTGGACGTTGCTCGAGCCGTACGCGACGTCCGGGTGCTCCGTGATCATTCGCTGCCAGGCGCTCGGGTAGCCGTCCTGGAAAGCGAGCCCCTTGGCGTAGGGCCCGTAGCTGAGGATGACCGGATAGCGCCCCTCCGCCTGCGGCCGGAACACGTCGGCACGCAGCACGAGGCCGTCGTCCATGGCGACCGGGACGTCGTAATCGATGCGCATCACTCCTCCTCAGGGCCGTTTTAAAGCATTCGCCAGCCACGAGCAAACAATCGGCGAAACGGCCTCCTCGCGTCCGCCGTAGAAATGGTCGCAGTCCGGTACGATCTCGACGCTGCAGGGGCCGCCCGACAGGTCGGCGAAGGCTTCGGCCGGATAGAGCTCGCGCGGCTCGCGGTCGCCCCTCAGGTAAAGGACGGGGCAGCGGACACGCGGCGCGAGCTCGAGCACGTCGGGACAATTCTCCAGGGCGTCGACGAAGCTCGCGGCGCTCGTCACGTACCACCATCCGGGCAAGAGCAGCAGCTCGCGCCCCCTGCCCGCGGCAACGAGGTTTTTCGCCTCTTGCGTGATCTCCGGAAGACGATTCTGAGCAAGAAGCCCCGCAGCGCTTGCGCGCGGCACCATCTCGCGTCCGCCGCAATGCGCCGAGAGCAGGACCAGCGCGCGGGTGCGAGGATGGTCCGCGACGTGACGGACCGCGAGCGTGCCGCCGTTGCTGTGCCCGATCACGACCGGATCGGGGAAGGCGCGCGCCGCGAGCCACGCGGCGGCGATGCGGTTGTCGTCGATCGCCTCGGCGTAGGTCTGGAACGCGGCGCCTTCTGCGGCGCGGCTGTCGCGGATGCCGAGGATGTCGTGCCCGCGGCGGTTGAAAGCGAGGCTGGCGAGACCCATGCGCGCGAGCGCCGGCGGCAGGAAGCGCGGCGCGCCCTGATAGAAGTTCATCGTGTTGCCGTGGAAGAGCAGCGCCGCGCCGGAGGCGGTCCCTTCCGGCTCGTGCCAGGCGCCGTCGAGCGGCACGGTTCCGGTCGGGATCGAAACGAGCGTCGTCTTCACCGGGTATGATGCGGGTCGCGCGAACCTTGGAGGAGGAAATGATAATAAAGCGCTTCGCCGCGGCCTTGCTGCTCGCGGCCGTGCTCCCTGCTGCGGCGCAGGAAGCCTATCCCAGCCGTCCGGTGCGGGTGCTCGTGCCCTACGCGCCCGGCGGCGCGACCGACATCATCGCGAGGATCGTCGCCGCGAAGCTCACCGAGTCGCTCGGGCAGAGCTTCGTCGTCGAGAACCGCACCGGCGCGAACGGCAACATCGCGCTCGAGGCCACGGCGAAGGCCGCGCCCGACGGCTATACGCTGCTCGTCGGCAACGTGTCGACCAACGCGATCAACGAGAACATCTACCGCGAGCAGCTCGGCATCCAGCCTTCGCGCGACCTGGTGGGCATCACCAAGCTGGTGGAGATCCCGCACATCGTGGTGGCGAGCGCGGGCTTTCCGGCCAACTCGATCGCGGAGCTGATCGCGGCAGCGAAGAAAGAGCCGGGCAAGTTCAATTTCGCCTCCGTTGGCGTGGGAAGCTACCCGCACCTCGACATGGAGCGTTTCATGAGGGCGGCGGGCATCGAGCTCACCCACGTGCCCTACAAGGGCGGCGCCGGCCAGGCGATCCCGGCGATGATCGGCGGCGAGGTGCAGCTCGCGTTCTTCAACATGGCTTCGCTCCTGCCGCACATCAAGAGCGGCCGGCTGAAGGCGCTCGCCGCGATCCCCAGCCAGCGGATTCCCGAGCTGCCGAACGTGCCGACGCTCGCCGAGCAGGGCTTTCCCGGCATCGGCACCAACGCCTGGCAGGGAATGTTCGCGCCGGCGGCCACGCCGAAGCCGGTGGTCGACCGGCTGTACGCCTCGGTCGCCTCCGCGCTGAACAAGCGCGAGGAGAAGGAAGGCTTGGCCGCGAAGATGTTGACGGTGACGGTTTCGCCTTCGCCGCAGGCCTTCAACGAACTCGTGCGCAAGGAGACCCAGGAGTGGGGTCAGTTCCTGCGCGGGGCGAACATCAAGGTCGAATAGGTTTTAGCCGTTGTCGACCCGCTCCGCGTTGCCGTTGGCGGCGGAACGAAAGATCGCTTCAAGCGCCGAGACGTTAGCGATCATCTCAGCCTGAGGCACTGGATAGGGCGCGCCGCCCATCGCCGCGTCGGCGAAGGCCTCGAGGTTGGCGAGCACCGCCTTGGCCGGCGGATAGTCCCGGGTTTGCTTCTCCCCGCCTCTCAAGTGGGTAGTCAACGTCCAGCCGCGCGGCGACTCGGGGTGCGCCTTGTCGCGGACCTCGGCCCAGCCCTTCGATCCGTACACCGCGAAGCGCCCGTCGAAAGGCGTGGCGAGGATCGCGCTCAGGAGCGCGTTCGCGCCGCTCCGGAAGTTCACCAGGATGCCGAGCGTGTCGCCGTTCCGGAGCTCGCTTCCAAGCGTCTTCACCGACGCGAGCACGCGTTCGGCCGGGCCCATCACGCCGATGGACAGGTCGAGAAGATGGATCCCGGTCGCGGTCATCGGCCCGGCGGGGGCTTCCTTCGCCGAAAGGCGCCAGTTGTCCGGCGGTAGCGAGAGGAACTTGTCCTGCACGAAGTTGGCCTCGATCTGCAGCGGCGTGCCCAGCTCGCCCGATTTCGCCATCCGCATCAGCTCGTGGATCGGCGGCTCGAAGCGCTTCTCGTGGCCGACGGCGAGCTTCACGCCGTTCTGGTTGCATGCTTCCACTGCACGAAGCACTTCCTTGCGTGAAAGTGAGAGCGGCTTCTCGCAGAAGACGTGCTTGCCCGCATTCGCCGCGCGCACGATCTGGTCGGTGTGAAGGGTGTGCGGCGTGCAGAGAACTACGCCTTCAACCCCGGGATTCTCTAGAACGTCCTCATAGCTCTTCGCCAGGGGGACGGATTGCGGTCCAGCGACCTGCGCCGCGGCGGGATCCGGATCGGCAACTGCCACGACCCGCAGCTTCGTGCTCGACTTGGCGAGCGGCACGATCACCCGCCCCCACCAGCCCAATCCGATCACTGCTATGCCTAGAGAAGCCATCACTGGAAATCAAACGTGGTCTGTCCCTGATTTCGGGGTCAGTCGACCGTCGCTCCCGCCTCCTTCGCAGCCTTGCCCCAGCGCGCGGTCTCGTCCGCGACGAACTGCTCGAATGCGGCGGGCGAGGCGCTGGTCACGACCTCGACTCCGCCTTGGCCGAGCCGCTCGCGCACCTCGCGCGTCTGCATGGTCTTGACGGTCGCCGCGTAAAGCCGCTCGACGACCTCCTTCGGGGTGCCGGCCGGCACAAGAACGCCCTGCCAGGAGCCGGTTTCGAAGGCCGGGTATCCCGCCTCGCTCATCGTCGGCACGTCGGGCAGCGGCTGGAGCCGCTTCGGCGCGGCGACCGCGAGCACTTTCAGGCGCCCCGATTTGATCATCGGCATCGCCGATGAAGCGGTGACGAACATCAGGTGCGTCTCGCCCGCGACCAGCGCCGACACGGCCGGCCCGGCGCCGCCCTTATAAGGCACGTGCACCATGTCGAGTCCGCCGGCGGCGTTGCGCAACTTCTCCATCTCCAGGCGGTTTTGGCTGCCGCTGCCGGGGGAGGCGTAGTTCACCTTGCCTGGATTGGCCTTTGCGTAGGCGACGAACTCCTTGACGCTGTTCGGCGGAAACGCCGGATGCGCGACCAGCACGCCCGGAACGTCCACCACCTGCGTCACCGCGACCAGGTCCTTGAGCGGATCGGCGGCGAGCTTGGGGAACACGCCCGGGTTGATCGCGATCGAACCGACGTTACCGAGGACGATGGTGTAGCCGTCGGGCGCCGAGCGCGCCGCGGCCTCCACGCCGATGTTGCCGGAAGCGCCCGGCCGGTTCTCGATCACCACCTGTTGACCGAGCACCTCGGACAGGTTCGGCTGGATGATGCGGCCGACGAAGTCGGACGCGCCGCCGGGCGCGAACGGGATGATCATCTTCACCGGCTTGTTGGGATACCCCTGCCCGAGCACGAGCACGGGTGCAAGCAGCACCGCCGCGATCAGTCGCTTCATCATTCCTCCGTGATGGGTAGTGGTATCGGCTTTCTGAGCCGCGCCGATTTGTCGAACGCCTTGGTAAGCATCAGTCTGTCGTGTGCTTCGGCGGCAGTCGCGTGCTGCGTCGTGAGCCCCATCGAGACCCGGTTCAGCCACTGCTCGGTCTCTTCGCGCATCGGGCCGCGCAGCTCTCCGAGCGCCATGTCCCCCGGTGGGTAGCTACCCATGAAGTCCACACGCCGTACGCTATCGGGCGCGTAGCCTTCGCCGCTCGCCTTCGAGGTGGCAAGGACGATGTCGCGATGCGTGTCGTCGATGGTCAAGACACCCTCGGTGCCTGTGATGCCGACCTCGAGGCTGTACACCGCACCCGGCCATACCACCGGCAGCGCCCACGAGATCACGGAGTGGTAGAGACTTCCATCCTCGAACGCGATCACGCCCGCGGTAGCGTCGATTCCGTTGCACAACGGACCGAGCGCCTTGTCGACCGAGCGCGCGTAGATCTCGACCGGGCGCTTCGCCTCCATCATCCACATCACGACGTCGAGCGCGTGGGTGCCCGAGATCACCATCGGGGAAATCTTCGACGCATCGCTCGTGCGCTTGTAGTTGTCGAGCGCGACGAGGCGGTTCATGAAGGCGCGCGAGGTGACGAGCGTCACGTCGCCGAGCTGCCCGGTTCGCACCTTCTCTTTGGCCGCGAGCCAGCGCCTGCGGAAGCGTTGTGTATAGCCTACGACCGCATCCACACCAGAGTTTTTTATCTTGTTCAAGACTCTTTGGGAATCCGCGAGCTCGGTCGCAAGCGGCTTCTCGATCAAGAGCGAAAGCTTGCGCTCGACCGCCGCCAGGATCGGCTCGACGTGAAGGTGCTCGTCGGTGGCGATGATGGCGGCGGTCACTTCCGGTCTTTTCAGGAGCCCGGCGAAATCCCGGGTGACGAAATCCGCCTTGGCCTTCTCCTTCAGGATGGAAAGGCGTTCCTCGCGAAGGTCGGCGACGCCGATGAAGTCGACCATCGGGTGGCGCGCGGCGACCTCGCCGCGGAAAAGTCCGACTCGCCCGGCCCCGACGATCGCGAGGCCGATCCGCCTAGGCTGCTTTTTCAAGGGACTTCCCCTTGGAGGGCTTCAAGGGCAAATCCACCGGCAGGTTGCGCTCCGCCGAAAGGTCGGCGGCGATATAGACCTCCATCACCATGCGCGCATGCTCAGGGGTGACGAGCACCGGGCGGTCGAACACGCAAGCCTCGAGGAAGTGCACCGTCTCGGGCGCCATCGCACCGGCGTAGGTGTGCTCCACATACTCGCCGGGCATGGTGGAGAGCGGGAGCTGCATGCCGCCCTTCATGGTGTTCAGCACGATATCCTTGTGCGAATCGTCGAGCAGGATCGCGCCTTCGGTCCCGACCATCTCGATCCAGGTGGTCGAGAAATTCGGGTAGCCCGGCGGCAGGCTCCACCCGCCGCCGACGACGAACGACATGCCCGAGTCGAGCGTCACGGTGATCCATTGAGTGTCGGGGATACGCGCTTCGCTCGTCGAGCCGATTTGTTCCTGTAGGACTCCGTAGTTCACCTGCGAGTACACCCGCACCGGCTTCGCCGGCTCCAGGCACCACAGCAGGAAATCGAGGTCGTGCGTCGACTCCATCGCCGCCGGCGACAGCTTGATCCGGCCGCTGATCTTCTTGCCCAGGCTTCGCGTGATGTGCCGGCTGACCAGCGCGCTCACCGGCCTGCCGATCGTGCCGTCGCGGACGCACTTGCGCACATAGGCGAACTTCGCGTTGAAGCGCTGGGAGTAGCCGATCGTGAACTTGAGCTCCCTTTGCTTTGCCAACTTTACTAGCTCGTCTGCTTCTTCGAGCGTGACCGCAATCGGCTTCTCGAGAAACACGTGCTTGCCCGCCTGCAGGAACTCCTTCGCCATCTGGAAATGCAGGGTCTCCGGCGTGGCCGAGATGTAGACCGCGTCGATCCCCTTGCGCTCGAGGAGCCGCCGGTAGTCCGTGGTCGCGGTGGTCGGGCGCGTCTTCGCCTCCATCTCTTCGAGGCGGTCCTCCCTCACCTCGGCCAGGTGAAGCTCTTTCACCAGCGGGTGGCTGGCAAGCGTTTCCGCCCTGATGCCGCCGCACCAGCCCACGCCTACAACTGCTGCGCCGATCTGCTTCATGTCAGGGATTCACCTTGATGTTCGCCTCTTTGATCAGCTTGGCGTACTTGTCGGTTTCCGCCTTGATGAAGGCCGAGAACTCGGCCGGCGTGCTCGCCTTCGTCTCGACGCCGAGGTCGGCGAAGCGCTTTTTCGTGTCCGCATCCGCCAGCACCTTGACCGTGTCCGCGTGCAGCTTCTCGACGATGTTCTTCGGCGTTCCCGCCGGGTAGAGCACGCCCCACCAGTTCACCGCCACCAGCCCGCGCGCGTCGTTCTGGCACAGCGACTGGTCGGGCAGGAGCTCGTAGCGGCTCTCGCCCGTCACGCAAAGGGCGCGCAGCTTCCCGGCGCGGATGTGCTGCATGGCAGGAAGCGTGTCGGAAAAGATGAACTGGATCTGGCCGCCGAGGAGGTCCTGCACCGCCAGGACCCCGCCCTTGTACGGGACCTCAACGACCTCCGCCTTGGTGATGTTCTTCAGCATCTCGGAAGAGAGATGCGACACGCTGCCCGGACCGCTGGTGCCGTAGTTCAGCTTGCCGGGATTCGTCTTCGCATACGCAATGATGTCGGCGAGCGACTTGAACCGCGAGTCGGCCTGAACCACCAGGACGTTCGGGCCCTGCGAAATCTGCGAGACAGCGACGAAATCCTTCTGGATGCTGTAGGGCACCTGGGAGAGCAGCGGATTGACCGCCACCGGCTGCAGGTTGCCGACCACGAAGGTGTAGCCGTCGCCCGGCTGCTTCGCCGCGAAATCCATGCCGATCGAGCCCGCCGCGCCGGGCTTGGACTCGACGATCACCGGCTGGCTCCACAGCTCCGAGAGCTTCGCGCCGTACACCCGCGACATCAGGTCGGAGCTGCCGCCGGGCGGATAAGTGACGATGAGCCGGACCGGCTTGCTGGGATAGCCCTGCCCAAAGGCGGTTCCATAAATCAACAACAATGAAAAACACAAACTGCGCACGGGGTAATCCTCCTCAGTTTTCGATTTTCATTTCTTTGATCACCGGCCGGAACTGCTGCACCTGCCGCTTGAGAATCGCATCCTGCTCGGCGGGCGTCGAGCCGACCGGCTCGGCGCCGATCTCCGCCAGCCGCTTCGCCGTCTCGGGGTGGCGCACCGCCGAGGCGGTCTCCTTCTGCAGCCGCTCGATCACCTCGCGCGGCGTCTTCGCCGGCACGAAGAACCCGTTCCATCCGTCGGCCTCGAGGATCGGATAGCCCAGCTCGCGCACCGTGGGCACGTCCGGGAGCTCGGGGATGCGGCGCGAGGCGTTGGTGGCGAGCGCCTTGATGCGGCCGGACTTGATGTCGGCGAGCGACGAGGAAAGCTGGTCGCCGCCGACGTTGAGGCGCCCGGCGATGAGCTCCTGCTTGAGCGGCGCGGCTCCCTTGTACGGGATGTGCGTCATCTGGATCCCGGTGTCCCGCGAAAGCGCCTCGCCGATCACGTGCATGAAAGATCCGGGTCCGGTCGAGCCGTAGGTGTAGCGCGCGCCCTTCTCTTTCTGCAGGTAGGTCACCAGCTCCTTTAGGTTTGCCGCCGGTACGCTCGGATGGGCCGTAATCACGAGCGGAACGTACACGGCGATCGAAACGCCGGCAAAGTCGCCGTCGATGTTGTACATCGCGCGGTTCTGCAGCGCCGCCGCGACCGATGCCATCGGGAACGTGACGTTGTGGATGAGCACGCTGTAACCGTCGGGCGGCGACTTCGCCACGTCGGCGGCGCCGATCTGGCCGCCCGCGCCGCCCTTGTTCTCGACCAGCACCGGCTGTCCCATCGATTCGCTCATGCGCTGGCCGACGAGGCGGGCGACGATGTCGGTGGTGCCGCCGGCGGGAAACGGCACCACCATGCGGATCGGCTTGGACGGAAAAGGCTGCGCCCAGGCCGACAGGCTGACGATGGAAAGGAGCAGCGCAGCCGCGAGCCTCATAGGGGTCCTCCGGGTTGACCGACCTAGTCTAGCCTACCGACCGCAGGCCGGTAATGCCGTCATAGAGCAGTTTCGTGCCAGTGAAGAGGAGCAGCGCGTAAATCAGCCGGTAGAACCAGCGCACGTCAATGCGCCGCTGCATCCACAGGCCGGCATAGATGCCGGCAATCCCCGCCGGGACCAGCAGCGCCGCGGTGACCAGGACGCGCGTATCGAATAACCGCAGCCACAGGTACGGCAGGATCTTGGCGTAGTTCAGCGCGAAGAAGAAGATGAGCGAGGTGGCGACGAAGGCCTCCTTGTCGAGCTTCTGCGGCAGGAGGTAGACCATCACCGGCGGGCTGCCGGCGTGGGTGATGAAGCCGGTGAAGCCCGACAGAGTGCCCCAGAACCAGCCGGCGAGCGTGCCTGGTTTACCGTAAAAGCCCTTCTTGGGATAAAGCGTCCAGGCGAGAAACCCGATAGCGACGCCGCCGAGCAGGATGCGGATCCAGTCGTCGCTCATGAAGCTGATCGTAGCCGCGCCGATGAGGATGCCGACGAGGCCCGCGGGCACGATGATGCGCACGACGCGGCGGTCCCAGCGCCAGAGGTAGGCGCGCACGCCGGCGATGTCCATGAGGCAGAGCACCGGCAGCATGATCGCCGCCGCCTGCGCTGGCGGAATGACGAGCGCCATGAGCGGCGTCGCCACCGCAGCGCCGCCGCCCAGGCCGCCTTTGCCGACCCCGGTCAGGGCGACTGCGGGAATCGCGAGCGCCCAGAACCAGGGGTCGGAGATCAATTCGCCTTGATTCCGGCGGCCTTGATGAGGCGCGCGTTCTCCTGCAGCTCGCGCTGGATCATCGCGTCGAACTCGGCGACCGACATGACGAGTGGATCGGCGCCGAGCTTGCGGATGCGCTCGCTGATCTCCGGCGACTGCACCAGATCGGTGATCTCCTTGTGCAGCCGGTCGACGATCTCCTTCGGCGTCTTCGCCGCCACCAGCGCGCCGACCCAGAAGTTGTAGGCCGAGTTGGGATAGCCCGCCTCCTCCGTGGTGGGCAGCTCGGGCATGAGCGAGGTGCGCTTGGGCGCGCTCACTACGAGCGCGCCGACCTTGCCCGAGTCGCGCATCTTCTGCGCCTGGAACACGAGCGCGAAATAGCACTCCGCGCGACCGGAGACCACCTCGGTGAGCGCTTCCGAGGCGCCCTTGGTGTGCACCGGCAGCACCTCGAACCCGGCGGAGAAGCGGAAGCGCTCGAGCGCCATGTGGGTCGCGCTGCCGACGCCCGCGGTCGCGCACGCGAGCTTCTGCGGCGCGGCCTTCGCCGCGGCCACGAAGTCCTGCACCGTCTTGTACTTGCCCGGCGGGGTGATCAGCACCGTCGGAATCGTGGCCACGGTCGCGACCGGCGCGAGCTCCTTCGGATCGAGGCCCGGGCTGATGAGCGGCGACACGGTGAAGGCCGACGCATACATCATAATCGTATGGCCGTCGGGCTCCTGGCTCGCGACCCACTTCGCCCCGACCAGGCCGCCGGCGCCGAGCCGGTTCTCGACGATCACCGGCTGCCCGAGCGTTACTGTGAGCTTCTCCGCAAGGATGCGCGCCATCGTGTCGGAGGCGCTGCCGGGCGTCACGCCCGAGACGAAGCGCACCGTTTTGTGCGGAAACGACTGCGCTGCCGCGGCACACGCGAATGCGGCGCCAACCAGGAAACCTGCACGGAATACTGCGCAACGCTTCATGACCTCTCCTCCTAGCTTGCTTTATACCCTGGGCAACCCGAACTGCGCTGCCAGCCAGTCGGCAGTGCGGCTCCGGTAGCGATACGGTCGATTATTGGCGTTGTGGCCGCCATCTTCCACCATCAGGAGCTCCACCGGCCCGGCCACGCTCTTCGCCAGCCGCTCGGCATGCGAGGCGGGAACGAGGCGGTCCTGGCGGCCGGCGACGATGAACAGCGGGCACGTGATTTGGCCTGCCGCTTCGCGCAGCGTCAGGGCGGCAGCCTTGCACTTCGCTTCGGCTTGCGTCGCCGAATGGCTGCGCACCCGGAAGGTGTCGCGGGTCAAGTCGGGCAGCGCGTCCCAGATCTCGGCCCACTCGAACGGGCCCGACAGCGCGATGCATGCGCGGAAGCGCTTCTCGAACGCCGCCGCGCGCGGCGCGTAGTAGCCGCCGAGGCTCACGCCCCACATCGCGACGCGCTTCGCATCGACGTCGCTTCTCTTCTCGATCCAGTCGACCACGACGCTCGCGGCGCGCTCGTAGTCGCCGCAGATCGGAATCTCGTACTCGGCTTCGCCCTGCCCCGGGCCGTCGATGGCGAGCGTCGCGATGCCGCGCGCCAGGAACGGCTCCTCGTAGGCGTGCAGCTCCTCCTTCGTGGAATCGAGCCCGGGCGCCATCACGAGCACCGGGCAGCGGCCGGTGTCCGGCTTTCGCAGCACGCCGACGTACGGGCCGATGGTCACGCGCTCGCCCGGCGGACGCATCAGCGGCAGCGCGCTGGTGTAGCA
>DATMJC010000064.1:0-23094 GCA_035554435.1 Burkholderiales bacterium | reverse complement strand
TGATCATCTCCTCGTGGGGATGCCCGACGGGGAACGGCTTCTTCGGCACGTCCGCATCGATCCAGAGGCCGCGGCGCTTCCTCTCCTCGCGCTGGTCGACCAGCCAATCGTTGTAGCTCTCGTACACGATGTGGCCCTCGGGCGCGTCCATGGTGGCCGCGCGGGCGCGGCCGTCGAGCTCGCGCCAGAGCGCGGCCTGCTCCCCGGTGATGGTCGCGGCCCGCACGTCGAGCTTATACCCGGCTTCCTCGAGCTCCTTGCCCGCCACCGCGGCGAAGATCTCCTGGTCTCGCAGGCTGAGCTGGCGCTTGTAGATCCCGATGTAGCGGTCGCTCGCCTCGTGACCAAGCGGCTTGTGGTCCTTGGTGGCGCCCCGGTTTTTAGCCAGCTCGGTCTTGTGGAACTCGAGCATTTCGGGGGCGAACTTCTCGCCCAGGAACACGCACACGTCTTTCAGCACCGCGACCGGGTCCTTGACCAGGTCCTCGTAGCAGAGGTCCATCCATTGATCGGTGGCGAGCTGCTTCCGCCACGGCCGCACCGCGTTCTGGCACAGCGCCCAGCTCTCGGCGGCGCAGAAGATGTTGGTCGGGCCGAACGCCGAGTCGAGATAGTCCGCGCTCGCGTCGCGGCCGTCGCGCGTGATGAAGATGAACTGTGCGTTGGGGAAATCCTCGAGGATCTCCTTCACGAAGAAGAGGTTGTGCGGAGTCTTCTCTCCCCAGCGCGGCTTGTTCCCCACCGAGCGAGCGTAGCGCTCGTGCATCGCGCAGTAGATGCCGGCGAAGCTGCGCTCCTTGAGCTCGGCCAGAATCTCGTCGAGGATAGTGCGAGGGTTGACCTTCATGCCCCAGAACGGGGTCTTGAGCCCGAACACCATCTCCTCGGCGAGGGTGCGGAAGTTGGCGTCCCTCGAGAGATCGCCGTACGTAAAGACGTAGGGCCTGAATCGCGGGTAGTACCAGACAACCTCAGGCACCGCAATGCGCGGGTGACAGCCGAGCATCGCCATGACCAGGGTCGTGCCGGAGCGCTCGGCTCCGATCATGAAAACGGGCCGTTCTTTTAGCGTGATGGGCATTGTTCTATCGTCGAGCGGGGTTCGATCAGGGCTGCTTTACGTCCAGGTCACCCAGCCAGGCGAGGAAGTCGACGAAAGCCTGTCGCGGGGTCTCCTTGAACCCGGCGGGCATGCCGATCTTCTTGAGGATCGCCTGGCCGCTCTCGGTGGAGTCGAGGGCGATGATCGCGGCGCGCAGCCGCTCCACCTGCGCCGGGGAAACCTTGGGCGAGGCGATCATCGGCATGTTGATCTGGTCGCGGCTTCTCGCGATCACGCGGCCGCCGTTCTTCTCCCAGCTGCGGCCGACCCCGGAGGCGGAGTTGACCACGCCGACGTCGAAGAAGCCGTTCTCGAGCGACCAGCCGATCGCCGCCTGATCCCGCATGGATCGCACCGTCTCGCGGCTCATGTCGATCTTGTTGTCGCGCAGCATCGCGTTCGCGGCTCGCCACATGTTCGAATACTGGTCGGGCGTGAGGATGGTCCTGCCCTTGACGTCGGCGATGGTCTTGATGGGCGAATTCTTCACCACGATGAGCAGCGTCTGGTAGGGCTCCTTGGCCGAGACGACCGGCTGGTAGCCGAAGTCGCGCACCGCTTCGGCCGGGACGTCGTTCGGCCGCGAGAGCAGCAGCGCATACGCCTGTGCCTTCAGGTTCTCCTTCAGGCGGTCGCGTCCGCGCGCGTTCACGATGCTGACCTTCGCGCGCAGCGCTTTCTCGGCCACTTCGCCGAATTCCTGGTAGCGGAACAGGATGTCGGCGGCGTCGGCGTTCCCGGAGCCGCCCTCGTTGATCGCGAACACGAGGCTCGTCGATGCAGGCTGCGCCTGGGCGAGCGCCGTGGCGCAGATTGCGAAGGCGGGTGCGAACGCGAGCTGCAGCAGCCGGCGGGCCAGGTTGCGTCTGAGGGCGAAGCTCATTCTCTCCCCTTTCGTGGGCGGCAAGCCGGCCCGGACGCAAAGCACCCATAGCCCACTGCAGTGGGTTTCCCCCGTGCAGCCCGGCTGCCTTGGCGTTGTCGCTTTAGGCCCGTGGCTTTGCGTCCCGGACTTTCGTCCGGTTTGCCCTGGTACGTTTGCAACAGTTGCAAGAAGCTCTGTCACCATACTGGCGGGACGAACGAAAATTCCATAAGCAGTTCGTCACACCGGATTCACGAACCGGATAGCGGGATAAACTCTCATCCCGTGCTCGGCGGCAGGATGTAGAAGTCGAGCTTCAGCACCGCCACCGTGATCCAGAAATAGAGGATCGTGATCACGATCGAGATCACCCCGCCGATGATGCCGTAGACGAACATGCGCTGCAGGTTGGCGCCGTATCCGGCCACGATGCCCTGCGCGCCGGTGGCGGAGGCGGTGGCGTAGCTGAAGCTGAGCGATGCTCCGGCGATCCAGATGAACGCGACCGCGCCGTACTCGAGGCCGTTCCAGTGCGAGAACGCCTTGATGACGAGCGGCATCATCACGCCGGCGGTCGCGGTGTCGGAGGTGACCTGGGAAAGCCCGTTCGAGCCGATGGTGACGGCGCTGATCGCGGCGACGTCGCCGGCGGCGATGAAGGGCTGCAGCCACTGCGCGAACACCGCGCTTACGCCGGTGTCGTTCAGGATGGTGCCGAGCGCCACCGACGCCGGCCAGATGAACAGGATCGTGACCGGGAAGTGGTGCACCAGCGTCGGGATCGAGATGATGTTCTCGCCTTTCCTGGTGCGCGCCGGCAGGAAGAAAAGCAGCGACGCCACGATGAAAAAGAGCGGCGAGAAGGCGAGCCACGCGAAGCTGGGCCCCTTTACGTACTGGGCGTAGAGGGGCTTCAGCATCGCCAGGCCGACCACGAGCAGGAAGGCGAACGAGATGACCTTCTCCTCGTAGGTCATCGGCCCCATCTGCGCGAGCTCCTTGCGGTAGTAGTCCTTGCTGCCCTTGAACTCGGCGATCTCCGGGCGCATGAAGTAGTACATCATGATCGACATCGCGGTCATCACCAGCACCGAAAGCGGCAGCATGCGGATGGTCCAGTCGATGAAGTACACCTCGTGCTGGATGTACTTCTCGAAGAAGGCGAGGGTCACCACCGCCTGGCCGCCGCCGAGCGGCGTGGTCATGCCGCCGACCGCCGCGCCCCAGCTCACCGCGATCAGGATGTTGGAAGCCGCCGCGCTCTTGTAGCGCTCCTCGAAGCTCTGGTATCCCGCGTAGAGCAGCGCCGCCACCGCCACCGGCGCGAAGATGGCGCCGACGGGCGTGTTGGCGACGACGAAGCTCACCACCCCGCAGAGCCAGAACCAGGCCACGGTCTGCGCCTGGACGTTGTTGCCCACGAGGCTCAGGAAGTGCAGCCCGATGCGCCGGGCGAAGCCCCAGCGCGCCCAGGCCGCGGTCATCATCGACATGCCGATGATGAGGAGCATCTCCTTGTCCGCGTAGGCCGCCACCACCTTGTCGAGCGGCATGAACGGGTAGGCCGCCGCGACGAGGATCGGGACCAGGCAGGTGGCCTTGATGTCGATCGGCACCGTGACCCACCAGTAGATCATCCAGAAGAGGATGCCGAAGCCGAAGCGCGCGTTGAGCGGCCCGAGGAAGGGCAGCGCGAGCGACACCAGGAAGAGCGCCGGACCCGCCAGGATGTGGAGCCAGCGGATGCTGCTATCGGAAAGGTCGAATGCGTTCCCGGCCACTACGGTGCGGTCCGGGTCGTGAGTCATCGCCGACCTGTGAGCCCCCATCGCATCCCCCTTTGTTCTATTTCGCGAATTCTTTTTGCGTCGCGAGGATTCTTCGACAGAGGGGAGCGCCGCGTCAACCGAACTTGCGACGGTTCGAGAAAAATCGCCGCCGAGTAAAACTTGAGAGTTAGAACGCGCAGACTTCTATCTGCGCGTCGCGTTTTATCTGCGCGTCCGCTTCTTGGCCTTCTTCGCTTTCTTTGCCTTCGGTGCTTTCTTCTTCGCCGGCGCCTTCTTCATTTCCTGCGCGGAAGGCTGGTACAGCCCCATCATGTTTTCTTCCGTGTCCTTGAACACCGCGATGGAGCCCATGCCGGGCGCGATCTCCTGGCGCGGCAGGATCACGCTGCCGCCGTTCGCGGTGACCTTGGCGAGGAAGTCGTCGATCGACTTCACGGCCACGTAGTTCGCGAACCGCTGGCCCGGCATGTTGCGCTTCATCAGGCCGCCGTTGATGCCGGCCTCGCCTTCCTTGCGCGTGGTGACCCCGAAGTACTCGAGGCCGCCCGCGGGCATGGGCATTTGCTTGATCTTCCAGCCGAACACGTTCTGGTAGAACGTCTGGGCGCGCGCCACGTCGTCGGCGGGAATCTCGAAGTGCACGATCGGGTTCGGCATGGTCTCCCTTCCTCGGTCAGGTCATTTCATTCCCAGAGGCCCGCCGGCATCGGCAGGCCCGCATAGTCCCGGGCGGTCAGCGGCCCGTCGGCCTGGATGCCGAAACGCTCGAGCACCGAGATGATCTGGCGGGCATGCTGCGCCGAGTGCCAGGTACAGCGCTCGAGCAGGTGGTGCAGCGGCTGCAGGCCGTAATAGGTCTTGATGTCCTCCCGGCAGGACTTGTCGGGCAGGGTGGTCCACCACCGCTGAACGCGCGCCCGGACGCTGCGGCCGTAGGCGCGGATGTCCTCGCTCGTCCTCACGTCGGCCGGCGGCGGAGCGTTGTAGACCGAGGTGAGGTCCTCGATCCCGTCCTCGACCGCCTGCAGGAACGAATCCGGCACCTGGTAGACGTGGTAGGCGAGGTCGCGGATGCTGCGGTCGCGCCCGGGCGTGGCGCGCTCGCCGAGGCGCTCGGCCGGGATCTGCATCACGTGGCGCTGCGCCGCCTCGAGCACGGTGAGCCACTTGTCGACGAGCTGCTCCGGCGAAAGCCGCCGGAACGCCACGTCGCGGCCGAGGAAGCGCGAGACGTCGGCGAGCTCCTGGGCGAACACGTATTCGTCACCCTTGCGGACGACCGGAACGGTTCGCACGCCGAGCCGGCGCAGGTCTTCCATCGCCTCCGGGGTCGCCGAGACATTGACGGACTCGTATTCGACTCCCAGGCCGGACAGGAACTCCTTGACCCGCACGCAGCTCGAGCATCCGGGGCGCCAATAGACTTTCAAACCTTCTCCCGGGCTCGCCTTCAGGCCCTCTGCCGCCATATGCGGTTCTCCTCGCGAAACGGAAATTCTACGCCGCCACGCGCATGAGCGTCTGCGCGTAGGCCGGCGCGGTCGGCTCGTGCATGAAGTACACGAAGGTGTCGCTCCAGCCGCATTGCGCAATCTTGCGGCCCCATTGTTGCAGGTCTTCGTCCGAGTAGGTCTCGAGGCGCAGCCGCACGTAACCCCAGGGCGCCGTCTCGACCAGCGGCGGCGGCGCGTTGTCCTCGCGCTCGGAGAGGCAAAGCGCCGCCCCGGCGCTCCGCAGCGCATCGTAGACCTCGTCGTCGAACCAGGAAGGGTTGCGAAACTCGAATGCGGCGCGATGGTTCTGCGGCAGAAGCCGCAGGAAGGCGGCGAGGCGCGGCAGGTCCTTCTTCATCTGCGGCGGAAGCTGGAACAGGACCGGGCCGCGCTTCTCGCCCAGGGCGGCGAGCGCCCGGTAGAGGTAGTTCACGGAATCGGCCGCGGTTTCCGCCTTGAGGCGGGCGATGTGCGTGATGCGCCGCGAGGCCTTGATCGCAAAGCGGAAGCCCGCGGGCGTGGCGCGGGCCCAGTTCTCCAGCATGGCTGCGGCCGGCATGCGGTAGAAGGTGTTATTGATCTCGACGGTGGGCAGCCGCTCGGCGTACCAGGCCAGCATTGCGTCGGGCTTGATGCTCTGCGGATAGAACACGCCTTTCCACTCCTTGAAGGAGTAGCCGCTGGCCCCGGCCAGGAGCCTTTTAGAATTCAGCATGAGAATGGCATGGCGAAGGAAAAGTTAACCGAATATTCGGCCAAGCGCAGCTTCCAGGCCACGCCCGAGCCCGCTCCGGCGGCCGGGGAGGCGCGCGAGGGGCCGCTCCTCTTCGTCATCCAGCAGCATTCCGCGCGCCGGATGCACTACGACTTCCGCCTCGAGTGCGACGGGGTGCTCAAGTCCTGGGCGGTGCCGAAGGGCCCCTCGCCCGATCCCGCCGAGAAGCGTCTCGCGGTGCACACCGAAGACCATCCCCTCGCGTACGCCACCTTCGAGGGAGTCATCCCGCCCGGGCAGTACGGGGCGGGGGAGGTCATCGTCTGGGACTGCGGCGTGTATTCGCCCGACGAGGGCGGACACTGGTTCCACGACCGCGCCGAGGCCGAGCGCCAGGTCCGCGCAGGGCTCGGCAAGGGCAAGCTCAGCATCCTGCTTCGCGGAGAGAAGGTGAAGGGCTCCTACGCGCTGGTGCGCACCAAGGAGCAGAAGAACTGGCTCCTCATCAAGCACAAGGACCGCTTCGCGGCCAAGGCCGACCTCACCGCCCGGGATCGCTCGGTCCTGACCAACATTTCAGTCGAAGAAATGAAAGCGATGCCCGCGCATCGCCTGCCCCTCGAGCGCCTGGTGCCGACCGGGGAGCCCCGCGCGCTGCCCGCGAACCTCGCGCCGATGCAGGCCGAGCTCGGCGAGGCCGCCTTCAATCGCCCCGACTGGATGTGGGAGCCCAAGCTCGATGGCTACCGCGCGCTCGCGTTCATCGACGCCAAGGGCGGCGTACAGCTTCGCTCCAGGCGCGGGCTCGACCTCGCCAAGGACTTTCCGCGTCTCGCCGAGGAGCTCGCAAGGCAGTCGGTGAACGCCATGGTGCTCGACGGCGAGATCGTGGCGTTCGACGACACCGGCAGGCCCTCCTTTAACGCGATGCAGAATCGTTCCCAGCAGGCGGTCTTCTACTGCTTCGACCTCGTCAATTTCGAGGGCATCGACCTGCGCAGACTCGAGTACGCCGACCGGCGCCGCTACCTCGTGCAGTGCCTGCTGCCGTCGCCTCTGGTGCAGCTCGTGCACGCCGCCGACGACGGCGTGGCGCTCCACGATGCGGCGATGGCGAGCGGTCTCGAAGGCGTGATCGGCAAGCGCAAGGACAGCCGCTACGAGTCCGGAAAGCGCTCGGGCGCCTGGCTCAAGGTGAAGGCGACGCAAAGCGCCGAATTCGTGATCGGCGGCTATACGACGGGCAAGGGCGTGCGCGCTCCGCTCGGCGCGATCCTGGTCGGGTACTGGGTGGACGGGAAGCTGCGCTACGCCTCGCATGTCGGTTCCGGGTTCGACGACGAAACAATTTCGTCGGTGGAAGCAAGGCTGAGGTCGCTTCGCGCGAGCGAGAATCCCTTCAGCGAGAGGCCGCCGGTGAACGCGCCGACGCAGTGGGTGAAGCCGGAGCTGGTCGCGGAGGTGAAATTCCAGAACTGGACCGACGACGGGAGCCTGCGTGCGCCGGTGTTCCTGCGCCTGCGTGACGACATCGAGCCGAAGGAGGTGAAGAGAACGCAGAGCTCAAAACCCGCGACGAGCCAAGGCGGATCGGATGAGATCAGCGAAATCGTGCAGCAGCTCGAGGGCAAGAAGAACGCCTTCACCCTCGCGGTCGGCCCGCACCAGATCCGGCTGACGCACCTCGACCGCGTGTATTGGCCCGCGGACGCGGCGCTGAAGCAGCCCGCGCTCACCAAGCGCGACCTGATCCGCTACTTCGCCGAGGTGTCGCCTTGCATCCTGCCGCATCTCGCCGACCGCCCGCTCACCATGATCCGCATGCCCGAGGGAATCCACGGCCAGCGCTTCTTCCAGAAGCACTGGGAGCAGGAGCGGCCGCCCTTCGTCGAGACGATCACGGTCTTCTCCGGCCACAAGGACGAGAGCCACGACTACCTGCTTTGCAACAACCTGCCGACGCTGCTCTGGCTCGCCCAGTCCGGAACGCTCGAGTTCCATGTCTGGCATTCCCGCGCCCGGCCCGGCACGGACGCGGCCTCGCAGAGCACGGACTATGCTTCTTCGCTCGACTCGCTCGAGGCCTCGGTGCTGAACTACCCCGACTACGTGGTGTTCGACATCGACCCCTACATCTATTCGGGCAAGGAGGCGCCGGGCGAGGAGCCCGAGCTGAACACGGTGGCGTTCGAGAAGGGCAAGGAGGTGGCGTTCTGGCTGCGTGAGCTATTGCACAGCATGTCGCTCGAGCCGGTGGTAAAGACCTCGGGCAGGACCGGGCTGCACGTCTTCGTGCCGATCCGCCGCACCATCGATTTCGAGGCCGCCCGGGCGGTGTCGGAGCTCGTCGGCAGGCACCTCATGCGCGCCCACCCCAAGGACATCACTCTCGAGTGGAGCGTGCCCAAGAGAACGGGAAAAATCTTTATGGACTACAATATGAACGTCCGCGGCAAGACGCTGAACGTCGCCTATTCGCCGAGAGGCGCAGCGGGCGCGCCGGTGTCGATGCCGCTGAGCTGGGAAGAGCTCGCTACCGCGCACCCGCTCGATTTCAGGATCACGAACGCGGCCGGGCGCCTGGCGAAGACGGGCGATCGCTGGGCCGGCGCCCTGAGCAGCAAGCAGAGTTTGGAACAGGCGCTGGAGCGGGTGAAGGCGTGAGGCATGTGACGAGACTGAAAAAAGGATAACAACATGGCTGCACGATCGATCGCGTCGCTGACCATCTCGTTCGGGCTGGTCTCCATCCCGGTGAAGCTGTTCTCCGCCACCGAGGCATCCAAGGCGATTTCCTTCAATCTGCTGCACAAGACTTGCGGCTCGCGCCTCAAGCAGCAGTACCTGTGCGCGAAGGAAGAGATCCCGGTGGCGCGCGAGGAGATGGTGAAAGGCTACGAGTTCACCAAGGACCAGTACGTGATGTTTGCGCCCGAGGAGCTGAAGGCGATGGAGGAGGCGGGAACCCACACCGCCGACATCACCGAGTTCGTGCCGGTCGAGTCGGTCGACCCGATCTACTTCGACAAGGCTTATTACCTGGCGCCCGACAAGGGCGGCGCCAAGCCGTACGCGCTTCTCTCGCGCGCGCTGCGCGAGTCCGGGCGCTGCGCGCTCGGCCGCTGGGCCGCGCGCGGCAAGCAGTACATCGTCATGATCCGGCCGATCGAAAGGGACGGCTCCGACGGCCTGGTGATGCAGCAGCTCCTCTACGCCGCCGAAGTGCGCTCGATCACGGAAATCGAGATCCCGAGGACCGAGGTGAAGGACGCCGAGCTCAAGCTCGCGCAGCAGCTCATCGAGCAGCAGGCCTCCGAGACTTTCGACCCGGGCGCCTACAAGGACGAAGTGCGCGGCCGAATCGAGGCCGCGATCCAGAAGAAGGTCGAAGGGCAGGAGATCACCCTGGCCGAGGCGCCCGAGCCATCCGGCGGCCAGGTGATCGACCTGATGGAAGCCTTGCGCGCGAGCCTGGAGAAGAAGCCGGCGCGCAAGGCCGAGGCCGCCAAGAAGGCCGAGCCGGCGAAGCCGGCGGGGAAGAAGGCAGCGAAGAAATAGAGGGCAGCGCCGCGTGCACCAATATGGCGTGCGGGAGGTGGAGAAGCTCCTGCGGCTGCCGCGCAGCACCATCCGCGCCCTGATCGACGCCGGCTTCGTCTCCCCGGCGCGCGGCCCGCGCAAGGCGTGGCGGTTCTCGTTCCAGGATCTCATCGTGCTGCGTACCGCGCAGGCGCTGGTTGCCGCCAAGGTTCCGGCCAAGCGCATCACGCGCTCGGTGCGCGAGCTGCGCCGCCATCTGCCCGAGGCCATGCCGCTCTCGGGCCTTTCGATCTGCGCGGTCGCGGACAAGGTCGTGGTGAAGGAGGGCGCGAGCCGCTGGCAGGCGGAGTCGGGGCAGTACCTCCTCGCCTTCGAGGGCGACCCGGCAAACGGCTCCCTGAGCGTGATGGAGCGCAAGCCCGCGGCGCCGAAGGCCTCGGCGAACGACTGGTTCGACCGCGGCATCGACCTCGAGGAAACCGATCCGGCCGGCGCGCTCCAGGCGTACGCCGAGGCGATTGAGCTCGATCCGAAGCTCGTCGATGCACACGTGAACCGCGGCTGGCTGCTGCATGAAGCCGGGCGCTTCGACGAGGCCGAGCAGGCGTACCGCGCCGCCATAGACGCGTGCGGAAGCGAGCCGCTCCTGCTCTACAACCTCGGCGTGCTCCTGGTCGACATGGACCGCAAGAAAGAGGCGGTCGAGGTCTACGAAGGCGCCGTGCGCGTCAACCCCGGCTTCGCCGATTGCCACTACAACCTCGCGCTTCTCTGCGAGGAGCTCGACATGCCTCGCGAGGCCATCCGGCACATGGCGCAGTACCGTAAGCTCACCGGGTCCCGTCCCGAGTGAGCAGGCTTTTTGCCTTTGCCTTTCTAGCCCTTCTGAACAATTCTGCCTGGGCCGAACGCTGCATCGCGGTCGACGGCGACACGCTTGTCTGCAACCACCAGAAAGTGCGCCTCACCAACGTCTACGCCGCCGAGATGAACCAGCCCGGCGGGGCCGCGGCAAAGAAGAAGATGCAGGCGCTGGTGCAGAATCGCGAGGTGGGACTGGTCACGCACGGCCACGACCGCTACGGCCGCATCCTCGCCGAGGTCTACGTCGAAGGCCGCCGCATCGAGCAGGCCGACATCGGCCCGCGCGCAGGCCGCGGCAGCACCTGGGGCGCCGATCGCCACGTGTACGTCCGCACGGTCCAGCCTAAAAAAGCCAAGTAGTTCTTCCCTCGCGGGCGCGGAGGCAAAGTACATAGCGCCGGCCGCCGCCTTCGGCGTAGCGTGTCGACGACCGATACGCAAAGGGGGATGCAGTGCAGACGCGATTCGGCATGCGCACGGCCTTCGCCGCCTTGCTCCTCGCCTGCCTCGCGGGATGCGGGATCGAGGAGCCTCTCTCCGAGGCCGACAAGAGCCTGTTCCTGCGTCCGGCTGACCTCGTGCGCTACGGCTTCCAGTACGATGACCCGGCGAGCTACGAGAAATTCTCCAAGAGCCGGCAGATCGACGGCGCCTACCAGCTCAAGTACGAATTCAAGCCGGACGGAAGCGAGCGGCGCCGCGTGTTCATCTACGCGAGCGTCTCCGTGGCGCAAAGCGAGTCCGATGCGGCGCTGAACGAGAGCGCCGAGGCGGTCGGCATGGTCATCGGCCTCAAGGCGAGCGGCGTCGAGGAACGCGAGCTGCGCCTGAAGTCCGGCAACGACCAGAGCAAGCTGCGCCTCCTCGTCAAAGGCGACAAGCCGCTCGGCAACATCTTCACCGTCCGCGATGGCCGAAAGACCTACCTCCTCATGGTGACAGGCCTCTACTTCGACGACGCCGAGGACTGGAAGAAGCTCGTCGCGCCCAAGCTCGAGCAACTCGCGGGCTACTCCCCGGTCTAGCTTCGCGGCATCACGAATCCGGCCGCTTGTGCCGGAACCCTTTCTCGAAATGGCCGCGCCCCTCGAGGTCGCCCTGCTCGAAGATCCAGGTGTAGCCGCCGCTCGGGTTGGAGAGGATCTCCCAGGCGTTGTCGTCGCCGTCCCAGAATAGAAAGCTGTACGTGCCGTGGCGCGCGGAGGGCTTCTGGATGTCGTGCAGGCCCCATTTCCCGGCCTGCTCGGTACACAGGCGCCAGGCCTCGTCGACTTCGACGTCCGTGTTAACGTCGAGGCCGTTGTGATAGCAGCGCGGCATCGGCTCCTTGTTCTTGATGAGGACCACCGCGTAGACGTGGTTGCCGCCGAGGCGGACCATGAGCGAAACGTGGCTCGTGCGCACCACTTCGAGCCCGAGGAACTCCTCGTAGAAGCGCCGGGTGGCCTCGAGGTCCTTGGAGCCCAGGGTGCCGTGCGATAGGAAGCGCGTCTTCAGCGTCGATGTCTTCATGAGCTTCACTCCAGCTTGATCCGGGCTTCGCGGATGACCTGGCCCCACAGGCGATGGTCGGCGCGCAGGCGCTCGGAGGTGGACTCGGGCGAGCCGCCGCCGGGCTCGGCGCCGAGGTCGAGGATGCGCTGGCGCAGCTTCGCGCCGTCGAGCGCCGCCTGCAGGCGCTGATTCAGGAGCCGGATGACCTCGGGTGGCGTGCCCTTCGGCGCGAACACCGCGAACCACGCGCTCATCTCCCAGCCGGGAAGCCCGGCCTGCGCCGAAGTCGGCACGTCGGGCAGGCTTGCGAGGCGCTCCTTCGCCGCGGCGGCGAGCGGTCGGATCTGTCCGGTCTTGAGATAGGGCAGGGCCGACCCAACGCTGATCGACATCGCCTGAAGGCGTCCTGCCAGCATGTCGGGCAGCGCGTTACCGATTCCCTTATAGGGCACATGCATGAGCTTCACTCCGGCGAGGCGCCCGAACAGCTCGAGCGAGAGGTGCGGCGGGCTGCCGATGCCTGCGGACCCGTAATAGACCCTGCCGGGATTGGTCCTGGCATACGCGATGAACTGCGCAAGGTCCCTCGCTTCCATGTTCGCCGGCACGACGAAGATGTGCGCGGCGTCGGCAAGGTTGATCACCGCTGCGAGGTCGGTCAGCGGATCGAACGGCACGGAGCGTTCGAGGAGCGGTTTCACCGCCAGGTTGCCCGCCGCGGCGACCATCAGGGTGTAGCCGTCGGCCGGCGAGCGAATCAGCAGGTCGGCCGCGAGGTTGCCCGAAGCCCCGGGCTTGTTCTCGACCACCACCGGCTGTCCCACCCGCGCGGCAAGTGCTTCGCCCGTCAAGCGGGCAAGCAGGTCGGTGAGGCCGCCCGGCGAAGTGTCGACGATGAGACGTATGCCACGCGCGGGATAGGGCTGCGCCGCCGCAGCCGCGACAAACATTGTCAGGGCGAGCGCGAAAGCGAGACGGGCGAGCCGCATGCGTTTCTCCATGATAGTGTAGACACGTCATGCAGGTCCTACCGAACGCCACCGTCGGCGCGGAAGTCCGCGGGGTCGATCTCGCGAGCGCCGGCGCGAAGGAGATCGCCGAGGTCAAGCAGGCCTGGTACCGCCACGACGTGCTGGTGTTCCGCGGCCAGAAGCTCTCCGACGACGACCTCCTCGCCTTCTCGAAGCACTTCGGCACGCTCGACCCGCCGCCCAACCAGGGCGCCGGGCGCAAGTCGCCGCCGGGCTACCCGGACATCTACGTGGTGTCGAACGTGCTCGACGACTACGGCGAGCCGATCGGCGCGCTCGGGGACGGCGAAGCCGCCTGGCACACCGACATGAGCTACATCGCGTGGCCGCCTGACGCGTCGATGCTCTACTCGCTCGAGATTCCGCCGAGCGGCGGCGACACCTCTTTCTGCAGCATGCGTGTCGCGCTGAAGAAGCTGCCGCGCGCGCTCCTCGAGCGCGTCAAGCACCTCGACATCAAGCACGACGGCACCTACGACTCGGGCGGCAACCTGCGCAAAGGCGTCACCGCGAGCAACGACCCGGCGCGCTCGCCCGGCACGCCGCACCCTGTCGTGATCGCGCACCCCGAGTCGGGCGAGCAGGCGCTTTACCTCGGCCGCCGGCGCAACGCCTACATTGTGGGGCTGTCGCTCGAGGATTCCGAGCGCCTGCTCGACGAGATCTGGTCCTACGCCGAGTCGGCCGTGTATCGCCACAAGTGGGCAGTAGGCGACCTCGTGCTGTGGGACAACCGCACCACCATGCACCGGCGCGACGCCTTCGACCCGAAAGCGCGCCGCGTCATGCATCGCACCCAGATCAAGGGCTCGCACGCCCCGAAGCGCGCCGCGCTGTAGCTGCGACATATGACAGTCGCAGGTGTAGAGCTGCGGCAGGCAAGCCTGGCCGATGCCGAGTTCATCTACCGGCTGGTCGAAGTGACGATGCGGTCATACGTCGAGCAGATCTGGGGCTCCTTCAGCGAGGAGCTCAACCGGCAGAATATTGCCGAGACCATAGCGGCGAAGAATTACTCGATCATTCAATGCCGCGGCGAGAATATCGGTGCGATCTCGGTAGAGAGGCATGCGGATTTCATCGAGCTAAGCCAACTGTTCATCCTTCCGCAGCACCAGAACAAGGGCATTGGCACGTCGCTCGTCCGGACGCTCGCCTTGGAGGCTAGGCAAGGGGGCATGCCGCTGCGCCTGCGCGTCCTGAAAAGCAACCCGGCGCTTTGCCTCTATGAGCGCCTGGGTTTTCGGGTCTCTTCGACCACGCCGGAACGCGTGTACATGGAGCTTAATGCCTAAACTACTTCTCGGGCTCGCCATCTGCTTCTCTGGTCTTGTCCACGCGCAAGGGGTTTACACCGACGCGCCAGGTCGAGCTGGTAGTGCACAGCGCCCTCGGCGGAGGCTCCGACGTATTCGCGCGTGCGCTGGTCGAGATGATCGAGGGCGAGAAGCTCCTGGCGCAGCCGGTGCGGGTGGTGAACAAGACCGCGGGGGCGAGCGCCGAGGCGATGGCGTATCTCGCGGGAAAGCGCGGCGACGACCATACGCTTGCCGTTTTCACCAACACTTGGCTTACCACGCCGCTGACACGCAAGGACCCGCAGCACAGCCTGCGCGACTTCACGCCGGTTGCGCGCCTGGTGCTCGAGCCCACCATCGCGGTGGTCCGCGCCGATGCACCCTATAGGACGCTCAAGGAATTCATCGAAGAGGCCAAGCGAAAGCCCGGGGCGCTGAAGCAGGCGGGAGGCTCGCTGACCGCGATCGAGAGCATGACCGGGCTGCTGCTGCAGAGCGCGACCGGGACCAAGTGGACCTTCGTCTCGACACCGGCGGTGGCCGATCGGATGGCGAACCTGGTCGCCGGCAAGGTGGATATCGTGATCCCGCAGCCGCAGGACGCCAACGAGCAGATCGCCGCCGGCAAGGCGCGAGCGATCGCGGCGATCACCGGGGGCGGCGCCTCGCCGCGCTGCCCGATGTCCCGACGGTGAAGGAGCAGGGGATCTCGATGTCGATCATCGCCAACGTTCGCGGCATTGTCGCGCCCGCCGCGCTACCCCAAAGTGCGATAAGTCATTGGGAGCAGCTGTTCACCCGCCTCGCGACCACGCCGAGCTGGCGCAAGTACGTGGCCGACAACGAGGTCGAGGACGTCTTCCTCCGGGGTGCGGCGCTCGCGCCCTATATCGAAGAGCAAACCGCCCTGATGCGCCGCGTGCTGCGCGAAGCCGGCGTGCAATAATCGCCGCATAAGAATTCGAGGAGGATGGAATGGCGAATCCGAGCTTCGCCCGGCGGCGGCTGCTCGCGGGTACGGCGGCTGCAGTTTTTCTTGGAAACGCAAGAGCACAAGCTTTTCCCTCGCGCAACATGCGCGTGGTCATTCCCACGGGGCAGGGCGGGGGGGCCGATCGCCTCGCGCGCGCGTTTGACGACTTCTGGGGCGCGCAGCTCAAGACCAAGTTCGAGTACGCCTTCCACCCCGGCGCCGCCGGGCAGGTCGGCTACGAGCTCTACCTCCACAAGCGCGAGCGCGACGGCCACAACCTGCTCTTCGGCAACATGGGGCCGGAGATGATCATGTACGCCCTGCAGAAGCCGCCCTACAAGTTCCCGGGCGACTACCAGTACTTCTGCCGGCTCGACGTCGACGACAGCGTGGTGTTCGTGCGCCAGAAGAGCCCCTTCAAGCGCATCGACGACCTGGTGGCGGAGGCGAAGAAGAAGACGGTGAACGTGGCGGTGAGCCGCCTGCCGCACCCGGCCTCGATCGGCATGCTGGCGCTCGGCAACTCGGTGAAGGCGCGATTCAATCTCGTGCCGTACGGCGGCGGTAACCCGACGCAGGTGGCGGTGCTGAACGGCGAAGCCGACTGCGGCGCGCTGCCGATCGCCGGGGTGGTCTCGCTCGGCGACCAGCTGCGCATCCTCGGCATCTTCAACGACGATACCCAGAAGATGGCGAAGTACCTCGGCAACGCGCCTTCGGTGAACGCCGCTTTCGGCACCAAGCTGCCGGCGCTCTACTCGTCGCGCGCCTGGGCCATCCACAGCGAGGTGATCGACAAGTTCCCGGACCGCTTCGCGCTCCTCGAGAAGACCGCGCGCGCGGTGTTCGACATGCC
The DNA here is from genome assembly GCA_035554435.1 of Burkholderiales bacterium. Classification (GTDB taxonomy): domain Bacteria; phylum Pseudomonadota; class Gammaproteobacteria; order Burkholderiales; family SG8-39; genus SCGC-AG-212-J23. The sequence continues at coordinate 7,073 of DATMJC010000064.1, read as the reverse complement.
GAAGTACCGCGAGGAGTACGCCAAGACCGGGGCGCCGATCGAGACCATCCAGTTCGGCGACCGCGCGACCTGTACGCGCTACGCCAACTCGATGGTAGATCTCGCCAACGAATACCAGGGGTTGCTCACAGCGAAGAAGAAATAGGAAGTGGATAAGGGAGTGAAGCAAAGAGCATCCTTGGGCGCCGACCTTGTCATCCCGGCGCTCGCGGCCGCATTCGGGGCCTACTTCTTCTTCTCGATCGCCGACCTCGCCTGGGAGGCGAAGGCGAACGGCATGGTGATCGGTGCCATTCTGCTGATTCTCGTGCTCGTTCAGCTGGTGCGGATCGGCATGCGACTTCGTGCGGGTGACGCGGACCTGGGGTTCGAAAGGCTGATCAGTCCCCGCGACGCGCTGCCGAAGCGCATCGGCCTGGTGCTCATCACGATCGCCTTCATCGCCACCATGCACTGGCTCGGCGTCACGCTCGGGATGCTGCTCGCGCTCTTCGCCTCGCTGTGGATCCTCGGCGTGCGCAGCCGCAAGGCGCTCGTGCTCGTGCCGCTCGCGGTGGCCGCGTGCGTGTATCTGCTCTTCGTGGCCGCGCTGCAGTCGGACATTCCGCACGGCCCGGTGGAGTGGCTGCTGGAGAAGCTCCTTTCATGAGCTGGGAATTCCTGCTCGACCAGTTCGCCACCCAGTTCGGCCTTTGGTGGGTGATCTGGCCCGCGATCCTGCTCGGCATCGTGGTGGGCATCCTGCCTGGCTTCAGCCCGCAGAACACGCTCATCATGCTGCTGCCGCTCACGCTGTCGGTGCCGGTGGAGCGGGCGATGGCGTTCATGATCGCGCTCTACTGCGCGAACCACCTCGCCGGCGGCATCCCGGCGATCCTGGTGCGCATCCCGGGCTCGGGCGGGGCCGCCGCGACCACGCTCGACGGCTACCCGATGACGCAGAAGGGTCAAGCGCAGCAGGCGCTGGTGCTGTGCTTCACAGCCTCGGTGTTCGGGGGCCTCATCACCACGCTGGTGACGCTCGCGCTGCTGCCGTGGCTCTCGCAGCTCGGGCTGTACCTGCGCTCGGTCGAGATGGTGATCGTGATGCTCTTCGGCCTCACCCTGATCGCCGTGATCGCCGCCAAGGACACTCTGAAGGGCCTGATCGCCGGTTTCTTCGGCCTGCTGATCGGGGTGATCGGCACCGACCACATCTACAACACGCCGCGCGCCACCTTCGGCTTTCTCGAGCTCTACGACGGCGTGCCGCTGGTCCCGGCGCTGATCGGCCTGTTCGCCATCTCCGAGGCGCTGGTGATGCTCGAGGAGAAGATGATCGTCGACGAGGCCGGGCGCGAGCGTGCGCTGCAGGCGCGCTGGTCCGACACCGTCGAGGGCCTGCGCATGTCGCTGCAGAAGTGGTGGCACATCGTGTGGACCGCGTTCGTCGGCCTTTTCATCGGCATCGTGCCCGGCGCGGGAGCGAGCATCGCCTCGTTCGTCGCCTACCAGCAGTCGCGCCTGTGGTCCAAGAATCCGGAGGCCTACGGCACCGGCGTGCCCGAAGGCGTGATCGCGCCCGAGTCGGCGAACAACGGCGTCACCTCGGGCACGCTTGTGCCGACCCTTGCTCTCGGTGTGCCCGGCGGCAGCACCGCCGCCGTGATGATGATCGTGCTCCAGTACCACGGCATGGTGATGGGGCCGCGTCTGTTCGCCACCGACCCGGGCGTCGCCTACGGCGTGTTCGTGTCGATGGCGGTGGCCTACATCTTCATGATCTTCACCATCCTGCCGCTCGCGCGCTACATGTCGCGGGTGGTGCTTTTCGAGACCAGCTACCTCGCACCGATCATCATCCTCGTCACCATCGTGGCCGCGTTCGGCGAACGCCAGTACCTCTTCGACATGGCGCTCGCGCTCGTCTTCGGCGTGATCGGCTACATCGCCCACAAGACCAGCTACCACGTCACGGCGATGCTGATCGGCATCCTGCTCGGACCGCTCTTCGAGCAATATCTCGTGCGCGCGCTGCGCCTCTCCGAGGGCAACCTGCTGATCCTCTTCTCCTCGCCGCTCGGCAACGTGCTGTGGGGGCTGCTCGCGCTGTCACTGGTCCTGCCGCTGTGGCGCGGCCACCGCCAGAAGAAGCCGCTCGTGCGCGAGGAAGGCTAGTCGACCTTGGCGCCCACGGCCTTGACGATCTCGCCGTACTTGGCGTACTCCGAGCGCAACTGGGTCGCGAACTCCTCGGGCGTGGTGACGTAGGGCTCGAGTCCGCCGACGTTGCGGATCTTTCCGCGCAAGGCCTCGTCGGCGAGTAAGCGGCTTGTTTCGCCTCTTATCCTCGAGAGGATGGGGCCGGGGATGCCGGCGGGGGCGAAGAGCGCAAGCCACGGCGTGACTTCCAGGTCGGGGTAGAACTCGGAGAGCCGCGGCAGATCCGGGTACGCCGTCGAGCGCCTCTTGCCGGCGACGGCGAGCCCGCGCAGCCTGCCAGCCTTGATGTGGCCCGACACCGAGTTGCCGCCGAACATCGCGCTGACCTCTCCCGCCAGGATGGCGACGGTCGCCGGACCGCCGCCCTTGAAGGGGACGTGCAGCAGGTCGATGCCGGCGCGAGCCTTGAACATCTCCATCACCAGGTGGTGCTGGCTGCCGTTTCCGATCGAGGCGTAGGCGAGGGGCGGAGTGGCGCGCCGCGCGTACTCGACGAATTCCTGCAGGTTCCGAACCGGCAGCGCCGGACTGACCGACAGCACCATCTGCGTGTTCGCCAGCGTCGTGACCGGATCGAGGTCCTTCAGCGTGTCGAGCGGCATCTTGGCGTAGAGATGCGGCCCGATCACGATCTGCGCGTCGGCGCAGAGAAGCAGCGTGTGTCCGTCGGGCGCGGCGTGCGCCGTGGCTTCCATTGCGAGGTTGCCGTTCGAGCCCGGCCGGTTCTCCACGACCACGGGCTGGCCGAGCGCCTCGGCGAGCCGCGGCGCGAACACCCGCGCCAGCGTGTCGGTGGCGCCGCCGGGGGGATTGGGAACCAGGAGCCGGATCGCCCGAGCCGGGTATTGCGCCGAGGCCGTTCCGGAAAGAAGAAGAAAAACTAGGAGGAGCCGAACCATTCGAACAGCCATCCCGAAGGGAACGGCAGGTGCAGCAGCAGATCGAAAAGTCCGTAGAACACGCCCCAGGTGCCCAGCGTGATGGCGATCGAAATGGCCCAGCCCTCGCGCCCCTGGAGCTTCAGATAGAGGAACACGAAGAGCGGGATCGCGATCGGAAACCCGAGCAGCACGATCGCGGCGAAGAACGCGAAGATCCAGCCGGTGGCAGTCAGCGTGCGGCGCAGGGTGTCCTTGCCGATCGAGAGCTGGAAGTCGCGCGCCTCCTCGTTCGTCGGATCGGCGCCGAACAGTGTCCACAGAGCTTCCGCGGCCGCGAGCGCGAAAAGCGGAACGCCGATCACCAGCGGGAAGAGGGCGGCCTTCCACGGCCACGCGGTGGCCGCGATGATCCCATAGCCCGAGACGACCATGATCAGCGCGGACAGGGTTAGGGAAGCCTTCTTATGCACGCGCTGCCGCCGCCCTTCTGCGCGCCTGGAACAGCGGATACACGATCACCGCGATCGTGATCGCGATCAGCACCAGCACCACCGGGCGCGTCAGCCACGCCGCTTCGTAGCGCGCCATCGAGATATACAGGTTGTTCTCGACGATCTTGCCGACCACCAGGCCGAGGACCAGCGGGGCGCGCGGCCAGCCGGCGAGCACCATCAGGTAGCCGACGGCGCCGAAAAGGAGCGTCACCACAAGGTCCCCGTAGTGGTTGTTCGAGGTGTAGCTGCCGATGAACACCAGCACCAGGATCACCGGAATCAGCAGGCTGCCGCGCACCGTGGTGAGCTTGGCCAGCTTGTTCAGCAGCGCGAAGCACGCGATCACCGTGACGACGTTGGCGATGACGATGGTCCACACCATCGAGAAGGTCACCGGCAGGTGCTTGGAGAGCATGTCCGGGCCGGGCACCAGCCCAAGGAGGTAGAACCCGCCGAGCAGGATCGCCATCGCGGTGCTGCCCGGAACGCCGAAAGCGATGGTCGGGATTAGCGAACCGCCTTCCTTGGAGTTGTTCGCCGCGCCGGGTCCGAGCACGCCGCGCACGTCGCCCTGGCCGAACCCGCGGCGCTCCTCGGCGTTGCGGGCGCTGTGGGTGGCATGGCCGTAGGCCATCCACTGCGCCACCGCGCCGCCCATGCCCGGCATGATGCCGATGAACGTGCCGATGAGGCTGCAGCGAATCGTGAGCCAGAAATGGCGAAACGTGTCCTTGACGCCTTCGAACGCGCCATGGGAAAGTTTTCCTGCGGGCGCTGCGCTGGCGATCGAGGTGCCGCGCACGACGAGGTCGATGATCTCGGGGATGGCGAAGAGGCCGACCAGCACCGGCACCAGGTCGAGTCCCTGCCAGAGGTAGAGCGTCCCGAGGGCGTAGCGCGCGACGCCCGCCTGCGGGTCTTGCCCGATAGTGGCGAGGAACAGGCCGAGCGCCCCGGCGAGGAACCCGCGCAGCATGCCGCGGCCGCCCGGCGAGGAGAGCGCCGCGATGAACGCGATCCCCACGAGCCCGAGCATGAGGAGCTCGGGCGAGCCGAAGGTGAGCACGAGCGGTCGAACGATGGGGATCGCGGCCGCGAGCGCCACCGCGCCCACGAGCGCGCCGACGAGCGAAGAGGCGAGCGCGGCGCCGAGCGCGCGCCCGGCCTCGCCCTTCTTCGCCATCGCGTACCCGTCGAGCACCGTGGCGGCGCTCGCCGCCTCGCCGGGCACGCCGAACAGGACCGAGGTGATGTCGCCGGTCGTTGCCGTCACCGAGTGCATGCCGAGCAGGAACGCGAACGCCTCCACCGGCTGCATGGTGTAGACGAAGGGCAGCATAAGGGCGAGGGTGGTCGCTCCGCCCAGGCCCGGCAGCAGCCCCACCCAGAAGCCGAGCAGGATGCCGAGCAGCATGAAGGCGAGCGCCTTCCATTGCAGCACCAGCACCAGCCCCTCGAGGAGTGCTTCGATCACGTCAGAATGGACGCAGCTTTATTTCGTTAAATCAAAGAGATTATTCGCCGAACTTCACGTATTTGCTGAATTCGTCGACCACGTCCTTGGGCTGGGACAGCATGTCCTTCATCACCTTCACGGCCACGTCGGCGCCGACGTAGTTGAGGTCCATGCTTGCCTTGGTGGCCTCGGCGACTAGCGCCTTGTCGGCGATGGTCTCGGCGAACGCCTTGCGCATGATATTCACGTAGTCGGGCGGGGTGTTCGGATGCATCACGTACGGCCGCCCGACGATCTCGGGCGCCGAGCGCAGCGCCATGATCGCCTTGGCCCGCGGACTGGGGGCGAGGTCCTCGTCGATCGGGAGTTGCTCCACGCCTGGCTCGTCGGCGCGCGCGCGCAGCAGCGGCCGCACCAGCTTGCGGTCGATGAACGGGCGGATCGAAGTGAACGATCCGGCGCGGCCGTCGACTTCCTTGCGCTCGATCGCGAGCATGATGTCGGCGCTGCTCTGGTAGCCGGTGACGATCTTCAGGTTGAGCCCGAGGAATTCCTTCAGCAGCAGCGGGAAGTCGTAGGTATTGGCGCCGGGGCCGGTGGCGCCGATGACCAGCGGCTCCTTCGCCTTCTTCAGCTCCTCGACGCTCTTGTAGGGCAGGTCGGAGCGCAGCGCGAGGATGGTGCATTCGCTCGCCGCCGAGCCGATCCAGGCGAACTTGGTCATGTCGTACTTGACGCCGTCGACCTTGGTGAGCTGCGCGACCGGGAGGTTGCGGTTGAACGTTCCGATCGTGAGCCCGTCGGGCTTGGCGACGTTGTACACGTGGTTCGCCGCGATCATGCTGTTCGCGCCCGGCATGTTCTGCACGATGACGGTCGGTTTGCCGGGGATGTGCTTCGGCAGGTGCCGCGCCAGCAGGCGCGCGGTGGCGTCGTACCCGCCGCCGGCCTTGTAGCCGACGATGATGGTCACCGTTTTCCCCGCATAAGGTGACGACTGGGCGAATCCCGCAAGCGGAATCGCAGCCAGGACTGCGAACAGCAGACTTCTCATGAACGAATCCTCCTCGTCTTATGGTGGTGCTCGTGGCCATGACCGTGGTCATGGTCGTGCTTCAATTCGTCGGGCACGTCGGGAAAAAGCTCCTTCGAGGAGGGCGCCGCGGCGCCGCTCCATTCCACGCCGCCTTGCTTGCGCGCCGCCTCCCGCAGGTCGTCGAAGCTGAGCAGGGCCGGGTCCTTCGCCACCTCGAGCCGCTGCGCCAGCCCGGCGAGAACGAGCTTCCTCACCTGGCGCCCGTTCCAGCCATCACACAGCTTTGCCAGGTTTTCAATTTCGGCTTTCTCATCCTGTAATGGACGAAGGGAGGGCCACTGCACGGCAAGCTCGGCGAGCGAGAGCTGCAAGATCCGTGCGATGGTATCGGCGTCCGGCAGGGCGAAGTGCATCACCAGATCGGCGCGCGAGAGGAACGCCTCGTCGATCGCATCGATGAAGTTGGTCGTGGTGACGAAAAGCACCGCCGGGAGGCTGCGGGCGATGGCGTCGATCCCGAGCATCACCGCGTCGGTGGCACGGTGCACGTCGACCGGGTTGGTCTCGAACGAGGCGCTGGTGCGGCGCACCGCGAAGCTCTCGACCTCGTCGATCAGCACCACGGTGTGGGGGCGGCGCGCGGCGAGCTCGGGGATCGTGTCCTGGAGCAGCCGCATGATGTTGCGCTGGCTTTCGCCGAGCATGTCGCTCGGGAAGGCGTGCGGGTTGATCTCGACCAGCGTCGTCGCCCCTTCGCGCGCGAGCGCGAGCGCCGCCACCTGCGCGAGCCCGCGCGCGAGCGTGGTCTTGCCCGTGCCGGGCGGGCCGGCGAGCACGATGAGCCCGTGCGGCAGCCCGGCGAGCTGCGAAAGCTTGCGCCCGTGCTTGAGCGTGAGCAGCGCCTGCGAGAGCAGCCGCTCCTTGACCGCGTTCGGCACCACGATCGCATCCCAGTCCTTGTCGTGGTGGTCGGCGGGAAGAACGTGCAGCGACAGCACCCCCGG
>DATMJC010000063.1:0-31384 GCA_035554435.1 Burkholderiales bacterium | reverse complement strand
GTCTCGACGATCGCCACCTGGCCGCTCTTGTGCACCGAAAGGAAATGGTGCTTCTCGCGCGCCGCGAGCAGGGCGTCGACCGCGATCTTCACGTTGCCGTCGGTGCCATTCTTGAAGCCCACCGGCGCCGAAAGGCCCGAGGCGAGCTCGCGGTGCACCTGGCTCTCGGTGGTGCGCGCGCCGATCGCGCCCCAGGACACGAGGTCGCCGATGTATTGCGGCGAGATCACGTCGAGGAACTCGCAGCCCGCCGGCACGCCGGCCTGGTTGATGCGCACCAGGACGTCGCGCGCGATGCGCAGGCCTTCGTTGATGCGGAAGCTGCCGTTGAGATAGGGATCGTTGATGAGGCCCTTCCAGCCCACCGTGGTGCGCGGCTTCTCGAAGTAGACGCGCATCAGGATTTCAAGATCTTCCTGATGCTTCTTTCTCTCCTGGGACAGCTTCTCGGCGTAGGCGACCGCGGCGGCCGGATCGTGGATCGAGCAGGGGCCGATCACCACGAGCAGCCGGTCGGAGCGGCCGTGCAGGATGTCGCGCACCCGCCGGCGCGTCTCCGTCACGAGCGCCTCCACCGGCGTGCCCTGGATCGGGAAAAACCGGATCAGGTGCTCCGGCGGCGGCAGCGGCACGACGTTGTCGATGCGCTCGTCATCGGTGAGCGAGGTCCGGTCGACGGGGACGGAGGAGTGGTAGGGCTCGGCGGGGCGGGTCATGGTTTCACCTTGGCAAAAAAAAACCGCCAGGCTTTCGGCTGGCGGTTTCTTGGATTCGGTCTGGTATCGAGCTTAGCCGGTCCCTTCCGCCAGCAGGCAGGGGAAATAGAAAAAGCCGAAAAACCGGAACGAGGACCGGAGCGTCATCGCAGGCATTGAACCACAACTCCTACTTGGGCCACAACACCATTTGGGTGCAGCGGAAGAGCGCGATCCTGGTTTCGGTGCCTTCGACCGTGACCTCGGCGTCCCAGACCTGGGTGGTGCGCCCGAGGTGGACCGGCCTCGCCAGGCACGCGATCGCGCCCTCGCGCGCCGTGCCGAGGAAGTTCGCCTTCAGCTCGAGCGTGGTGAAGCCGCTCGCCCCCTGCGGCAGGTGCGCGACGCAGCCGTAGCCGCAGCTCGTGTCGGCGAGCGCGACGACCGAGGCGGCGTGCAAAAAGCCATTCGGCGCCATCACTTCGAGGCGCAGCGCCATCCGGCTGCGCACGGCCTCCGGACTGACTTCGAGAATTTCGACACCCGCCAGACCGGGCAAATGTCCTGCACTGCGGCGGTTGAACTGCTCGGCCGTCAACTCGGCACGGAACGAAGGCGTTCTGATAGTCATGTCGGCGCAAGGAAAATTAGCAGTCGAAGGCGCACTTTGCCAGGCGCGGGGTTTGCTTGGTGCAAGGCGTCATGCTAGCGTTTTCACTGGGCGCGGATTCACCGGCGATAAAAAAGGAAGGTAGGCCACAAATGTCGGCAAGCGTGTCTATTCCGATCGCGGGCTTCAAGGACGTCTACGACGTCGCGGGCGTCGAAAAGGCGCTGCACGAGCTTCCGGCCTCGGCCAACGAGGCGCTGCGCGCGGTGTACGAGAAGATGCTGCGCCTCGGCGGCCAGCGCTTCACCGTCAAGCCCTCGGCGCTCCCCGAGATGGACGCCCTGTTCGACGAGCTGCCGAACTTCACCGGGGTGCTCGAGGACATCCGCAAGCACCTCGCGCTGTGCATCGACTCGAACGATTGCGTCGAGGTGCCGCCGATGCTGCTCCTTGGCGAGCCCGGCATCGGCAAGACCCATTTCGCGCGCAAGCTGTCGCAGCTCCTCGGCACCGGCTACGGCTTCGTGCCGATGAGCTCGCTCACCGCCGGCTGGGTGCTCTCGGGCGCCTCCTCGCAATGGAAGAACGCCAAGCCCGGCAAGGTGTTCGACACCTTCGTGAACGGCGACTACGCCAACCCCGTCATCGTCGTGGACGAGATCGACAAGGCGAGCGCCGACGGCCAGTACGACCCGCTCGGCGCGCTCTACGAGCTGCTCGAGACCGAGACCGCGACGCGCTTCGTCGACGAGTTCGTCGAGCTGCCGATCGATGCCTCGGGCGCGGTGTGGCTCGCCACCGCGAACGATGCCGGCCGCATTCCCGAGCCGCTCCTCAGCCGGCTCGCGGTCTACGAGATCGACGCGCCCGACGCCGAAGGCGCGGCGCGCATCGCGCGCACCATCTACGGCGAGATCCGCAGCGCCCACGACTGGGGGCGCCAGTTCCCGGAAACGCTTTCGCCCTCGGTGCTGGAGAAGCTCGCCGCGCTGCCGCCGCGCGAGATGCGCCGCGCGATCCACTCGGCCTTCGGCAACGCCAAGGTCGCCGGGCGCAGCGAGGTCGGGCCCGACGACATCCAGGACCCGCGCGCGCGCAAGCAGAGGATCGGCTTCTAGCAGGCTTTCAGAAGTCGGCGAGCAAGCGCCCGCAGGCGATCACCGAGATCCAGATCAGGAGTGAAGCCGCGGCGCAGGCGCGCGCCGAAGGCGGCGGTCCGAGCTTGCGCATCTCCTCGGCGTCCCATACGCCCACGCTCGGGAACACGATGGTGTGGAACAGCGCGGCATTCACCCCGGCGGCCATGATGAGGCACATCTTGACCGCGAACACCGGGCTCGAGATGAAGTCCGAAGCGTGGGCGATGAACATCATGAGCCCGCTCGGCACGATCAGCAGGAACGCCGCGGCGCTCCACGGCAGCACGTGGCTCGCCAGTCCTTTTGCGGAAATGCTCTTCGAAAAGCCGAGCAACCGCAGGTCGAGAATCGCGATCGACCCGAACAAGAGGCCGACGCCGACGATATGCACGGTCTCTACCGCGGGGTAAAGCCACAGCGACTCCCGCATCGCCTGCCCGAGGCCCGATGCCTCCAGGGCGCCGACCGGTGTCATCTGGGCTTCACACCCGTTCCTCGACCCAAGTCCTCACCGATTGCAGCGCGTGCGGCAGCTTCGCCGGCTCGGTGCCGCCGGCCTGCGCCATGTCCGGGCGCCCGCCGCCTTTTCCGCCGACCTGCTGCGCGACGAAGTTCACCAGGTCTCCCGCCTTCATCTTGTCGGTGAGGTCGGAGGTGATTCCCGCGATGAGCGACACCTTGCCGTCGTTCACCGCGCTCAGCACGATCGCCGCCGATTTCAGCCGGTCTTTGAGCTTGTCCATGGTGTCGCGCAACGTCTTGGGGTCCGCGCCGTCCAGCGTCACTGCCAGCACCTTGGCTCCCTTGACGTCGACCGCCTGCGACGCCAGGTCCTGCCCCTGACCGAGCGCGAGCCTGGCGCGGGCGCGGGCGAGCTCCTTCTCCAGCCCTTTCTTCTCCTCGAGCAGATCCTTGACCGCCTTCTGGATCATCCCGGGGCCCGGCTGGGCGCGCAGCTCCCGCGCCACCTCGTGCAGCTCCTGCAGCTGGCCGTTCATCATCGCGAGCGCAGTCGCGCCGGTAGTCGCTTCCACGCGCCGGATCCCCGCGGCCACGCCGCCTTCCGAGTAGAGCTTGAACACGCCGATGTCGCCGGTGCGCGCGACGTGGGTGCCGCCGCAGAACTCGCGCGAGCTGCCGATGTCGAGGACGCGCACCTCGTCGCCGTACTTCTCGCCGAACAGCATCATCGCGCCCGATTTCTTCGCCTCTTCGATCGGCATGACCTGCGCCCGGGTGGCGCTGTTCTGCATGATCTCGGCGTTCACGCGCGCCTCGACCTCGCGGATCTCCTGCTCGCTCAACGGCTTGTTGTGGGAAAAATCGAAGCGCGTCTTCTCGGCGTCGACCAGCGAGCCCCTCTGCTGCACGTGCGGGCCGAGCACCTCGCGCAGCGCCTTGTGCATGAGGTGCGTGACCGAATGGTTGCGCATGGTGCGGGTGCGCAGCGCCATGTCGACGCGCGCCTCGACCTCGTCGCCCACCTTGAGCGCGCCGGTCCTGAGCGTCCCCTGGTGTCCGTACACGTCGGCCTGGATCTTCTGCGTGTCGGCCACCTCGAAGGTGCCGGCCGAGCCGACGAGCTCGCCCCGGTCGCCGACCTGGCCGCCGGCCTCGGCGTAGAACGGTGTCCGATCGAGCACTACGGTGCCGGTCTCCCCGCTCTTCAGCGCCTGCACCTGCGCACCCTCGCGATAGAGGGCGACGACCTTGGCGGCAAGCGTCAGCGTGTCGTAACCGTGGAACTCCGTCCTGCCGCCCGAGTATTCGAGGCCCGCGGCCGCGGAAAAGCGCGAGGCCGCGCGCGCCCGGTTGCGCTGCTCCTCCATCGCCGCCTCGAATCCCGCCATGTCGATGCGCACGCCGCGCTCGCGGCCGATGTCGGCGGTGAGGTCCACCGGAAAGCCGTAGGTATCGTAGAGCTTGAACACGGTGTCGCCGTCGAGCAGCTTCTCGCCCGAGGCGAGGGCGGACTCGAGCACCGCCATGCCGTTCTCGAGGGTCTCGGCGAAGCGCTCCTCCTCCTGCTTGAGCACTTCGGCGACCCGGACCTTGGAGTCCCTCAGCTCCGGATAGGCGTCGCCCATCGTGCGGTCGAGGTCCTCCACCAGCCGGTAGAAGAAAGGCTGGTGCTGTCCCAGCTTGTAGCCGTGCCGGATCGCCCTGCGGATGATTCTCCTCAGGACATAGCCCCGCCCCTCGTTCCCGGGGATGACCCCGTCGACGACCAGGAAGGCGCAGGCGCGGATGTGATCCGCGATGACGTTGAGCGACGGATTCTTCAGGTCCTTCTGACCGGTTTCGCGGGCGGCGGCCCGGATCAGGTCCTGGAAGAGATCGATCTCATAGTTCGAGTGCTTGCCCTGTAGCACCGCGGCGATGCGCTCGAGGCCCATTCCGGTGTCGACCGAAGGCTTGGGCAGCGGGTGCATGACGCCCTGCTCGTCACGGTTGAACTGCATGAAAACCAGGTTCCAGATCTCGATGTAGCGGTCGCCGTCGGCCTCGGCCGACCCCGGGGGCCCGCCCTCGATGCCCGGGCCGTGGTCGTAGAAGATCTCGCTGCAGGGACCGCAGGGGCCGGTGTCGGCCATCTGCCAGAAGTTGTCCGACTGGTATTTCTGGCCGCCCGGCTTGTCGCCGATGCGCACCACGCGCTCTTTCGGCAACCCGATCACCTTGGTCCAGATGTCGTAGGCCTCGTCGTCGGTCTGATAGACCGTCGCCCAGAGCCTGCGACGGTCGAGCTTGTACACTTTGGTGAGCAGCTCCCAGGCGAACTGGATCGCGTCCTTCTTGAAGTAGTCGCCGAAGGAGAAGTTGCCCAGCATCTCGAAGAAGGTGTGATGGCGCGCCGTGTAGCCGACGTTCTCGAGGTCGTTGTGCTTGCCGCCGGCGCGCACCGAGCGCTGCGAGGTCGTGGCGCGCACGTACGGACGCTTCTCCTTGCCGAGGAACACGTCCTTGAACTGCACCATGCCCGAATTGACGAACAGCAGCGTCGGGTCGCTCGCCGGCACGAGCGGGCTCGAGGCCACGACCGCGTGCGCCTTCGAGCGGAAGTACTCGAGGAAGCTCGAGCGGATCTCGCTTGATTTCATTGCAAGAATTCTACTGCAGGCGCCGGCCCGAGGTTGTCTTGGGGGTGCTTTGCGCTGCTCTGCTTCTCGCGTCCGTGTCGGCGCGGGCGCAGGTGAACGACGCCGATCTGCAGAAGCGCGCGAACGCGATCCTCACTCTGATGGGCTTTTCGCTAGTGCCGGACGTCACCACGGGCGCGCTCTCGATCTCGGACCAGAGCGCCGGCAACCCCTATTTTCGACAGACTTCGATCGCGGGCGGAGGCAGGCTCAAGAAGGACGTCCCGCTTTACCTCGAAGGCACGCTGGCGTACGGGCGCTACGACCCCACTTTCGCGGTGCCCGAGGCCCAGGCCACGGTCGCGGTGAAGTGGGAGAGCCTGCTGGGAACGGGCGGCGTGGGCTGGGACTTCCCGATCGCGCGGGATCTGGTGCTGCGCCCGATCTTCAACTTCTCCCTCGGGCGGGTCGAGAGCGAGGCGAGGGTTACCGCCGCGTCGGCGCCGAGCAACCGCGCCGCACTGGATTTCCTGGCCAACGGGCGGCTCAACGCCAGCGGGCTCGGCGGCTCGCTCATGCTCGACTACGAGCGCTACCGACCCGAGAACGAGGTCGACGTCGAGCTGCGCTACAGCAACATCCACCTGCAGAGCTTCGACAGCTCGCAGGCGGTGGAAGGGCATGCCGACGCGCAGACCTTTTCGGTCTGGTCGCGCTACCGGGCGCCGAGCGGTATGACCGCCCTCGAACGTCCCGTGCGCTATGTTCTCGAGTACGCCTACACGAGCTTTCTCGCCGATTTGCGAGGCGTGCTCGGCTTCGAGGACGTGCACTCGTTCGGCGCCGGCCTCGAGCTCGACTCGAGCAATCGCGACGTTTACGTGACGCGTACCCGGCTGCTCGTGCGCTACAAGATCGGCAACAACGTGACCGGCTGGGCGCTCGGCCTCGGGATCAGCTTTTAGCGGTTACCGGGGCGCCTTGCGGGCCGCCCCGGCAACGTCGCTCAGGCGTTGATGCGGCCGTACTTCAGGAGCCGCGCTCGAACCGCGCCCATCGTGCGCTCGTGAGCGGCGGCGAGCTCCTGCAGCGCGCGGCCGGCGTCGAACGCGGCGAGGAGCTTGCGGTCCTCGTCCTCGGTCCAGGGCTCGCCGGTCTTCTGCGGCATCTGCTGCTTGCGCCGCTCGAAGCGCTCGATGCGCTCAAGCGCGCTCGCCGCCTCGTACAGCGCTCTCACGACTTGCGGCCTCTGGTACGCGCTCTCCGGCGGAAACACCTCGCCGCTTTCCGGATCGACTCCGTTGGCGAGCGACCTCACTACCGTCAAGGCTTGTGCTGCGTCCATTGCGTTTCACCCCCCTCTACAGGCAATGCCTGTGAGGGAGTTAACGCGTCGGTTTGAGCCTTGGTGGACACGGCCTTGAGAAAAGGACGCAGCGATAAGTCAAGGCTGCGTGAGCTCTCGCGCGCCTCGCGCTGGCGCCGCGCTTCGAGCGCGGCGTGCAGGTCGACGTATTGCTGCGTGAGCTTGTGCTTGGGGTGAAGATAGATCAGCGGCTTCGCGCTCTCGTGCGACTCGCGCACCTTGACCGACGACGAGAGATACGGCTGCAGCACCGGCAGGCCCTCGTCGACCAGGTCCTGCACCATTTTCTGCGGCAGGCGCGCGCGCGGCAGGAACTGGTTCACCACCACGCCTTCCACCGCCAGCCCCGCGTTGTGATCGGTGCGGATCTCGTTGATGTCCTCGAGCAGCCCATAGAGCGCGCGGCGCGAGAAATGGTCGCAGTCGAACGGAATCAGGCAGCAATCGGCCGCGATCAGCGCCGAGCGGGTGAAGAAGTTGAGCGAGGGCGGCGGATCGATGTAGATGAAGTCGTACTGCTTGCCGAGCTCGACCAGCGCCTCGCGCAGCTTGAAGATCTTGTAGCGCGCCTCGAGCTTGCCCTGCTGCTCGGCGAGCGCCGGGTGCGAGGGCAGCACGTCGAGCCGGTCGAAGCGCGTGCCGTGCACGAACTCGTCGGGCTTCTTCGGCTTCAGCGGGAAGCCGAGCACCTGGTCGAAGAATCCGGCGAGCGTCGGATCGAGCTCGCGGCCGGACTTGCCGACCAGGTACTGCGTCGAGTTGCCTTGTGGATCCAGATCGACCACCAGGACGCGCGCGCCGCCCGCGGCGCTCACCGCGGCCAGGTTGCAAGCGATCGTGGATTTGCCGACACCGCCTTTGTGATTGAAGACCACCCGTCGCATGGCTGTTCTCCTTTTTTTGCCTGCGTCACTGGGCTGCAGTTACGTCACATCGCGGTCACATCATAACCCTACCTATGCACGACCTGCAAAATCGACGTCGTCGTCGGCCGACGACGCACACTATATCTAGTAGGTCATCGCGACAATGCACTAGATACGGGGCTACGGGGCTAGGACGGGTCTTCGCGATCTAGAACCAGACGCATCACGACGTCGCTGGAAAAGCCACGGCCCTGCAGGAAACGCGCGCGCTTCGCGCGCTCCTCGCGAGTGGCTGCAGGCGCACGATACTTGCGTTCGAGAATCGCCCGCGCCCGCTCGAGTTCCCCTTCGCTCGACACCGCGTCGACGATGCTATCGGCGACGCCTTTGGCCTTGAGGTCGTGGCGAATCTTCGCCGCACCGTACTTGCGGGAAAGCGCGCGGGCGCGCTCCTCGGCGTAGCGCAGATCCGATTGGGAATTTTTCTCGAGGAGAAAATCCAGCACCTGCTCGAGCGCCGCCGCCGACCCGGCGTGGGGCGCGAGCTTGCGCACGAGCTCGGCGCGCGAATGCTCGCGCCGCACGAGGTGGCGCAGCGCCCGCGCCTTCAGCTGCTCGGGCGTGTCGCGCTCACCCAAGCTTATTTCTCTGCGCGCTTGCGCGTCGCGAGGTGCTCGACTTTCTTGTCCTCCACCGACTCGGCGGCAGCGATCGGACCCAGCGCGGCGACGCCGGCCTTCTCGCGGATCCTGCCCTCGATCTCGCGGGCGAGCGCGGCGTTCTCCTTGAGGAAGTCGCGCGCGTTGTCCTTGCCCTGCCCCAGCCGGTCGCCGTTGTAGATGTACCAGGCGCCGGATTTCTCGAGCACGCCGAGGTTGACGCCGATCTCCAGCACCTCGCCCTCGCGCGAGATGCCCTCGCCGTACATGATGTCGAACTCCGCCTGCTTGAACGGCGGCGCCACCTTGTTCTTCACCACCTTGACGCGGGTTTCGGAGCCGGTCACCTCGTCGCCCTTCTTGATCGAGCCGACGCGGCGGATGTCCATGCGCACGGAGGCGTAGAACTTGAGCGCGTTGCCGCCGGTGGTGGTTTCCGGGTTGCCGAACATGACCCCGATCTTCATGCGGATCTGGTTGATGAAGATCACCAGGGTATTGGTGCGCTTGATATTGGCGGTGAGCTTGCGCAGCGCCTGGCTCATGAGGCGCGCCTGCAGGCCCATCTGCGGCTCGCCCATCTCCCCTTCGATCTCGGCCTTCGGCGTGAGCGCCGCCACCGAGTCGATGACGATGACGTCGACCGCCCCCGAGCGCACCAGCATGTCGGCGATCTCGAGCGCCTGCTCGCCGGTGTCGGGCTGGGAGATCAGGAGGTCCGCCGTCTGGACGCCGAGCTTGGCGGCGTAGGTGACGTCGAGCGCGTTCTCGGCATCGATGAAGGCGGCGGTGCCGCCCAGCTTCTGCACCTCGGCGATGACCTGCAGCGTGAGGGTGGTTTTGCCCGACGATTCAGGGCCGTAGATCTCGACCACGCGCCCCCGCGGCAGGCCGCCGACGCCGAGCGCCAGGTCCAGGCCGAGCGACCCGGTCGACACCACCTCGATATCCCTGATGGCCTCGGCGTCCATCTTCATGATGGAGCCCTTGCCGTACTGCTTCTCGATCTGGGAAAGCGCCGCTGCTAGCGCCTTTTGCTTGTTGTCATCCATGGCCGTACCTCTTCTTGTGGGTCGACATCTGCGGCAGGCGCCTCGGGCCTGATTTGGAGCGGGCGCTGGGCCGACACCGGTACTGTATAAACGTCCATATTCTGCGGCGGTTGACCGGCCGCTGTCAACGGGACAGGTCGGCGAAGAAGCGCTCGAGCTCGGGGCCGATGCGCCGCAGCTCGGCGCGGTGCATTGCCGCGAGCTTCGCGAGGAGGCCGCGGCCGCGCGCGGTGAGGTGCAGCTCCACCTTGCGCCGATCGCTCGGCGAGGGCCCGCGGGCGACCAGATCGAGCAGGGCGAGCCGGTCGACGAGCTCCACCGCGCTGTTGTGCTTGATGAGGAGCTGCTGCGCCAGGTCGGCGATCGCCAGGCGGCGCTCCTCCGGGCAGGCCCGCACCACGAGCATCGCCTGGTAGTGCTGCCCGGTCAGGCCCACGCCGGCCGCCGCGTCTTCGCTGAAACGCAGGAACTTGCGCAGCGCAAAACGAAAGCCCGCCAGCCGGCCGTAATCCCCGGTCGCGAGTTTGTAGCGCCTTTCTGCGCGGCGGAGCTGCGCCATTGACCGCCTTCTACCATAGCCGAGGGCGCGCCGCGCCAAATATATCGCCTCACGATATTTCTTAAGTTTCGCGTAAGGATCGAATTGCAAGATTCGGGGTTCATCCCACGACAGGAGGAGGAACTCATGCCTCACGAAGGCAGCTTCATGCCGCGCCGCCGCTTCATCGGCGCCGGGCTTGGTGTAGCAGGAAGCCTCACGTTGCCGGGCTTCGTTTCGCGCGCGCTCGCCGCCGATCACCCGCCGCTCGGCACCTGGCCCGCGGGCATCCAGGGCAAGGAAGTGTTCATCGGCGTCGCCGTGCCGCGCACCGGCACCTACGCCGAGCAGGGCGAGGACGAGCTCAAGGGCTGGCAGCTCGCGGTCGAGCACATCAACGGCGGCAACGACCTGATCCGCCAGATCTCGCCCAAGACCAAGAAGGGCGTGCTCGGCAAGCAGCTGAAGCTCGTGGTGGCCGACTCCGCGGCGAAGCCCAACGACGCGGTGCAGGCCGAGCAGCGCTTCATCACCGAGAACCACGTCATCCTCATGACCGGCTCGACCTCGAGCGCGGTGGCGGTGGCGATGAACAAGCTCGCGCAGCGCGAGAAGGTGCTGTACGTCACCGGCATCTCGGGCTCGAACGACACCACCGGCAAGGATTGCGTGCGCTACGGCTTCCGCCAGAACTTCTACGGCGAGACCGCGGCCAACGCCATCGGCCCGGTGCTGCTCAAGGCCTACGGCAAGAACAAGAAGATGGCGTTCATGACGCCCGACTACACCTACGGCCATACCGTGACCAAGTCGACGAGCGAATACCTCAAGGAGCACGGCGGCTGGCAGATGGTGACCAACCAGGTCTCGCCGCTCGGGGCCACGGACTACAGCTCGTACCTCACCAACATCGCCAACTCGGGCGCCGAGGTGCTGCTGAACGTGAACTGGGGCCGCGACGCGGTGCTGTCGACGCAGCAGGCGAAGCAGTTCGGCGTCATCCCGAAGATGAAGCTCGTCATCCCCTACCAGATCCCGTTCCTCGCCAAGAACATCGGCGCCGAGCTGTCCGAGGGCGTCTACGCCTCGACCGACTTCTGGTGGACGCTCGAGGACAAGTACCCGCTCGCCAAGATGTTCGTCGAGGCCTTCCGCAAGAAGTACGGCTACAACCCGGAATGGGGCGCCGAGAACGCCTACATGTCGTTCGCGATGTGGGCCGACGCGGTGGAGCACGCCGGCGGCTTCTACCCGCCCGACGTGATCAAGTCCTACGAGGAAGGCCGCAAGCTCCAGTCGATGGTGGGCGAGGTGTACTTCCGCAAGGAAGACCACCAGCTCGTGCGGCCCGTGATCATCGTGCGCGGCAAGGCGCCGAAGGCGATGCGCAACAAGGAGGACTTCTGGGAGGTGACCGAGGTCGTGCCCGGCGCTCCGCTGATGCAGAAGCCCGACGAGTTCGGCTGCAAGCTCGGCGAGTACACGTAGGCGAATGATCCGTCGTCCCCGCGCAGGCGGGGACCCCGTTTGCTTTCAAAAAATGGGGTTCCCGCGTTCGCGGGGACGACGGCATTGACGTGATCACCTGGGCTAACTTCGGCTCGCAGCTGTTCAACGGCCTGGCGCTGGGGGCGCTGCTCGCGCTCATCGCGTCGGGCCTCACCATCATCTACGGCACGCTCGGCGTGCTGAACCTCGCGCACGGCGCGATGTTCATGCTCGGCGGCTACGCCGGCTACATGACCTACCAGGCGAGCGGTTCCTTCGTCGCCGCCGTCGCCGCCGGAACGCTGGCGCTCGGCGTCCTGGGAATCGCGATGGAGCGCGTGGTCATCCGTTATTTCTACGCGCGCCCTCACGAGGACCAGCTGCTCGTCACCTTCGGCCTCGCCATCGTGTTCGTCGAGGCCGTGCGCTGGTATTTCTCGAGCGACTCCAAGACGGTGCAGGCGCCGGCGGCGCTCCAGGGCATCACCAACATGGGCTTCATGTTCTATCCGACCTACCGCCTGGCGGTGGTCGGCATCTGCGCCGTCGCGCTGCTCGCCCTTTTCGTGGTGCTCTATCGCACGCGGCTCGGCATGATCGTGCGCGCCGGCATCGAGGACTCGGTGATGGTCGACTCCCTCGGCATCAACGTCGACCGCGTGTTCATGGTGGTGTTCGGCATCGGCGCCATGGCGGCCGGCTTCGCCGGCATCATCAACGCGCCGATCGTCTCGCTCGCGCCGGAGGTGGGCGAGCAGATCCTGGTGCAGACCTTCGTCGTCGTGGTGATCGGCGGCGTCGGCTCCTTCCCCGGTGCCGTGCTCGGCGGCCTGATCGCCGGCGAAATCATCAGCCTCACCTCGATGGTGAACCCGGGCTACGCCTACGTGATGCTGTTCGCCGCGATGACGCTCGTCCTGATGCTCCGGCCGCGCGGCCTGCTCGGAAAGCTCGGCCGCGAATGAACGCTGATCGCATCTACAGCCCGCGGCGGCCGCTCCTCGTCGAGACGATTACCGCGCTGGCATTGATCGCGGCGCCGTTCGTCCTGCCGCTCTTCGACGCCGCGCCGAACACGGTGAACCGCATCCTGGTCTGGGGCCTGTTCGGCATCGGCTTCGACATCCTGTTCGGCTATACGGGGCTGCTCTCCTTCGGCCAGTCGGCGCTCTACGGCACCGGCGGTTTCGTCGCCGCCTATCTCCTCACCCGCACCGGGTTTCCGCACGTCATCAGCGCGCTCTTCATCGGCATGGTGGCCGCGGCCGCAGTGGGTTACCTCGTCGGCCTGGTGGCGCTGCGGCGCACCGGCATCTACTTCGCGATGATCACCATCGCGATCGCCGAAGTGTTCTTCTTCGTCGAGTTCAATCCGCTGTCGGAATGGACCGGCGGCGAGAACGGGCTGCCGGGCGTGCCGACGCCGAGCCTCGATCTGGGCTTCGCCAACCTTCAGTTCACCACCGGCTGGGCGCTCTACCCTTTCCTCGCCGCCTGCTACTTCATCGGCATCGTCGTCGCCCTGCGCATCGTGCGCTCTCCCGTCGGCGCGGTGCTGCGCGCGATCCGCGAGAATCCGCTGCGCGCCGCCGCAGTCGGACACAACATCCACGGCTACAAGCTCACCGCTTTCGTCATCGCCGCGGCGTATGCCGGCTTCGCCGGCGGCCTGCTCGGCGTGATGCAGGCCTTCATGCCGCCGGACGCCTTCATGTTCGAGACCTCGGGCCAGCTCGTCATGCAGACCGCCATCGGCGGGCGCGGCACGCTGTTCGGGCCGCTCGCCGGCGCGGCCGTGTGGCTGTTCCTGCAGGACTTCCTCCAGTCGACGCTCGACCTCGGCGCGACCTGGAAGCTGGTCCTCGGCCTGGTGTTCGTGATCCTCGTCTGTTTCCTGCGCCAGGGGATCATCGGCGGCCTGCGCGATCTCTACGGCCTCGTCCACCGAAAGAAGCGCGGATCTGCAAGCGCCGAGTCCGCCAGGAAGACGGTGAGCACGAGTCCAATGCCGGCACACGCGCTGCCGAACGGTCACACCGGCCCGGTGCTGCAGGCCGTCGGCCTCACGAAGCATTACGGCGGCCTCGCCGCCAATGAAGGCATCGACTTCAGCGTCAACGCGGGGGAGGTGCGCGGCGTCATCGGCCCGAACGGCGCCGGCAAGACCACGTTCTTCAAGATGCTCACCTGCGAGGTGCCGCCGACCGCGGGCAAGATCCTGTTCAGGGGCCGCGACATCAGCGGCATGAGCGTCACCGACGTCTGCCAGCTCGGCCTGACCAAGAGCTACCAGGTGAACCAGCTCTTCAACCGCCTGACCGTGCGCGAGAACGTGAGCATCGCCGCCCTGGCGGCGCTGCGCGGCAAGTTCCGGCTCGACTTCATGCGCAGCCTGCACCGCGTCCAAGGGCTGGACGAGCGCGTCGAGCAGACGCTCCAGCTCGTGAACCTGGCGTCGCGCCGCGACACGCCGGTGGCCGAGCTCGCCTACGGCGAAAAACGGCGGCTGGAAATCGGCCTGGCGCTCGCCTCCTCGCCGAGCCTGCTCTTGCTGGACGAGCCGCTCGCCGGCATGAGCCCGCGCGAGCGCATCGAGACGGTGGAGCTCCTGAAATCGATTGCCAGGGGCCGCACGATGGTGGTGATCGACCACGATATCGATTCGCTCTTCGAGCTCGCCGAGCGCGTCACCGTGCTCCAGGAAGGCCGCGTGCTCGTCGAAGGCGCGCCCGACGAGATCAAGCGCAACGCCGCGGTGCAGGAAGCCTACCTGGGCGGCGTGAATGGCGAAATGAGTGGAGCGCACTGAAATGCCCCTCCTCGAAGCGAGCGGCCTGAACAGCTACTACGGGGACTCGCACATCCTGTTCGACGTCTCGCTGCGCGTCGAGAAGAGCGAGGTCGTGGCGCTCCTCGGCCGCAACGGCGCCGGCAAGAGCACGACGCTGAAGAGCCTGATGGGCGTGGTGACGCCGCGCGGCGGCTCGGTGAAGCTCGACGGCGCCGAGATCGCCGGCCAGAAGAGCCATGCCATCGCGCGCGCCGGCATGCAGCTCGTGCACGAGGAGCGGCGCATCTTCGGCAGCCTGGACGTCGAGGAAAATCTGGTCCTCGCCGGTCTCACGGCGCCGAAGAAGTGGCCGCTCGAGCGGATCTACGGCATTTTCCCGCGGCTCAAGCAGCGCCGGCGCAGCCGCGGCACGGACCTCTCGGGCGGCGAGCAGCAGATGCTCGCGATCGCCCGCGCGCTCGTCCGCGACCCGAAGATCATCCTGCTCGACGAGCCGTTCGAGGGTCTGGCGCCGCTCATCGTGCGCGAGCTCGTCAAGATCTGCGGCGAGCTCGCCGCCGCCGGGCAGACCATCCTGCTGGTCGAGCAGAACCTTGCCGCTACGCTCGCCCTCGCGAGCCGCGTCTACATCATCAGCAACGGGCACGTCGCGCACGAGGGGCCCGCGCGGGAGATCAAGGCGCGGCCCGAGCTGCTGCAGCGCTATCTCGGCATCTGATCGTGCCCGAGGTGCGGTTCCGGCGACTGCTGTGGCTCTACCTCGATCCGTTCGCGCTGTTCAAGAACATCAACGTCGGCCCGCCCTCCACGCGCAGCGAGGCGCTGCAATACAACCGCCGCCATCGCGCCATCCTGCTCACGTACGTGCGGCGCTGGGCGGCAGTCGCGGTGCTGTGCGCGAGCGGGATGGCGCCGCTCGGCGCGGCAGCCCAGGCGGAGCCGATCCTGTGCATCCCCATCCTCGGCCTCGAGGTCGGATTCTCCGCCGCCGTGTTCATGCTGCTCGTGTCCGTTGCCGTGTACTTCGTGCTTGGACTGGAAGACTAGAAAGGTATAGCGGTACTATCGCCGCTCCCCAGTACTCGACGGCTCCAGGAGCGGACATGGCTAAGGTTGCATTTCTCGGTCTCGGCGTGATGGGCTACCCAATGGCGGGCCACCTGCTGAAAAAGGGCGGCCACGACGTGACGGTCTACAACCGCTCCGCGGCCAAGGCTCAGCAGTGGGCCAAGGAATACGGCGGCAAGTCCGCGCCGACGCCGCGTGAAGCAGCCAGGGACTGCGACCTTGTCATGATATGCGTCGGCAACGACGACGACGTGCGCTCGGTCGTGTATGGCGACAACGGCGCCCTGGCGGGCATGAGGAAGGGCGCCGTCCTGGTGGATCACACCACCGCCTCGGCATTTCTGGCCAGAGAATTGTTTGAAAAAACCAAGGAGCGCGGCATTGGATTCATCGACGCCCCGGTCTCGGGCGGCCAGGCGGGCGCGGTGAACGGCCAGCTCGGCATCATGTGCGGCGGCGAGTCGGCGGTATTCGAGAAGGCGAAGCCGGTGATCGACGTGTACGCCAAGCTCGCCGCGCTGATCGGCGGACCGGGCGCCGGCCAGCTCACCAAGATGGTGAACCAGATCTGCATCGTCGGCCTGGCCCAGGGGCTCGCCGAGGCCCTCGCCTTCGCGAAGCGGAACGACCTCGACCTGGAAAAGGTCATTGCCGTCATCTCCAAGGGCGCGGCGCAGTCCTGGCAGATGGAGAACCGCTGGAAGCCGATGAGCGAGCTCAAGGCCGAGGGCTTCGGCTTCGCCATCGAGTGGATGCGCAAGGACATGGGCATCTGCTTCGCGCAGGCAAAGCAAAGCAACGCAAGCCTGCCCGTCGCGGCGCTGGTGGACCAGTTCTACGCCCGGCTCGAGGCGCGCGGCGGCAAGCGCTGGGACAGCACCGCCGCGCTGATTCAGCTGCTGCTCAAGGACTAGGGGTCTCGTCCGCCGGAAATTGTTGCCCCGCGAACCATTACCCGATCGCCATAGATCCGCAGCGCGTCGATCGTGGCGTCCGGCTCACTGACCCCGACGTTCTGCGCGCAGACGCCAGAAACGAATAGGGTGTCTCCTGGGCGCAGCTTCTCAAGCGCGCGCATGATCACGCCGGCCGCTTCGCACTCGACTGCATTGCCGCCGCTGAGGCTCTTCCGGTTTGCGCCAGAGCCGTTGTCGGATTCGGGGTCCCGCGCCTCGCTCAGCAGCGGAGGCATTGGCCAGACGGTGACCAACCCACTCAAAGCCAGTAACGCCATTGCCGGCCGCAGTAACCGCATAAATCGTGACCGTCCCCTCGCCGGCCTGCAGGGGACGATAGTTCGCATACGCCACGGCGTAAGTGCGCTAAGGCACCGCAAAACTGCCAAACCGGAGCTACGACCCCTCGAAGGTTCGCCGCTACGTAGTAGACGATCTCGAGCGGCGGTATTGCTGCCATACGATCCACGCGCCCCATGCGAGGGCGGCGAGCATCATCAGGAAGCCGAAAGCGTGCACGCCCCGGCCGATCGGCTGCGCCTTGTGCAGCAGGCCGAGGTCACCCAGAACGTCGATGAAGTCGTGTGCGCCGTTGTCGCCGGTGCGGCCGGTGAGCAGCACGTGCTGTGGCTGGAAGGCGTCGTAGACGTAGGGCGCGACATCCATTACCGCGACGCCGGCCCACCACAGCATCACCGAGGCGGCGAACGGATCGCGGTTCTTGACGACGAAGATGCCGCCGAAGATGAGCGGCAGCAGTACCTGGAACAGCGAGCCGCCGAGATACGTCATGAATTCCCCGAGCGGCCGGAACAGGATGTGGCCGAACTCGTGGATCGGCACCATCGGCAGGTGGATGAGCGACGAGCCCATCTCCCAAGATGGGATGTCCATTAGCGCGAGCCTGGCGCCGTAGAAGGCGATCGCGGCCAGCAGGATCGCCCGGCCGTAGACGAAACCGCGGTCGACTTCTTCCGGTACGTAGAACACGAGCGCCCGCAACCGGGATAGCAGGCTGTCCTCGTCATCATCCGATTCCGCGTTGGCCGGCCGCACCGGCGAGGGAGGAGCCGCGAACCTCGCCCTCAGGTACTTCGCAAAGATGAGCCCGCAGGCGGCGCAGACGTCGAGGCCGGTGCTGGCCGTGCCGCACTTGGGGCAGGTCTTGTAGAGCGTCGCCATCCGGTTCTCTTCTCTTTTTCTAGTTCTCTTTCCTGAAGACGAGCAGGCGGTTGTTGGCCGGCATCGCATTGTCCTCGAGAAACGCAAGGCCGCAACGCACCGCGAGCGTCTGGATGTGCTCAAAGTCACGTATGCCGCTTGATGGATCGCGCGCGCGCAGCATGGCATCGAAGCGGGCGTTGCTCTGCGAAGTCGGTTGTCCGCCGTAATTGAACGGCCCATAGAGGGCAAACACGCCGCCTTGCGGCAGAAGGCGCGCAACGCCCCTGAACATGCGCTCGACCTGCGGCCAGGACATGATGTGAGCGGTGTTGGCGGAGAACGCCGCGTCGGCATCGATCTCGGGCCAGGGCTTGTCGACATCCAGCTCGGTCGGCTCCACGCCCCACAGGCGGATGCCGGCGAGATGCTCGGCTACGTCGCTCGCCTGCCACCTAAGGTGAGTCAGCTCCGCGGCGAAGTACGCGGCGTGCTGGCCGGTGCCTGATCCGATCTCGAGCACTATCTTCGAGGCTCTGAAAACTCGTTTCAGGACGGCAAGGATCGGCGCACGGTTGCGTTCGCTAGCGTCGGAATAGGGTTTCATCGAATGCGGTGCAGCTTCCACGTGGCGAGCGGACCCGTCAACGCTCCCAGCCCCAACGTCGCCCAGGCGATGCCCCACGCGTACGCATCAGTGGAGCTCTTGCCACCCCCCGCGAGGTCGAGCGCCCAGCCGAAGACGAACGGGCTCACCACGCCGGCGCCAAAGCCGACCACCGAGCGCACCGCGTAGGCCACGCCGAGGTAATGCGGCGGGACGCTCTCGGCCAGAACGGTCGAATGGGTCGAGGAGTCGGCGATGCCGGCGAAGTTGTAGAGGCACGCGAGCGCCACCAGGAGCGCGACCGGTAGCGCGATCAGCCAGCCGATGGAGAACGACAGCCCCAGGCTCACGCAAGACCAGAGCAGGATGGTCCTTGTGCGGCCCCAGCGGTCCGCCATCGTGCCCCCTACGATCGATCCGGCGATATTGGCGACGTAAGTGAGCGCCGCGAAGAGAAGCGCATTTTCAGGAGAACCACCCTGAAGGACCAGGGCGGCGGTCAGGAAGGCCGGAAGCCAGGCCCAGATGCCGAGCAGCTCCCAGTTGTGGAACGTGTAGCCCCAGATCGAAAGCATGCCCTTGCGGTTTCTCCATACCGCAGGCAGCGCGCCAACCAGCGATTCGCCTGCCGGGCGCGCGTGCACCATGTTCGGCGTAGCGCGCAGAACCAGGACGCCCGTAATCCACGATACCAGCGGCAGGCAGGCGACCGCGACGAGCGCGCCGCGCCAGCCGGTAAAGCGGAGCGCGAGGCTGGCGATGCCCAGGCAAATAGCATAGCCCGCACTTGAGCCGGCGATGAGAAAGCCCATCGCCCGCCCGCGCCGGTCGCGCCCGACGTTGTCGTTGATCAGCGAGAGCGCCGGCGTATAGGTGCCGCCTTGGCAAAGGCCGGTAAGCGCGTGCAGCCAGAACGCGGACCAGAAGCCGTCAGCGAAAAGGACGAAGGCCCACGGACTGATGCACGCGGCGATGCCCGTCGTGATGTACGCGCGCTTCGCGCCGTAATGGTCGGCGATGAAGCCGACGATGAAGAGGGACGCCAGATAGCCGAGGTGAAAGGCCGACTGGATGAGACCCGCCTCCTTTGCCGACAGTCCCCACTCCGCCTGCGTTAGAGGCAGCACCGCGGAGTACGCCACGAACCAGGTGGCCGCAAGAACGCGGCTCGTGCACAGCGCCGCGAGCCATGCGCCGGAACCAGGATGGAACGCGCTCAGATAAGTTTTTCTTCCGGATGCCAGCCCGCCAAATCTTATCAAAGGCAGTCAATCGAAGATCAAAATGCGCGATATTCACGCGCGACATGCCGATCCGGTTACCGACAGCCCAGGCCAGACGCATCTGGCTGCGCGCCCAGAAACTCGACGAAGACGCGCCCTTCGGCGACGGGCCCGAGGCGACCCGCGCGGCTGTGGAGCACCTGGGCTATGTGCAGATCGACACCATCAACGTTATCGAGCGCTGCCATCACCAGATCCTGTACACGCGCATCCCGCGATACCAGCGAGACCACCTGCGCCAGGCGCAAACGCTCGACAAGACCGTGTTCGAATACTGGACGCATGCGCTCTCCTACCTGCCGACCAGGGACATGCGGTTCTACGTCGGCGCCATGAAGCGCGACTGGCAGCGGCGCAGCGCGTGGTTCGGCGCTGTGAGGAACGAGGACCTGCGCAAGGTGCTGGCCCGCATCAGAAAGCATGGCGCTCTGACGATCCGGGATATCGACGACGATGTGCTGGTCGAAAAGGATCATGCGTGGGCGAGCCGCAAGCCGTCGAAGCGGGCACTCCAGCTGGCCTTCTACCGGGGTCTGGTGACGGTGAGCCAGCGGACCGGCATGCTGAAAACCTACGAGCTGGCGAGCCGCCACTTCGGGTGGGAGCGGCCGCCGAAGGCGGCAGCGGAATCAGAGATCCTGAGCTACCTGCTCGAGCGCGCGCTGCGTTCGCAGGGCATCGTGAGCCTCGATTCGGCATGCCATCCGGATCCACGTCGCAAGCCGGGCGTGCGGCGATTGATCGAGGCCAGGGTGCGCCGCAAAGAGCTGGTCGCGGTCGAGCTCGAGGGGGCGGCGAAGCTGGCGCATTGGGCACCTCCGGAGGCGCTCGAGGCGAGCTTCGATCCCGCGACGGAGAGGGTCCACATCCTCTCTCCGTTCGACCCGCTCATCCACCGGCGCAAGCGGCTGCAACTGTTCTTCGGCTACGAGCATCGCTTCGAGGCCTACCTCCCCAAGGCACAGCGACGATTCGGCTACTTCGCCCAGCCCGTGCTCGTCGATGACGCCATCGTCGCCGCGATCGATCTCAAGACGGATCGCGAACAACAAAAGCTGCGGGTGCAGCAATGGACCTGGGTCGGCCGAGGCCCGCGCCGCACGCACAAGCTACGCATAGAAGAGGCGCTGCACCGCTTCGAGCGTTTTCAGCTCTCGCGTTGAGCCTCCAGCCTGACTGGAATCCGGCGTGGACCGAACGGCTTGCCGAACTTCTGGAACCGCCCCGGAATGCGCGCCCCGCAGCCGCGGCAGGCGCCTGCGTCGGTGACGTGGTAGCCGCGGATGTCGTACCAGTCGCGCACGATCAGCGCTTCGCCGCACGACGGGCAATAGGTCGAGCCTCCGCTCTCGTCGTGCACGTTGCCGGTGTAGACGTAGTTGAGCCCTGCGCGCAGCGCAATCGCGCGCGCCCGCATGAGCGTGGCCGGCGGCGTGGGCCCGATGTCGGTCATCTTCCAGTCGGGATGGAAGGCCGTGAAGTGCAGCGGCACGTCGGGACCGAGGTGGCTGCGGACCCATTTGCACTCCGCCTCGATTTCCGCGTCGGAGTCGTTCTTGCCGGGAATCAGCAGCGTCGTGATCTCGGTCCAGACGCCGGTCTCCTTGACGAGATACTCCAGCGTATCGAGCACCGGTTGCAGGTGCCCGCCGCAGATCTTGAAGTAGAACTCGTCGGTGAAGCCCTTCAGGTCGACGTTCGCCGCGTCCATCTTGGCGTAGAACTCGCGGCGCGGCGCGTCGTGCATGTAGCCCGCGGTCACCGCGACCGTCTGCACGCCCTTCGCATGGCAGGCGTCGGCGATGTCCATCGCGTACTCGGCGAAGATCACCGGATCGTTGTAGGTGAACGCGACCGACTTGCAGCCCAGGCGCAGCGCCGCGCCGGCGATCGCCGCGGGGCTCGCTTCATCCTGCAGCCGGTCCATCTCGCGCGACTTCGAGATGTCCCAGTTCTGGCAGAACTTGCACGCGAGGTTGCAGCCCGCGGTGCCGAACGAGAGGATGCTCGTGCCAGGATAGAAATGGTTGAGCGGCTTCTTCTCGACCGGATCGACGCAGAACCCCGACGAGCGGCCGTAGGTCGTGAGCAGCATGCGGCCGTTTTCCATCTTGCGCACGAAGCACAGGCCCCGCTGGCCCTCGTGCAGCCGGCAGTCGCGCGGGCACAGGTCGCACTGGATGCGGCCGTCGTCCAGGCTATGCCACCACTTACCCTCCATCGAACTTCATCACCCGGTAGCGGGAAATCGTGCAGCTCTCCGGACGCGTGTCCGCCGGCAGCCCCGCCTTGCGCAGGAGCTGACCGAGAAACGCGCGCTTGTCGGGAACGCCCTGCCAGACCTGCGGAAGAAACGTTGCCTTGCGTCCCCGGGCCTCGAGGATCAGGCCGTCCTCGCCGGCCCGGATCTGGCGCAGCAGATCGGCTTCATCGGTGAACGCAATCGGCTTGGCCACTGAAAGCAGGGAAATCTCGACCTGGCACTGCGGCCACTCCGCGGCAACGAGCTCCGGGAAACGCGGGTCGCGGAACGCGGCGGCCAGCGCGTTTTCCGTTACGTCCTGGACGAGCGGCCGCGTCGCCTCGAGGCTGCCGATGCAGCCGCGCAGCTCGCCGTCCTTCAACAGGGTGACGAAGCTCGCGCCGGGACGCTGGAGCCAGGGCGCCTCGAGCGGCGGGCCAGCCTTGGCGAACAGCCTTTCCTCGATGGCGGCCCGCGCGACGGCGATCAGCGCCGCGCCCGACTGCGCCTCCGAATGCTCGTACAGCGCGAACGACGAATAGCCGACCACGCTGTCCTTGCCGCCCGCGGTGTCTCCCGAGTTGCACGCCGCAAGCAGCCGCACGGGAATGTCGCGCTTCCTCGCGCAGGCGAGCAGGCCGTTCAGCGGCGTCGCGCCGCAGGCTTCGTCGTGGTCGATGTCGGTCGCGCGCGCCGCGATGCGCGCGAGCGTTGCCGCGTCGATGCGACGCGCCTCCGAATAGGCGTGGTAGTGCGAAAGATCGGTGGAGATCACGAGCAGCGTCTCGGCCCCGCCCCACAGTCGCTCGAGCACCTCGGCGACCTCGGCGACGCCCGCCATGCCGACGGCGAGCGGCACCAGGCTGAATTCGCCGAGCACCGTCTGCAGGAACGGCAGCTGCACTTCGAGCGCATGCTCGAGCGCGTGCGCCGGGTCGCTGCGCACGACCTGCGGCAGGTCGGCGAGCGAGCGCAGCGCCGCGTGGTCGAGCGCGACGCGGCCCAGCGGCGTCTCGAAGGCGTCGACGCCCGGCGCGGCGAGCCCGCGCACCGGCACGCGGTGGGCCGGCCCCAGAAGCACGACCCGCCGGACGATGCCTCGCGCCGCCGCGAGCTCCTGATAGGCGCGCGCCGCGACGGCGCCCGAGTAAACGTAGCCGGCGTGGGGCACCACCAGCGCCTTGGGAAACGTGAGGCGCGGCGCCAGGGCGTCGTCGGCGCCGAGAAAGCGTGCGATCTCGGCAGCGAGGGCACGCGGCTCGCCCGGATAGAACATCCCGGCGACGGCCGCCGGGCGGATGGAGGCCATGGGGCGCATTATCCTCCGTCGAGCGCGCGCATGACCCCTTCGAGGGCGAGGATCACGGATTGGCGGCGGATGCTCTCGCGGTCCCCGCCGAACTGGCGCGTCTCGGAGCGCACCGCGCCGCCCCTCGCCCAGGCGAAGCACACCGTGCCGACGGGCTTTTCCGGCGTTCCGCCGGCCGGCCCCGCCACCCCGGTGATCGACACCGCAACCGTGGCCCGGCTGCGCTCCAGCGCGCCGCGCGCCATTTCGCGCGCGGTCTCCTCGCTCACGGCGCCGTGCGCGCGCAGCGTCTCCGTCCGTACGCCGAGGAGCTCCTGCTTCGCCGCATTGGAATAGGTGACGAATCCCCGCTCGAACCAGGCCGACGATCCCGCCACCGAGGTCACGACCTGCGCCGCCCAGCCGCCAGTGCACGATTCGGCGGTGGCGAGCGTCTCGTTCCCTCGCTTCAGGCGCGCCCCGAGTTTTCTTGCCAGCTCGTCCATCAGAAGAAGAGACGCTGAGCGAGTGCCAGCACCAGCAGCGTGTAGCCGGCCGCCACCAGGTCGTCGAACATCACGCCGAAGCCGCCCTGCCAGCGCCGCTCGATCCAGCGGATCGGCGGCGGCTTGCCGATGTCGAAGGCGCGGAACAGGACGAACCCGGCAACCTGCCATTGGAGGCCGCTCGGAAGCAGCGCCGCCACGAGGAGGAAGGCGACGATCTCGTCCCACACCATCGAGCCGTGGTCGTGCACGCCGAGGTGGCGCCCGGTCACGCCGCAGGCCCATACGCCGAGGAGAAACAGCGCCGCGATCAGCGGAAAAATGACCGCCGGATGGGCGCCGGCGAGGAGCCATCCCGGAGCCCAGGCGGCCAGCGTGCCGAAGGTTCCCGGCGCGACGCGCGCCAGCCCCGCGCCGAAGCCGAACGCCACGATGTGCGCGGGGTGCGAGTAGGCGAACGCCGGCGTGGGCCGGAGCACGATCATCGCTGCGCGAAGTGGTCGAAGCCGCCGCGGAACGGCATCGGCTTGCCCGCCGCGTCGACGATCGCGAGGCGCGGCTGCCCGCTCTGAATGGCGCCGATGCGCGTGAGCGCCACGCCGAGCTCGCCGGAAAGCGCGTCGATTTCCCTGCGCCGCTCGCGCGGCGCGGTGAACAGGAGCTCGTAGTCGTCGCCGCCCGAGAGCACGCAGTCCTTCTCGAGCTGCGGGTCGTTCAATTGCGCGAAGGCGGCGAGGCGCGGGATCTCGGCATACTGCACGAGCGCCCCCACGTGCGAGCGCTCGAGGATGTGCTGCAGATCGCCCGCCAGGCCGTCCGACACGTCGATCGCGGCGCGCGCGATGCCGCGCAGGCGCTCGCCGAGCTCGACGCGCGGCTCGGGCTCGTTGAGCCTCGCCGCAGCCGCCGCGATCTCTGGATGCGTAAGCGCGAGCGCCGCGGAGCCGAGCTCGCCTGAGACCCAGATGTCGTCGTCGGCGCGCGCGGTGGCGCGATACATCGCCACGCCCGAAGGCACCTCGCCGAGCGCCGTCACGGCGATGGTGACCTGCGGGCTGCGGGTGGTGTCGCCGCCGATGAGGTCCAGGCCGTGGCGCTCCGCGAGAGCGAAGAACCCGGCGGAGAACGCTGCGAGCCAGCCTTCGTCGGCCGCCGGCAGGCCGAGCGCGAGCGTGGCCCAGCGCGGCGCCGCGCCCATCGCGGCAAGGTCGGAGAGGTTCACCGCGAGCGCCTTGTGGCCGAGCGCGCGCGGATCGGCCCCGGCCAGGAAGTGGCGTCCTTCGATCAGCATGTCGGTGGTCACCGCCAACTCGAGCCCGGCGTCGGGCCGCAGCAGCGCGCAGTCGTCGCCGATGCCGAGGAGCGTCTTCTTCGGCGGCCGATCGAAGAACCGGCGGATGATGTCGAATTCGTTCAGACGCTGGTCCTGCTACGCCCCACTTCGTCCGGGCGGACCGAGGCCGCGATCTTCTCCAGCACGCCGTTGACGAAACGATAGCCGTCGGTCGCGCCGAAGCTCTTGCCGAGCTCCACGGCCTCGTTGATCACCACCTTGAACGGCGTCTCCGGATGCGAGGCGAGCTCGTAGGCGCCGATGTACAGGATCGCGCGCTCGATCGGCGACAGCCTGCCAAACTCGCGGCTGAGATGCGGCGCGATCAGCGCACGCAGCGCCTCGGCTTGCCCGAGCACGCCTGAGAGCAGGCTCTCGACGAAGCGCGCGTCGGTGCGCTCGAAGCCTTCCAGCGTGCGCGCCTGCGCGAGCGGATCCTCGCCGGAGAGCTGCCACGCGTAGAGCGCCTGCAATGCGATCTCGCGCGCCTGGCGCCTGGCGGTTTTCATGCGCCCTCACCCTTGAGCCGAGCCCTCAGTTTCCACATCTCCACCGCCACGCGCACCGCCTCGGCGCCCTTGTCCAGGCGCGCGAGCGCTTGCGCCTCGTCCTCGGTGGTGAGGATGCCGTTGGCGATCGGCAGGCCGCACTCGAGCGCCACGTCCATCAGCCCGCGCGCCGATTCGTTGGCGACGATCTCGAAATGATAGGTCTCGCCGCGGATCACCACGCCCACGGCGGCGAGCGCGTCGAAGTGCCCCGCCTGCGCCATCCACTGCAGCGCGAGCGGAATCTCGAGCGCCCCCGGCACGCTGACTACTGCGGACTCCACGCCGAGCTCGCGCGCGGCGCCCTGCGCGCGCTTCAGCAGCTCGGCGGCGATAGCTTCGTTGAAGCGGCTGGCGACGATGCCGAGGCGCATGGCTCCGCCCTACCCCTTGTCCGAGGCGCCTTTCACGTAGCCCACCACTTCGAGCCCGAAGCCCGCCATGCTCGGCATCTTGCGGGGCGCCGCCATGAGCCGCATGCGGCGCACGCCCAGGTCGCGCAGGATCTGCGCGCCGATGCCGTACACGCGCAGATCGAGCGCGCGCGAGGTGCGCTCGCCGCCGCCGGGCTCCGCGAGCCGCGCCTCGAGCGCCTCGGTGGACTGGGTGCAGTTGAGCAGCACGGCGACGCCGGAGCCCGCGCGCCGGATGGCTTCGAGCGCCTCGCCTACGCCCCAGCTGTGCGTGCCCTGGCCGGCGTCGAGCAGGTCGAGGATCGAGAGCGGCTCGTGCACGCGCACCAGCGCTTCTTCCTGCGGACCTGGCGTGCCGAGGACCAGCGCGAGGTGCACCGAGCCGAGCACGAGGTCGCGGTACGACACCAGCCGGAACGCGCCCCATGGCGTCGCAATCTCGCGCTCGCCGAGGCGCTGCACCAGGGATTCGTTGCGGCCGCGGTACTCGATGAGGTCGGCGATCGTGCCGATCTTGAGGCCGTGCTCAGCGGCGAACTCGATGAGGTCCGGCAGGCGCGCCATCGAGCCGTCATCGCGCATGATCTCGCACAGCACCGCCGCCGGCGTGACGCCGGCGAGCCGCGCGAGGTCGCAGCAGGCCTCCGTGTGGCCGGCGCGTACCAGCACCCCGCCCGCCTGCGCGACGAGCGGAAACACGTGGCCGGGCTGGACGATGTCCTCGGGGCGCGCGCTTTCCGAGGCGGCGACCTTGATGGTCAGGGCGCGGTCGTACGCCGAGATCCCGGTGGCGATGCCCTCGGCGGCCTCGATCGACGTGGTGAAGTTGGTGCCGTGCCGCGAGCGGTTGTGCTCCACCATCGGGCGCAGGCCGAGCCGCAGGGCGTGCGCCGGCGTGATCGGCATGCACACCAGGCCGCGGCCGTGCTTCGCGAGGAAGTTGATCTTTTCCGGGCTGACGAACTCGGCGGCGAAAACCAGGTCGCCCTCGTTCTCGCGGTCCTCGTCGTCGACCAGGATGACGATCTCGCCGGCGCGAATCGCGCCGATGATCTCGGTGATCGGGCTGATGGCGGCGGCTTCGCGGCGCATAGCCCGATTTTATGCCCTTTACTCGGCCGCGGGTTCGGCTTCCTGCCCGCCGGTGCGCTCGCGGATGCGGGCCGACTTGCCGGAGCGTCCGCGCAGGTAGTAGAGCTTGGCGCGCCGCACGTCGCCCTTGCGCTTGAGCTCGATCGAGGCGATGAGGGGCGAATAGGTCTGGAAGGTGCGCTCGACGCCCTCGCCCGAGGAGATCTTGCGCACCACGAACGAGGAATTGAGGCCGCGGTTTCGCTTGGCGATCACCATGCCCTCGAAGGCCTGCACGCGCTTTCTTTCGCCCTCGACCACGTTCACGTTCACGATCACCGTGTCGCCGGGCGAGAAATCCGGGATGGTCTTTCCCAGCCGCTTGATTTCTTCCTGCTCGATCGTCTGGATCAGGTTCATGACTTCGCTCCGCTTTCTTGCCGGAATTCCTCCAGCAGCAATCTTTCCTCGTTGCTCAGGCTGCGCACTTCCAGCAGCTCCGGCCGTCTCAGCCAGGTCCGCCCCAGCGCCTGCTTCAGCCGCCAGCGCCGGATGTTCTCGTGATGACCGGAGAGCAGCACCTCCGGCACCGTTGCGCCCCGCTCATTTTGCGGCCACTTCTCGGGGCGCGTGTACTGCGGGCAGTCGAGCAGCCCGTCGGCGAACGACTCTTCGATGACCGAAGCGCTGTCGCCCACCGCGCCCGGCAACTGCCTCACCACCGCGTCCATCAGCGCCATCGCCGCGATCTCGCCGCCCGAGAGCACGAAATCGCCGATCGAGATTTCCTCGTCGGCGCGGCGCGCGAGCAGCCGCTCGTCGACGCCCTCGTAGCGGCCGCACAGCAACGTCACTGCCGGCTCCTTCACCAGCTCCATCACCCTGGGGTGATCGAGCTTCCTGCCCTGCGGCGAGAGATAAATCGTGCGCCGCGATCCGCCGCTCTTCGCCACCGCGTCGAGCGCCCTCTCCAGGGGCTCGGCCAGCATCACCATGCCCGGGCCGCCGCCGTACGGCCGGTCGTCGACCGTGCGGTAGTGATCGGTCGTGAAATCGCGCGGATTCCACGTCGTCAGCGACCACAGCCCCGCATCCAGCGCCCGGCTCGTGATCCCGCTGCCCGCCACGGCGGCGAACATCTCCGGAAACAGCGTCACCACGTCGAAGCGGATCACCAGTCCGCCTCCCATTCCACTTCGACCCGCTTCATCAGCAAGTCCACGTCCTTCACTACCGCGGCAACCCACGGAATCAGCCGCGTCCTGTCTCCCGCCACCTCGATCACGTCGTGCGCGCCGTTCGAGTACGTCCGTGTCACCACGCCGAGGCTCGCGCCCTGCCGGTTCACCACCTCGAGACCGACCAAGTCCGAGAGGTAGTACTTGCCCTGTTCCGGCTCGGGCAGCGCATCGCGCCGCACCGCCACCGTGCGGCCTTTCAGGGCCAGCGCCTGCTCGCGGTTTTCCAGCCCCGCGAGCTTGCCCACCACCGTTGCACCGTGAATCCTTGCGTCGCTCACGGCGTACGCCTCGGCGCCGATCCACCACTCCTTCGCGCCCGCCAGAGCTTCCTCGGCGCCGTCGTCGGGCGTCACTTTCACCCACCCGCGCACGCCATACGAACCGGCGACGCGGCCCATCGGTATCAGCCCGTCAGGCAGCCTTCTTTGCAAACTGCTTGACGAGGCGCTTCGCCGTCGGCGAGAGCTGCGCGCCCTGCCCGGTCCAGTGCTTGACCCGCTCCATGTTGACGCGCAGCGCCTCGCGGCCTTGCGGCGCCTTCGGATCGTAGAACCCCAGCCGCTCGATGAACTTGCCCGACGCCGCGCGCCGCGAATCAGCAACCACCACGTGATAGAACGGGCGCTTGTTCGCGCCGCCGCGCTGCAGTCGAATCACCACCATGGAAAAAAGCCTCGTAAACCGCGAAAAGGCGCGGATTATACGGGACTTTTCGCCCCATCGACAAACGTTTTCCGGGGCCTCTTTGTAAGGGCCTCGCGCGCGGCAGCGACGAAGACGATACTTAGAGGTCACGGAGACCGAACGAATGGCGAACTGGGTCAAGGTTCATCCACCGGTGGTGCGCATCACCCACTGGATCAACGTCTTGGCGGTCCTCATGATGGTCACGAGCGGCTGGCGCATCTACAACGCCTCGCCCCTTTTCGAATCGTTCACCTTCCCCGATGCGCTCACGCTGGGCGGCTGGCTCGCCGGCGCCCTGCAATGGCATTTCGCCGCCATGTGGCTCCTAGCCGTTAACGGGTTGGTGTACGTCGTCTACGGAATCGTGTCCGGGCATTTTCGGCGCAAGCTCCTGCCGATCTCGCCGGGTGCGATCCTGCGCGACATCTCGAACGCGTTGCGCGGCCGCTTGGCGCATGACGACCTGAGCGTTTACAACGCCGCGCAGCGCGCCGCTTACCTGGTTTTGATTCTGGCCCTCATGCTGCTCATCGTCACGGGGCTGGCGATCTGGAAACCGGTTCAACTGCAAGCGCTCGCAGCGCTGATGGGCGGCTACGAAGGCGCGCGCTTGCTCCACTTTTTTGCCATGTCGCTCGTCGTCTTCATCGTCGTGGTGCACGTAGCCATGGTCGCGCTCGTGCCGCGTACCTTCCCCACCATGATCACCGGGCGGCTCAGGAGGTCGTCATGAAAAACAGCCGTCTCGCCCTCAAGCACCCCAAGGTCGGAAGCCTGGAGCGTCGACTGTTCCTGAAGCAGAGCCTGTCCATTGGCGCTCTATCGCTCCTCGCGGGTTGCGAGATCACGGGCGACGAGAACGTTCAGCAGGTGCTCGAAGGGATGTCGCGGTGGAACGATCGCGTGCAGGGCTGGCTGTTCGATCCGAAAAAGCTCGCGCCCGAGTTCCCGGAAAGCATGATCACGCAGCCCTTTCCGTTCAACGGCTACTACCCGGAGAGCGACGTCCGCATCATCGACGAGACCGACTACAAGCTGCAGCTCGGCGGGCTGATCAAGGAGCAGAAGCCGTGGCGGCTGCCGGAGCTCTACGCGCTGCCGCAGGTGTCGCAGGTGACGCGCCACATCTGCGTCGAGGGCTGGAGCGCGATCGGCAAGTGGAGCGGCGTGCGCTTCAGCGATTTCCTCCAGCGCGTCGGCGCCGACCTCACGGCGAAGTACGTGGGGTTCAATTGCGGCGACGACTACTATTCGAGCATCGACATGGCGACCGCGCTCCACCCGCAGACGCTCCTCACGTTCCGCTTCGCCGACCAGATCCTGCCGCCGAAGTACGGCTTCCCGATGAAGCTGCGCATTCCCACCAAGCTCGGCTTCAAGAACCCGAAGCACATCACCGAGCTGTTCGTGGTGAACGACAACCCGGGCGGCTACTGGGAGGACAAGGGCTACAACTGGTTCAGCGGAAACTAAGCTTTTAAGTTTTTTCGCACACGGCAGTCCACACGCCGTCGGCGAGCTCGGCGTCCTGGACCAGCGTCGCGCCGCGCTCGAGGAGATCCTGGAGCTTCAACCGCACCGCCTCGACGGTGGGGCCGGTGATGACGCGCTTGAAGCCGAAGGTCTCCACCCTGGCCTGCACGGTGAGCCTCGGATTGCCGACGCTCGCGACCCATTTGCTGCCGACTTGCGCCATCGGAGAAAGAAGCTGGCAGCCCTCGGCGGCGAGCTTCTTGACCGCGTCCTGCACTTTCCCCTGGCCTCGGGCCGATACGATGAAATGCGTGCCCGCGTCGAACACCTGGGCCGGCGCGTCGTCCTCCGGCACCGGAGCGGCACGGCGCTGGCTGCGCCGCAGTCGCACCTGGGCTTCCTGCACGCGCCGGCCGACCCGCACGGCGTCGGTGACCGCAAAAAGATCGTGCGCGCGGTTGTGCTTGTCGAGGCGCGTGCGCTCCTGCTTGAAAAGCGCCGCGTAGTCCGCGGAGAGGAGCGACATCACCTCGAAAAACGTCCGCGACACGAGCAGCTGCCCCTGGCCGGCAAAGCTCATCACGCGCTCGGCGGCGTTGATGCCGTCACCGACCACGTTGTCGCGGCCGTTGATGTCGTTGATGAGCGAGACCGGCCCGAGGTTGATGCCGAGGCGCACCGGGATCTCGCCCACTTTGTCGAGCACTGCGAGTCCGACGAAGAGGGCCCCCTCGGGGTCGCCGAGGAACGTGACCGCCGCACCGTCGCCGGTATCGACCACCACGCGGTCGCGCGGCGACACCTGTTCAAGCGCGCCCGTCAGGATGTCGTTGAAGGCGCGCTTGAGCTTGACCTGGTCGCCCACGCCCTTCTTCGAATAGCCGACGATGTCGATGAAAAGGACGCTGCAGACGAGCGTCCGGGTGCCCTGGTCCGCCATGCGGGGGATTGTCCCCCCGCTCAGCGCATCCCCGGGAGGAACCCTTTCATGTTGCGCATCATCCGCTGCAGGTTGCCGCCCCGCATCATCTTCATCATTTTTTGCATTTGCTCGAACTGGCCGAGCAGCTGGTTCACGGCCTGCACCGGCACCCCCGCGCCGGCGGCGATGCGGCGCTTGCGCGAGGCCTTGATGAGCTCGGGCTTCGCGCGCTCTTGCGGGGTCATCGAGTTGATGATGCCCTCGATGCGCCGGAACTGCTTGTCGTCCTGGAGCTGCGCGG
>DATMJC010000062.1:0-4695 GCA_035554435.1 Burkholderiales bacterium | reverse complement strand
CCAGCCGGGCGTGCGCAGCACGAACAGGCTCACCAGCTCGCTCTCGCTGAACGCCTGGGCGCCGACGATGTTGATGCCGCGGATCTTCGCCACCTCGCCCTCGGTGACCGCGATGTTGATGCCGACGCGGTTGCGCTCGAGCGGCGTGACCGTGGTCTGGACCTCCGCGCCGTACATCCCGCGCGACAGGTACTGGCGCTTGATCTCCTGCTCGGCGGTCTCGAGCACCGAGCGGTCGAAGATGCGCCCCTCGGCGAGGCCGTTTTCGCGCAGCACCTTGCGCACCGCGTCGGGCTCGAATTCCTTCATCCCGGAGAAGTCGATCTGGGCCACTGCCGGGCGCTCCTGCACGAACACCACCAGCACGTCGTTCTCGTGCTCCAGGCGCACGTCGGAGAAGAAGCCGGTGGCGTAAAGCGCCCGCAGCGCCGCGCGCGCCCGCTCCTCGTTCATGACCTCGCCGACCTTGATCGGGAGGTAGCTGAAAACGGTGCCGGGCTCGGTGCGCTGCAGCCCCTCGACGCGGATGTCCTTGACGGTGAAGGGCTCGAACGACTGAGCGCCCGCGGCCCCGACGAGCGCTAGCGCGGCGAGGACCGCGGCGAGGCCTCGGCGGATCATTCAGCCGGTGAGCAGGCGAGTCAGTTGCCGATTCAGGTCGTTGTAGAAGGCGAACACCATCATGACGAGCAGCAACGCGAGGCCCACGCGCTGGCCGAGCTCCATGGCGCGCTCGGATACGGGGCTGCCCTTGATGATTTCGATCGCGTAGTACATGAGGTGCCCGCCGTCGAGCAGCGGGATCGGCAGCAGATTGAGCACCCCGAGGCTGATGCTGATGATGGCGAGGAAGCCGAGATAATAGGAAAGCCCCATCTGAGCGGACTGCCCGGCAAAATCGGCGATCGTCACCGGGCCGGAAAGGTGCTTCCAGGAGAGCTGTCCGGTCAGCATCCGGCCCAGCATCTTCAGGCTGAAGATCGAGATGTCCCAGGTCTTCGCGAGCGCCTTGCCGATGCTGCCGAGCACGCCGTGCCGCACCGTGATCAGCATTCTCTCGGCGTGCGCGGGCGGGATGTAGGGCCCCGCGCCGATGCGGCCGACGCGCGTGGCGCCCGACGCGACGCTTTCGGGAACCACTTCCACCGCGCTTGTGGCGCCGCTTCTCTCGATGAGCAGCGCAAGCGGGGTTCCGGGGTGCGCGCGGATCTCCGCCACCAGGGCATCCCACGAATCGATGCGCTTGTCGCCGGCGCGCACTACGCGGTCGCCCGCCTTGAGCCCCGCGCGCTCGGCAGGGTCGCCGGCGACGACCTGGCCGATCACCGGATCGAGCGGCGGACGGTAAAGGCGCAGCCCCACGCGCTCCAGGGCGTCGGTCTCGACGTCGTCGGTGGGATAGCCGCGCAGGTCGAGCGTCGCCTCGGCGAGGTTGCCGCGCGCGGTCTGCACCTCGAGGCGCAGCGACTCGCGCTGCAGCGCGGCCTGCAGCACCCGCCAGCGCAGCTCCTGCCAGGTGGCGATCGGAACGCCCGCGACCGCCCGGACCGTGTCCTCCGAATGCAGCCCGGCCGCCGCGGCCGCGCTGTCCGGCGGCGGCTCGCCGAGGACCGGGCGCGCCTCGGGCAGGCCGTACATGAAGAGCCCGGCGTACACGAGGACCGCGAACGCGAGATTGAACATCGGGCCGGCGATCACGATCGCGAGGCGGCGCCAGACGCTCTGGCGGTTGAACGCCCGGTGCGCCTCCGCGGGCGCCACCGCTCCCTCGCGCTCGTCGAGCATCTTGACGTAGCCGCCGAAGGGAATCGCCGCGATGACCCACTCGGTGCGGTCGCGGCCGCGCCGCCACAAGGCGAGCGGACGCCCGAAGCCGACGGAAAAGCGCAGCACCTTGACGTTGCACAGGCGCGCCACGAGGTAGTGCCCGTATTCGTGCACCACGATCAGCACGCCCAGCGCGACGATGAACGCAGCGATGGCAATGAGAACGCTCATGTCCTAGGTCCCAGAATCAGGCACACACCGCGTTTTTATCCTCTTTGTCGGGGAAAAATCGCGGTCCGCCCCTGTTTTTGTTGTATCCAAAAGTTTCACGCCGCTTCCCTGAGCGCGATGCGCTCGAGCGCCTTGCGCCGCGCGATCGCGTCGGCGTCGAGGATCTCCGCGAGCGTGCCCGCCGCCGTAGCGTCGATGCCGCTCAAGGTGTCCTCGATCACGGCCGCGATCGCGGTGAAGCGGATGCGCCGGGACAGGAATGCCTCGACAGCCACCTCGTTCGCGGCGTTCAGCGCCGCGGGCGCGGTTCCGCCGGCGCGCAGCGCGGCGCGCGCGAGGCCCAGGCACGGAAAGCGCTCGGGCTCGAGGCGCTCGAACGCGAGGCTTTTCAGGCTGGCGAGGTCGAGCGGCCGCGCGCCCGAGGCGATGCGCTCGGGGTGCGCCAGTGCGTAGGCGATCGGCACGCGCATGTCGGGATTGGAGAGCTGCGCGATGACCGACCCGTCGACGTATTCGACCAGCGAGTGCACGATGCTTTGCGGGTGGATCAGCACCTCGATGCGCTCGGCCGGCAGGGCGAACAGGTGGCAGGCCTCGATCACTTCGAGGCCCTTGTTCATCATCGTGGCCGAGTCGACCGAGATCTTGCGTCCCATGACCCAGGTCGGATGCGCGCACGCTTCCTCGGGGGTGACGGCGTCGAGCCTCTCGAGCGGCGTCGCGCGGAACGGTCCGCCGGAAGCCGTCAAAATGACTTTCTTGACTGAATTCTTGTCGGAGAAACACTGAAACACCGCGTTGTGCTCGCTGTCCACCGGGACCAGCTCGGCGCCCGAGTCGCGCGCCGCGCGGATCACGAGGTCGCCCGCCATGACGAGCGCTTCCTTGTTGGCGAGGAGCACGCGCTTGCCGGCGCGCGCGGCTGCGAGCGTCGAGGGCAGACCCGCGGCCCCGACGATCGCCGCCATGACGGCGTCGCAGTCGGGATGGGTCGCCACGGCCTCCAGGGCCGCGCCGCCGAACATGAGCTCGACGTTCAACTCGGCGAAGCGCGCGCGTAGCGCGCGGTCCTCGGCCGTGCCGGAGAGCACCGCGAGCCGCGGGCGGTGCAGGCGGCAGAGCTCGAGCAACGCGTCCCGCGAGCCGTGGGCGCTCAGCGCGAACACGCGGTAGCGGTCGGGGTGCGCGCTCACCACGTCGAGGGTGCTCGCCCCGATCGAACCGGTGGCACCGAGGACCGCAAGATTCATCGGACGATCGGCCATACCAGCGCGGCGACCGGAAGCGCTGCCGTCGCGCTGTCGATGCGGTCCAGGATGCCGCCGTGCCCGGGCAGCAGGCTGCCGCTGTCCTTCACGCCCGCCTGGCGCTTCACCGCCGATTCGAACAGATCGCCCACAATGCTTACCATGCCTAGCAGTAGCGCGGTTGCGACGAGGGCGAGCCACGCGCCCAGGTCGGTGAAAAACGCGATGATGATAGCGTACAGCAGGGCGCCGATCAGGCCGCCGGCGGCGCCCTCCCAGGTCTTGCCCGGGCTGATCGCGGGCGCGAGCCTGCGCCTGCCCCACGCGCGCCCGACGAAATAAGCGGCGGTGTCGGCGATCCAGACGAGCACGAGCACGAGCAACACCACGAGCGGCTCGAGCCGGACCATCGCAAGACCCGCGGGAACCAGTACCGCGAAGCCGGCTGCGCCGATCCAGATCGTCTGGTTCGGCTGCACGCCGCGCCACATCCAGAGCGGCGCGAGCACGATCCAGAAAAACGCCGCCAACGCGAACGTCGCCTGCTGCAGGCCGGCGCGTTGGAGGGCGAAAAACGTGAGCGCTACCGCGGCGGCGAAGACGAGCGCCGGGATGCGCTCGAGGCGGCACAGGCGCGCCCACTCGTGCGCGGCGACGAGCAGGACGAGACCGACCGCGAGCTCGAGCGCACCCGGAGGAAGCAGGAACAGCGCCGCTAGCAGCGCGGCGATCAGGACCGCGGCCGTGCCGATTCTTGCGGCGAGCTGACCTTTCAGGCGACCTCGGCCCGCTTCGCGGCTTCGAGTTGCTCGCTGGTACGGCCGAAGCGCCGCTCGCGGCTGCGATACGAGGCGATCGCGAGGTCGAGCGCCGCGGCGTCGAAGTCCGGCCACAGCGTGTCGGTGAAGTAGAGCTCGCTGTAGGCGAGCTGCCACAGCAGGAAATTGCTGATGCGCTGCTCGCCGCTGGTGCGAATCAGCAGATCCGGATCCGGCAGGCCGGCGGTGAACAGGTGTTGCGAGATCGCCGCCTCGTCCACCTTCTCAGGGTCCAGGCAGCCGGCCGCGGCCTTGGCGGCGATGGCTCGGGCGGCGGCGATGATCTCGGCGCGGCCGCCATAGGAGAGTGCGACGGTCAGGTTCACCCCGGGATTGGCGCGGGTCAGCGCTTCGGCGTTCTCGATCAGGGTGACGATATCGGGCGCCAGCCGGGCGACCTCACCGATGACGCGGAGGCGGACGCCGTTGCGGTGTAATTCGGCGATCTCGCCGCGCAGGAAATGCCGCAGCAGCGACATCAGATCGTCGACCTCGGTATGCGGCCGCTTCCAATTCTCCGACGAGAAGCCGAACAGGGTCAGATAGGGAATGCCCAATTCCGCCGCGGCCTTGACGGTGCGCCGCACCGCCTCGGCGCCGCGGCGGTGGCCCGCAATGCGCGGCAGGCCGCG
>DATMJC010000061.1:0-5900 GCA_035554435.1 Burkholderiales bacterium | reverse complement strand
CGCCGCCGACGGCGTAGTACTGGTCCCAGCA
Source organism: Burkholderiales bacterium (assembly GCA_035554435.1). GTDB lineage: Bacteria > Pseudomonadota > Gammaproteobacteria > Burkholderiales > SG8-39 > SCGC-AG-212-J23. The sequence goes on along the minus strand of DATMJC010000061.1, from coordinate 5,869 downwards.
CAGCAGCTCGTTCAGCGCGACCATGATCGCGCCGCGCCAGCCCGAGTAGGTGGCGTTGATCGCGCCGGCCTGGGGATCGGTGCCTTCGTTCTCGAAGACCAGCCGCTTTCCGCCTTTCTTCAAGGTAAGAAAAACCCTGTGAACCGACCTGTCGCCGGGGCGGCAGCATTCCACATACGTGCGGTCGCGCCACACGCCGTCCGGGAGCCGCGCCAGCTTCTTCAGAAACGCCCGCTCGCCGTCGTCGATGATCTTCTTCATCACGCCCTTGACCGTTTCGGCGCCGTAGCGCGAGATCAGGGCGAGAACGCGGTCCTTCGCCGTCATGTTGCCGGCGAGCTGGGCCCTGAAATCGAGCGCCACCGCAGAGCGTTTTCTTGAACTTCTCAAATAAATATCTTCTATGTCGCGGCGGATTTCGTTGCCTTCGACGATCTTCACCGGCGGAATCAAGATGCCCTCGTCGTAGGCGTCGCGCGCCGACGGGCAGAAGCTGCCCGGCGTGATGCCGCCGATGTCGTATTGGTGCAGGCAGTTGGTGACCCAGCAGAAGAGCTCGCCCTTCCAGAACACCGGGCAGAGCAGCATCACGTCCATCTGGTGCGCGGCGCCCACCCAGGGGTCGTTGGCAAGGAACATGTCGCCGTCGCGGATCCCCGGGTTGTCGCTGCGGTTCTCGAGCGTCCACTTCACCTGCGTATCGGTGACCCCGGACATGTACTGCATGTAGGGACCGAAATACACGAACTCGGCGTCCTCGGTGAGGATCGAGGGGTTGAGGTCCAGCGCGTACATCGCCACCGGCGATCCCGACAGGCGCTGGATGGTCGCGCCATGCTCCTCGTTCACGTTCCACAGCGCGTGGCGCACGACCTCGAAGGTGACCGGGTCGATTTCGCGCCTCACCCGGGTATGGAGACGCAACTTCTTGGAAATACTGAGGTGCTTCGGCGGCACGTAGCCGCTGCGTACGCCGTCGAACGCGAGGCCGGTCAGCTCGCTAAGCTTTTTCAGCGGTGCATTCATTTGAAGGTGATCTCGAAGTTGCCCAGCGCGTCGACGGCGAGCGTACGCCCCGGATGGACCACGACCGTGGTATCGGAGGTCTCGACGATCGCCGGTCCGCGGATTCGGTTGCCGACGGCGAGCTTCTCGCCGTCATAGACGGGCGTCTTCCTCGGCTTTTCCCATTGAATCGAGCGCGGCTTGCGCACGGCTTCGCGCGGAATGCTTTTCGAGGCGCTCTTCGCCTTGACCAGTTTCGGCCTGGGCGTCAGCGCGCGCGCCCGCAGCCGGCACACCACGATCTCGAGCTGTGCGCCGGCGAGCGCCGAACCGCGCCCGTAGAGCTTTTCATAGCGTTCGACAAAGATGCGTCGCAACGAAACCTCGTAGTTCGCATCCACGCGCTTCCAAGGCAGAAGCAGTTCCACCTCGTTGATCTGCCCCTTGTGCCGCACATCGAGCGAGAACTCGAAGCGCTGGCGGCCGGCGGCGATGCCCTCGCTCGCCATCATTTCGCGCGCCTGCTTCTCGAGCTGCTCGAAATTGCGGTTGATGTGCGTGGCCGGAACCGGCGTCGGCATGATCTCGGTGCGCTCGAAAATGTGCAGCACGTCGGCCGCCGCGGCACCGAAGGCGCACCACGTCGACGCCGCTTTTCTCTGGGGGATGATGATCTTGCGGACACCCAGTTCCCGCGCGAACACGCCGGCGTGCGCCGGGCCAGCGCCGCCGAAGGCGAACAGGACGAAGTCGCGCGGATCGAAGCCTTTCTCGACCGTGACCTTGCGGATCACGTCGGCCATCTGCAGCTCGACGATGCGGCAGATTCCGGCGGCGCACTCCATCGCAGTCATCCCGATCCCGGCGCCGAGCTCCGCGACGGCTTTCGTTGCCGATGCCTTGTCCAGCTTCATCCTGCCGCCGGCAAAATTGTCCGGATCGAGGTAGCCGAGCACGAGCTGCGCGTCGGTGACTGTCGGCACCGTGCCGCCGCGCGAATAGCACACCGGTCCGGGAAAGGCGCCGGCGCTGTCCGGCCCGACGGTCATGGTGCGCTTCTCCGGCTGCACGCGCGCCAGGCTGCCGCCGCCCGCGCCGATCGCCTGCAGGTCGACCTTCGGCAGGAAGTACTCGTACTGGTCGGTGTTGCTGATGAAGGAGTAGGCGGGCTTGCCGTCGTGGATGATCGACACGTCGAACGAGGTGCCGCCCATGTCGGTGGTGATGATGTGGCGCTCGCCCATCGCGGCGCCGAGGAACATCGACGCGGTTACGCCGGAAACCGGACCCGAGTCGAGCGTCAGGAGCGGCGCCTCCCCGGCGCGTGCGACCGGTACCGTCCCGCCGCCGCACTGGGCGATCTGGAGGCCGTGCGAGTAACCAAGCTTCTGTAATGAGGTGTCTAGTCGTTGAAGGTAACCGGTCATCACCGGGCCCAGGTAGGCATTCAGCGCCGTCGCCGTGACCCGCTCGTACTCGCCCCACTTGGGCGCGATGTCGACCGAGCAGGTGACGAACACGTCCTTTGCAATCGACTTCACCAGCTCGCGGACGCGAAGCTCGTGTTTGGGGTTTCGAAACGACCACAGGAAGCAGATCGCGATCGCCTGCACGCCCTGTTCGATGAGCTCGCCGATCGCCTGTTTTGCCTCCAATTCATTCAATTCAACTACAACTTCACCGAAGCAATCTACCCGCTCGGATACGCCGCGGATGAGGCGCTTCGGCACGATCGGCACCGGCTTGGAGGTCTCGGGGAAGTGCACCACCTTGCGGATGTCGCGGCCGCCATGGCCGCGCGAGCCGCGCATGATGTGGATCGCGTCCTCGTGGCCCCTGGTGGTGATGAGCCCGACGCGCGCGCCCTTCTTCTGGATGATGGTGTTGGTGCCGACCGTGGTGCCGTGCGAGAGGAACGCGATGTCGCCGCAGAACTCCGCGAGCGGCAGGCCGAGGGCCTTGGCGCCGGCGCCGAGCGCATCCATCATGCCGCGCGAGAAATCCTCCGGCGTCGAAGGCACCTTCGTGGTGAGAAGCTTTCCGGCGCGATCGACGATCGCGCAGTCGGTGAAGGTGCCGCCGATATCGATGCCGACGAGGTAGCTCATTGCCGGAGCGGCGAATGTTAGCCGAGAATGCCGCCTCGCATGCCGCTCGAAAGAATCGTTTCGCCGCCGCCTGGACCGCGCAGCATTCTTGCCGCTGCCGGCGCGCCGTACGCCGTGGCGGCGATGGTCGCGTTCCTGTTCGCGGCGAGCGGACCGGTGGCGATCATCCTCGCGGTCGGTGCGCGGGGCGGCCTTGCCGAATCCGACATCGCCTCCTGGATCTTCGCCGCGTTCTGCCTGAACAGCGTGATCTCGATGGCTTTCACGCTGGCATACCGGCAGCCGCTCGTCTTCCTGTGGAGCATTCCGGGCGCGGTGCTGGTCGGCCCGGCGCTCGGCCATCTTGCGTTCGCCGAGGTGGTCGGCGCATTTCTCGCCACCGGCGTGCTGATGCTCCTGCTCGGCCTGTCGGGCTGGGTGCGCCGCGCGATGGAGGCGGTGCCGATGCCGATCGTGATGGCGATGGTTGCCGGGGTATTCCTGCGCTTCGGGGTGGATCTGGTGCTCGCTTTCCGCGACCACCCGTGGATCGCCCTGCCGATGACGGCGGCATTTGCTCTTCTCACCGCTCTGCCCAGGCTCTCAAGGGTGCTTCCGCCGCTCATCGGCGCCCTGATCGCGGGCGCGCTCGCCATCGGAGTCCTTGGAGCATTCAAGCCGCCGGCCGCCGCGCTGTTCACGCTCGCAGCGCCGAACCTGTACGTGCCCGAGTTCTCGTGGGCAGCGATGGTGGAGCTCGTGGTGCCGCTCGCCATCACGGTGCTCGCGGTGCAGAACGCGCAGGGCGTTGCCATCCTCGCGGCCAACGGCCACCCGGCGCCGGTCAACGCGATCACGGTTGCCTGCGGCGCCGGGTCGGTCGTGACGGGACTGCTCGGCGCCGTCTCGACGTGCCTGACCGGCCCGGTGAGCGCAGTGCTTTCCAGTGCGGGCGAGACGCATCGCCAATACACGGGCGCCCTGTTCTTCTGCCTCTTCGCCGTGGCGTTCGGGGTTCTCGCGCCGTTCTTCACCCGGCTGCTGCTCGCCACGCCGCCGGCGTTCATCGCCACGCTCGCCGGCCTCGCGATGCTGCGCGTCCTGCAAACTGCGTTCACCGCTTCCTTCGGCGGGCGCTTCAGCTTCGGTGCGCTAATCTGCTTTCTGGTCACCGTGGCCGACGTTCCGATCCTGCAAATCGGCGCGCCGTTCTGGGGGCTGGTGCTCGGGCTGGCGGTCTCGTGGCTCCTCGAGCGCGGGCGGGCGGGATAGACCGCGGCCTCACGCGTTCGAGCACGATGCGCCTGATGACGTTGACGCCCGACGGTCGGCGGATAGTACCGAGCGGATCCCTCAGAAAAGTCTCGCCGGCATTCGCGCCATGTCATTCATGTCACGCGTGTACGGTACCGTATTGATCCTCGACCCCAAGAGCCTGCCATAATGTGCGCTACCGTACCGAGCGCTATAGCAATGTGCCCTACCGTACCGACACTCACCGAGAGGACGCCATGAAAGCCAAGGGCCTGCCCGTCGCATTCATCGCCGCCGCCTTCGCAGGGCCGGCCCTCGCCCAGGATGGCCCGGTCCGCGGCGGCACCGAGAAATTCAAGCTCAGTCTCGGCACCATCATCAACGAGAGCGACACCTCGGTGCGCATCGACGGCCCGAACAGGCGCGGTGTCGAGTTCAACCTCGAGGGCGGTGCCGGGATCCAGCGCGACCGCTCGAGCCTGCTCGCCGAGGGCACCTGGCGCTTCTCGCCGAACCACCGCGTCGGGTTCCAGTCCTTCAGCACGCGGCGCCATGCGGAGAAGACCATCGAGCAGGATCTCGTGATCAAGGACCAGACGGTTCCCGCTGGCACCAGGCTCGACACCAGCGCCAACACCGACTTCCTTATCGTGAACTACCAGTACTCTCTGATTCGCGACGACCGCATCGAGCTCGCCGCGATGGCCGGTCTCTACGGCGCGCGATTCAAGTTCGGGTTCAACTCCAGCACTCCGCCGCGCGACATTTCCTCGAGCACCACCGCGCCGCTGCCGATGTTCGGCATCAGTCTCGACACCTTCATCACGCCGCGCTGGACGGTGAGCACGTTCTTCGAGGGCCTGCTGCTGAAGGTCGGCGACGTCAAAGGGAGCATCAGCTACCTCGGCATGTCGACCGACTACATGCTGACCCGTCACTTCGGCGTCGGCCTGGGCATCAGCGCCGTGAAGCTCGGCGTGGACGCCACCAAGAACGACTTCACCGGCAGCTTCGATTGGCGCTCGCAGAGCTTCTTCGGCTACGTGCAAGCGCGCTTCTAGCGCCTTGTCGGATCGTCAGTCCGGTACTCCGTTAGTCCAGCTCGCGGGGTCGGCGCCCATCTTCTCGCCGAGGTCGGCCAGATCGTTCATCACTTCCTTCTTGAAGGTGCCGGCCACCTGCGGTGCCCAGGCCTCGGGCACGGCCATGATGCGCAGCTCCACGTCGATGCCGTACTTGGTGCGCGTCAGCTCGGCATTCGCCGCGAGGTGGCGCATGGCGCTCACCGTCGCGTTCTGCGTCGCCATGATCGTGGCGCGCGACATGATGTCGGGCCAGCGCGCCTGCGTCACCTGCGGCGGAAAACGGAACTGGTTGTTGAAGATCACCCAGTAGCGCACGCGTGGCGCCGGCGCGCGGCCGTGCTTCGCGCGCCACTGCGCGGCGACCCCCTGCTCCTGGTCGACGCGCGCGCCGTACAGAATGTTGCCGGTGATTGCGCCGTCGACGTAGAGGTGCGGGCC
>DATMJC010000060.1:0-50852 GCA_035554435.1 Burkholderiales bacterium | reverse complement strand
CTCGGCGCGCTGGAAGCCCTCCGGCAGCTTCTGGCGCACCGTCTGCTCGATGACGCGCGGCCCCGCGAACCCGATCAGCGCCTTCGGCTCGGCGATCACCACGTCGCCGATCATCGCGAAGCTCGCCGACACCCCGCCCATGGTCGGGTCCGAGAGCAGCGAGACGAAGGGCAGGCGCCGCTCGGCGAGGTCGGTGAGCGCGGCGGTGGTCTTCGCCATCTGCACGAGGGAAAGCAGGCCCTCCTGCATGCGCGCCCCGCCCGAGGCGGTCACGCACACGAAGGGCAGCTTCTGCTCGATCGCCACGCGCACGCCGCGCACGAAGCGCTCGCCCACGACCGAGCCCATCGAGCCGCCCATGAAGTCGAACTCGAACGCGGCGCACACCACGCCCAGCGCCTTGATCGAGCCCTGCATCACGACCAGCGCGTCGCTCTCGGCGGTCTGCTCCTGCGCGTCGGACAGGCGCTCGGTATAGCGGCGCGAATCCTTGAACTTGAGCGTGTCGACCGGCAGCACCTCGGAGCCGATCTCGAAGCGGCCGTCGGGATCGAGCAGCGCGTCGAGGCGCGGACGCGCGCCGAGGCGCTCGTGATGGCCGCACTTCGGGCACACGTTCAGGTTCTTCTCGAGGTCGGTGCTGTAGAGCACCGCGTCGCATGCGGCGCACTTGGTCCACAGCCCCTCGGGGACCGTCTTTTTCGCGCCGCCGGTGCGCTGGATCTTCGGCGGCAGGAGCTTCTGCAGCCAGCTCATCGGTGAAACGAGGCGTCGAGCGCCTGCCGGATCGGCTGCAGGAACGCCTTCACGCGCGCCACGGCCTGGTCGGCGCTGCCGGCCTCGATCTCCTGGATCAGGCGGCTGCCGATCACCACCGCGTCGGCGCTCGCCGCGATGCGGCGGGCCGATTCGGCGTCGCGGATGCCGAATCCGACGCCGATGGGCATCTTGGTCGCCGCTCGGATCGAGGGAATTTTTTCTCCGATTTCTGAGACATCGATGTTCGCCGCGCCGGTCACGCCCCGCAATGACACGTAGTACAGGTAGCCGCTGCCGCTCCTCGCGACCTCATCGATTCGCTTCTTCGTCGACGTCGGCGCGAGCAGGAAGATCGGGTCGATGTCGTTCTTTTTCATCAGCACCGAGAAATCGACGCATTCCTCGGGCGGGTAGTCCACCACGATCACGCCGTCGATGCCCGCCGCCTTCGCGGCGGCCGCGAACTTCTCGGTGCCCATCGCCTCGATCGGATTGGCGTAGCCCATCAAGACAATCGGAGTAGTTTCATCTTTTTCCCTGAATTGCTTGACCAGGGAAAGAACATCCCTCAATCCCACCCCATGCTTCAATGCTCTTTCGCCGGAGCGCTGGATCACCGGGCCGTCGGCCATCGGATCGGAGAACGGCACGCCGAGCTCGATGATGTCGCAGCCCGACTCCACCAGCGCTCGCATGAGCGGCACTGTGAGCGAGGGATGGGGGTCGCCCGCGGTGATGTACGGGATCAGGGCCTTGCGCCCCGCCTTCGCGAGGGCTTCGAAGCGGCCCTGGATTCGCGACATCAAAGCTTCTTCCCCGAGCGCTCGGCGACGGTGTGCATGTCCTTGTCACCGCGGCCGGAAAGGTTGACGAGCAGGACCGCGTCCTTGGGCATCGACGGCGCCATTTTCATCGCCTGCGCCACGGCGTGCGCGGATTCGAGCGCCGGGATGATGCCCTCGCTGCGGCACAGCTCGTGGAACGCGGCCAGCGCTTCGTCGTCGGTCACCGCGACATACTCGGCGCGCTTGCTGTCTTTCAGCCAGGCGTGCTCCGGGCCGACCCCGGGATAGTCGAGGCCGGCGGACACCGAGTGCGTCTCGGTGATCTGGCCATTGTCGTCCTGCAGGAGATAGGTGCGGTTGCCGTGCAGCACGCCGGGCTTGCCGGCGCAGAGCGACGCCGCATGCCTGCCGGTCTCGAGGCCCTCGCCCGCGGCTTCGACGCCGACCAGGCGCGTGGTCTCGTGCCTGATGTAGGGGTAGAAAATCCCCATCGCATTGGAGCCCCCGCCGACGCAGGCGATCACGGCGTCGGGCTGCCGGCCGGCGAGCTCCTGCATCTGCACGATGCTCTCTTCCCCGATCACCGACTGGAAGTCGCGCACCATCATGGGATAGGGGTGCGGGCCGGCGACGGTGCCGATGATGTAGAAGGTCGTGTCTACGTTGGTGACCCAGTCGCGCATCGCCTCGTTGAGCGCGTCCTTCAGCGTGCGCGAGCCGGACTCCACGCCCACCACTTTCGCGCCGAGCACGCCCATGCGGTGCACGTTGGCCGCCTGGCGCTTCACGTCGTCCACGCCCATGTAGACGACGCACTCCATGCCGTAGCGCGCCGCGACCGTCGCGGTTGCCACGCCGTGCATGCCGGCACCGGTCTCGGCGATGACGCGCGGCTTCCGCATGTCGCGGGCAAGCAGCGCCTGGCCGATGGTGTTGTTGATCTTGTGCGCGCCGGTGTGGTTCAGGTCCTCGCGCTTGATGTAGATGCGCGCGCCGCCGCACTTCTCCGTCAGTCTTTTCGCGAGATAGACCGGGCTCGGGCGCCCGACGTAGTGCTTGAGCTCGTACTTGAGCTCGGCCTGGAAAGCGGGATCGTGGCGCGCGCGCTCGTAGGCCGCGCGCAGCTCGTCGAGGGCGGCGGTGAGCGTTTCGGCGACGAATACGCCACCATAGGGCCCGAAATGGCCGCGCGCGTCGGGCAAGTCATACATCCGCATTCCTGACCTCCGCTATGAAAGCGGCGATTTTTGCTGCGTCCTTCACGCCTTTCGCCGATTCGACGCCGCTCGACACGTCCACGCCCCAGGGCCGCACACGGCGGATGGCCTCGGCGACGTTCGCCCGGGAGAGCCCTCCGGAAAGAATGACCGGCTTCTCCTTCACGACCGGCATGAGGCTCAAATCGAAACCTTCTCCGACACCCCCGTACTCGGGGACATGGCTGTCGAACAGCCACGCCGCGGCGCGCGAGAAAGGGCGCAGGTATTCTAGCGCATCGTCCCCCGGCCTCATGCGGCACGCCTTGACGAACGGCACGCCGAACTGGCCGCAGAATTCGGGCGTCTCCCCGCCGTGAAACTGCAGCAGCGCCGGGCGCACCCGCTGGAGCACCTGCGCCACCTGCGCCGCATCCGGGTTCACGAACAGCGCCACCGTCTGGACGAAAGGCGGCAGCGCGTCGCGCAGCTCGACCGCGCGCTCGGCCGAAAGGTAGCGCGGGCTCGGCGGATAGAACACCAGCCCGATCGCGTCGGCTCCGCACTCGGCGGCCGCGCGCGCGTCCTCGGCGCGAGTGATTCCACAAATCTTGATGCGCGTTCTCACCGGGGCAGTCCCCAGCGGGCATCGTACTGGATCTTCTCGAGGTAAAGACCCTGCGGGCCGAAGGTCGGAGCCGCCTCGCTCCTCTTCCTGGAAAGGAGCACGTCCCTCGCCCATGCCGGCGGATGCTTGCCCTTGCCGACGTAGATCAGGGTGCCGACGATGTTTCGCACCATGTGATGCAGGAACGCGTTCGCGTGCAGCACGAAGTCGATGCGCGCGCCTCGCGCCTCGATCTCGAGCGCGTGAAGCGTGCGCACCGGGGTCTTCGCCTGGCACTCGGACGAGCGGAAAGCCGAGAAGTCGTGCTCGCCGACGAGGTGCGCCGCGGCCTCGCGCATGCTCGCCAGATCGAGCGGCAGGTGAAACCAGCCCAGGCGCGCGGCGCCGAGCGCCGGCCGCACGCCGCGGTTGAGGAGCTCATAGCGGTAGGTCCGTGACACCGCGCTGTAGCGCGCGTGGAATTCGCCATCGACCTCGCGCGACCAGAGGACCGCGACCGCATCGGGCAGAAGCGCATTCACCCCGCGCACCCAGGCGCTCGGCGGACGTTGGCTGTCGGTATCGAAGTGAACGACCTGCAGCCGCGCGTGGACCCCGCGGTCTGTCCTCCCGGCGGCGGTCACGCCGACGGATGCTCCGGCGATCGCCGACAGCGCGGGCTCGAGCGCGTCCTGCACCGCGCCGCCGCCGGGCTGGGTCTGCCAGCCAAGGAAGCGGCTGCCGTCGTATTCGATGCCGAGTGCGATTCGAGGCATAAAAAGGGGTCAGACCCCTTTCTTTAGCACACCGGCCGATTTTCCGAGGAAGGGGTCTGACCCCTTTTTTTAACCGAGCTTGCTCAGGAGCTGCTGCGCCTGCCCCTTCTGCGAGGCGTCGCCGTCCTTCATGACCTCGCCGAGGAGCTCGCGCGCGCCGTCCTTGTCGCCCATTTCCTCGTAGGCCTTCGCGAGGTCGAGCTTGGTCGCGACTTCCTGCCATTTCGGATCGTTGCTCGAAGTCGAGCTGCCGGGCTCGCCGGCCGATCCGAGGTCGAGGCTGATCGACGACAGGTCCATCGACGGGATCGACTTCGTCGCCGACGCGGACTGATCGCCCAGGTCCAGGTTGAGGTCGAAGTCGAGGCCGCTCGCCGTCGACGCCGATTCGACCGCCGCAGGCGCCGGGGCCGATGCCGGTGCCGGCTTCTTCGTCGGCTCCGCGTCGAGGTTGAAGTCGATGGCGGCGATGGTCGCGTCGGGATCGGGAATCTTCACGCTGTTGGGCGTGCTGCTCGCGCCGAGATCGAAGTCGATGGTCGAAGGTGTGGCCGTCCTGGGCTGATCGAGCGGGATGTCGGTGGTCACCATGCCGCTCGAGGTCGCGCCGCCGATATCGAAGTCGATCGAAGGCGCGGCCGCCGCAGCACCCGCAAACGCTGCCGCGACCGGAGCCGCGGCCATCGCGCCCGCGGAAGCGCCGCCGCCGTAGAGACCGTTGCCGGGTTCGATCGAGCGTCCGAGCGCGGCGGCCTTGTCCCAATCTGCCCCGCTGCCATTCGTCAGGGTCTTCAGCTTGAGCGCCGACTGCTCGAAGGCGCGCGTGTCGTTGCGTTTCGCGTAGATCTCCAGCAGCTTCGCGTGCACCGGAATCCGGCTCGAGTCCTTCTGCAGCGCTTCCTTGAGGATCTCTTCGGCCTGCGCGTCGCGGCCATAGGCCATGTACACATCGGCTTCCGCGATCGGGTCGACCTCCTCGGCTTCCATCCCCGAGGTCTGGCTCACCGAGGCCTGCGAAGCGGAAGCGCCCGAGCGCGAGTCGTTGAGCGACGGCGCGGTGCCCCCGCCGGGTCCGAGCACGCTGTCCGAGAACTTGGCCTGGTTGGACTTCTTGCGCCGCCACGACCACAGGGCGTAGCCGAGCAGCAGGACTACGACGGCGCCGAGACCCGCGAGTGCGACCGGGTTGTCGAGGAACTCGTCGAGCAGGCTCGGCGGCGGCGGAGGCGGCGCGGCCTTCGCTTTGGGCTTCGCCGCCTCGGCTTTCTTCGCCTCGGGGGCCGGCTCTGCCTTCTTCGCCTCGGGCTGCGGCGCCGCGCCGACCGGGGCTGGAGCGCCAGGCGCGGGCGCCGAGGCGCTAGGCGCGGGCGCCTGCGCGACGACTGGGGGCGCAGCCGGCTTGGCGGGCTCGGGCTTCACCGCCTCGGGCTTGGCAGGCTCGGCCTTCGCCGCAGGCTTGGCGGACTTCTTCTCGAGCTCGGCGAGCTGCTGGTTCTTCAGCTCGAGCAGCTTCTGCAGATCGGCGACGTTCTTTTCGAGGTCCGTCACCCTCGATTGCGCTTCCTTCAGCGCGCGCTCGCGCGCGGCAGCGTCGTCCGCGCGTGCTGCGGCCGAGGCGCCTGGCTTCGCGGGATCGGCCTTCGACAGCCGAACCTGGTCCTCGGCGGCGCCGGGCTCGCGCGCTTCGGGCTTCTCGATCTTGCCGGTGACCGCGCGGCCCGACGCGGTCTCGGCGCGCGTGGGCGCTGCGGCGAGACGGGTCCGATAGTCTTCCCATTCCGTGCGGTGCGCCTGCACCAGCTGGTTCGCTTCCGCCGCGCTCACGCCGCTAAGCTCGTCTGCGGACGGCATGTTCAGCGTGCGGCCCGCGCGCACAAGGTTGATGTTCTCGCGCAGGAACGCATCCGGGTTGGCGCGGTAGATCGCGATCATCATCTGATTCAGGCTCACGCCCTGAGGCAGATTGGCGCGCGCGATCGCGCCAAGCGTGTCGCCGCGCTTCACGTCATAGCTGTTCGCGCCAGCCAGCCTTCCCGGCTTCGCCGGCGCATCCTGTACCGGCGCGCCTTGCCGTTGTCCTTGGCTTTGCACGGGCGCTGCAGCGTCCTGCACAGGCGCGCCGGAATCCTGCACGGGCGCTCCCGAATCCTGCGCGGCTGCGCCGGAGTCCTGCACGGGCGCGCCCGAGTCCTGCACGGGCGCGCCGGAATCCTGTACAGGCGCTGCGGCCTGCGGCTTCGGCGTCGCCTCGAGCGGAGGAAGCGGCTGCGCGATCGGCGTGGCCGGCTTCTGGGGCGCGGCGGCAATGGTCTGCGGGCCCTTGAGCTCGGGCGGATCGAGCAGCACGGTGTACTCGCGCGTAAGACGGCCGCCGTTCCATTCGAGGTCGACCAGTAGATCCATGAAAGGATCGTTTACCGGCGCGGTCGACGTGACGCGCAGCACCGGCCTGCCGTCGCGCTTGACGATTGCAAAGCGAACGGTGCGCAGCGCGGAGGACGCCTCGATTCCTGCCTGGCGATACGCTTCCGCCGAAGCGAGGCGCGCGCTCAGTCCATCTTCTTCGCCCGGCTGGAGCGAAACGATCTCGATTTCGGCGTTGAGCGGCGAGCCAAGCGGCGACAGGACGGTAAGGCGGCCGAGGCCTGCGGCCTGCGCGGCAAACGGCGCCGCCAGACCCAAGATGCCGGCCAGGATCGCTACGCTGAATGTCCTCACGCTGCCCCCGCTGTAATAGGTCTTCTTAGGTGGACCAACTACCTTAACATCATGGCCTTACGGCTGCAACTTAAAGAAAAACTCTTGCGGCTTAATGCCTCAGGCCTGAGTCCAGAAGGATTCTTAACATCCGCCGCAGCGGCTCGGCCGCCCCCCACAGGAGCTGGTCGCCGACGGTGAAAGCCGAAAGAAAGTCCTGTCCCATCGGCAGCTTACGCAAGCGGCCGACCGGAACGGAGAGCTTGCCCGACACCGCGGCCGGGGTCAGCTCGGCGAGACTTTCTTCCTTGCGGTTGGGTACCACCCTGACCCATTCGTTGCCCTCCGCGAGCATGCCCTCGATCTCGTCTAGCGGCAGCGGCCGGCGCAGCTTGATGGTGAGCGCCTGGCTGTGGCAACGCATCGATCCCACGCGCACGCAAATTCCGTCCATCGGTATGGGGGCGCGGCCATTGCCCTCGCGCCCGAGGATCTTGTTGCCCTCGGCCTGGGCCTTCCATTCCTCGCGGCTCTGGCCGTTGCCGAGATCCTTGTCGATCCAGGGCAGCAGGCTCGCGGCCAGCGGATGGCCGAAGTGCTCCCTCGGCAGAGAGCTCGACCGGATCGAGTCGGTGACCGCGCGGTCGATGTCGAGGATCGCCGAGGCCGGATTCTTCAGCAGATCCCGGGCCGAGTCGCCGATGCGCAGCATCTGTTCCACCAGCTCGCGCATGTTTGCCGCCCCGGCGCCGGAGGCGGCCTGGTAGGTCATGGCGGTCAGCCACTCGATCTCGTCGTGCTCGAAGAGCCCCGCCGTCGCCATCAGCATCAGGCTCACGGTGCAGTTGCCGCCGATGAAGTCCTTCACGCCTTTCGCGACCGCGCGCTCGATCACCGGCATGTTGACCGGATCGAGGATGATCACCGCGCCGTCGTTCATGCGCAGCGCGCTCGCGGCATCGATCCAGTAGCCTTTCCAGCCTTCGCGGCGCAGCTTCGGGTAGATCTCGCCGGTGTAGTCGCCACCCTGGCAGGAGATGAGCACCGGCAGCTTCTTCAGCTCGGCGAGCTCCATCGCGTTCCTGACCGGCTCGACCGGCCTGCCGATGTCCGGCCCCTTGCCGCCGGCCTGCGAGGTGGAGAAGAACACGGGCTCGACATGCTCGAAGTCGCGCTCCTCGCGCATTCGCTGGACGAGCACCGACCCCACCATCCCGCGCCAGCCGATGATTCCCGCTCTGACCATGGCCGTAGTTTAAAGCGCCTCGAGCACGGCGGCGCCCATTTCCGCGGTGCCCACCCGGCGCGCGCCGGGTGTATGGATGTCCGCCGTGCGCAGACCGTCGCGCAGGACCCTTCGCACTGCATCCTCTATTCGCGCGGCCGCGACGGGCTGGTTGAGCGAATAGCGCAGCATCATCGCCGCGGACAGGATGGTCGCGAGCGGATTCGCCACGCCCTTGCCGGCGATGTCGGGGGCGCTGCCGTGGATGGGCTCGTAGAGTCCCTTGCCGCGCTCGTCGAGCGAAGCCGAGGGCAGCATGCCGATCGATCCGGTCAGCATCGACGCCTCGTCGGACAGGATGTCGCCGAACATGTTGCCGGTCACGATGACGTCGAACTGCTTGGGGTTGCGCACCAGCTGCATGGCGCAGTTGTCGACATACATGTGCGTCAATTCGACATCGGGAAAAGATGCAGATTCTTTTGAAAGAACCTCTCTCCAGAGCTGTGAGGTCTCCAGGACGTTGGCCTTGTCGACCGAACAGAGGCGCCGGGACCGCTTGCGCGCCGCCTCGAAGCCCACGCGCGCGATGCGCCGGATCTCGGGCTCGCTGTAGCGCATGGTGTCGAAGCCCTCTCTTGCGCCGGCGACCTCCCGGATGCCGCGCGGCTGGCCGAAGTAGATGTCCCCGGTGAGCTCTCGCACGATGAGGATGTCGAGACCGGCGACGACTTCCGGCTTGAGCGCCGAGGCGCCTGCGAGCTCGGCGTGCACTTGCGCCGGCCGCAGGTTCGCGAACAGGCCGAGCTCCTTGCGCAGGCCGAGGATCGCCTGCTCCGGGCGCTTGGCACGCTCGAGGCGGTCGTAGCGCAAGTCGCCGACCGCGCCGAACAGCACCGCGTCGGCCTGCCTGGCGAGCGCGAGGGTCGCCGGCGGTAGCGGATCGCCCGCGGCCTCGTAGCCCGCGCCGCCCACCGGCGCTTCCTGCATTTCCAGGTCGAGGCGAAGGTGGAGAAGGACCTTTCTTGCCTGCGCAATGATCTCCGGCCCGATGCCGTCGCCGGGCAGCACCGCGATTTTCATATCAGTAGTACCAGGGATACTGCGCCCGGCGCCGCTCCTCGAAGGCGCGGATCTTGTCCGCGTGGCCCAGCGTGAGGCCGATCTCGTCGAGGCCGTTCAGCAGGCAGTGCTTGCGGAACGGGTCGATGTCGAAGCGGAAGCTTTTCGAGCCGTCGGCGGTCGAGACCGACTGCTTTCCCAAGTCGACTATCAATTTGAAACCGGGAAACGACGCGGCGTCGTAGAAAAGCTTGTCGACCTCGGACTCGGTCAGGGCGACCGGCAGGAAGCCGTTCTTCAGCGAGTTGTTCTGGAAGATCTCCCCGAACGAGGGCGCGATCACGGCGCGGAAGCCGTAGTCCCGCAGCGCCCACGGCGCGTGCTCGCGCGAGGAGCCGATGCCGAAGTTCTTGCGCGCGAGCAGGATCCGGGCGCCCTTGTAGCGCGGCTGGTTGAGCACGAACTCGGGGTCCCTGCGCCACGAGGCGAAGCAGGCGTCGCCGAAACCGGTGCGCTTGATCGACTGCAGGTACTTCTGCGGGATGATCTGGTCGGTGTCGATGTTCGCGCGGTCCAGCGGAACAACGAGGGATTCCAGTACCGTGAACTTGTCCATCAGCGCCAGCTCCGGATGTCGACGAAGTGGCCGGCGATCGCCGCCGCGGCGGCCATGGCGGGGCTGACGAGGTGCGTGCGGCCGCCGACGCCCTGGCGGCCCTCGAAGTTCCGGTTCGAGGTCGAAGCGCAGCGCTCGCCGGCGTCGAGCTTGTCGGGGTTCATGCCGAGGCACATCGAGCAGCCCGGCTCGCGCCACTCGAAGCCCGCGTCGCGAAACACCTTGTCGAGCCCCTCCTTCTCCGCCTGTGCCTTCACCATCCCGGAGCCCGGCACCACCATCGCGAGGCGGATGTTGGAGGCGATCCTGCGCCCCTTCACGACCGCCGCGGCGGCGCGCAGGTCCTCGATGCGCGAGTTGGTGCACGAGCCGATGAAGATCTTGTCCAGCCTGATGTCGGTCATCCGGGTGCGCGGCTTGAGACCCATGTAGGTGAGGGCGCGCTCCATCCCTTCGCGACGGGTCGCATCCTTCTCGCGATCGGGATCGGGAACCGCGTCGTCCACCGCGACCACCATGTCCGGAGCGGTGCCCCAGGTCACGTGCGGCTTGATCTCGGCGGCGGCCAGCGTCACCTCGCGATCGAACTTCGCGTCCGGATCGCTCTTCAGCATCCGCCAGTAGGCGACCGCGCTATCCCAAAGCGGCGCCTTCGGCGCGAACGGCCTGCCCCTCACATAGTCGACCGTCGTGTCGTCCACCGCCACCATGCCGGCGCGCGCGCCCGCCTCGATAGCCATGTTGCAGACCGTCATGCGGCCTTCCATCGACATCGCACGGATCGTGCTGCCGGCGAACTCGATGGCATAGCCGATGCCGCCGCCGATGCCGATCTTGCCGATGATCGCGAGCACGACGTCCTTCGCGCTGACGCCGGCGGGCAGCGCGCCCTCGACGCTGACCCGCATGTTCTTCATCTTCTTCGTCACCAGGCACTGCGTGGCGAGCACGTGCTCGACCTCGGAAGTGCCGATGCCGTGCGCCAGGCAGCCGAAAGCACCGTGCGTGCTGGTATGCGAGTCGCCGCAGACCACAGTCATGCCGGGAAGCGTCGCGCCCTGCTCCGGGCCGATGACGTGGACGATTCCTTGCCTCTTATCCAGGAAGGGGAAGTACACCTTGGCGCCAAACTCCCTCATGTTCTTGTCGAGCGTCTCGATCTGCAGCTTGGCGAAAGGGTCGCGCACCCCCGCCATGCCTTCGTTCCAGTTGGTCGTAGGCGTATTGTGGTCGGCGGTCGCGACCACGGAGTCGACGCGCCAAGGCTTGCGGCCAGCGATCGTCAAGCCCTCGTAGGCTTGCGCGCTCGTTACCTCGTGGACGAGGTGGCGATCGATGTATAGGAGCGCCGTGCCGTCGGGTTCGACGTGCACGAGATGGCTCTCCCAGAGCTTGTCGTAGAGGGTCTGTCCCATAGTTCCAACTGCGGTTTCCGCTGCGGAAACATGGGATTATAAGTCACTTGCCGGCGCTTGGGCTCGCCTTGGCAGCGCTGTAAAGCGGCATCACCTTCTGCGCGTAAACCTGGACGTCCTTGATGCGCTCCTCGTTCGAGGGGTGCGTCGAGAGCCACTTCGGCGGCGCGCCGGCGCTATTCAGCTTGGCCATCTTCTGCCACAGGCTAACCGCAGCCTCCGGGTTGTAGCCCGCGCGCGCCGCGAGCTCGACGCCGATGCGGTCGGCTTCCTGCTCGTTGGTGCGCGAGTTGGGCAGGTTGAGCGTGACGTCGGCAACCATGTTGCCGAGGCTCGTGCCGAGCTGGCCGACGCCGAACAGCGCGCCCGCGATTCCGACTGCGGTCTGCGTCGCCATCTGGCGCGAGATGGCCTCGCGCGAGTGCTCGCGCAAGGCGTGCGAGATTTCGTGGCCCATGACCGCAGCGAGCTCGTCGTCGGTCGCCTGCAGCTTCTCGATCAGGCCGGTGTACATGGCCATCTTCCCGCCCGGCATGCACCACGCGTTGACCTCGCTTGTCGACAACACGTGGACTTCCCATTGCCACTTCTGGGCGTCGGGGCGGAACACCGCGGTCTGCGGAATCAGGCGGCTGGTGATGGTCTTGATCCGCTGCACCTGCGCCGCGTCCTTGTCGAGCGCGCCCTTCTTCTGCGCCTCGGCCATCATCTGGGCGTATTGCTTCTGGGCGCTCGCCTCCACTTCCTGCTCGGAGACCAGCATGTGCTGTTGTCGGTCGACGCCGACGGTGCCCTGCTTGGTGGTTTCGACGGTCTGGCAACCCGCGGCCAGCGCGGCGGAGATAGCAAGAGCAATCAGGGATGTACGCATCATCATCAGCCTCTCAGCGGTAAGCCCGCGTAAGCCCGGACGTTCGTGTTGACAAGCTTACACGCCCGCGCGCCTCAAGCCACGAGCAAAATGCAGTCCCAATAGTCCGGACAGCGCGGACAGCGAGAAGGCGATTCCCGGGCCCCCGAGCTCCCAGAGCCAGCCGGCGGCGAGCGCACCGACCGCGCCGCCCGCCCCATAGCTCACGCTCGAGAAGAGCGTCTGGCCGCGCGCATGTGCGACCTCGGGAAATACCCGCTGCACGGCCGACACCGCTGCCGCGTGGAATGCACCGAAGGTCGCCGCGTGCAGCACCTGCGCGATCACGACCAGCCAGAGGACATCGGCCAGCCATCCGAGGAGGAGAAAGCGCACCACGGCGCAGGCAAAGCTCGCGGCGAGGATGGTGGAGAGGGCGAAGCGCCTGAACAGCTGGGGCAGGAAAACGAACACCACGATCTCCGCCACCACGCCGATGGTCCAAAGCAGCCCGATGGTGCTCACGCGGTAGCCCGAGCGTTCGAGGTGCAGCGTGAAAAAGGCGTAGAGCGTGCCGTGTGCGGCGGCCATGCAGAAGCCGCAGGCAAGAAGCCGCGCCGCTGCGCGATCGAGTCGCCACTGCACCGGTTCGCCATGCGCGCGGGCGCCACCGGTCGGCAACGAAAAGGCAGCCGCGAGCGTGGCAAGCGCGAAGCCGAGCAAGGCCCAGGGCAGGGCCGCCACCGGCGCGGCATCGAGCCATGCGCCGCCGGCAACGACCGCCGCGATGAAGCCCAGCGAACCCCAGAGGCGGATCGGGCCGTAGCGTCCGGGCTGCCCGGCGAGCGCCCGCAGGGTGATCGTTTCGACGAGCGGCAGCGCTCCCGCGGAAAAGAGACTTGAAATTGCGATGACCATCGTCACCGCAGCGAAGCTCCCTGCGAACGGCAGCGCGGCAAAGCCGAGCGCCAGGCCGGCGCACGAAACCACGACCAGAGCGCGCAGCGCGCCGCTGCGGTCGGCGAGCACGCCCCAGCCCGCAGGCGCGAACGTGCGCATGATCGACGGCAGCGCGAGCACCCACGCGATCTCGACCGCGTCGAAGCCGCGCCAGGCGAGCCAGAGCGGAAAGTACGCCGTGAAGAGACCGACGTGGACGAAGTGGGCGCAGTAGTACGCGGCCAGCCTGAACGGCAGCGGCATCGCTTTTAAATTAGCATCGCGCCCGATGCCGCGCTGGACGTTCTATCTCCTGTTCACCGTGTCCGGATTCGCCGGCCTCATCTACGAATCCATCTGGACGCACTATCTCAAGCTCTTTCTGGGCCACGCCGCGTACGCCCAGTCGCTCGTGCTCGTGGTCTTCATGGGGGGCATGGCGGCGGGCGCGGCCTGGTGCGCGCGCCTTTCGGAGCGCCTCGAGCGTCCCCTCCTCGGCTACGCGCTGGTCGAGGCGGTCGTCGGCGCGGCCGCGCTCGTTTTCCACCCTGTCTTCGTCGCTTCGACCGACTGGGCCTACGAGTCGCTTCTTCCCGCCCTCGGCAGCGAGTCGGGCGCGCTCGCGGCGAAGCTCGCGCTCTCCTGCCTCCTCATCGCGCCGCAGTCCGTGCTCCTCGGCATGACGTTCCCGCTGGTGAGCGCGGCGCTCGTGCGCGCGCACCCCGCGACGCCGGGCGAATCGCTGGCGATGCTCTACTTCACGAACAGCCTCGGCGCGGCTTTAGGCGTGCTCGCAAGCGGCTTTCTCCTCATCGCCTGGGCCGGGCTGCCCGGAACGCTCCGGGTCGCGGGCTGGACGAACCTCGCGCTCGCCGCGGCGGTCTGGCTCCTCGCGCGGCCGCTTGCCGTGTTTCCAAAGATATCGAAAACGGAAGAAGAAGGGACCTCGAGCCTCCTCCTCGCGGTTGCGTTTTTCACCGGGCTCGCCTCGTTCGTCTACGAGATCGTCTGGATCCGGATGCTGTCGCTCGTGCTGGGAGCCTCGACGCACTCGTTCGAGCTCATGCTGTCGACCTTCATTCTCGGCCTCGCGCTCGGCGGCCTCGCGGTGCGGCGCAGGGTCGACCGGGCGGGATCCGCCGAGCGGCTGCTCGCGTGGGTGCAGGTGGCGATGGGATTGGCGGCGCTTGCCACGCTCCCGGTGTACGACCTCACCTTCGGCCTGATGGAAACGCTGATGAAGGGCCTCGCGCGCACGCAGACGGGCTACGTTTTCTTCAACCTTTCCGGCCAGGCGATCGCCGCGCTCGTCATGCTGCCCGCCGCGTTCTGCGCCGGCACCACGCTCCCCCTCATCAGCGCGGCGCTGCTTCGCCGGGGCGCCGGCGAGGGCGCGATCGGGCGGGTCTACGCGGCGAACACCCTCGGCGCTATCGTTGGCGTGGTGGCAGCGGTGCACGTCGGCCTGCCTCTCGTCGGTCTGAAAGGCGCCCTGATCAGCGCCTGCACCATCGACATTGCGCTGGGTCTCATTCTTCTAAGAGTGTGTAGAACCACTGTTTGGCGCGCAGCCGCCGTCGCCTGCGCCGGCGCGATCCTCGTCGTCGGCCTCGCGGTCGAGCTCGACGCGAACAAGATGACCGCCGGCGTCTTCCGTTACGGGGACCTCGCGGCCTCGCGCGACGCCGAGATCCTCTACCGCAAGGACGGCAAGACCGCGACCGTGCACCTGGTGAAGTATCCCGAGGCCGTGAGCCTGCGCACCAACGGCAAGTCCGACGGCTCGATCAACCTCGACCGCGACGGCGTACGCGGCACCGACGAGATCACGATGGTGCTCACCGGCGCCCTGCCGCTCGCGCTGAGGCCCGACGCGAAGACCGCGGCGGTCATCGGCATCGGGACCGGGCTCACGACCCACACGCTGCTGCAGAGCCTGGAGATCGAGCGCGTCGACACCATCGAGATCGAAGCCGCCATGGCGGAGGCCGCGCGCGGCTTCATGCCGCGCAACGTCGGCGCGTTCGCCGACCCGCGCGGCGCCATCCTCATCGACGACGCCAAGACTTTCTTCTCCGCCCACGGCCGGCGCTACGACGTCATCGTCTCCGAGCCGTCGAACCCGTGGGTGAGCGGCGTGTCGAGCCTTTTCACCCGCGAGTTCTACCAGCGCATCCGGCGCCATCTCGCGCCGCGAGGGCTGCTCGTGCAATGGATCCAGCTCTACGAGATCGACCCCAGCCTCGTCGCCACGGTGATGCGCGCGCTGGGCGAGGCGTTTCCGGACTACGCGGTGTTCGCGGCGAGCGAACATGACCTGCTCATCGTCGCAAGCGAGGCGCCGCTCCCGCTGCCCCCGCGCGCAGATGTATTCGAGCATCCCGGCGTGGCTCAGGAGCTCTTGAGCGTCCACATCCTGAGCGCAGGCGACCTCGACGCGCGCTACCTTGGCAACCGCGCCCTGCTCGAGCCGCTCTTCGCAAGCTACGGCATGCCGGCCAACACCGACTACGCTCCGGTGCTGGACCTGAACGCCGCGCGCCAGCGTTTCATGGAGCGCAGCGCAACGGAGTTGGTGGCGCTCCTCGATGCCGACGTGCCGCTTCTCGAGCTGCTCGACCCTGGCCGCAGCCGCCGTCCGGTGAACCCGCTCTACAAGGGCGCGTATGCCTTCGGGCGCGTCGAGGCGACGCGTCTTGCCTGGTACGCGCGCAACTTTCTCGCCGGCGCGCGCCCCGAGCCCGAGGCGGTGCCGACTCAGCTGCAGAAGGATCTGGAGCTCGTGCAGCTCAGGCTGCTCGAATGCCGCGAGCCGCGCCAGCTCGACGTGTGGCTGCACAGCGCGCTGCGGGTCGCGCGGACCGTAAATCCGTATCTCGCTCCCGACGACGCCGGGGCGGTGTGGCGCGCGATCGCGAGCACGAAATGCTTCTCCACGCTGCCGCAGTTCCAGCGGCGCTGGATCGAGCTCTTCGCCGCCGTGGCGGCGCGCGACCCGGCGCGAATGGCGCGGCACGCGCGCGAGCTCCTCGACACCACGCCGGAGCTCGCCGCCGATGCCCGCGAATACCTGGTGCTCGCGGCGCTGAGCGGCAGCATGGCTGGACGCGACAAGCCGGCCGCGCTCGAGCTGTGGCGCGCGCAGAAGTCGAGCCTGCGCGCCCCGGCGGCGCCCGCGTTCCGGCTCCTCCGCTGCCACGCAGACGCGGCGAGCTGCGCGGCCGAATTCAGCCTCTACGCGGAGCGCTGAAGCGCACGGACCCGAGCACCGAGCGCACGAAGCTCTTCTGCTCTTCCGTCGCGAAGTGGCCGTCGAGCAGCAGGTGCGAGAGCCCGTGCACCACTCCCAAGGCGGCGGCGGCCGCGTACTGCGCGTTCTCGCCCAGATCGGCGAACGACTGCTTCAGCCCCTCGTAGGCGCGCCGGTCGGGGTTCGCCAGCTTCACGCGCCCGCCGAACATCAGGCGAAAGCGTTGCGGGTGCGAGAGCGCGAAGTCGACATACGCCTCGCCCATCTCGCGCCGCGGCCGGCGCGCCAGAGCGTCGAGGAGCATCTGGAAGCCTTCCTCGATGAGCGCGACGAGCAGGCGGTCGCGGTCGGAAAAGTGTCGATAGGGAGCGTTGTGGGACACCCCCGCGCCGCGCGCGACCTCGCGCAGGCTGAGCGACTCGAGCCCCTCTTTCTCGAGGACTTCGCCTGCTTTCGTAAGGACCGCCTGGCGGAGGTCTCCATGGTGGTACGGGGTGGATGTTGACATCGTCTACATCTGGCGACCACGTGATGTTGTCGCCGTCAACATATCACATCGAGCTACTCGGGCTCGATGCCCGCCGCCTTGAGCGTGGCCGCGACGAGCGGCCCCTCCGCCTTCGCCCGCTCGAACACATAGCCGGGCGTGCTGTGCTCGGGGGAGACGCCGAGACTCGCGTACTTCTCCTGCACGTCGGGCAGCTTCACGATGCGGCCGAGCTCGGCGTTCAGGCGGCCGACGATCGCCGCGGGCGTTCCCTTCGGCGAGAGCACCGCCCACCACACCGCTGAGTCGTACCCCGGCACGCCGGCCTCGATCATGGTCGGCACGTCGGGCAGCACCGCGGCGCGCTCGCGCGTCGTCACGGCGAGCGGGCGCAGCCTTCCCGCGCGGATGTGCGGCAGCGCAGGGACCATGTCGGAGAACACCATCTGCACCTGACCCGCGACGAGATCGGATACCGACTGCACCGTGCCCTTGTACGGGACATGAATGATGTCGACGCCGGTCGCGGCCTTGAACATCTCGCCCGAGATGTGCGACTGGATGCCTTTGCCGCCCGAGCCGAAGTTGAGCTTGCCCGGCTGCGCCTTGGCGAGCGCGATCAGCTCGCGCACGCTCTTCGCCGGCACCGACGGATGCACGACCAGCACCTGCCCCGCGCTCGCGATCATCGAAATCGGCGCGAAGTCGGTGAACACGTCGAACGCTTGGTGCTTGTACAGGTAGAGGTTGTTCACCAGCGTGCTCGAGCTCGTGATCACGATGGTGTAGCCGTCGGGCGGCTGCTGCGCCGCGTACTGATGCCCGATGCTCGCCGCCGCGCCCGGGCGGTTTTCCACCGTCACCGGCTGGCCGAGGCCTTCGGCGAGCTTCGCTCCCAGCAGCCGGCACAGCACGTCGCTCGATCCGCCGGGCGGGAAGGGCGCGACGAACTTGATCGGCCGGCTGGGATAGGTCTGGGCGTACGCCGTGAGCGCGAAAACAGCGAGCGCGCAAGCCAGGATGCGCTTCATGGCGCCGGAGTCTACATGGTTCATCCGCCGCGGCAACATGAACCGTCACCTCGGCATGCCAGATGGGTCAATGCGCTCACTCGCTCGCTTTACGGCGCTCCTTATGTAGCGGCACCGGTTCGCCGGTTGCGCGAGCGATGTACTGAAGGTCTCCATCGATGAGGATCATGTGGTCGACGATGCGCCGGATCCTCGCGTTTCCCTCCTCGTCATCGCCGAAGTGCAGGAGATTCAGGAAACCATTCGCCATCATCGCCTTGACCGCGTGGTCCAACCCCTCGATTGCCACTTCATTCAGCACCCGGCCGCGATTCCCGAGGACGCACAGGATCGGCACCTTGCGGTACTTCGCGTGAGCTCTGATGTCGGCCAAGAGGGTGAACATTTGGGATTCGTCGAAGTGCACGCCGACGATCACCATGCCGAACCTCTCTGCCTGAAGCAGGGACCTGGCGTCGTCGCAGGTTCGAACGAAACTGAGGTCATGCCCGTCCAAGAGACGTCGCAGGCGGTCTTCATTGTCTGCAATGTCAGCAATGAGGATCCTTGTTCTTGGCGCAAGACTCATGGCCAAATGATGCGCCGAATCAGGAGCCCCTGCCACCTTGCGGCAATGTCGCTTCGCTGCGACCAAGTTGGCGTCGATGTGCACGGACAGATCGTCGATGACTGCAACAGAAGTGCCGAGATGAAGTTCGCAAAATCACCATTCGCGTTACATACCTGCGATGGCAATTGGCCGCAACATTCACCGCAGAGGGAGGAGCGTCATTGGATTCAAAGCAGCCGCCTGCGCGTGTACTCATTTGCGAGGACCAGAAAGACGCCGCCGAGAGCCTGGCCGCGCTGCTGCTTCTCCAAGGCTACAACGTCCTTGTGTGTCCCGACGGTCGATGTGCGATCGACCAGGCTCCGCAATGGCGGCCGGACGCCGCAATCATCGACATCGGACTACCCGGTATTACCGGCTACGCAGTTGCCCAACACATAAGGACTCTGGATTTCGGCGGTGAGGTGGTACTGATTGCCGTTACGGGTTACACAACGCCCGCCGATATCGAGATGGCGCAGCGCGCGGGCTTCAACTGGCACTTTGCGAAGCCGGCCGACGCATCCTTCCTGCTCGATGTCCTGGAAGACCCGGCGCTCACGCCGAACGGCCGCATCGGAGCCATCCCGCTAAACCCTCACTGAGGACCCGTCCGCATGGCTAGTCGTCCACTTCGACCCGGTCCTTGGACTCGGCGAAGACCCACGCGACCGCCAGGCCGGCCGCGAAGTACTGGCGCTGCCTGAAGAGCGGGCTCGGCTCGAAGACGGCGCCGTCCAGCGCGTCGTAGCGCGCGAATCCGCCGACCCAGAGCTTGCCGAAGCGCCGCGTGAGCGAGATCGCGCTCGTCAAGCCTGAATATCCGGCGGGCGCTTCATAGGCGGGGCGCGCCGGCGTTCCGAACTGCGGAGCGACGCCATAGTAGTACTGGTGGTAGCGCTCCGAGCCGTACAGCAGCCCAAGCTGCGCGCTGAAATCCCATTTCCCGCCGAGGAACGCCGGCCTGGAGTCGAAGTAGAGATGCGGATAGAAAACGTAGCCCGCATCCTTCGCGTGCGTGAGATCGGTCGCCACCACCCCGCGCAATGCGAAGCGCAGGTCGAGGCGTCGCTCCTTCGGCCGGTCGCGCCACAGCGTCAGGTTGAGCTTGGGACCGATCTCGAGCACGGGATCGAGGTCGGGCATCCCGGCGCGCGCGCGGTTGCGGTCGCTCTTTACGGGCAGCGAGCCGGCCACGCTTAGATCGAATTCGATGCGGTCCGACTCGTGCAGCACGCCGCGCAGGCCCTCACGATCGAATCGCATGGTCGGGCCGCGGTACACAAAGTACGGCAACGGAAACGCGTAATCGCGCGTTTCGTCCGATCCGCGGTAGTCGGGCAGCCTGAGAACGGTCGCGCCAGCGCCCGCCTCCCATTTCGGCCGCAACTCGGCACGCGCGCCCGGCGCGAGCGCCGCAGACGCAAGCAGCCCCGCCAGGAGAACGCACCTCATCGCCCCGAATATGAACCTAGGCGTCGCGCAAGCTGCGGAACAAGCCGCGCAAGTCAAGCCCGTGCGAGAGCAGCTTCCAGGCCACCATGCGCGTGATGAGCGCGACGTCGACGATCGGGCGGAAATGGCTCGGCCGTCCGCGGGGCTCGTAGATCGCGGGGATCGGCACCCACTCGAGCCGGGTGCCGCGGCGTCCCGCCTCGATCAGCACCTCGCTTTCGAATACGAAGCTCGCTGCACGGCGCACGCGCGGCGGCAGAGCAAGGAGCAGCGGCACCGGGTACACGCGGAAGCCCGACTGGGTGTCCTGCATGCGCTGGCCCGCCGCCCAGGCAATCCAGAAGTTGGCAAAGCGGTTGGCGTAGTAGCGCTCCGCGGGGATGTCGGCGCCGCCGTGCAGCCGCGCGCCGACGACCAGCGCCGCGGGATCGCGGCGGTGCGCCGCCAGCAGGCGCGGGATGTCCTCGGGCCGGTGCTGGCCATCGGCGTCCAGCGTCACCACGGCCCGGGCGCCCTCGGCGAGCGCGAGCGAGATGCCGCGCCACAGGCTGACCGCCTTGCCGAGGTTGCGGGGGTTGCGGACCAGCGTGACGGGCAGGCCAGCGAGCATGTCGGCGGTGCCGTCGGTCGAGCCGTCGTCGACGACGATGACCTCGGGCAGCTGCGCGAGGGCTCGCTCGGCGACGTCGCGGACCGTCGCGACCTCGTTGTAGGCGGGGATGACGCCGACCAGTCCTCCCGACATCCTTTCTTGATTCATGCGTCTCATATAATGACGCAAAGAGGAGTATTCGTGGCGGAGCAGGCCGGCAGCGGCTGTGAAGTTCTAGTCATCGGCGGCGGCCCCGCCGGGTCGACGATCTCGGCGCTGCTCGCGCAGCGCGGACGCGACGTTCTAATGCTGGAGAAGTCGCGCCATCCTCGTTTCCACATCGGCGAGTCACTCCTGCCGCTCAACCTGGATCTGTTCGAGCGGCTCGGCGTAGCCGCGGAAATGGAGTCCATCGGCATGCCGAAGTATGGCGTCGAATTCAACGCACCGCCCGATGGCAAGACTGCCGGCAAGACCTCGGGGCTGGAGTTCGTCGACGCCTGGGACAGGTCCTTCCCCAATGCCTACCACGTGCGTCGCGCGGACTTCGACCACATCCTGTTCCGCAACGCGGTGCGCAGGGGCGCGCGCGCGATCGAGGGCTGCCGCGTGACAGGGGTGGACTTCCGTCCCGGCGGCGCCGACGTGACCGCCCGCCTGGGGGACGGAGCCGAGCGCACCTGGCGCACGAAGTTCGTGGTCGACGCGTCCGGGCGCGACACCTTCCTCGCCAACCGCTTCGGCTGCAAGGAACGCAACCGCGAGCACAACAGCGCGGCCATCTTCGGCCATTTCGCCGGCGCGACGCGGCTGGAGGGCAGACGCGAAGGCGACATCTCGGTCTTCTGGTTCGACCACGGCTGGTTCTGGTTCATCCCGCTGACCGGAGGCGTGACCAGCATCGGCGCGGTGTGCTGGCCCTACTACATGAAGACGCGCAAGACCGAGCCGCGCCAGTTCCTGATCGATACGATTGCCCTCTGCCCGGCGCTTGCCGAGCGGCTGCGCGACGCCACGCTGGTCTCGCCGGTCACCGCCACCGGCAACTATTCCTACACCTCGCGGCAGTCGGTGGGCGAGAGCTACATCCTGCTCGGCGACGCCTTCGCGTTCATCGATCCGATCTTCTCGTCGGGCGTGCTCCTGGCGATGCACAGCGCGTTCGTCGGCGCCGACACCGTGGAGACCTGCCTCGACCGTCCCGAGCGGGCGCGCGCCGCGATGAAGGCCTACGACGCCAGCGTGCACCACGGGACGGCGTCGTTTACCTGGTTCATCTACCGCGGCACATCGCCCATCCTGCGCTACCTGTTCATGAATCCCGGCAACACCCTGGGCATGCAGTCCTCGCTGCTCTCCATCCTCGCGGGCGACATCTTCCGCGGCACGCCGGTGCGCCTCGGCCTGCTCTCCTTCAAGACGCTCTACTACTTCTTCAGCGTACTCAACCTGAAGACCAGCCTGAAGGCGTGGCTGCGCCGCAAGCAGGTCATACACGACCCGGGTTCCGCTACGCCTGCCTAGGCCATCGCGCCGTTGATCGAGATGATCTGGCCGGAGAGGTAGCCGGCCTTTTCCGACGCCAGGAACGCCACCAGCTCCGCCACTTCCTGCGGGGTGCCCGCGCGTTTCATCGGCACCAGGCGCGCAATCGCCTCCGGGTCGAATGCGCCGCTCGCCATCGCGCTTTCGATGATTCCGGGCGCCACCGCGTTTACCGTGACGCCGCGGCTCGCCAGCTCGATGGCAAGCGATTTGGTCGCCCCGTGCAGGCCGGCCTTGGCGGCCGCATAGTTCGCCTGCCCGCGATTTCCCATCAGCGCCGCGACCGAGCTCAGGCTGATGATGCGCCCCCATCGCGTCGCCATCATCGGGAGCAGCAGCGGCTGCGTGACGTTGAAGAAG
This sequence comes from Burkholderiales bacterium, assembly GCA_035554435.1. Lineage (GTDB taxonomy): Bacteria > Pseudomonadota > Gammaproteobacteria > Burkholderiales > SG8-39 > SCGC-AG-212-J23. Next base: position 28,616 of record DATMJC010000060.1, on the reverse strand, counting down.
CCGTGCAGCGACACGTCGATCACGCGCATCCACTGCTCACGCCTCATCCCGGGCAGCACGGCGTCGTCGTGGATGCCGGCGTTGTTGACCAGGACCTGGATCGGGCCCGCGTCGAGCAGGCCGCGGAGCGCGTCGCCGCAGCGGTCCGCGTCGGTGACGTCGAACGCTACGGCCTGTGCGCTGCCGCCGCTGCGTCCGATGTCGGAGGCGACACGTTCCGCCTCGGGCAGGCGGCTGTTCGCGTGCACGATGACGTGCAGACCGTCGGCGGCGAGCCGCGCGCAGATCGCCGCGCCGATCGCTCCGCTGCCGCCAGTGACGAGCGCGCGCTTCATCCGCCCGCCCCCGCATCGAGCACGACCAGCGCCCGCCCGCTTAACAGCTCGACGCCACCGACCTGCAGGGTAAAGCGGTAGCTGGCGTGCGAGCTGTCGCCCGCCACCAGCTCCGCCTCGACCAGCAGTTCGCCGTCGCGGTCGTCGAGGCGCGCGGCGCGGCAATCCAGGTTTCTCAGGCTCGCGAGGTAGCCGGCCCGCGGCCGGCTGCCTACCTTGCCGCTCAGGCCGCCGTGCACGGCCATCGCCTGCATCGCGTACTCGATCCCGCACACGGCCGGAAGCTGATCGCCGCTGCGCAAGGGGTTGTCGGCGGCGCGGTGCCCGCGGCTCATGCATTGGATGCGGCTCGCATCCCACTGCACGACCCCGTCGAGGAGGCACATGGGGCCGCTGTGCGGAATCAGGCGTGCGATCTCGTCGCGGCTCAGGCGCACGGCGTGACTTCCACGCGCAGACGGGTGTCCGCCGGCATTTCGAGCAGCAGCCGCGCCGGCGAGCCGCGTGCGATCTGCGCCAGCAACGGCAGACAGCGCGCGGCGGGGACGCCGTCGCGCAGGGCCTCCAGACCCTCGTCCTGCATGCGCGAAGCGGCGCCGGCCTGGGCTTCGAAGCCGATCTCGAGAACCGCCAGCGACGCTCCGGTCCGCTCGGGCGCAAGCACCAGCGCCACGCCGAAGCTCGCCTTGATCTCGCGCGCCGCTCCGAGCGGCGCTGGATAGGGATGGTCGTAGGCGATCAACGCGACCGGCTGCCGGTCCAGCGCAACCTGCGACGCCGCGTCGAGGAGCCCCGCGCCGAAGCTGGCGTCGTACGCGCACAGGCTGGTGGACGCGGCCCTGCACTGCGTGGCGATGCTCCAGTAGCCCGCGGCGGCGTTGTGAACCGAGTTGTGGAAGCGCGTCGGCGAAACCTGGCGGTCCGCCGTGGCGAGGGATTCGAATATCGCGTGCACGTTGTCGCAATCCGCGCTGGAGGAGGTAAATACCGTCCCCAACGCGGCCGCATCGAGCCCGGAACTCTCGATCGCCTCGATGCCGGCAGCGAGCGCAAGCCGCACCGGCATGCCGGCTCGCCGGCGCTCGACCGCCGGCAGCAGCGGGCTCGCCGCGACCGCGGTCGGGGCCGCCCGATAGGGCTCGTCTCCCGCGAGCGCAGGGCGGCTCGCCTGCCAGCCGTTCAGGCCCGGGCCGACCAGTCCGATGCCCTCCACGAAGGCGCGCATCAGGCTGTCGCCTCCAGCACCACGCTGCAATTGTTGCCGCCGAAGCCGAACGAGTTGCTGAGCACCCGATGCACGGCAGCGCGCCGCGGCTCGACCAGATAGCTGCAGCGCATCGCCGGATCGACCTCGCGGGTATTGGCGCTACCCGGGAGAATCCCGTGCTTCATGGCGAGGATCGAGATGATGATCTCGGTCACGCCGGCGGCGCCGAGCAGGTGGCCGGTCGCTCCCTTGGTCGAGCTGCAGGGCGTCGGTCCCTCGAACAGCCCCGATACCGCGCGGTCCTCCGCCGCGTCGTTGGTGCGCGTGCCGGTGCCGTGCAGGTTCACGTAGTCGATGTCGCGAGCGGCGAGGCCCGCGCTGCGCAACGCGCGTTGCATGGCGAGCCGGGCGCCGAGGCCCTCCGGGTGCGGGGTCGACATGTGGTGGGCGTCGCAGCTGTCGCCGACGCCGAGCAACCTGGCGTCGGCGCCCGCGGCATCCTCCCGTTCGAGCAGCGCGAAGCCACCGCCTTCGCCTATCGAGATGCCGTCGCGCGCCGCGTCGAACGGCCGGCACGGCCCCCGCGCGGTGAGCTCGAGCGAATGGAATCCGTAGAGCGTGGTGAAGCCCAGCGTGTCGACGCCGCCGACCACGGCGGCGTCGCAGATTCCCGCCGCCATCATGCGCGCGGCGTTGCCGAACACCTTCGCCGACGAGGAGCACGCCGAGGACACGGCCAGCGCGGGGCCGCGCAGCGCGAGATAGCGCTGCGCGAAGTCGACCAGCGAGAAGGTGTTCTGCCTCTGGGCGTAGCGAAAGTCGGCGGGCAGCGCACCGGTGACGGGGTCGCGCCGGCGGTATGCGAGCTCGGTTTCCAGGATGCCGGAGGTGCTGGTCCCGAGGAACACGCCGATGCGCGCCGCGCCGTAGCGCTCGCTTGCCTGCGCGACGGCGGCGGCAAAGCCGTCGGTCTCCAGCGCGAGCTGCGCCAGGCGGTTGTTGCGACATTCGAAGGCGGCCAGGTCCGCGCGCACCGGCCGCGCTTCGAGCGCGCGAACGCGACCGATGTAGGTCTCGAACGCCACGTCCTCGAAATCGCACCGCGCCAGCCCCGAGCGACCTGCGAACAGCGCTTCGGCGACCGCGCCTGCCCCGACCCCCAGGCAATTCACGACGGAATAGCGGGTGACGGCGAGCGGCTGCACCTACGGAATCTAAACGACTTTCCTCGCAAGGAACAGCACGTTGCAGAACGGCGTGCCCTGGCTCATCGGCGCGGCGTGGACGGCGAAGCCGCGCTGCGACAGGGCCGCGACCCAGCGCGCGGCGCTGCGGCAATGCAGCTTCGGTCCGAGCTTGCCGCGCGTGAGCGCCTCGAGCCATGCGCTCAACTTCGTCATCCAGAAGGCCAGGCCCGCGTCGGCGTCGGGCTCACGCAGCAGCAGCAGGCCGCCGGGACGCAGCGCCGTCGTCGCGTTCTCCAGCACGCGTTCCTGCTGCGCCTCCTCGAGGTAGAGCAGCACGTCGAGCATGACGATCACCGAACAGGCATTGAATTCGACTTCGCGCACATCGCACAGCTCCACCTGCGCGCCGCCGTCGAGCGCGCGGCGCGCAATCCGCACCCTGCCGGGATGCGCGTCGACGCCGCGCAGGGCAAGGCGCGTCGGTGGCGGCGGCCAGTCCACCGGCCAGCGGCCGTCCGCGTGCAGATCTCGCGCCGCCTTGAGCAGCGACAGGAGCACGCCCTGGCCGCAGCCGAGGTCGAGCAGGCTGCCGCTGTCGGGCAGCAGCCCCCTGCACAGCAGCGCATGAAACACCGGGTCGTGGCGCAGCTTGCCCCACGCGAAGCACCACGCATACTTCCCGGCCGCGCGATAAGACCGCGTCGCGGCCTCGAACACGGGCCTAAACCGCGCGTCCATCCTGCAGCGCGGTTGCCAGCGTGACTGCGGTCAGGCCTTGGGCCGCCACTCGTTCCAGAAGATCGGGCAGCACTGCGAGCACGGTCGGCCTCGTGTCGTGCAGCAGGAGGATGTCGCCTGCCGCCAGTGCGCCCGCCAGCCGCCGCAGAACCCTGGCCGCGTTCCGGTCTACCCCGTCCAGCCCTCGCCGCGTCCAGGAAACATAGCGCAGCCCACAGCGCGCGAGCACCGGATCGAGGAGCGGGCTGCGGAACCCGACAGGCGCGCGAAAGAACGATGGTCGGCGTCCGGTGATGCCGCCGAGAATGGCCTGCGCCGATTCGACGTCGCGGCGCAGCCGGAAAATCCCGTAGAGCGCGAACGCGTTGGAGTGCCGCAGGCTGTGGTTCGCCACGCCGTGGCCGCGGCGCACGATCTCTCTCGCAAGGTCCGGATGCGCCGCCGCCTTCTCCGCCACGCAGAAGAACGTGGCCTTCGCCCGATGGCGATCGAGCAGGTCGAGAACGCGCGGCGTCACCTCGGGATCCGGGCCGTCGTCGAACGTGACGCTGATCATGCGGCGCGCCGCGGCCGCCGGCGGCAGGCGCGTCAGGTTGGCGCCCAGCCATTGGCTGCGCGGCAGGAACACCGCCACGGTGACGACAAGAAAGTCCGCGGCGATCGCCGCCAGCGCCCAAGGCCACGGCGCCGGCTGCCACGCGAGCGCGGCTGCCGCCGCGGCGAGCACCAGCAAGGCGACGCAGACCAGCGGCGCGGGGCGCCAGCGTGTACGCGAATCAGGCGTGGTCATGGCGCCGGCCGAGGATAGCGGAGAAGACGAGCGCCAGCACCGTTCCCAGGCCGACCGTGACGCCGATGTCGTGCAGCACCGGCACCCTGGAGAGCGCCAGCAGACCGAAACCGATCACCGTGGTCGCGTTGGCGAGGAGCAGCGACACGAGGGTGCGGCTGCGGTCGCTCTGCGAGCTCGCCTGCCGGTCGAAGAGCAGCGAATAGTTCGAGCCGATGGCGACCACGAGCAGCAGTCCCACGAGATGGAAGATGGAAAGCGATTCGCCCGCCAGCGCCAGCGCGCCGGTCGTCACGAGCACCGCGGCGACGAGCGGCGCCGTTACGGCGAAGAAGCTGCGCAGCGATCGCAGGCTGGCGAGCAACAGCGCGCCGATCGCCGCCGCGCCCAGGAGGGAATAGGCGAGCGCCTGGGCGCGATAGCTGTGGTACAGCTGCTCGGACTCGCGCTTGAGGTCGAGCAGGACGGCTTGCGCGCCCGGCGGCGCCGTGAGATCGCGCGCTATGCCGGCCGCGTCCGCGACATTGCGCAACGGCAGCATGGCAGCCCAGCCGTCTGCACGCCTGGCGAGCAGGCTGTCGACGCGCAAGGCGAGGCGCGTGCCCTGCATGCCGCTGCGACCGATCGGCGGCGCGCTGCGCGCGGCGGCCGCGTCGGCAAGAAACGGCTCGAACACCTTTCCCCGAAAAGGCAGTCCGGCCACCGCCTTTTCGAGGTTGGCGCGCAACTGCGCCGGCTCGGGCAGCGCCTGGCGCCGCGCTTCCTGCGTCTGCCGGCTCGGAAGGAAGTCGGCAGGAGATTCGTATCCTTCCAGCATCCCCGCCTGCGAGGCCTTGCGCAGTCCTTGTCCGACCGCCTCGCTTGCCTGCAGCGCCGCTTCCTGGTCCGGCGCGTGGATGACGACCAGGAAACGCACGTCGGGCGCGCCGAGGTCGGCGCGCATTTTCTCGTCGAGCGCCTGATCGACGCGCGGCACGGGGCTCAGGCTCGCCAGGTCCTCGTTCCAGAGCCGCTCGCCGCGCGCGGCCAGCAGGACGGCGATAGCGGCAACCAGAATGAGTACGGGATAGCGTAACGACGACGCGCGCCGCGCCGCTGCGCTCGCCCAGGGTCCGGCCGCGCCGACGATCGGTGCGGCGAGCGTGGACGGCAGCATCCCGGGCAGCACCCAGCGCGTCACCGCGACCGCAACCAGCAGGCCGACGATCGAAAACAGGCCGAGCTGCGCCAAGCCAGTGAACCCGGAGAACAGCATCGCGCTGAATCCGCAGATGGACGTCAGCACTCCGAGGCGCAGCGTGGGCCAGATGCGTTCGAGGGCGGCATGCCTTGCGCCGCCGCCGGCGGCCTGCGTGAAGAGGTAGATCGCGTAGTCCACGCCTTCGCCGATCAGAGTGACACCGAAGCCGAGCGTAATGCCGTGGACGGAGCCGAAGCCGAGGCTCACGGCGGCAATCCCGGCCAGCGCGCCGCTCGCGATGGGCACGAGACCGAGGGCCAGCAGCCGGCCGGAGCGGTAGACGGCAAGGAGCAGCCCGGCGACGAGCGCCGTTGCGATGAGCGACAGGCGCAATGCATCGTTGCGCACCGCCACGCGCGTCCTGGCCGCGAACACGCCTGGTCCGGAGACCAGCAGCTTCACCTCGTCGGTGCCCGCGCGGGAGAACGCCTGCACGATCCGGGCAAGCGCGCCCTCCTGCGCGCCGACGTCGTAGCCGGGCGCGCGAGTCTGCGCGAGCAGCAGCGCCCGCCGGCCGTCGCGCGAGAACCACACGCCTTCGCGCGTCGCCGGCCTCGACTGCGCCTCGAGGCTCTCGAGGATGTGCAGCAGCTCCCCGGTGGGGTCGTTCGCCACGATGCGCCGGACCAGGGCGCCGGCGGGCGAATCGAGCAGGCGCAGGGTCTCCTCGAGCCGCTCGCGCAGGCCCGCGGCCGAAAAGCGCTCGGCATCGACCGCCGAGCTGAGGAGGTAGCGATGGCGCCAGAGGAACTCGCGGTCCGCGGCGTCGCCGCTGCCGTCGCCGTTTTCCACCGAGACGAAGCTCGCGTCCTTGCGCAGCTCGGCCGCCATCGCCTTGCTGGCTTGCGCCAGCGCGGCCGGCGACGCACCCTCCAGCGCGATCAGCGCGAGCCGGGAAACGACGCCTTCGCGCAGTTGCTCGACCAGCACCTGCTGCTCCGGCGTCGGCGAGCGCGGCAGGAACGCGGAAACGTCGGTGCTAATCGTCGTGCGGGCAACGATCACGGCGCTGGCCGCCAGAAGCGCGAGCCATGCGCCGAGTGCCCACCGCTGCGCCGCGGTCACGGCGGGTCCCGGGTGATCGTCATCGTCGAGCGGTCGCCGTTGGGCTCGAGGAACTCGATCGTGCCGATGGTGCCGCCGCGGCCGCCGACGCGGATCTCGCTCAGCAACTCCTGCATGTTCCGATCGGTCGGCCTGAGCACCATGCGCCATTTGCGCTCGTCGCCTTCGAGCCCGATCTCGAACAGGCGCTTCAGCGCCGCCAGGTCTCCCGCCAGGGTGGAGCGGATGCTTTCTACAAAGACGCCAACCGCTGGGTAGTCCTCCAGGCGAATGCTGCGGCGACGTTTGGGCTGCGTGCTCTCGAGCGTGAGCTGGTCGCCCTCCAGCAGCACGCTTTCCACCCGCGGCGACAGCGTGCGCTTCTCGAGGCGATCGGGCGCGACATAGAGCAGCGTGCCGGAAGATTCGAGCGGCGTAGTGAGGATACCGACGTAGCGACGCTCCACGAAACGCCCCTTCGACGTCTTCACCTTGGCGAGCTCCTGCATCAGCCGCGCGACATCCCATGTGGACGACTCGGCGGCCGCGGCAGTGCCGGGCATCAGCGCCGCCGCCAGCACGACTGCGCGCGCCCTACCGCCAAAAGTCATAGAAGTTGAACCAGTTGTAGGGCGCGATACGGCAGTAGTGCTCCAGCCGTCCCACATAGCGTCGCAGCAGCTCGTCGACTGCGCCATCGCGGGCGCACCCGCGCGCTTCGTCGGGCAGGGCGAAACGCTCGATGTGCACGTCGTAGCGGTTCGCGCCACGGTAGACGCCGAAGAGCAGCAGGATGGGCCGGTTCAGGATGATACCGATGCGAATCGGCCCGGTGGGGAACTGCGCGGGCAGGCCGAGGAACTCGCAGCGCGCGACCCGCATTGCCCCGCTCATTTTCCCGTGCATTGCTCCCATTTCGCCGAGGCCGCGGTCCGCCAGCATGCCGACGACTTCGCCCCGCCCGAGCGCGGCCTCCACCTGCAGCATGGCATCGAGGCGGCCGAGGGGAATGACGTCGTCGTGCAGGCGCGGGTTGACGGCGCGCAGGACAGCTCCCACCTTGCGCGCGTTTTCCTCGTACATCAGCATCCGGATGCGCAATCCCTTCGTCCTGCCGAACGCGCGCGCAACCTCGAAGCTGCCGAGGTGCGCGCTGAGCATCAAGCAGCCCTCTCCCCCGGCCATCGCCTGCTCGAACACCTCGACGCCGTGCATGCGCACTTCGAAGCGGGCGAGCTCGTCGTTCAGCAGGAAGACCCGGTCGAGCAGCACCGCCGCGAAATGATGATAGTGGCGAAACAGGTCGCGCAGCCGCGCCTCGCGGCCGAGCACCCGGCCGAGATACTCGCGCGAAGCCCGGCGCGCGCGCGGCGAGAACGCCACGAAGTAGAGGCAGATGGGGTAGAGCAGGAGCCGCGCAGCGGCCCGCCCGATGACCGTCGCGACCCAGACGATCGCGCGCAGGGTGAGCGCGTGGCTGCGCTCTGGCCGGCGCACCCACTCCGGCGCGTGCCCCTGCTCCTCTACGCGTCCGTCGACGGGTCGGGACATGACATCTGGCCGGTCAGCACGATCCTGCCTTCGACGGCGCAGCTGAAGCTGACCTCCCCGCCGCTGCGCGAGAACTCGATCACCACGCGATCCCCCGGTCGCGCGGGCTGCAGGAACTTCGCGTAGGAGATCGCGAAAGGCGCGCGCGGCGCGCCGATGCTGCGCTCGATCGCCAGGATGGTTTCGCTCAGCAGCACCGCCCCCGGAATGATGGGATTGCCCTCGAAATGCCCGCGCGAGGAGGGATGATCCGGCTGGAAGACGCGCTCGACGACGCCGCGGCCGGGTGCGCTCGCGCTCACTGGCCGGCGACGATCCGCGCGAGCGATTGCCGCGGCAGCTTGCCGACGTCGTTGCGCGGCAACGATTCGACGAGGCACAGCGGGCGCGGCATGAAAGCCGGGTCGATGCGCTGGCGCAGCGCGCTCATCAGGGATTCCACCGTGTGCCCCGGCGCGACCGCGAATGCGGCCAGGCGGGCCACCGCTTCGCCCTCCTCGCTCGGGGCGATGAAGACGCCGTCGAGCACTCCCTCGATCGAGTTCAGGTGGTAGTTGAGATGCGCGAGCGAGGTGCGCTTGCCGGCGACGTTCACCAGATCGGCGGTGCGGCCATGCAGCAGGAACCTGTCGCTGCCCCGCAGCTCGATGACGTCGGCGAGCAGCACTTCGCCTTCGATGTGGCCGCCGCTCGCCCAGGTGCCACGGCTGTCGCCGCGCAGCGAGACCCCCGGAAGCGCCCGCCACTCGTTCGTGTCCACGGTGCGCCGGGTAGCGACCTGGCCGGCCTCGGTGCAGCCGTAGATTTCTTGCAGCGGGGCGACGAAGCGCGCCTCGGCGCTCGCCGCGAGCTGCGGCGCCAGCGGGGCCGTGGCGCAGACCAGCAGATCCAGCCTGGGCAACTCGTCCGGCTCGCCGAGCAACACGCGCAGGTGTACCGGCGTGGTCACCAGGCAGCGCGGGCGCGGCAGCGCGCGCAGCTCGGCACGGATATCCGCCGGGAAGAACGGTCGGCCGGCGTGCAGCGCGAGGCCGCCCCGCATCGCCATCAGCAGCGTGGATTCCAGACCGTACGAATGCTGCGGGGGCACGGTGCCCACCAACGCCATGCCCGGCAGCGCCCGCAGGCCGAGCGCTTCGATCTCCTCGGCGGCGCTGCGCACCATGCTGCCCCAGGTCCTCGGGAAGGGCTTCTGCTCGCCAGTGGAGCCGGACGTGAACAGGATGGCCGCGAGCTGCTCCGCAGGGACGGCCGGGATCTCCGAAGGTGCCGCAGCAGCACCCACTACGATCTCGGGGAAGGCGAGCGTCTCGAGGCCGGCAGGCGCACCCGGCGCATCGCTGAGGCAATAGAGGTCCGGATAGCTCGCGACCAGGCGGCCAACGAGGTCGGGCGTCTCGTTCGGCGGCAGCAGGCTCACCTGCCGGCGTACGAGGGCCGCCGCGAAGCCCACGGCGAAGCGGTAGCGGTCCGCGCAGCGATTGAACACGTGGCGCCGCTCCGGCAGGGTAGCGGCGAGGCGGCGCACGTCGCGGCAGAACTCGTCGACGCCGACGGCGCGCCCTGCGTGCCAGGCGAATACCGCGCCGGTGCCGTGGCCCTGGAGCAGCGGCAGGGCGGCGGTCATCGCGCCCGGGTGGTCACTTCGGCGAACGCGCTGAGGATGCGCCCGATGGAGACGCGCGGAACGAGCGGGAAGCACAGCGCCCGGTAAACCTGCTGGGCGACGAACATCAGCGCGAGCAGCGGCAGGTCGAGCAGGTTGACGAACATCGACCAGACGTCGTGCGGCGCGAACGCGAGCAGCAGCGCCGAAACGAGAATCTGCCCGGCGAAGAACGCGCACCACGCGACCGTCAGGCGGCGCGTGAAGCGCGCCATGTCGGGCGGCACGGAACCGTGGATGCGGTGCGCGACGCGCGTGATCAGCGGCTCGCGGCCGGCGCGCAGGCTGCGGCCGAAATACCACAGCAGCGCGAGGTAGGCGCCGGCGTGAGCGAGCCCCGCAAGCGCGCTCGCGCCCAGCGAGTCGCGCAGGGCGAAGTGGACGACGAACGGGAAGAAGCCCGCGAATGCGAGAAATACGAGCGCCTTCCGGGCAAGGCGCATCTAGCCGCGCTGCAGCTTCCGGACGTGCTCGTTCAGGCTGCGCAGCGAAGCGAAGATCCTCACGTTGTCCTGGTCGTCGGACCTCAGCCGTACGCCGCAGGTCTTCGAGATCGCGAGCGCGATCTCCAGGATGTCGATCGAGTCGAGGCCCAGGCCATCGCCGAACAGCGACGCGCGCGGGTCGATGTCGACGGCACGCACCTCGAGGTTGAGGGTCGTGACGATCAGCTCGGCGAGCTCGAGCTCCTGTGCGGTGAGCGCGCTTTCGACGGCTTGAGCCTCTCCGGCAGCCTTCTGCATAAGAGTGTCATTATAAAGCCGGCATTCTCAGCGGCGCTTTTTCCGAGCTTTGCCGGCGTAAGGATTGCGCCCGGTGCGAAGCTCGATCGCCATCGGCGTGCCGACGAGCTCGAACTTGTTCCTGAAGTAGCCCTCGAGGTAGCGCTTGTAGGTGTCGGGTACGCGATCGAGGGCGTTGCCGTGGATGATGATGCGAGGAGGGTTGACGCCGCCCTGGTGGGCGTAGCGGAGCTTGGGACGGATGACGCCGGCCTTTGGCGGGGCCTGCTTCTCGATGGCGGCGATGAGGGCGCGGGTGAGCTTGGGGGTGGAGAGGCGGGCCATGGCGGCGGCGTAGGCGGCGTCGACGGAGCGCATCAGGGGGCCCATGCCCTTGCCCTCTTTCGCGGAGATGGTGTGGACCTCGGCGTAGTTGAGGAAGCCGAGCTTCCACTGCAGCTCGGTCTTCATGCGGTCGCGCTGCTCCTTGGTTGCTGCGTCCCACTTGTTCACTGCGAGCACCAGCGCGCGGCCGCGCTCGAGGATGTAGCCGGCCACATGCGCGTCCTGCTCGGTCACGCCGTCGACTGCGTCGAGGGTGAGGATGGCGACGTTGGCGGCCTCGATGGCCTGGAGCGCCTTGACGATGGAGAAGAACTCGACCGGGGTGCCGGTCTTGCCGCGCCTGCGCACGCCCGCGGTGTCGATCAGCGTGTAGCGGCGCCCGTTGCGCTCGAAGGGAACCTCGATCGGGTCGCGCGTGGTGCCGGGCTTGTCGAAGGCGATGACTCGCTCCTCGCCGACCAGCGCGTTGATGAGGGTGGACTTGCCGACGTTGGGCCGGCCGACGATGGCGACGCGGGGATGGCCTCTCGCCGCTTCATTCTCATCGGAAGAGGGCTCGTCGTAGGTAAAGCTGGATAAGGCAAGATCCATCAATTCGTTGACGCCCTCGCCGTGGGCGCCTGAGATCGCGGCGGGGTTGCCGAGGCCGAGCTCGTGGAACTCGGCGACGGCGGTGTCGGACTGCATGCCCTCGGTCTTGTTGACCGCGAGGTAGACGGGCGAGGTGAGGCGCCGCAGCTTGGCGGCGATCTCGCGGTCGCCGCCGGTGAGGCCGGCGCGGCCGTCGACCATGAAGATGACGGCGTCGGACTCGGCGATGGCCTGCTCGGCCTGGCGCGCCATCTCGACGTAGATGCCCTCCTCCGCGCCGAGCTCGAGGCCGCCGGTGTCGATGGCGATGAAGGCGCGCTCGCCCTGGCGTCCTTCGCCATAGTGGCGGTCGCGAGTCACGCCGGGAACGTCGTGCACGATCGCGTCGCGGCTGCGGGTGAGGCGGTTGAAAAGCGTCGACTTGCCGACGTTCGGGCGGCCGACGAGCGCGATCACCGGCTTCACAGCGCGAGCGCTACCAGCGTTCCGTCCTGTGTCTGGATGAGCAGGCTCGAGGCAAGCGCGAGCGGCGCTGCGCGCACCGGCCCGCCGCCGCTCGAATAGCGCGCGACGAACGCGCCCGAATCGCGCGACAGGAAATGCACGTAGCCCTCCAGGTCGCCCACCGCCACTACGTTGCCCACCGGCGCCGGGACCGAAAGCTGGCGGTAGGCGAGCTTGTCCTGCTTCCAGACCGGGCGGCCGTTGCTGCGGTCGAGCTCGTGCACGCTGCCGCGGTCGTCGCTCACGAAGGCAAAGCGCGCGTCGACCCTGACGCCGGTGAGCGAGGAGAGCTCGCGCGCCCAGACCTGGCGGCCGTTCGCCATGTCGAAGCACGCCACCCTCCCCTGATAGGCCGCCGCGCACACCTCGCGGCCCTGCACCACCGGGTCGCCGACCACGTCGGTCACGCGCTCCAGCTCGGTGGCGCCCTTGGGATTTGCGACGGTCGACTCCCAGCGCACGCCGCCGTTGGAAAGCGTGATCGCGGCGAGCTTGCCGCCGGAGAAGCCGGCATAGGCGGTGTCGTCCACGACGGTGACGCCCGCGGGGCTCCTCACCACGAGCGTAGCCGGCGCGCGCTGGTACACCCAGCGGCGTTTTCCGTCCTGCTCGTCGAAGGCGAAGATGCGGTTGTCGACGCTGCGCACGAGCACCAGGCCGTTTGCCAGCGTCGGCGGGGCGAGCACCTCGCTCGAGACGCGCGAGCGCCAGCGCTGTTTGCCGTCGGAAGCCGAGACCGCGAAGACGTCGCCGTCCTCGGTCGCCACCACGACGGTGCGCTCGCTCGCCCCGACGCCCGCCGACAGCCGCTTCTCGAGCGTTACCCGCCAGCGCTCGGCGCCCTTGGCGGCGGCGTCCAGCCGCACCACGGTGCCATCGCGCGCCGCGGCGAACACCGCATCGCCCACCACTGCGGGGAAGAACACGAAGCGGTCCGCATAGCCGATGCGCGCCGACCACAGCACGCGCACTTCCTGCGGCTTCTCGAGCCGCTGCAGCTCGGCCGGCTTGGGGCCGCTCGCCGAGCTGCAGGCAGCGGTCGTCAGAGCCGCCGCGACGAGCGTGAAGATGCGCATCAGCCGCCGAGCGCGTCGAGCCGCATGCGTACGCTTTCCTTGAACGCGCTGTCCGAGCCGTCGGCCTTTTCGAGCGCGAGCTTGTAGGCCGCCTTTGCGTCCGCGGCCTGGTTCTTGGCGACGAGCACGTCGCCGCGCAGCGCAGCGTACTGCGCCTCGTAGGCGGGAGCGGGATTCGCCTCGAGCGTCTTCAGCGCCTCGTCGTAGGCCTTCTCATCAAGCAGCACCGCGGCAAGGCGCAGGCGGGCGAGCTCCTTGAAATCCGGCGTCGGCGCCCGCTCGACCACCCAGGCAAGCTGCGCCTTGGCCGACTTCAGGTCGTTGCGGTCGAAGTAGTAGCGGGCGGCCACCAGCGCGCCGAGCGATGCGTAGAGCGTGCGCGGGTAGCTTTCCACCAGCGTGCCCGCGGCGTCGCGCAGCGCCTTGGCGTCGTTCGCCTGCACCGCCTTGGTCAGCGTTTCGTAGAGCGCGCTCGCCTGCGTCGCCTGGCTGGCCGTGTACCAGCGCCATCCCTGCCAGCCGGCGAAGCCCACCGCCACGGCGACCACCACCGCAGTGATGATGCCGCCGTGCTGCTTCCACCACGCCTTCAGCTCCTCTACCTGCTCCTGCTCTTCAAGATCGAGCGCCATGGGTCATGCCTTCGGTGTTGAGTCGTTCAATGCCGCCTGCACCGCGCGGACGAGCTCGCCCATCGGGTGCACGGTTGCTTCCTGTGTGGTGAGATTCTTGATCTGCACCTTGGCCTCTGCAAATTCGTTCTCGCCCGCGATCACCGCGACGCGGAATCCCTTGCGGTCCGCGTAGGCGAGCTGGTTCTTGAGCTTAGCCTGCTCGAGGTAGACCTCGGTGTTGATCCCCGCCGCCCGCAGCCGGGTCGCGATCTCCAGGTAGTTCGCAAGATAGCGGCCGTCCATGGTGACCACAATGGCCTCAGCCGGCGTTCGCGCCAGCGGCCGCAGCAGGCCCGCCTCGCTCAGCTTCGAGAAAAGCCGCGTCAGCCCGATCGAGATGCCGACTCCGGGGAGCCTGGTCTCGGTGAAGTAGCTGGCGAGGTCGTCATAGCGCCCGCCCGAGCAGATGCTGCCGATATCGGGGTGAGCTACGAGCCGGGTCTCGTAGATCGTGCCGGTGTAGTAGTCCAGGCCGCGCACCACGCTCAGGTCGACGGCGAACGCAGCCTGCGGCACGCCGAGCTGCCCCATCGCCTCGACCACCTTGCGCAGCTCCTCGACGCCCTGTACGCAGAGTTCGTTTCTCATTTCGCCCAACTCGGCCAACGTTTCCCTTGTATCGCGTTTGGCTGCGATGAGCTGGTACAAGCGCGTTGCGGGCGCGTTGGGAAGCCCGGCACGCACCAGCTCTTCCACGATTCGTGCCGCCTCCTCCTTCTCCACTTTGTCCAGCGTGCGCAGCACCTCGGCGGATTTATCCTCGGGCACACGAAATTCCTGCAGCAATCCCTTCAGCACCTTGCGGTTGTTGATGCGGATGCGGAACTCGCCGATCGCCATCTCCCTGAAGACGCTGTAGACCACGCTCGGAATTTCCGCCTCGGCGAGGTAGCTCAGCTTTTCCCGGTTGATGATGTCGATGTCGCATTGGTAGAACTCGCGGAAACGGCCTTTCCTCGCCTGCGGCGTCTCGCCGCGCCAGACCCGCTGGATCTGGTAGCGCCGGAAGGGAAACGCGAGCTCGCGCTCGCGCATCGCGACGTAGCGCGCGAGCGGAACCGTCAGGTCGAAGCGCAGCGCGCCCTTGGTCGCGGCCTCGTCGTCGTCCGCCTCGGCGAGGCGCGTAAGCGCATAGATCTCCTTCTCCACGCCGCCCTTGGAGGTGAGCACCTCGCGGCGCTCGGCCGACGGCGTCTCGATCGGCAGGAAGCCGTACAGCTCGAAGTTCCTGCGGATGACGTCGACGAGGTGGTTGAACTGCAGCTGCTCGTGCGGCAGGTATTCCTGGTCGAAGCCGCGCAGCAGCGCGGGTTTCACTTTTTGCACGTCACACGGCCTTGATCGGGATGCGCTTCCTGCCGTATTTCTCTCTGACGTAGGCTTCGACGATCGCCTGGAACTCCTCGGCGATGCGCTCGCCCTTGAGAGTCACGGTCTTGGCTCCGTCGACGTACACCGGCGCCACGGGCACCTCGCCGGTGCCCGGCAGGCTGATGCCGATGTTGGCGTGCTTCGATTCCCCGGGGCCGTTCACCACACAGCCCATCACGGCGACGCGCATTTCCTCCACGCCGGGATAGGTCGCTTTCCAGAGCGGCATCTGGTTACGCAAGTAAGCCTGGATCTTGTCGGCCAATTCCTGGAAAACCGTGCTGGTGGTGCGCCCGCAGCCGGGGCACGCGCTCACCATCGGGGTGAACGCGCGCAGGCCCATCGTCTGCAGGATTTCCTGCGCCACCTGGACCTCGCGCGCCCGCTCGCCCCCGGGCTCCGGGGTGAGCGAGACGCGGATCGTGTCGCCGATGCCTTCCTGCAGCAGCACCGCCATCGCGGCGGTCGAGGCGACGATGCCTTTCGAGCCCATGCCCGCCTCGGTGAGGCCCAGGTGCAGCGCGTAGTCGCAGCGCTGCGCCAGGCTGCGGTACACCGCGACGAGATCCTGGACCTGGCTCATCTTGCAGGAGATGACGATCTTCTCAGCGGCGAGGCCCCACTCCTCGGCCTGGCGTGCGGATTCCAGCGCCGAGACGATGACGGCTTCGCGCATGACCTCTGAAGCTTCCAGCGGCTCCGGGCTTTTCCCGTTCTCATCCATGAGTCGGGCGAGGAGCGCCTGATCGAGGCTGCCCCAGTTCACCCCGATGCGCACCGGCTTGCCGTAGCGCAGGGCGCATTCGATCATGGTGGCGAACTGCTCGTCGCGCTTCGCCCCCTTGCCGACGTTGCCCGGGTTGATGCGGTACTTGGCCAGCGCCTGCGCGCAATCGGGAAACTGCGTCAGCAGCTTGTGGCCGTTGTAGTGAAAGTCGCCCACCAGCGGCACGCCGCAGCCGCGCGCGTCGAGGCGCTCGCGGATGCGCGCCACCTGCGCCGCCGCCTCCGGCGAATTGACGGTGATGCGCACGAGCTCCGAGCCGGCGCGCGCGAGCGCCTCCACCTGCGCGCCCGTGGCCGCGGCATCGGCGGTGTCGGTGTTGGTCATGGACTGCACCACGATGGGCGCGTCGCCGCCGATGAGCACGTCGCCCACGGCGACCTGGCGCGAGACCCGGCGCTTCATTGCAGGCTCATTTCAGCGTGAATCGGGCGACTTCGACCCGGGTGTGCGGGCGCAGGTCCACCGGCTTCCCGTCGTAGGTGAGCTTCACCGAGCTCGCGTTGCCGATCACGATGTCGAACGGCGCCCGTCCCCGTATGGTGCGCTCGGTGCCGGCGGGATTGAGCGACGAGATCAGCATGCGCCCCGCGCCGTCCTTCACTTCCAGCCAGGCTTCGCCTTCGGTGCGCAGCACGATGCGGTGCGTTCCGGGGGCGAGCGGCTTGTCCGATTCATCCACCGTGGGGACGGTTTCAGGCTCGGGTTTCTTCGCCAGCACGGCGACCGGCGCCGGCTTTTTCTCGATCGTTTTTTTCTCAACCGGGGCAGGCGGCGCAGCGTGCTGCTTTTCCATCGCCACCGGTGCGGGAACGGGCGCGGGAGCGGGCTCGGGGACGCTCGCCGGAGGCTGCGGCACGGCGGCGGCTTGTGCGGGCGGCTCGGCCGGCTGCGTGCGCTCCGGCGGCGGCGCCTCGACGCGCGGCGCCGCCTTCTGCTGCTGCCATTCGTAGGCGAGCGCTCCCACCAGCAGCAGCACGCCGACCGAGAATCCGGCATAGAGCAGCGTCGAGCGCTTCGTGCTGTCGGAGAACGGCACCTCCTGCCGGAAGCGCTCCGCGATCTGGTTGGCGTCGGGCGGGGCCTCCACGCGCGGCGCGAGGCGCTCGATCAGCGGCTCGGGGTCGAGCTTGAGCAGCCGCGCGTAGTTGCGCACCATGCCGCGGGCGATCGTCGGACCGGGCAGCCGCTCGAAGCGCTCCTGCTCGAGCGACTCGATCTGGCGCGGCGCGAACTTGAGCTGCAGCGCCACGTCGTCGATGGCGAGGCCCTGCGCCTCGCGCGCCTGCTTCAGCTGGGCGCCGATCCCGGTGAGCTCAGTCAAAGTTTCCCCGCTGCAGCGCCTGGTACTCGGGGGACCCCGGAAAGCGCCGCCGCAACTGGTTGGCGTAGCCCTGCTCCGCGACGCGCTCGCCCGACTTGCGCTCGATGCGCAGCGCGAGCCACAGCGACTCGGCGCTCGGCTCGTCGAGCTTGTTGTAACGCGCGACGAGCCGGCGCGCCTCGTCCATCTTGCCCTGCTTGTAGCGGATCTGGCCGAGGTTGAGCAGCGACGCGGGCTCGTCGGGCTGCAGGCGAAGCGCGCGCTCGAAATACTGCTCGGCCTCCTTCGGCTTGCCGGTGCGCAGCGTGCACACTCCGGCGGCGCTGTACGAGCGCCACGGCGTGGAGTAGAGCGGATTCTTGACCGCCTGCATGAAGTACTTGACCGAGTCCGGCTCGCGCTTGGTCTGGCACAGGAACAGGCCGTAGTTGTGGTTGATGTCCCCGTCGGTGGGCGCGAGGCCGAGTGCGCGCTCGAAGCTCTGCGTCGCCAGGTTTTCCTCGCGCAGATCCATGTAGACCAGCCCGAGCAGGCCGTACGCGGGCGCGTAGCTCGAATCCGCGGCGGTGGCGATGCGCAGCTCCTCGAGCGCGACTCCCATGCTGCCGCGCTGGTAGTACGCTGCGGCGAGGTCGGTGTGGATGCGCGCGCGGTTGCGCGGCTCGCCGACCTCGCCGATCGTGCCGGTGTCCGCGGTGTTCGGTCCTTCCGGCTTCTTGGTGCCGGAGCAGGCCGCGGCAAGCACGAGCAGGCTAGTTATTAGTATTGTTCTCACGCACGCACCTCCTTGAGTCGCAAGCGCTGCCGCCGGGTGCGATCGGCGACGTCGCCTGCGAGCTGGCCGCAGGCCGCCGCGATGTCGTCCCCGCGCGTCTTGCGCGTGGTGACGGTGATGCCGGCGCCCTGCAAGATCTCGGCGAAGCGCCGGATCCGGTCCGGACTCGAGCGCTTGTAGTCCACCCCGGCGAACGGGTTGAACGGAATCAGGTTGTACTTGCAGCGCACTTCGCCGGCGAGCGCCGCGGCCTCGCGCGCCAGGGCGTCGCTGTCGTTCACGCCTTCGAGCATCACGTACTCGAAGGTGATGAAGTCGCGCGGCGCCTTCTCGAGGTACCGGTTGCACGCGGCGATCAGCTCGCGCAGCGGGTACTTGCGGTTGAGCGGGACGAGCTCGTCCCTAAGGCGATCGTTCGGCGCGTGCAGCGACACGGCGAGCGCCACCGGGCATTCGTCGCGCAGGCGGTCCATGCCGGGAACGACTCCGGAGGTGGACACCGTCACGCGCCGGCGCGACAGGCCGTACGCGTTGTCGTCGATCATCAGGCGCACGGCCGGGATCACGTTGTCGAGGTTGAGCAGCGGCTCGCCCATCCCCATGAAGACGACATTCGAGATAATCCTGTGGGAGCGCGAAGGCGAGCCGAGCTCCCGGTTCGCAAGCCAAAGTTGCCCCACGATCTCGGCGGCAGAGAGGTTGCGGTTGAAGCCCTGCTTGCCGGTGGCGCAGAACGAGCAGTCGAGCACGCAGCCGGCCTGGCTCGACACGCACAGCGTGGCGCGGCCGGTCTCGGGGATGAACACCGACTCGACGGCGTTCGCGCCGTCGACCTTCACCAGCCACTTGCGCGTGCCGTCGGCCGTGGTCTCGTCGCCGACGATGCCCGGCGCGGTGACGCTCGCCGTCCGGGCAAGCTTCTCGCGCAGCGCCTTCGACAGGTCGCTCATGGCGGCGAAGTCCGACACGCCGAGCTGGTGGATCCAGCGCTGCACCTGGCGGGCGCGGAAGGGCTTCTCGCCCTGTCCTTCGAAGAAGCGCGCGAGCCCGGCGGCGTCCAGGCCGAGCAGATTTTCCTTCACCGGGAGAATACCTCGCTAGCCGGGAAGAAATAGGCGATCTCGGTCTTCGCGGTTTCGGGTCCGTCGGAGCCGTGCACGGCGTTGGCGTCGATCGACTCCGCGAAGTCGGCGCGGATCGTGCCCTTCGCCGCCTTCTTCGGATCGGTGGCGCCCATGAGCTCGCGGTTCTTCGCGATCGCGTTGTCGCCCTCGAGCACCTGCACCAGCACCGGCCCCGAGGTCATGAACTGCACCAGGTCGTTGAAGAACGGCCGGCCGCGGTGCACCGCGTAGAAGCCCTCGGCCTCGGTGCGGGACAGGAACATCATGCGCGCGGCCGCCACGCGCAGCCCTGCAGCCTCGAAGCGCGCGAGAATCTGGCCGATGACGTTCTTCCTGACCGCGTCGGGCTTGATGATGGAAAGAGTGCGCTCGAGCGCCATGGAACGGGGATCCCTCTTTAAGACGCCGTCATTCGAAAAAATTTCACCATTGTAGCAAAGGGTTAGCATGTACCGACAGCTTCGCAGCGAATTTTCCGGCCGCATCGCCACCGTCACCCTGGCGCGCCCCGACCGGCGCAACGCGCTCTCGGCCGAGCTGATGCGCGAGATGATCGCCTGCGCGCAGGAGCTCGCCGCGCGCAGGGACCTCGACGTCGTGCTCGTCACCGGTGCGGCCGGCGTGTTCTCCGCCGGCGCCGATCTCAAGGATTCGACCCGCTGGGCGGGCGGCGCCCCGCTGCTCGAGCAGCGCGAGATCGCCGGGCTCGGCCAGCGCATGGCGCGCGCGTGGGAGGAGCTGCCGCAGATCACCATCGCGGCGATCGAGGGCTACGCGGTCGGCGGCGGCCTCGCGCTCGCCGTCGCGCTCGACTGGCGGGTGATGGCGCGCGACGCGTTCGTCACGCTGCCAGAAATCTCGCTCGGCATTCCACTTACGTGGGGCACGCTGCCGCGGCTGGTGAATCTCGTCGGGCCGGCGCGAGCCAAGCGCCTCGCGATCCTCGGCGAGCGCGTCGCGGCCGAGCAAGCGCTCGCCATGGGACTGGTCGACGAACTTTGCGACAAGTCCGGCGCGATGGAAGCCGCGCGGCGCCTGGCGGCCGCGGTGCTCGAAAAGCCGAAGCACTCGGTGCTGATGACGAAGGAAGCGGTGAACGCCTACGCCGGCCTCGGCGCCCACGCCGTGAGCTACATGGCGCACGACCAGCTCGAGCTCGCCGCCGCGAGCCCCGAATCGCGGGCGGCGCGCGACGCCGCGCTCAAGCGCCCAAAGCGCTAGCTTCCCTTCGCTACTTGGTGACCGGAGCCTTGGCCTTGGGCGCCGGCTCGACCGAGACTGCCATGGCTTCCTGATAGGTCGCCTCGACCTGGTCGCCGACCTTCACCAGCTTGATCTGCTTTGGATCGCGCAGCTTCAGCTCGACCGTCTGTTTCGGGCCGCGCAAGGTCACGATCTGCTTCTTGCGATCGACCGCGGTGACGTCGGCGATCACCGTGATCTGGCGCCCCGCCGCCGCGGCCGGGCGCTCGCCGGGCCGCGCCGCCTCGCTCCCTTCGCGCTCGGAGCGCTGGCGCAATTCCTTGCCGTCCTTCTTTAGCTCGAGGGTCAGCGCCTCTGCGTAGCGCACCACCACGAGGTCGCCGACCTTCACCTGGGCGAAGTTCTTCACCTCGGGACCGACCGCGAGCGTGACGACCTTGCCGCGCGGGCCCTTCAGCGTGACGGTGCGGGCCGCAGCATCAATCGCCTCGACGGACGCGGTGATCTTGGCCATGTTCGTGATCGTGCCCTTGCCGGGCGTAGTCGTGGTCACCGTCGCGCCGGCGGCGTCGGGCTTCTGGGCAAATACGGAAGCGGATGCTGCGGCAACGAGTGCGGCGGACAAAAGGAGCTTGCGCATGGTGTTTCCTACGAAGACAAATGGGAAATCGGGTAGTACCGCTTTTAACCCTTAAGAGGGTATTTCTTCTGTGCGCCTTCGAACACAAGGGGAGCGCCATTCTGGCACCAGACCCTGTGAGCCGGGCGACGCTTGGAAGCGCGCGTCGATACCGAGGCCGGGGACCCAGACCAGGTCCTCGCCACTGAATAGCAGGGGAAGGCGCTCGCGTGCCCAGGGCGGGATGCCGGCTTCCTGAAAGAGGTTCTTCAGAGTGCGGCGCGGGCGCTTGGGGTCGGGCTGGAGGCGCTCGCCGCCGGAGCGCAGGCGCACGCTCAAGGACTTGTGCTCGAGCGCGATGCCTTTGCCGCGCGCCTTGCGAAAGCGCAGCTCGCCGCCGAGCTCGGGCAGCCTCAGGCGCGGCTGGCCGTTCCATTGCTGCGGCGAGAATTCGGACGACAGCTCGGCGTCGAGAAATACCTTGCCGCGGTAGGTCCGCAGCGTCGCACCGTCGTGCACGAGCTTCGCGCGCGGGCTGCCCGAGGCGAGCTGCTTCAGCATCTCGATGAGCTTCGCTTCGCTCGGCGCTTGGAGCCCCTTTGAACGAAGGTAGTGGCGCAGCAGCTCTTCTGCGCCCGCTTCCTTCTTCGAGAAATGCCGCGCGGCGCGCGCGAGGCTCTCCTTCCAGTGCGGAAACTTCTGCTCGAGCAGCGGCCCGATGCGGCGGCGGATGAAGTTGCGCGTCAGCGCTTCGTCGGCGTTGCTCTCGTCCTCGATCCAGTCGAGGCGGTGCCGGCGCGCGTAGGCTTCGATCGCGCTGCGCGGCGTGCCGAGGAGCGGGCGCCAGAGCGTCTTGTCGCCGAAGCGCGCGCGCACCGGCATGCCGCTCGCGCCGCGCGCGCCGGCGCCGCGCAGCAGGTTCATCAGCACCGTCTCGGCCTGGTCGTCGAGGTTGTGCGCGAGCGCGATGCAACCGGCTTTCGCTTCGCCGAACGTCTTGTAGCGCGCTGCGCGCGCGGCGGCTTCGAGGCCCTTGCCTTTTCGAACCACCCGGATTTTCTTGATGGTCAAAGGCACTGCAAGGCGCTTGCAGAGCTGGCGGCAGAAGGCGGTCCATGAATCGGCGTTGGGGCTCAAGCCGTGGTGGACGTGGATCGCCTGCAGGCGGAGCCCGGGGTTCCTGCCGAGGAGGTGAAGCAGAACCACCGAATCGACGCCGCCCGAGAGGCCGACGGCGACGTCAGCGCTCGCCTGCTTCCTTGAACTTGCCATAGCTCATCAGCCGCTCGAGGCGCTCTTCGACGAGCTCTTTCGGCTTCTTCTGCTGCAGCTGCTTGAGCGCCTCGGCGAGCGCCTTGCGCAGCGACTGGGCGGTGGCCTGCGGATCGCGGTGGGCGCCGCCGAGCGGCTCGGGGACGATCTTGTCGATGAGGCCGAGGGCCTTCAGGCGGCTCGCGGTGATGCCGAGCGCCTCGGCGGCCTCGGGCGCCATCTCGGCGCTGCGCCACAGGATCGAGGCGCAGCCTTCGGGCGAGATCACCGAGTAGGTCGCGTACTGCAGCATGAGGATGAGGTCGCCGACCGCGATGGCGAGCGCGCCGCCGGAGCCGCCCTCGCCGATCACGGTGACGATGATCGGGGTGCGCAGCCGCGCCATCTCGAAGAGATTGCGGCCGATGGCCTCGGATTGCCCGCGCTCCTCGGCATCGATGCCCGGATACGCGCCGGGCGTGTCGATGAAGGTGAACACCGGAAGCTGGAACTTCTCGGCGAGGTGCATCAGGCGCAGCGCCTTGCGGTAGCCCTCGGGCTTGGGCATGCCGAAGTTGCGCAGGATCTTCTCCTTGGTGTCGCGGCCCTTCTGGTGGCCGATGACCATGCAGGGCTCGTTGGCGAAGCGCGCGAGGCCGCCGACGATCGAAGGATCGTCGGCGAAGGAGCGGTCGCCGTGCAGCTCCTCGAAATGGCTGAACAGCGCCTGGATGTAGTCGAGCGTGTACGGCCGCTGCGGGTGGCGCGCCACCTGCGCCACCTGCCACGGCGTGAGCTTGCCGTAGATGTCCTTGGTGAGGCTCTGGCTGCGCTTGGTGAGCCGGTGGATCTCGTCGGAGATGTCCGCCGCCGAGTCGTCCTGCACGTAGCGCAGCTCCTCGATTTTGGTTTCCAGCTCGGCGATCGGCTGCTCGAACTCGAGGAAGGTGGTCTTCACTGGCGCGCGATTTTAACCTTGTACAACGACCTTGTTGCGCCCGAGCGCCTTGCCCCGGTACAGGGCCTCGTCGGCGCGGGCTAGAACGGCGGCCGCCGCCTCGTCCCTGGCGTGCTGAGCGACGCCGACAGTCACCGTGACCGGGGTCTCGGCCGCCACCGCGGCGCGAATGCGCTCGGCGACGACACTTGCCCCGGAGCGGTCGGTGTCCGGCAGGAGGAGCAGGAATTCCTCGCCGCCGAAGCGGCCGAAGACGTCGATGCCGCGCAAGCCCCGGCCGGCGATCTGCGCCACCCGCTTCAGCACGCCGTCGCCGGCGGCGTGGCCCAGCCTGTCGTTCACTGCCTTGAAATGGTCCACGTCGATGACGCAGACCGAGAGGCCGCCGCCGCGTGCCGTTCGCGCCAGCTCGCGGGCGAGGCTTTCCATGAGAAAGCGCCGGTTGTACGTCCCGGTGAGCTCGTCACGGATGGCGATCTCGCGGATGCGCTCCAATGCGTCCTCCAGGCGCCGGTTGCTCTCGCCAAGATGCGTGCGCAGCCGGTTTACGTAGCCGCCCATTGCGGCGAACCAGGGCAGCGCGACCATGAGCACGGCGAACTCCGTCAGCGCCGCGTCGACGTCCATGTAATCCTCGTCGCGGAGATACGAGAAGTGCAGCATCGCGCCGTGCGCCGCCAGCGCGAGAACCGAGAGCACCGCGAGACGTGCGGCGCTCAGGCGCAGCGCGCCGTAGAGCATCACCACGAGGTAGAACATCGTGAGCGCCTCGCGTGCCGAGGGGGTGTGGTACATGATGTAGGCGAGAAACAGGATCGCCGCGGCGGTCTGCTCGGTGGTGAGGCTCGGATCGCCGAAACGCAGATTGAGGCCGGTGCGCACCATCAGGTAGAAGAGCGCCGCCAAGGTGGCGATGCCGGCGGTACCTTCGACCGCCGCCTGCCAGGGCAAGAGGTCGAGAAACGCGCAGACGACGAGCGCGAGGCACACGAGCAGCGCCGTGCCGGCCGCCATCAGCACTCCGCCGACGCGAACGGCCTCGCCAGCGCGCGCGCTGGCGCTCAAGCCACCCTCGCCGATCGGACCGGACAGGACCTTGCTCATCGGGCTTCGGCCGCCCCTTGTTGTTCTTCTATTTCAGTATTCTACCGGCACCGGGTCGAGCGAGCGCCACAGATACCAGGTCGCCACCGAGCGCCACGGCCGCCAGCGCTCGCCGATCCTGCGCATGGTCGAGAGCGTTACCTTGCGGTTCGCGAAGTAAGCCACCCGGATGCCCTTTTGCAGCCCCAGGTCGTCGAGCGGAAACACGTCCGGGCGCAGCAGGCTGAAGATCAGGAACATTTCCGCGGTCCAGCGGCCGATGCCGCGCACCTCGACCAGCTCGGCGATGATCGCCTCGTCGGTCATCTCGGGCCACCGGTGCACGTGGATCGAGCCGTTCGCGAAGTGCTGCGCGAGGTCGCAGATGTACTCGGTCTTGCGGTCGGACAGGCCGCACGCTCTTAGAAGCGGGCGTTGCCTGCCGAGGACTGTTTGAGGGGAAACTTCTCCTCCCACGCAGGTTACGACGCGGTCCCACACGCTCTGCGCCGCCTTCACCGAGATCTGCTGCCCGACGATGGCGCGCGCAAGCGTCATGAAAGGCTCGCCCCGGCGCACGAGAAAGATCCTCGGGTGCGCGCGCATGATGCCCCCCATGACCGGATCGCGGCGCGCAAGGGCGCGCTTGGCGCGATTCCAGTATTCAGGTTTCATTCAACGGAAGATTGAGGAGCAGGTTCTGCGGCTTCATCCTCACGACCGCGTCCTCGGCAGACAGCGCAAGATACACGTCCCGGCCCGCGATGTCGCCGCGCATCGTGGCGGGATCCTCGAACCTGAGCGCGAACAGCGCCAGGATGTTGCGCATGCGGCCGGCGTCGACCTGGTTGCCCGCCCACAGCTCGTTCAGGATCGCGGTGGACTCGGCGTCGAGCCCCACGTGCCAGGCCCAGCGCGGCTCTTCGATCTGGCGAACCGGGGTCACCCGGACCGCCACCTCGAGGAAATGCTGGATCCATTTCTCGATTACGCGGGCGAAGGCATCGAGCGCCGCCCGGCCGTAAGTGAAGCTCACCACCGTGTCGTGCCTCGATTCGCGTTCCCAGTAGAGCCCGGCGTTGGCACGGTCCAGCACATCGAGATTCGCGGTGCCGAGCTCGCCCTGCGCCTCGACGATCAGGCGTCCGATGCTGCCGTAGCGATGCCCCGACGCGTGCATCTCCACCGTCTCGAGGTCCGCGAGCAGCACGTGGCCGTCCTTGATCGTCGCCTTCTGCTCGCGGAAAAAGAGCTCGCCCGCGCGCAGCCGGAGCGCGTCGTCGGTGCCGTCGAGCACGTTCCTCAGGATGACGTGCGCGAGCTGGTCGACGAACATCGGCGGCACGTCGACCGCGCCCTTGAACAGCGCCATGTAGGCGCCCTCCACCGTGCCGGCCGCGAGCAGCCGGTCGCGCCAGCGGAGCAGGACGCGGTAGTTCTCCCGCATGTCCGCATCCTCCAGCGACATCAGCTCCTTTTCCGCGACCCGAACGCGCGGCTCGGCCATCAGCGCGGCGTGGAGCTCGCGCTCTACCGGTCCGGACTCCGCCACCGGATGGATCTCCGGCCGCAGGTAGTAGGCGCGCAGGAAGTCGTCGGTGACGCGCAGCCGGCCTGCCGGGTCACGCTGGAGCAGGTGAAACCCGCTGTTTCTCCAAAACTCAGGCAGGGGAAAGAACCAGCCGCGAGTGCGACGCGACGTGCTGCTTCAGGAACTCCATCTGGTCCGCGAGGATGCGGCGGTTGGTGAGGATCAGGTATTCGGCCTTGTTCGGCACGTACGGCGCATAGAGCAGCTCGAGGCCGCATTCCTGCGGCAGGCGGTTCCTCTTGTGGCCGTTGCAATGCCGGCAGGCGCAGACCACGTTCATCCAGGTATCGCGACCGCCGCGCGAGAGCGGCGTGATGTGGTCGCGGGTCAGGCGGAAGTAGCTGAACTCGCCGCCGCAGTAGGCGCACATGTGGCGGTCGCGGCGGAACAGCTCCCGGTTGTTCAGCGGCGGCACCTGGTTGAAGCCCTTGGCGGCGAGCGCCTTGCCCTTGATGGCGACGATCGAGTGCGCGGTGATGCTGGAGCGCTCCCCGGTGACGCGCGAGATGCCGCCGTAATAGGTGAAGGTCTCGTCGCCCAGCGTCCAGGCGACCAGGTTCTTCGCATAGTAGAAGCACGCCTGCTGCCAGCTGATCCACCGGTGCGGGACACCGTGGGCGTCGAGCGAAAGGATGAGCGGCTTGTCCATTGGCAGAGTTCGTGCTTCCGCTTCGGATTCTGCCATGCATATCTTAAAAAACAAAGGGCTGCACGGATGAGCGCGCAGCCCTTCTAGGTGCGCAACGGCTGGATATGCGAACTATTTATCTACGGCCTGCTTGAAACCCTGTCCGGCGGCGAAAGCCGGTACCGTCTTCGCGGTGATCCGGATCTCCTTGCCGGTCGCAGGACTGCGGCCCGCACGCGCCTTGCGCTTGCGAGGGAGGAAGGTGCCGAAGCCGACTACGGTGACGCGCTTGCCCTTGGCGACGTTTTCCACGATCGCATCGAACACCGCGTTGACCGCCTCCCCTGCCGCCGCCTTGCTGACATTGCTGGCTTTTGCCGCAACCTGGACCAGGTCCTGTTTGGTTACCACATGTGGCATGCGCTCTCCCTCTATTGCCAATGCACGATCCACTGCCACGATCCACTGCGCCCGCTTTGCGGCAAGCGAGCGAGCGAGCATCGTATCCAAACCGAAATCGAAACACAACGCGTCGCCGCGGAGCCCTGCAACCATTTATGATTGGGGCTCAAAGGAGGAGCACTCGATGAGGATGCGACACCTCGCGTGCGCCGCGGCCGCGGCCGCGGCGCTCGCTTCGCCTGCGCGCGCGCAGACCACGTTAACGTATTCGTCCTGGGTGCCGCCCACCCATCACCTCACGATCTGGCAGGCGAACTGGGCCGCGGAAGTGGAGAAGGCCACCGGCGGTCGGGTGAAGTTCCAGTCGCTGCCCAAGCATCCCGCGGCCGCGCCGGGAACCTTCGACGCGGTGCGCGACGGCCTGGTCGATCTTTCCTACGTCACCGCGAGCTACACGCCGGCGCGCCACATCCTGCCGCTGATGGCCGAGCTGCCCGGGATGGCCGATACGGCGGAGGCGAACTCGGTGGCGTATTCCCGCATCCACTGGAAGTACTTCCAGAAGGTCGGCGAATACAAAGGCGTGAAGCTTCTCGCGGTGTGGACGCACGGGCCCGGCCAGATGTTCACCAAGAAGCCGGTCGGCGGCATCAACGACGTGCGCTCGCTCAAGATCCGCACCGGCGGCGGCATCGCCGAGGCGGTGGCGAACGCAATCGGCGCATCGGCCTTCGTCAAGCCCGCGCCCGAGTCCTACGAGCTGCTCAACTCCGGCGTGGCCGACGGGGTGTTCTTCCCGTTCGAGTCGATCGTGTCCTTCAAACTCGACACGGTGATCGGGCAGGCGACCGTGTTCCCGGGCGGGATGTACAGCTCTTCGTTCGGCTTCTTCATGAACGAGGACAAGTGGAACAAGCTCTCCAAGCAGGACCAGGCGATCATCGAGAAGTACTCGTATGAATATGCGGCGCGCAGCAACGGCAAGTCGTGGGACGCGGCCGACCAGAAGGGCCTCGACGCGCTGAAGAAAGCGAGCGTGAAGATCGTGCGCGCCGACCCGGCGTTCGTCGCCGAGGTGCAGAAGCGCTCGGCGCCGATCGTCGACGACTGGATCAAGAAGGCCTCCGCCAAGGGCGTCGACGCCAGGGCCGCGCTGCAGGAGTTCCGCGCCGAGATCAAGAAGCTCGCCGCGGAAAAATAGCGCCTGCCCCGGCCGGTTACACCGTGAGCGCGCCGGTGAAAGCATGGGAGCGGCGGGCCGACGCGGTGCTCGGCATCGCCGCCTCCATCCTGCTCTCGTGCCTGATGCTGGTCACGTTCGTCGACGTCGTCGCCCGCTATCTCTTCAACCGCCCGATCCGCGGCGCGTTCGAGGTCACCGAGCTCCTGCTGCTGGTGCTGATCTTCGCCGGGCTGCCGCTGGTGTCGCACGCCGACGAGCACGTCACGATGGATTTCATCGACCGCATGCTGCCCGCGCCCGCGGTGCCGGTCCTGGTCCGCGCGGTCCACGCGGTAGTGGCGGCGGTGTTCTTCTTCCTCGCGTGGCAGGTGATCATCAAGGCTGGCCGGATCTCGGGCTACGGCGACACCACCGACGTGCTGCGCATCGCGGTGGGACCGTTCGTGTACTTCATGGCGGCGATGATTTTCCTCAGCGGCCTGGTCCACCTGTTCAAGGTGTTCGTTCCCGGCGAGCGCCGCGCCGGCCAGGCGACGACTTAAGCCGTGACCGAAGCCCTGGTCGGCTTGCTCGCCATGATGCTGCTCGCATTCGTGCGCATCCCGATCGCGCTCTCGATGGGCATCGTCGGCATCGTGGGCTATGCCTAC
>DATMJC010000059.1:0-13911 GCA_035554435.1 Burkholderiales bacterium | reverse complement strand
CGGAGGGCTTCCAGCGCGCCGAGTTCCTGCTCGAGAAGGGCGCGATCGACATGATCGTCGACCGCCGGCAGCTGCGCGACAAGCTGCACGCGCTGCTCAGCCTGCTCAGGGGAATGCCGGCCGACAGCGCCGCGTGACGCTTCTCACGGAGGTCGTGCGCACCTCGGCGCAGGTCGCCGCAACCTCGAGCCGCCTGGCGAAGACCACCTTCATCGCCGAATCGCTGAAGCGGCTACAAGCCGAGGAGGTCGAGATCGCGCTGCCCTGGCTGAGCGGCGAAATCCGCCAGGGCAAGCTCACGCTAGGCTATGCCACCCTGCGCTCGGCGATCCCCGATCCCGCCGCCGCGCCGATGCTAACGGTGACGGACGTGGATGCGGCATTCGAGCGGCTGAAAGGCTTGAAGGGAAAAGGGTCCGCAGGACAGCGTGCAGAGCAGCTCAAGGGCCTCTTTTCGAAGGCAACAGCGGAAGAGCAGGACTTTCTGCTCCGCCTCATCGTGGGCGAGCTGCGGCAGGGGGCGCTCGAGGGCGTGATGCTGGAGGCGGTCGCCGCCGCGGCGGATCTGCCTCCCGCGGAGGTGAGGCGTGCCGCGACCTTTGCCGGCGGAATACCGCAAGTCGCGCGCGCAGCGCTCGAGGGCGGAGGACTTGAACAATTCTCCATCCGCCTGATGCAGCCCGTGCTCCCCATGCTCGCGCAGCCGGCCGAGGACGTGGCATCGGCGCTCGCCGACCTCGGCACGGCGCTTTTCGAATGGAAGCTGGACGGCGCGCGCATCCAGGTGCACAAGGCCGGCGGCGAAATGCGCGTGTTCACGCGCAACCTGAATGATGTCACTTCGCGTGTTCCCGAGGCCGTTGCCGCATTGAAAGGCGTCGCGGCCGATCTGATTCTCGACGGGGAAGCGATCGCGCTGCGCGGCGACGGGCGCCCGCACCCCTTCCAGGTGACCATGCGCCGCTTCGGCCGCAAGACCGACGACGAAGCGCTGCGCGGCGCGCTGCCGCTTTCGGTGTTCTTCTTCGATTGCCTGCTGCGCAACGGCGAGCCGATCGTCGATCGCGGCGCGCGCGAGCGCCACGACATCCTGCGGCAGGTATTGCCCGCCGCGATCGTCACCCCTTCGCTCATCACCGACGATGCGGCGAAGGCAAACGCCTTTTACGAGGACGCACTGGCGCGCGGCCACGAGGGCCTGATGGCCAAGGCGCTCGATGCACCCTACGAGGCTGGGCGGCGGGGAGCCGGCTGGCTGAAGCTGAAGCGCGCCAAGACCCTCGACCTGGTGGTCATCGGGGTCGAGTGGGGCAGCGGCCGGCGCAAGGGCTGGCTCTCGAACCTGCACCTCGGCGCGCGTGACCCGCGCTCCGGCAGCTTCGTCATGCTCGGCAAGACCTTCAAGGGGCTGACCGACGAGATCCTCGAATGGCAGACGCGCGAGCTGCTGGCGCGCGAGGTCAGGCGCGACGAGTGGACCGTGTATGTGCGCCCCGAGCTGGTGGTCGAGATCGCGTTCAACGACGTGCAGAGTAGCTCCCAATATCCCGGCGGCATGGCGCTGCGCTTTGCGCGCGTCAAGGGCTACCGGCCCGACAAGCTCGCCGACGAAGCCGATACCATCGACGCGGTGCGGCAGATCTTCGAGGCGCAATCGCAATGAGAACGCTGGCCGAATGGCTCGGCTACATCGAGCGCCAGCACCCGAAGACGATCGCGCTCGGCCTGGATCGGGTTTCCCAGGTTTGCTCCCGGATGGGAGTCCGAATCGATTGCCCCGTCATCACAGTCGGCGGCACCAACGGCAAGGGCTCGACCTGCGCGATGCTCGAGTCCATCCTGCGCGCCGCGGGTTACCGCACCGGCCTCTATACCTCGCCTCACCTGCTGCGCTACAACGAGCGCGTTCGCGTCGCCGGCGTCGAGGCTACGGACGAGGCTCTGGTGGAATCCTTCTCTGTGGTCGAGCGGGCGAGGCTGGAGATTCCACTCACGTATTTCGAGTTCGGCACGCTCGCTGCCTTCTGGCTCTTTTCAACGGAGAACATCGAGGCGGCGATCCTGGAAGTCGGCTTGGGCGGCCGGCTCGATGCAGTCAACATCGTCGATCCCGACTGCGCCGTGCTGACGAGCGTCGGCATCGACCATGTGGAATATCTCGGCGCGACGCGCGAAGAGATCGGACGCGAAAAGGCCGGCATCTTCCGGCCCGGGAGGCCCGCGGTGATCGCCGACCCCGATCCGCCGCGCTCGGTGCTCGAGGCGACCGGCGAGAAGCTTTTCCTGGGAAAAGACTTCGGCTATCAGACGCAGGAAGGTCAGTGGAGTTACTGGGGCCCGGGCGCGCGCCGGGGCGGGCTCGCCTATCCCGCGCTGCGCGGCAGGATCCAGCTCGCGAACGCGGCGGCGGCGATCTGCGCGCTCGGCACGCTCGAGCTGCCGGTCGCGATGCAGGACGTGCGCCGCGGTCTCGCCGAGGTCGAGATTCCCGGGCGCTTCCAGGTGCTGCCGGGCCGCCCTCAGGTGATCCTCGACGTGGCGCACAACGCGCAGGCGGCGAAGGTGCTGGCGCAGAACCTCTCCGAAGCGGGGTTCGCGCCCGAGACCATCGCCGTGTGCGGCATGCTGCGCGACAAGGACATCGGCGCGGTGCTGCGCGAGCTCGCGCCGCGCGTGACGCGCTGGCACCTCGCTTCGCTCGGCGGGCCGCGCGGCGCACGCGCTTCCGAACTTGCCCCTCATGTTTCGACTGGAGAAAAAGCCTTGTTCGATTCTGCGGCCGAGGCCTTCGTTGCGGCGAAAGGGCTGGCCGGCGAGGGTGATAAGATCGTCGTATTCGGCTCCTTTCTCACCGTGGCCGAAGTGATGGCATGGCTGAACAACAACAAGACGTAGATACGCTCAAGCGTCGTGGCCGCAGACGGCTGGTGGGGGCGGTCGCGCTCGTGCTGCTCGCGATCATCGTTCTCCCGATGGTGTTTGATCAGGAGCCGCGGCCCGTGGCGCCGCCACCCAGCGTGCGCATCCCGGGCGAAAACGATGCGCCGTTCAAGCCCAAGCCGCCGCCGCAGAGGCCCGCGCCACCCGAGAAGAAGGAGGCGGCGAAGGAAGAGTTCGTCGTGCCCATCGGGGCGTTCGCGGCGCCGGAGAACGTCACCGCGAAGCTCGCCGCGGCGAAGATTCCGCACTACACCGAGGCCGTTGCCGGCAACCTGACGCGCGTGCGCGCCGGCCCGTTCCCCACCCGCGAAGCCGCGGAGGAGGCCGCGACGAAGCTGAAAGGCCTGGGACTCGAGCCCGGCGCGGTCGCTGCCAAGTGACTGCGCTCGACTACGCGATCATCGGCGTGCTGGTGCTCTCGACCGCCTGGGGCGCC
Source organism: Burkholderiales bacterium (assembly GCA_035554435.1). Classification (GTDB taxonomy): domain Bacteria; phylum Pseudomonadota; class Gammaproteobacteria; order Burkholderiales; family SG8-39; genus SCGC-AG-212-J23. The sequence continues at coordinate 10,535 of DATMJC010000059.1, read as the reverse complement.
TGGCGCGGGCTGGTGCGCGAGGTCATCTCGCTCGCCGGATGGATCGGCGCCTTTCTCGTCGCCAACTACCTCGCCGAGCCGCTCGCCAACGCGCTGCCGGGATCGATCTCCAATCCGGAGCTGCGCGTAATCGTCGCGTTCGTGGCGGTTTTCGTGGTCACGCTCACGCTCGCGACGCTCGTCGCCCTGATGGTGTCCAAGGCGCTCAAGGCGAGCGGCCTCGCCGGCCTCGACCGCGTCCTCGGCGGCCTGTTCGGCGTGGCGCGGGGACTCTTGATCGCGGTTGCCTTCGCGATCGGCGCCGGCTTGACTTCGTTCCCGCAGAACCCCATCTGGAAACAGTCCTATAGCGGGCCGATGCTCGGCCGGACGGTGGCGCAGCTCGAGCCTTGGCTGCCTCCCGCGCTGTTCAAGCGCTTGAAATATAATTAGCCCTTAGTCACACCGGGAAAATCTCCGATGTGCGGGATTCTGGGAATTGTTGCCGCTTCGCCCGTCAACCAGCTCCTCTACGACGGGCTGCTCCTCCTCCAGCATCGCGGCCAGGACGCGGCGGGCATCGTCACGGCCGAGCGCAACTCGTTCCATATGTACAAGGCGCCGGGCATGGTGCGCGACGTCTTTCGCACCCGCAACATGCGCTCGCTGCCCGGCACCATGGGCGTCGGGCACGTGCGCTATCCGACCGCGGGCTCGGCGTTCAGCTCGGCCGAGGCGCAGCCGTTCTACGTCAATTCGCCCTTCGGCATCGTCCTCGGGCATAACGGCAACCTCATCAACTCGGCGCAGCTGAAGGAAGAGATGTTCCGCACCGACCTGCGGCACATCAACACCGGCTCCGACTCCGAGGTGCTCGTGAACGTGCTGGCGCACGAGCTGGAGAAGGCCTCGGTCAGGCTGCACCTCGATCCGCAGACCATCTTCGCCGCGGTCGCCGCCACGCACCGTCGCCTGAAGGGCGCCTATGCCGTGGTGGCCATGATCGCGGGATACGGCGTGCTCGCGTTCCGCGACCCGTTCGGCATCCGCCCGGCGGTCATCGGCTACAACGACACGCCCACCGGAAGGGAATACATTGTCGCCTCCGAGTCCGTCGCGGTGGACGCGAACGGATTCCGCGTGCTGCGCGACGTAGGGCCGGGCGAGGCGGTCTTCATCGACCAGAGCGGCCGCCTTCACACGCAACAGTGCGCGCCGCATGCGAGCCTGAATCCCTGCATCTTCGAGTACGTGTACCTCGCGCGTCCGGACTCGATCATCGATGGCGCCTCGGTGTACGAGACGCGGCTCAACATGGGCCGCAAGCTCGCCGAGAAGATCAAGCGCAGCCACCGCAGCCTCGACATCGACGTCGTGATCCCGATCCCGGATTCGGGCCGGCCGGCGGCGCTGCAGCTCGCGGCCGGGCTCGGCGTGGCCTACCGCGAGGGCTTCGTCAAGAACCGCTACATCGGGCGCACCTTCATCATGCCGGGACAGGCGGTGCGCGCGCGCTCGGTGCGCCAGAAACTGAATCCCATGTCGATGGAGTTCGCCGGCAAGAACGTCATGCTGGTGGACGATTCCATCGTGCGCGGCACCACCAGCCGCGAGATCGTGCAGATGGCGCGCGACTCGGGCGCGCGCAAGGTGTTCTTCGCCTCGGCCGCGCCGCCGGTGCGCTTTCCCAACGTATACGGCATCGACATGCCCACGCGCGCCGAGCTGATCGCCGCCGAGCGCAGCGAGGACGAGGTCGCGCGCGAGATCGGCGCCGACGCCCTGGTCTACCAGGACCTGGAGGAGCTGAAGGACGCAGTGCGCCAGGTCAATCCGCGGCTTGCGAGCTTCGAGACCTCGTGCTTCGACGGGGTCTACATCACCGGCGACGTCACCAGCGACTACCTGCGCGACATCGAGATCCAGCGTGATGCCAAGCGTGATTCGGTAGACGACGAAAACGCCCAGCTCGATTTGAATCTGGCGGCCTGATATACTGCCTTTTTTCGCGCCGATTTGAGCCACAGCTTGCGGGCGCGTAACAAATACCGCTAAAGCGTGCCGCGCAGTTCTCCAGGAGAACCCGGTCCGCTTAACCGAGAGGATCGGGTTTTTTTATGGCCAACGACTACCAGATCGCAACCAAGGGCGTGCGCGCCGGCCAGGCGCGCACCGAGTTCCAGGAGCATTCCGAGGCGCTCTTCCTAACCTCGAGCTTCGTCTTCGACAACGCGCGCCAGGCGGCGGCGCGCTTCGCCGGCGAAGAGCAGGGCATGGTGTACACCCGCTACACCAATCCCACGGTGCAGATGTTCCAGGACCGGCTCGCTGCCCTCGAAGGCGCCGAAAGCTGCGTCGGCACCGCCTCCGGCATGGCGGCCATCCTGGCCACCGCGCTCACGCACCTGAGAAGCGGTGACCATGTCGTGTGCTCGAACGCGGTGTTCGGCGCCACGATCAACCTCTTCAACAACATTCTTTCGCGCTTCGGGATCGAGACCACATACGTCTCGCCCACCAAGCCCGACGACTGGCGCCGTGCGATTCGGCCAAGCACGCGGCTTCTGTTTCTCGAGACGCCTTCCAACCCGCTCACCGAGGTTTCGGACATCGCCGCGCTGGCCGAGGTTGCGAAAAAAGCGCGGGCGCTGCTCGCCGTCGACAACGTGTTCTGTACGCCGGCGCTGCAGCGGCCGCTCGAGCTCGGCGCCGACCTGGTCGTCCACTCGGCTACCAAGTATCTCGATGGGCAGGGCAGGGTCATCGCAGGCGCCGTCGCAGGATCGAAGGCGCTGGTCGGCGACCCGATTACGGCGTTCCTGCGCACGGCCGGGCCCACGCTTTCGCCGTTCAACGCCTGGGTGGTCCTGAAGGGCCTCGAAACGCTCGAGCTGCGCATGCGCGCCCAGTCGGCCGCCGCCCTGGAGCTCGCGCGCTGGCTGGAAGCGCACCCCAACGTGGCCCGGGTGCACTACCCCGGCCTCGAGTCGCATCCCCAGCATGCGCTGGCAAAGCGCCAGCAGCGCGCCGCCGGCGCGGTGCTCTCCTTCGAGGTCAAGGGCGGCCGCGCCGCGGCCTGGCGCGTGATCGACTCGACTCGCCTGGTCTCGCTGACCGCCAACCTCGGGGACGTCAAGACCACCATCATCCACCCGGCGAGCACCACGCACGGCAGGATCTCCCCCGAGGCGCGCGCCGCGGCCGGAATCACCGAGGGCCTGGTGCGCCTCGCCGTGGGCCTCGAGGCGGTGCCCGACCTCAGGGCGGATCTCGAGCGCGGGCTGGACCCCGACCCCGATCGGGGGGCGTAGCATTAGGCGTTTGCCTCCAGAGCACGCCGCCGAAGAGAAAGCCATCACCCCGTCCCGGCGCTGGGCCGTCCTGGCACAGGCGGCCCTGCTCGCCGCCGCCTATTTCGCAGCGGCAAAACTCGCCCTTCTGTTGGCCATTCCGCCGGGCTACGCGACCGCGATCTGGCCTGGATCGGGCATCGCGCTCGCGGCGCTGCTCCTCGGCGGAAACCGGCTGTGGCCCGGCGTATTGGTCGGCAGCTTTGCCGCGAACATCACCATCGAGGGATCGATCCTGGCCGCGGTGGTGATCGCCGCAGGCAGCACGTTCCAGGCGCTCGTGGGCGCCGAGCTGGTGCGGCGCCACATCGGCCTGCCTTGCCGCTTCGGCCGGACCGCGGACGTGGTGAGGTTCTTCGGGCTTGCCGCGCTGGCCGCAACGATCGCGCCTACGTGCGCGCTGCTGCCGCTCGGTCTGGCGCACCCGCTTCCGGGACTCGAGCTTTTCCGCAACTGGTTCACGTGGTGGCAGGGCGACGCCAGCGGCATCATCCTCGTCGCCCCGCTCGTCCTGTGCTGGGCGCTGCCCTCCGAGATGCGCTGGACCCGCGCCAGGATCGCGGAAGGCATCGGCTTCGCGCTGGCGCTGCTTGGCGCGACCCATGTCGTGTTCAGCACCGGCTCGGAAGCGACTCCGGCGTACGCCACCACCTTCCTCATCGTGCCCTTCATCATCTGGGCCGCGTTCCGATTCAGCCAGCGCGAGGTGACCACTGCCACCACGGCGATCTGCGCGATCGCCCTGTGGTACACGCTGCGGCAGGCGCGCGGCCCATTCTCCATGGTGCCGCTCAACGAGTCGCTCCTGCTCCTGCTGCTCTTCGTGACCACGGTGGTGTTTACCGGCCTCGTGCTCTCCACGCTCCTCGGCCAGCTCGACAAGGCGATGGAAGAGCTGCGCGACCGCAGCCGCGGGCTCGAGCTGCGGGTGAGCGAGCGCACCCGCGAGCTCGAGCAGGCCAACCGCAGGCTGCACGAGGACATCGCGGTGCGCGCGCGCACCGAGCGCATGCTCGCCGACAGCGAGCGGCGCTTTCGCCTGATGGTCGAAAGCGTGGTGGACTACGCCATCTTCATGCTCGACGCCGAGGGGCGCGTCGCGAGCTGGAACGCCGGTGCGCAGCGCATCTCGGGCTACGAGCTGCACGAGATCGTGGGCCGGCACTTCTCGCGCTTCTATCCGCGCGAAGACATCGAGCGCAACAAGCCGCAGTGGGAGCTGGAGGTCGCCGCGGCCGAGGGCCGGTTCGAGGAGGAGGGCTGGCGCTTGCGCAAGGACGGCTCGTCCTACTGGGCCAACGTGATCATCACGGCGGTGCGCGACGACACCGGCAGGCTTCTCGGCTACGCCAAGGTGGTGCGCGACCTCACCGAGCGCAACCGGGTCGAGGCCGAGCTGATCCGCGCCAAGGTGACGGCGGAGCGGGCGAGCGAGGCGAAGTCCCAGTTCCTCGCCAACATGTCGCACGAGCTGCGCACGCCGCTCAACAGCCTGCTCATCCTGGCGCGCCTCCTCGGCGACAACATCGGCGGCAACCTGAACCCGAAGCAGGTGCAGTTCGCGCAGACCATCTACGCCTCGGGAATGGACCTGCTGTCGCTGATCAACGATCTGCTCGATCTCGCGAAGATCGAGGCCGGCGCCGCCACCGCGCTCAACTTCGCGCCCGCGCGGCTGGACGAGCTGCGCGAGGACCTCGAGCGCGCGTTCCGCCAGGTCGCGCACGACAAGGGCCTGCAGTTCGCCATCACGCTGGATCCGTCGCTCCCCGCCGCGATCCGCACCGACATGACGCGCCTCAAGCAGGTGCTGAAGAACCTGCTCGCCAACGCCTTCAAGTTCACCCGCGAGGGCCGCGTCTCGCTCGACATCGCGCCGGCCGAAGGCAAGCGCATCGCGTTCGCGGTCGTCGACACGGGAATCGGCATCCCGGCCGAGAAGCAGAAGATCATCTTCGAGGCGTTCCAGCAGGCCGACGGCAGCACCGCGCGCCAGTACGGCGGCACCGGGCTGGGCCTGTCCATCAGCCGCGAGCTCACGCGGCTCCTCGGCGGCGAGATCCGTGTCGCGAGCGAGCCCGGCAAGGGCAGCTCGTTCACGCTCTACCTGCCGCTTTCCGACGAGGTTTCGGCGCTCGCGGCCTAGTTTTCCTGCTTCTCTTCGTCCGCAGCCTCGCCCATGAGCTCCTCCATGCGCCTGCGCATGCGCGCTCCGAGCTCCTCGAGGTCGAGGTCGGTCTTCTTCACCTGCGGGAACATCTCGCCTTCCTCCTCCTTCACGTGGTGCACGACGTACTCGCCGAGCACCGTGAAGGTGGCGTGGAAGTTGGGGTCCTCCGGGCCCATGTTCTCGAGCTGCTCGATCAGCATCTTCGCCGTCTCGTGCTCGATCTGGGCCTCGTTCAGGATGTCCTCGTCGTCGATCGCCTCGCGCGCCGCGGGATAGAACAGCTCCTCCTCCAGCGTGGTGTGCAGCTTCAGGTCCTCGCACACGCGCTGCACGAGCTGCTGCTGCGCCTCGTTATCCTCGCGGTCGAGCTTCTCGAACTCCTTGAACGCCTTCTTGACCTTGTCGTGCTGCTCCTTCAGCAGCTCGACCGCCCCGGTGGCTTTCGCCTTGCTCTTCGCCATGTGCGCCGTCCTTTCTGGGATTGGGGAGATGTCCGGAGCAACACCCGTACCGGAAAAGTCGGCAGCAAAAATGTTGGAAGAATCGGGGTCTGACCCCGATTTTCGCGGGCGCCCTTTTTACCGCCAGGGGTAAGAATTACTAGAAGCGGACGAGCTTCGGCGCGCCGCGGCCGATCTCGAGGTAGCCGCCGCGGCCGTACCAGTCCGGGAGCACCCAGCGCTCGGCCGGCCGGCCGTCGATGGTCAGCGCGTGACGTCCCGGCCGGTGGGTATGGCCGTGCACCAGGCGGGTGACGGCGTGCGCGCGCATCGCCTGCGCCACGGCGGCATCGTTCACGTCCATGATCTCCGCGGGCTTCGCCTGGACGACCTCCTTGCTCTTCTCGCGCATGCCGACGATCGCGCGGCGGCGCTCCGCGAGCGGCCTGGCGAGGAATTCGCGCTGCCACGCCTCGGAGCGCGCGATCCGGCGCCAGTTCTGGTAGTCGAGGTCATCGGTGCACAGCGTGTCGCCGTGCATGAGCAGCGTGCGCACGCCCTGGATCTCGTGCACGCCCGGGTCGGCGAGGAGCTTCGCGCCGGTGGCGGCGCAAAAGCGCTCGCCGACGAGGAAGTCGCGGTTGCCGTGCATGAGGTAGACCGGCACGCCGCGGCGGGCGAGGTCCGCGAGCAGCCCCGCGATCACCGCGTTGAACGGCGCCTCGAGATCGTCGTCGCCGATCCAGGACTCGAAGAAGTCGCCCAGGACGTAGAGCGCGTCGGCGGCGCGCGCCTTTCCTTCGAGCAGCTCGATGAACCGCTCGTTCGCTGCCGGCCGCTCCTCGGTGAGGTGAAGGTCCGAAATGAAGAGCGTGGGCACTACGCCGGTGCTACGGGCGGGTTACGCGGCGGGTTACTTTTTGGCGCCGACCACCGTCGCGGATTCGATCACCACGGGCTGCTTCGGCACGTCGCTGCGGAAGGGCCCGCCCGAGCCGGTCGGCGTCTTCGCGATCTTGGTCACCACGTCCATGCCGTCGATCACCTTGCCGAACACCGCGTAGCCCCAGCCGTCCTGGCCGGGATAGTTGAGGAAGTCGTTGTTCTTGACGTTGATGAAGAACTGCGCGCTCGCCGAGTGCGGGTCGCTGGTGCGCGCCATGGCGATGGTGCCGACGTCGTTTTTCAGGCCGTTCTTCGCCTCGTTCTCGACGGGCTTGCGCGTCGCTTTCTGGCTGTACGCCTTGTCGAAGCCGCCGCCCTGGATCATGAAGCCGTCGATCACGCGGTGGAACACCGTGCCGTTGTAGTGCCCGTCCTTCACGTACTGCAGGAAGTTCTCGACCGTCTTGGGCGCCTTGGCCGGGTAGAGTTCAAGGCGGATCGTGCCGAGGTTGGTCTTGATGTCGACCTGCGGATCGGCTGCGAGCGCGCCGCCGGGCACCGCGGCGAGGGACAGGATGAAAAGATGCTTGAGCTTCATGCGGCTCCTTAATAGGGGTGTACCAACGCGGCTGTTCTGGTCAGATTCGGCGGCGCAGCTATTATAGGACATGCTCGTAATCCACAATTCGCTCGGCGGGGCGAAGCAGGCGTTAGTTCGATGATCCGCCTCTACGACACGATGACGCGCGAGAAGCGCGAGTTCATCCCGCAGGATCCGAAGCGCATCACCATGTATGTGTGCGGGCCGACGGTCTACGGCCGCGCTCATATCGGCAATGCCCGGCCGGCGGTCGTATTCGACATGTTGGCACTGCTGATCCGGCGCCAGTTCGGGGCGGACAGCCTGAAGTACGCACGCAACGTCACGGATGTCGACGACAAGATCATCGCGGCTGCTGAGGCGGAGGGCGTCGGCTATCGCCAGATTACCGAGCGGTACTACCAGCATTACATGGAAGATATGGGCGCGCTTGGCGTGCTCAAGCCAGATTTCGAGCCGCGTGCGACCGCCTTCATTCCGCAGATGATCGAGTTGACTAAGCGCCTCATTGCGCAAGGCCACGCGTATGAAGCGCAAGGTCATGTCCTATTCCACGTTTTGTCGGATCCACACTATGGCGCGCTGAGCCGTCGCGACCGCGAGGCCATGCTCGCAGGGGCACGTGTTGAGGTCGCTCCCTATAAGCGTGATCCAGCTGACTTCGTTTTGTGGAAACCTGCCGGCACCTCCGCAGAGCAGGTTGCGCTGAGTTTTGACTCACCATGGGGAAAAGGTCGGCCAGGTTGGCACATTGAATGCTCCGCGATGATTGAAGCTTTCGGAAATAGTCGAGGAGTGGGTGACACTATCGACATTCATGGCGGCGGGCTCGACCTCATTTTCCCGCATCACGAAAACGAGATTGCGCAGAGCACGTGTGCCCATGGGGCGGGGCTCGCCAATTACTGGGTGCACAACGGCTTCGTGGACATGGGCGCCGAGAAGATGTCGAAGAGCCTGGGCAACATCATTACCCCGGCGGAGCTTCTGGCGCAGGGTCATCGCGGCGAGACGCTGCGGCTGGCCTTGCTTAGTACCCATTATCGCCAGCCGCTGCCGTGGACGGAGACTTTGATCGCGCAGGCCAAGGCGACGCTCGATCGGCTCTATCGAACGGCGGGCAACGCTGCGGCGGGCGGGCCGGACGCGGGTGTCGTCGAAGCTCTTACGGACGATTTGAACACGCCGTTGGCGCTCTCGCGGCTTTCGGCGATCGAGGATCCCGCGACCCTTAAGGCCAGCGCTGCCTTGCTCGGGCTGCTGGGACGCTCTGCAGATGATTGGTTCCAGGGCGGCGGCGAGGGTAGCCGGCTTGATGCCGCGACAAAGGCCAAGATTGATTCAATGGTTGAGGCACGCGCCGCCGCAAGAAAGCGAAAGGACTTTGCGGAGGCGGATCGGATTCGTCGCGAACTCGAGGCGATGGGTGTCGTAGTCGAGGACGCGAATGTTTCGACTTGGAGACTTCGCTGAACCCCGCGGTCAACCCATGATGTTCACGCCGCCGTCGACGTAGATGGTCTGGCCGGTGAGACGCCGTGCGTAGGGCGTAGCGAGGTAGGCGCAGGTGAAGCCGACGTCGTCGATGTCGACCAACTCGCCGATCGGCGCGCGGCTCGCGGTTTCGTTCAGCAGCAGGTCGAAGTCCTTGAGGCCCGAGGCGGCGCGGGTCTTGAGCGGCCCGGGCGAGATCGGATGCACGCGGATGCGCTTCTCGCCGAGCTCGTAGGCGAGGTAGCGGCAAGCGGCTTCCAGCGCCGCCTTCACCGGGCCCATGACGTTGTAGTTGGCTACCACCTTCTGCGCGCCGTGGTAGCTCATCGCGAACATGGTGCCGCCGTCGGTCATCAGCGGCGCGGCGAGCTTCGCCATGCGGATGAACGAGTGCACCGAGACGTCCATCGCCCGGCTGAAGCCGCCGGCGGAGCAGTCGATCAGGCCGCCTTGCAGGTCTTCCCTGGGGGCGAAGGCGATCGAGTGCACCAGGATGTCGAGGCGGCCCCAGCGGCTCTTCAGGGCCTCGAACAGGGCCTCGAGCTCGCCGGGCTGCTCGACGTTGAGCGGCAGGAAGACCGGCGCCTCGAGCCGCCGCGCCAGCGGCTCGACGTGCGGTTTCGCCTTGTCGTTGAGGTAGGTGACGGCGAGCTCGGCGCCGAGGCTGCGGAAGGCGCTGGCGCAGCCGTATGCGATCGAGTGCTCGTTGGCGATGCCGACGACGAGCGCCTTCTTGCCGGCAAGGATCGGGTCGTGACGCTTGTCCTGGGCCATAAACATCATTCCTTTGAAAGCAGTGCGCGCGTGTGGCGCGCGATCATCAGCTCTTCGTTGGTCGGGATCACCCAGGCGGGGATCCGGCTCGAGGCGGTGCTGATGCGCGGGCCGTGTGCGGCGTTCGCATGCGGGTCGAGCTCGATGCCGAGCCAGGCCGCCTGGCGGCACACGCGTTCGCGGATCGGCGCGGCACGCTCGCCGATGCCGGCGGTGAAGACGATCGCGTCCAGGCCGCCGAGCGCTGCGGCGAGCGAGCCGAGCTCGCGCCCGATGCGATAGACGAAGAGCTCCACGGCGAGCTTCGCGCCCGGCGCGTCGGACTCGAGCAGCTCGCGCATGTCGCTCGAGACTCCGGATACGCCGAGGAGCCCGGACTGCTGGTAGATCAGCTTCTCGACCGCGCGCGCGTCCATGCCGCGCTCGTCCATGAGGTACAGGATCACGCCCGGATCGAGCGCGCCGCTGCGGGTGCCCATCGGCAGGCCGTCCACGGCCGTGAAGCCCATGGTGCTCGCCACGCTGCGGCCGGATTGGAGCGCGCACATGCTGGCGCCGTTCCCCAGGTGCAGCACTACCGTCTTTCCCTGCGCTGCGCGCGGATCGAACTGCGGCAGCATCGACGCGATGTATTCGTAGGACAGGCCGTGAAAGCCATAACGGCGCACGCCGGCCTCGGTGAGCTCCGCGGGCAGCGCGAACATCTGCGCCATCGCCGGGTTGGAGCGATGCATCGCGGTGTCGAAGCACGCCACCTGCGGCAGCGCGGGCGAGCGCTCGAGCAGCGCCAGGATCGGCGCGAGGTTGTGCGGCTGGTGAAGCGGCGCGAGCGGAATAAGTCG
>DATMJC010000058.1:0-23277 GCA_035554435.1 Burkholderiales bacterium | reverse complement strand
GTCGACACGCTGGGGCGCGCCTTCCTGAAGCCGCTTCTCGCCAGCGTGATCTCGCCGCCGGCCGCGGAGGCGGCAGGCCCCGCGCTCGCCTCGATGCTCATCTACCTGCTGATGGCGCTGGTCCTCGCCGTCAAGCCGGCGGGCTTGTTCGCCAACCGATGAAGCCTCGGCTCCTCCTCTGGATGGTAGCCGTGGCGGTCCTCGTTGCGCTGCCGCCGCTCGCGATCGCCCTCGGGCAGACGTACTACATCGACCTCGTGCGGCGCGTGCTGATCCTGTCGCTCGCCGCCATCAGCCTCAACCTCATCCTCGGCTACGGCGGGCTGGTGTCCTTCGGCCATGCCGCGTACCTCGGCATCGGCGCCTACAGCGTCGGCATCATGGCCTTCTACGGCGTCGCGAGCGGCTGGCTGCAATGGCCGCTTGCGATCGGCGCCTCTGCGCTCGTCGCGCTCGCCATCGGCGCGGTCTCGATCCGCACCAGCGGCATCTACTTCATCATGATCACCCTCGCCTTCACGCAGATGCTGTACTACCTCGGCATCTCGCTCGCCGAGTTCGGCGGCGACGACGGCATGCGCCTGAAGGCGAGGAGCCAGTTCTCCGGGCTCATCGACCTGAGCGACCCGGTAGCGTTCTATTACCTCGCCCTGGCCCTGATGCTTCTTGCGGTTTTCATCACCTACAAGATAGTGAATTCCCGGTTCGGCATGGTCTTGCGCGCGGCAAAGTCCAACGATGCGCGCACCCGCGCGGTCGGCTTTTCGCCCTACCCCTACCGCCTGGCCGCCTTCGTCATCGCCGGCGCGATGTGCGGCCTCGCCGGCGCGCTCTACGCCAATCACACCAACTACATCACGCCCGGCCTGATGAGCTGGCAGCAGTCGGGCGACCTCATGTTCATGGTGATCCTCGGCGGCATGGCGAGCACCGCCGGTCCGGTGCTCGGCGCCTTCGCGTTGATTCTCATCGAGGAGCTGCTGAAGGGCTGGACCGAGTACTGGCAGGTCGTGCTTGGCCCGCTGCTCGTGCTCTCGGTGATCTTCTTCAAGCGCGGCCTCGCCGGCATGTTCTACAAGCCCGATGCTTGAGGTCCGCGCTCTGACGAAGCAGTTCGGCGCGCTGCGCGCGAGCGACGGCATCGACTTCGACGTCGCCGAGGGCGAGACGCACGCGGTGATCGGCCCGAACGGCGCCGGCAAGACCACCTTCATCAGCCAGCTCGCGGGAAACCTGCGGCCCGACTCGGGCAGGGTGCGCTTCGCCGGCGCCGACATCACCGCGCTGCCCGCGCCCCGCCGCGCGCGCCTCGGGCTCGCGCGCTCGTTCCAGATCACGAGCGTCTATCCCGACTTCAGCGTGCTGCACAACGTGGCGCTCGCGATCCAGGCGCACTCCGGGCACAGCTTCCGCTTCTGGCGCGACGCGCGCAGCGATCCTGCCTTGATCGAACCGGCAAGGAAAGTCCTCGACAACCTCGGTTTGGGAGGAAGAAGCGATGTCCTTGCGGTAAACCTCTCGCACGGCGAGCAGCGGCAGCTCGAGGTGGCGATCGCGCTCGCCACGGCGCCACGCCTCCTCCTGCTCGACGAGCCGATGGCCGGCATGGGCATCGAGGAATCGCAGCGCATGATCGCGCTGCTCGCCTCGCTCAAGCGCAGGCATACCATCATCCTGGTCGAGCACGACATGGATGCCGTGTTCAGGCTCGCCGACCGCATCTCGGTGCTGGTCTACGGGCGCGTCATCGCGACCGACACGCCGGAGAGGATCCGCGCGAACGAGGAAGTGCGGCGCGCGTACCTGGGAACGGAGGCCTGATGCTCGAGGTGCGCGGCCTGGAGACTGCCTACGGACGCAGCCAGGTCCTTTTCGGCATCGACTTTTCCGTCCCGGAAAAAAAGCTAGTCACCCTCCTGGGCCGTAACGGCATGGGGAAGACCACCACCGTGCGCTCGGTGATGGGCATCGCGCGGCCACGGTCGGGAACCATCTCCTTCGACGGAAAGGAGATCCGGGGCCTGCCCTCCTACCGCATCGCCCAGGCGGGGATCGGCCTGGTGCCCGAAGGCCGGCAGGTGTTCCCGAACCTCACGGTTCGCGAAAACCTCGTCGCAACCGCTCGAAGCGGACCATGGAACGAGCAGCGCATCTACGCCCTCTTCCCCAACCTCGCGGAAAGGCGAGGCCACTTCGGCAACCAGCTCTCCGGCGGCGAGCAGCAGATGCTGGCGATCGGCCGCGCCCTCATGACCAACCCGCATCTGCTCATCCTCGACGAGGCCACCGAGGGGCTCGCGCCGCTCGTGCGCATCGAGATCTACCGCTCGATCGAGCGGCTCAAGGGCGAAGGTCTCTCGATCTTGCTCATCGACAAGGACGTCGCCGCGCTGGCGCGCGTCGCAGACCGCCACTACGTGCTCGAGAAGGGGCGCGTGGTGTGGAGCGGAACCACGGCGGAGCTCACCGCCAACGCCGAGGTCCAGCACCGTTATCTCGGGGTATAGAATCGATCCATGAAGCGCGAGAACGTCATCGGGCGCGCCAACGTCGCGGACACGCCCGAGCTCGAAGCGTATTACGCGAGCCTCGAGGGCGAGGCGCTCGGCGCGCTGTGGAACGTCGCCAACGACATCGAGCCCTGGTTCCCGCAGCCGAAGTCGGTGCCGGCTCTCTGGCCCTGGAAGCGAATCGAAGCCCATGTAAGAAAAGCTGCGACCCTTGTCTCCGCGGAAAAGGCGGCGCGCCGCGTCGTCATGCTGGTGAACCCGGGCCGCAAGGAGTGGAGCGCCGCGGCCGGCCTGCTCTACACCGGCGTGCAGATCATGAACCCCGGTGAATTCACTTCTGCCCACCGCCACCAGGCCTCGGCGCTGCGCTTCATCATGGAGGGCCGCGGCGCCTACACCGTGGTCGACGGCGAGCGCCTCGAGCTCGGCGCGCGCGATCTCGTGCTCACGCCGAACGGCACCTGGCACGACCACGGCATCGACCCCGGCGGCACGCAGTGCATCTGGCAGGACGGCCTCGACATCCCGCTCATGAATTCGCTCGATGCGAACTTCTACGAGGTCCATCCCGACGTGGTGCAGAAGCCCGCGCCGCTCTCGCGCGAGAACTGGTCGAAGCCGTATTCACCGGTTTTCAAGTACGGCTGGGAGGAGTCCTATTCCGCCCTGAAAAAAAGCGGCCATCATTCGTCCTTCGACGGCATGGTGTACGAATACAAAAATCCGCTCACCGGCGGGTCGATCATGCCGACCATCGGCGCGCAGCTCCAGCTCCTGAAGCCGAAGGAGGAAACAAGGCCACACCGCCATACGGGCAGCGTGATCTACCAGGTCGCCAAGGGCCGCGGCTGGTCGATGATCGCGGGGAAGCGCTTCGACTGGGAGGAGAAGGACATCTTCGCCCTGCCCTCCTGGGCGCCGCATTCGCACGCCAACGCGTCGAGCACGGAAGACGCGGTGCTCTTCTCGTTCAACGATATCCCGGCGATGAGGGCGCTCGCTCTTTACCGGGAAGAAGCAGGATGATCAGCGCCGAGCAGAACGAGCTCATGACCCGCATCGGGCCGGGCACGCCGGCCGGAGCGCTGCTGCGCAACTACTGGCAGCCGGTCGCCCTCGCCGAAGAGCTGCAGGGACCGAGGCCGGTGAAGGCGGTGCGGCTGCTTGGCGAAGACCTGGTCTTGTTCAAAGAGAAAAACAGGTACGGGCTGCTTGAAAGGCATTGCCCGCATCGCGGCGCCGACCTCGCCTACGGCAGGCTCGAGGACGGCGGGCTGCGCTGCAGCTTCCACGGTTGGCTGTTCGACGTAAGCGGCAAGTGCCTCGCCACGCCGGCCGAGCCCGAAGGCAGCCGCATGTGCGAGCACATCCGGCAGAAGGCCTATCCCGTCACCGAGAAGAGCGGCATCCTGTTCGCCTACCTCGGCGCCGGCGAGCCGCCGGCGTTCCCGCACTTCGACTGCTTCGTCGCGCCGGACGAGTACACGTTCGCCTTCAAGGGCTACTGGGACTGCAACTGGCTGCAGGCGCTCGAGGTCGGCATCGATCCGGCGCATGCCTCGTGGCTGCACAAGTTCTTCGAGGACGAGGATCCGGCGGCGAGCTACGGCCGACAGTTCCGCGCCACGCCCGCTGGCGCCGAGATCCCGATGAGCAAGGTGCTGCGCGAGTTCGACCGCCCCGAGATCCGCGTCGAGCGCACGCAGTATGGGATGAGGCTCCACACGTCAAGAAAAATCAGTGAAGCAAGAACGCATCTGCGCGTCACCAACATTCTTTTCCCGCAGGCATTCGTCATCCCCATGAGCCCCGAGATGACGATCTCGCAGTGGCACGTGCCGGTCGACGACTACGGCTGCTACTGGTATTCGATCTTCACCAGCTTCGGTGCTCCGGTCGACAAGGCGACGATGCGCAACCAGCGCCTCCGGACCTATCCCGCGCCCGATTACAAGCCGATTTTCGGCCGTGAAAACGGCTGGGGCTTCAACATCGAAGAACAAAGGAAGTCGACCTTCACCGGCATGGGCTTCGACATCAATATCCACGACCAGTGGGCCTGCGAGTCGCAGGGTCGCATCCAGGACCGCACCAGGGAGCACCTCGGCAGCACCGACAAGGGGATCGTGCTCTACCGGCGCATCCTGCTCGATGCGATCCGCAAGAACCAGGCGGGCGAGAAGCCGCCGATGGTGCTCGACGCGCAAGCCGCGCGCGAGATAACCGGGCCTCCCGCGGTGGACGGCATCGGCCCCAGCGACCGGCTGGAGCAGTACTGGAAGGACTTCGACGCGAATCGCAGAAGGAAATCGGCCTGGGGATGAACAAGAAGGAAGCTCTGAAGGAGATCGAAGCGCACGACCTGAAGGCCGTGCGTTTTTCGTTTGCCGACCAGCACGGCGTGCTGCGCGGCAAGACGCTCGCCACCGCCGAGGTGCCGGCGGCGCTCGAGCGCGGCGTCACGGTGGCGGGCACGCTGCTCCTCAAGGACACCTCGCACCGCACGGTGTTCCCCGCATTTACGCCAGGCGGGGGTGTCGGCATTCCCGAGATGCAGGGCGCCGCGGACATCGTGCTGCACGCCGATCCGTCGACTTTCCGCATCCTGCCCTGGGCGCCCGAGACCGGCTGGTTCCTGTGCGATGCGCGCTTCGCGGACGGTCGCCCGGCGCCGTTCTGCACCCGCAGCCTCCTTGGCACCGCGCTGCAGAAGCTCTCGGCCTCGGGCCATGAATTCGTCGCCGGGCTCGAGGTCGAGTTCCACGTCTTCAAGATCGTCGACGAGCGTCTGCAGCCCCAGGACGCCGGCCAGCCGGGCGCGCCGCCCGAGGTCGCGCTCCTCACCACCGGCTACCAGCTCCTCAGCGAGCATCGCTACGACCTGATCGATCCGGTTGTCGAGCTCCTGCGCAAGGCGCTCGCGAAGCTCGGCTTGCCGCTTCGCTCCTATGAGGTCGAATTCGGTCCGAGCCAGTTCGAGATCACGCTCGGCGCGATGCCGGGAATGGGCTCGGCCGACGCGATGCTGCTCTTCCGGAGCGCGGTCAAGCAGATCGCCCGCCGGCACGGCTACCACGCCACCTTCATGTGCCGGCCGAAGCTGCCGAACGTGATGTCGAGCGGCTGGCACCTGCACCAGTCGCTCACGCGCGGCGGCAGGAACGCCTTCGTCCCGGAATCGGAGAAGGAGGCTCTTTCTCCAATCGGACAGAGCTACCTCGCGGGGCTGCTCGCGCACGCGCGCGGCGCCGCGGCGCTCGCGACGCCGACCATCAACGGCTACAAGCGCTACCGGCCGTACTCGCTCGCCCCGGACCGTGTGATCTGGGGCCGCGACAACCGCGGCGCGCTGATCCGCGCGATCGGCGGCGCCAACGACCCCGCGACGCGGCTCGAGAACCGCGCCGGCGAGCCCGCCGCCAATCCCTATCTCTATTTCGCCTCGCAGATCTACTCGGGGCTCGACGGCATGAGCCGCAAGCTCTCGCCGCCGCCGCCCGCCGACACGCCTTACGAGGCCAAGGCCGAGCTCCTTCCGCGCACCCTCGCCGAGGCGCTCGAGTGCCTGCGCAGGGACGAAGCCCTGTGCCAGGGCCTCGGCAGGCAGTTCGTCGACTACTACTGCACCATCAAGGAAGCCGAGATCGCGCGCTACAACCTCGAGGTAAGCGAATGGGAGCAGCGGGAATACTTCGATCTGTTCTGACGCAAAAATGGGGTCGGAACAAGTTCGGCCCGATCCTGAAGGCCGCCGGGGTCGAGCCCGAGTAAACTTCGCCCGTGCTGACGCTGGAAGAATACGAAGGGCTGAATCCGACCTGCGAGGTGAGCCACGAAGGCACGCAGGTGCGCTACCTGACGCCCTCCAGGCACATCAAGTGGCGCGTCGACTCGCTGTTCGACAAGGAGCCCTGCACCATCGAGTGGATCGCGGGTTTCGCGCCCGGCGAAATCCTGGTCGACGTCGGCGCGAACGTCGGCATGTACACGATCTGGGCGGCGAAGACCCGCGGCGCTCAGGTGTTCGCCTTCGAGCCCGAGGCGCAGAATTACGCGCTGCTCAACCGCAACATCGTCCTCAACGGCCTCGCCGACCGGGTCAAGGCCTACTGCCTCGCGCTTTCGGACGTCGAGGGCTTCAGCGAGCTGCACCTTTCGGACCTGAGGGCCGGCGGCTCCTGCCACTCGCTCGGCGAGCGCGTCGACTTCGCCCACCGCCCGATGCAGCCCGAGTACTCGCAGGGCTGCATCTCGGCGCGCCTCGACGACCTCCTGCGCCGCGGGGTCGTGCTCGAGCCGCACTACGTCAAGATCGACGTCGACGGCTTCGAGCCCAAAGTCGTCGCCGGCGCCGCCGCCGCGCTGCGCGGCAAGCGGCTGAAATCGCTGCTGGTCGAGATCAACCAGAACCTGCCCGACCACATGGAGCTGGTCGCGCATCTGCACGCGTGCGGATACCGCCACGATCCCGCCCAGGTGGAGCGCGCGCTGCGCAAGTCGGGAACCTTCAAAGGATGCGCGGAATATGTCTTCGAACGACGTTGATCTCTACGTGCAGTACCGCATCGCGAATGCGCCGGTGCTCGAGTTCCCCTACCCGCACATCTATGTGCGCGACATCTTCCCCGAGGATTTCTACGTCCGGCTGCGCGCGAACCTTCCCTCCCAGGCGCACCTGCGGACGCTGCCATCGCTCGGCCGCGTAGCGGACGACTATCCCGACTCGCGCCTCGTCATGCCAATGCGGCGGGAGCACATCGCCAACCTCGAGCCCCAGCAGCGCGCATTCTGGGAGGAGCTCATGGGCTGGATGCTGGGCCCGTCTTTCGGCCAGCTGATGATCGCGAAGTTCGCCGCCTACCTGCAGCACCGTTTTGGCGATATTGCCGCGCAGAGCTACGCCGACGAAGCGTTGGTGGTCCGCGACCGGACGACGTACACCCTGCCACCGCACACCGATGCCCCGGACAAGGTGCTTTCGTTCCTCTTCTACCTGCCGCCCGACGCTTCGATGGCGCAGCTCGGCACTTCGCTCTACGTCCCCAAAGACCGGCAGTTGACCTGCAGGGGCGGCATGCGCTATCCGTTCGACCAGTTCCGCCGCGTGCGCACCATGGAATACCTCCCGAACACGCTGTTCGCGTTCATGAAAACGCCCGACTCGTTCCACGGCGTCGAGCCGATCACGCAGCCGGACGTGCAACGCGATCTGCTGCTCTACGACATCAAGGTGATCAAGCAGCAGCAACAGCCCGCCCAGCCCGGCGCGGCTGCCGCCAGCCCCAAAGTCAAATTCTCGTTCTAAGGACCAACGCAATGGAAAAGCGCAAGCTCGGCCGCTCGCCGATCGACGTCTCCGCGGTCGGCCTCGGCCTGATGTCGATGTCGGGCATCTACGGAAACGCCAACGACGAGGAGTCCATCGGCGTCATCCATCACGCCCTCGAGCGCGGCGTGAACCACCTCGATTCGTCCGACATGTACGGCTGGGGCCACAACGAGACGCTGCTCGGGCGGGCGCTCAAGGGCGGCTGGCGCCAGAAGGCGCTGGTGGTGACGAAGTTCGGGCAGGTGAAAGGCGCCGACGGCAAGCAGGGCGTCGACGGCCGGCCGGAATACGTAGAGCAGGCCTGCAATGCCAGCCTCAAGCGCCTCGGCGTCGACGTGATCGACCTCTATTACCAGCACCGCGTCGATCCGAACGTGCCGATCGAGGAGACCGTCGGCGCGATGAAGAAGCTGGTCGAGCAGGGCAAGGTGCGCGCCCTCGGCCTGTCCGAGGCGCGTCCCGAGACCATCCGCCGCGCGCACAAGGTGCATCCGATCGCCGCGGTGCAGAATGAATTTTCCCTGATGTATCGAAGCGAGGGAGAGGAAACGCTGCGCGCCACGCGCGAGCTCGGCATCACCCTCGTCGCCTACGCGCCGCTCGGCCGCAGCATGCTCACCGGCTCGGTGCACGGGAAGCAGGACCTGCCCGAAGGCGACCGGCGCCTCGCGCATCCACGCTTTCAGGGCGAGAACCTGGACAAGAACGTGGCGCTAGCCGCCCGGCTCGAGGCGATCGCGAAGGAAAAGAAGTGCACCCCGGCGCAGCTCGCCCTCGCCTGGGTGCTGGCGCAGGGCAAGGACGTGGTCGCCATCGCGGGCACCAAGCGCAAGCAGCGCTTCGAAGAGAATCTCGGGGCTTTGAGCGTCAAGCTCTCGGAATCCGATCTGAAGAGGATCTCCGACGCCGCGCCGGTCGGCGCCGGCGCCGGCGCGCGCTACCCGGTCGACAACATGAAGCGCGTGTACCTCTAGAAGAGGTGCAGGCCTACGACGCGGGCCGGTGGCTGCTGCTCGCCACCCTCTGGTCGCTGCAGTTCATTTTCCTTCGCCTCGCGGTGCCGGTTTTCGGCACCGCGCCGGTCGCCGAGTCGCGCGCGTTCTTCGCGATGCTGTTCCTCGTACCCTGGGTGGTGTGGTTCGCACGCGAGCGCATCGCGCCGCTCGAAAACTGGAAGGACTACCTCACCATCGGCCTCGCGAACAACGTGCTGCCGTTCTTCTGCTTCAACTTCGCGGCGACCGTGCTCCCAGCCGGGTATCTCGCGATCATCAACGGCCTGGTCGCGCCGTGGACCGCGGTCTTCGCCGCGTGGATCCTCGGCGAGCCGCTCGGCGCGCGCCGCGCCATCGGCTTCGCGCTCGGCATCGCCGGCGTGGCGCTCATCGTCAACCTCGGCCCGGTCGAGCTGAGCCCGGGCGTCTTCCTCGCCGCGCTCGCCAGCGTCGCCGGCGCCGCCCTGTGGGGCTGGGCCGGCGTGCTGATCAAGCAGCGCACGGGACGCCTCCCGCCGATGAGCATCGCCGCGGGATCGGTGGCCTTCTCCGCGGTGATGATGGCGCCGCTCTGGACTCTGACCCCGCCGCCCTCGACCTGGACCCTCGAAGCGACCGCCGCGGCGGTCGCGGTCGGCCTTTTCTGCACCGGTCTCGCCTACCTGCCGTTCTTCACGCTGATCCGCGACATCGGCCCCGCGCGCACGCTTACCGTGGGCCTCGCGGTCCCGGTGCTCGGCGTCCTGTGGGGCTGGCTCTTCCTCGGCGAGGCCGTCACTGCGGCGATGCTCACCGGAGCCGCTTTGGTGCTCGCCGCGCTCGCGCTGGTGCTGAAACGTTAGGCAAAATGGATTCCATGAAGGACGAGAAAATGAATCGGCTTTCCTTGAAGCGTCGTGCCTTTCTTGCGGCAGCTGCAACGGCGTTGATCGCTGCTGGCCTGCCACGTCCAGCTCTGGCGCAAAAGGGACGGAAGATGAAGATCGGCATCGTCGGCTCCGGGCAGGTCGGTGGAACGCTGGGAGCCGTGTGGGTCGGGGCCGGGCACGAAGTGATGTTTTCGTCGCAAGACCTCGGGCACGACAAAGCGCTCGCCGCGAAGCTCGGGGCCGGCGCACGCGCCGGAACGCCGCGGGAAGCCGCGGCGTTCGGCGAGGTGGTCATGATCTCGGTGCCCTACCGGGCGCTTCCGGAAGTCGGCAAGACGGTCGGTGATTTGATCCGCGGCAAGGTGGTCATCGACACCTGCAACCCATTCGTCGGGCGCGACGGCGAGATCGCCAACTGGGCGCGCGAAAAGGGCGCGGGGCTTGCTTCGGCGGAGCTGCTTCCCGGGGCCCGGCTGGTCCGCGCCTTCAACGCGATCGGCGCCGCGCGCATGGGCGAGGCGCACAAGGAGCCCGGGCGCGTCGGCATGCCGATCGCGGCCGATGATGCCGGGGCGATCGCGGTGGCCTCGACGCTGATCCGCGACATCGGCTACGAGCCGGTGCCGATCGGCGGGCTCGCGAGGGGGAAATTCCTCGTGCCCGGAGAGCTGCTCTCGGGCGAGCGCTCGCCGGCCGAAGTCCGCCGCATCGCCGCCACGCTGAAGTAATCCGCGCGAGTCGGAGACGATCAACCTGCGGGCTCTATCCTGATGTGAGTAAAAAACTGCCCGAGCCGCTTTGAGAGCAAATCGTCGATCTGTCGCGCCCTCGGCTGATAGGCGAAGGGGCGGCGCGGATGGATGCGGTCGTTCACCCAGTGCTCCGACCAGTCGGCCGTGGTCGCGAGGCACTGCTCCGAAAACCCGGCACGGCCAAGGCGCTGCTCCTGCTCCAGGCAGCCCGAGACGAAGATATCGACATACGATTGAACGATGGGGTACTGCGCGCTCGGGGTCGCGACATTCTCGGGCTTGCTGACGTAGATCCAGGCCTGCGCGCTCGGCGCCGACACAAAGTCCTGCTCGAGCAGCTTGACCTCGGTCCAAGCGACGGCAGCGCGGCAATAGAGGGCTTCGCGCCGGTCCGTCGCGCCGAGCTCGGCCAGGTCGACCTCGTAGATCACCGCGTTGAGGCCGCTTTCCCGGTCCTCCACGACGCTCAGGTAGGTCGTGCCAAAGCTGAATACTGCGCTTCTTGCAAACCAGCCCCGCTTGTAGCCCCTCAGCTCCACCGGATGCGCCGGGCCCGCCTGCGGCGAGGTGCGCTTCCGCGACTCGTCCTGCATCAGGCTGCCGTAGCCCACGATGTATTGCGGCCGGCCAGGCTCCGGAGCAGGGTTGCACTCCATGCCGGCGCTGGCCGACGAAGCGACTGCCAGCCAGCCGGCGACGAAAAGAGCCGCGAAGTATCGCGCGCGCATACGTTCCGAAATTGTCGAACGGCGCAACGCTCGGGTGTTACGAATGTAGCGAGCCTAGCTTCAGAACCCGGGTTGCGGCGCGGCGGATGGCGAGATCCAGCGCGAGCACAGCGCGCACCAGCATGTCGCTCCGGTAGGCGGCGCGCAGGTGACGCGCTTCGTGCTCGTGGCGCTGCAGCAGTTGTGCGTGGCTCATGGTGTTCTCCTTGAGCTGGTTGGTTGACGGCGCCACTCTAGACCCCCACAATGCATTCGCCAAGAGAATTGTTTATATAGCACCCATTCAAGACGTTCATGGATCGCGCCGTCACCCGGAACCTCGACATCGACCTGCTGCGCAGCTTCGCCGCTGTGGCCGACAGCGGCAGCTTCACCGCCGCGGCGGAGCTCGTGGCGCGAACCCAGTCGGCGGTGAGCGTGCAGATCAGGCGCCTCGAGGAAATCCTCGGCCACAAGGTGTTCGAGCGCACCAGCCGCTCGCTTGCCCTCACCCGCGCGGGCGACACCCTGCTCGCCTACGCGCGCCGCATCCTCGAGCTGAACGACGAGTCGGTGCGGCGCATCGCCGAGCCGCCGGTCGCCGGCGTGATTCGCCTGGGCATCACCGAGTACTTCGTGCCCACCGAGCTGCCGCGCATCCTGTCGCGCTTCGCGGCGGCGTATCCCGGCGTGCAGCTCGAGGTGCGCATGGGCATCAGCCGAGACCTGCGCCAGGACATGGCCGCGGGCGCGCTCGACGCCGCGCTCGTGCGCCTCGCGGCGCGCGAGCGCGCCAAGGCGATCTGGAGCGAGGCGCTGAACTGGATGGCGCGGGAAGGCGACCCGCCGGAGCGCGGCAGCGTCGTGCCGCTCGCCCTGTTGCCCGCGCCCTGCTGGCTGCGCGACCACGCGATCGATTCCATGAAACGGCTCAAGCGGCCGTGGAAGCTCGTCTTTACCGGATCGAGCATGGCGAGCGTCCAGGCCGCGGTCGGCGCCGGGCTGGGGGTGTCGATCATGCCGCGATCTTCTTTCCTGCCGGGCATGCAGATCCTGCCCCGCGGCCGGGAGTATCCCGATCCTGGACGGCTCGACATCGGCGTGTTGCGAGGTCCCCGGGCACCCAAGGACATCGTCCAGGCCCTCGAGCGGGTCATACGGCAGACGCTGGACGTGCTCGCGGTTAGCCGGGCGGCCGCGTAGTCAGTCGCGCTCGAGGCCCTTCGCTTTGAACACCGGGAGCACGGCTGGCGAGATCAGGAATTTTTGCAGCGCCCGCGCCGCCCCCGGCGTTTTGGACGCGCTGCTCACGCCGATCGAGAACTTGACGTAGTTCTGCAGCTCGGGCGGCAGGCCGCCGAGCAGCTCGGCCCCCGGCATCTCCATCATCGGCCCCATCCCGCTCGCGGCGATGTCGATTTCGCCATTCTGCAAAGCGATCGCCTGGTCCTGCAGCTCGTAGGTCCTGATCCTGGGCCGCATCTCCTCCTCGATGCCGAGGCGCTTGAGCGCCTCGACGAAAGCGACGCCGCTTTGGCCTTCCCTGGAATGGCCCACCGCCTTGGCGGCCAGCAGCGCCCGCTTGAGGTTCTCCGGCGTGCTGATGTCGGGCCTGGGCGCGCCTTTCCTGACGCCGAGGCCGACGCCCGCCTTGCCGAAGGGCGCACGCGTATCGGCGGCGACCTTGCCCTGGCCGACGAGCTCGTCGATCAGCTCGGGGCTCGGAATGACCACGTCGAACGTCTCGCCGGCGACGATCCTGCGCTTCAGCACCGCGATGACCGCGAAGTCCATCGCGATCTTGTGCCCGGTCGCCTGTTCGAACTGCGGCGCGAGATCCAGGAGCGCCGCGCGCGTGCCGGGGCTCGCAATGAGCTTGAGAGTCGTGATGGTTCCTCCTCTTGTGGGCGTGAAGGCAGACTAGCGCGCAACCAGCGTGGTCAGGAAGGCGGCATCAAGTCGCGCACGATCTTCACGATATCCGTTAACTCGAAGGGCTTCTTGACCGTCCTGACGGCCCCGATCTCGCGGGCCACTTTGAGATAGTCGGACCCCTGCCGCGAGTCCCATCCCGACATGGCGACGATCTGGACGGCGGGATATTTCTCGCGAATCTCGAGGATGGTCTCGATGCCGTCCTTGTCCGGCATGAAAAGATCCGTGATGATGAGATCGGTCCGCTGGCGCCCAAGCAGCGCGAGCGCGCGGGCGCCGTCGGGCGCGGTGGCGACCTCGAAGCCCTCCATCTCCAGCTGCGCCTGGAGCATCCCCCGGATGTCGGCGCTGTCGTCAACCACCAGAACGCGTGGAATGGCGGTCCCCACTCTCAAGTAACGCTGGGCCGGTCCGCGCGGTGCGCGGCAGTCACCCGCGCGATCATCCGCCGAAGCGCCTGCACCTCGAAAGGCTTCGCGAGATGGCCCTGGAACCCGGCGGCTCGGGCCCGGGTCTGATCCGATTCGGATGCAAAGCCGGTGATGGCGATCGCAGGCAGCGCTCCCTGCGGAACGCCGGCATCACCGCGCATGCGAGCAAGCAGGTCGTAGCCGTCCATGCCCGGCATCGCGATATCCAGCATCAGCACTTCCGGCTTCCAGCTCTTCGCTGCGAGCAGCGCGTCCGCGGCGTTGGCGGCAGTCATTACGCTCATGCCCTCGAGCCGCAGCATCTCGGTCATCATTTCCACCTGATCGGCGTTATCGTCGACCACCAGCACGCGGATACCGCGCAACGAGGGCGCGTCCTCCGCGGAGCTCGCGACCTCGCGCAGCGTATCGGCGAGCTCCGCCGGGACCAGCGGCAGCGTAACGATGAACGTGGCCCCGTGGCCCTGGCCGCGGCTTTCGGCCGCGATGGTGCCGCCATGCAAGGCGACCAGAGAGGAGACGATCGCGAGCCCCAGCCCCAGACCGCCGTGGCGGCGCCGCGCGGAGCTGTCGGCCTGGCGAAAGACATCGAATACCCGCGGCAGCAGGCCCGGCGCGATGCCTTCGCCCTCGTCCATGACGCTGATGGCGACCTTGTCCTCGCGGCGCTCCATCCGGATGAATACGCGGCCCGCGTCGCGGGAGAACTTGATGGCGTTGGAAAGCAGATTGGTGAAAACCTGCTCCAGGCGACTCACGCTGCCTCTCACGGCCAGGTTCCTGCCGCCCTCGTGCATCACGAGCTCGATGCCACGCGCTCCGGCGGCGAGGCGGGCGCTGTCGACGGCATTGCGCAGGACGCTCTCGATGCCGACCACCGCGCTCTCGAGCTCGAGCTTTCCGGTGACGATGCGCGATACGTCCAGGAGATCGTTGACCACCTGGACCTGCAGCCTGGCGTTGCGCTCGACCGTGTCGAGCGCCTTGTCGCGCTGCTCGGGCGTCAGGGCGCCGTGGCGCGCGAGGTGAAGCCAGCCGAGCACCGCGCTCATCGGCGTGCGCAGCTCGTGGCTCAGGATCGCCAGGAACTCGTCCTTCATGCGTGCGGCTTCCTCCGCTGCCTGCTGCTGGGCGCGTGCGCGCTCCAGCGAGAGCTCCCGCTCCGCTTCGGCCCGCTTGCGGGCCGTCACGTCCATCGCCACCCCGATCAGGCGCTTGGGTTGCCCGCCATCGTCGACCTGCATGGTGCCGAACGCGGCGATGCAGCGTTCCTCGCCGCTGTCGGCGGCGACGATCCAGTGCTCGAGGGCGAACGATCCCGTGCGTTTCAGCGCCGACCCGAGCGCCACGGCCACCACCTCGCGCTCGTCGCTGCGAGCCCGTGCGAGCCAGGAGTCGAGCGATGCCGGCGTCGCCTCGGGGTCGCAGCCTAACAGTGCGTAGAACTGCGGGCTCCAGACTGAGTCGCCCGGGCTCACTACGATCTCCCAGGTCGCGATGCCGGCGCCCTGCGTCGCGAGGCGCATGCGCTCTTCGCTCTCGGCGAGTGTGCGCTCGGTCTCGCGCAGCCGCATCACGGTCCTGACCGTGCTCGTGAGCTCGTGCGGGCCGACCGGCTCGGCGAGGTACACCTCCGCGCCGGACTCCATGCTCACGCTCTTGGCCTCCTCGCTGACGAAGGTGGCGGAGATGTGCACGATCGGAATGTGCTCGGTCTTGGGATCGCTCTTGAGCACCCGGCACACCTCCAGCCCGCTCATGTCGGGAAGCTTGATGTCGAGCAGGACCAGATCGGGACGCTCTTCGAGCACTAGCGCCAGCGCGGACTGTCCCGTACCGGCCTCGATTACGCGGAACCCCGCCTGGCGCAGCGCGCGTGACTTGAGATACCGGTTGGCGGCGGTGTCGTCGACGTTCAGCACGGTGCGCATCATGGCGTCTGGCTCCCGGCGGTTGCGGCACGCAGGGGGGCGAGGAGCCTGCCGAAAGTTTCGCGATCCAGGTCCCGCTTCGAGAATACCGCCGCGGCGCTGGAGCGCAGGTCGTCCCGCCTCTTCGGCGAAAGCTCCTCGGAGGTCGCCACCACGACCGGAATGAATTGCGTAGCCTCGTCCGTCGCGAGCTGGCGCAGGACTTCCTCGCCGCGCCGGTCGGGCAGATTCAGGTCGAGCACGATCAGCTTCGGGCTCATCGCGGTCGCCGCGCGCAGCCCTTCGCGCGCGTCGGTGGCTTCGAGCACCTGGAATCCGCCCTCGCCGCAGAACTTGCGGATCGCGTAGCGCGCCGCCGGATCGTCGTCGATCACCAGGATCTTCGCGCCCGTAAGGCGGTTGAGCGCTTCCATCAGCGCGGTCCGGCTGATCGGTTTTTCCAGGTAGGCGTCGGCGCCCAGCGCGAAGCCTTTGCGCGGGTCGGCCACGCTGGTGGCGACGATGACCGGAGGCGCGGGCTTCGGGGCGCTTTTCAGGTCCCCGAGCCAGCGCCAGCTCTCCTCGGCGCCGACGCGGATGTCGAGGATGATCGCGGCGGGCCGGGCCCGGGCGAGCGCATCGGTCGCCTGCCACAGGGTGCGCGCCTGGACCGCCGCGTAGGCGGTCCCCCGCAGGATCTTCTCGTAGTAGAGCTGCGTCTCCGGCTCGTCCTCCACGATCAGCACCGGCAGGCGCGACGGCTCGAAGCGCAGCTGCTCGTCCGGGATCGGGGCCTCGGGAACGAGCTTGCCATAGCGCAGGGGCAGCCTGACCGAAAACGTCGAGCCCTCGCCGAGCTCGCTCTGCAGCTCGATCGTGCCGCCGAGCAGCGTCGCCAGGCGCCGGCACAGCGGCAGGCCCAGGCCCGTGCCTTTCACCCGGCTCTGGAGCGCGCTGCGGATCTGCTCGAACTCCTCGAACACCAGCTCCCGGTCTTCCTTTGCGATGCCGATGCCCGTATCGGCGACTGCGAATACGACCTCGTCGGTATCGTCCAGGAGCCGCGCGCTGACCCGGATTTCGCCCTGTTCGGTGAATTTCAGCGCATTGGAGATGAAGTTGCGCAGGATCTGCGAAACCTTGCCCTCGTCGGTATGCAGGCGCGGCAGGTCCGGATCGGCCTCGAAGGAAAGCGCGACCCGGTCGCTCACCAAGAGCGGCCGCAGCATGCCGCGCAGCGCGCTGAAGAGATCCTGCACCGAGAACTCGGCCGGGCGCACCTCGATCTTGCCCGCCTCGATCTTCGCCAGATCCAGCAGGTCGTCCACCAGCTCGGCCAGCTCTTCGGCACCCTTGCGGATGAACTGGAGCTGGACCTCCTGCTCTTCGGCCAGGGGGCCGTCGGAGCGCGCCAGCAGGATCCCGGTGAGCGCGCGGATCGAGTTCAGCGGGGTGCGGAACTCGTGGCTCATGTTGGAGAGGAAACGCGACTTCGTCTCGTCGGCGCGGCGCAGGAAGTCCGCGCGCTCCTCGAGCTCGGCATAGAGGGCCACCACGCCGCGGTTGGTGTCTTCCAGCTCGCGGTTCACGCTGAGGATTTCTTCCTGGCGTTCGCGCAGCTCGCCCAGGGTGCGGATCAGCTCCAGATTCTGCTGCTGCACCTCTTCCAGCGGCGTGGAAGGCGTGGCCGTGGTCAGCGCCTTGGCGACGCGCCTGACCTCCTCGGTGCCGATGAGCGCCGCCGCGGCGGGCAGCACTTTCTTCATGACCACCGAGGTGTCGCCCGGCACCGACTTGATGACGCAATGGTCCATCAGCCGGCGGGCGCCCATGATCCCCAGCCCCATGCCCGTGGCCGAGCGGTAGCGCCCGCTCAGTATCGCGTCGAGATCGGCGATGCCCGGGCCGGAGTCCTGGACGCTGATCACGAGAAGCTGCGGCGCGCGCTCGCCCTCGACGCCGAATTCGATCTTGCCGCCGGCGGCATAGCGGAACGCGTTGCGGGCGATTTCCGACACCGCGGTGGCGATGCGCGCCTGGTCCTGCGCCTCGAAGCCGATCAGTGCGGAAATCTGGCGCGCGCGCTGCCGGGCGCCGACCACATCCTGCTCGTTGCGGATCGCGATCGTGAGCAGGCGGACCGTCATGCGGGCGGCGAGCCTTCGGCGCGCAAAGCAACCACGGTGACGTCGTCGCGTCCGCGGAGGTAATCGCGGTACAGCATCGCTGCAAGCAGCGTGGGATGGCGGTTTTCCAATCCGGGATAGCTTTCGAGGTCCCAACGCGTCGCCAGCCCGTCGGAATGCGCCACCAGAATGGCGTCCGGCGGGAATGGATACTGGAACTCCTGCATTTTCCTCACCTGGTGGCCCAGGATGCCGTTGTGGGATACCAGGTTGCGGGCATCTCCATTGACTCGAATGGATGCAGCGATGTTTCCGACGCCGCAGAACGTGCAGAGCCCATCCGCCCCCTGCACGATGGCCACGGCCGCGGCTGCGCCGCGCGTGGGTCGCAGCGCGGCGTGCGCCGCCTCCATGATTTCCGCAGCCTTCAAGCCGGCATGCCGGGTGACGGCCGCCACGGCGGCGCGTGAAGCGGAAGCGGCATCCGGCCCGTGCCCGAGCCCGTCAGCCACGAACAGGATCAGCCTGTCGCGGTGGGCGAGCACGGCCCAGTCGTCGCCGCAGACCGTTTCCCTGGGCTTGGGCAGGCAGATCGCTCCCGCAGTGTAGACGCCCGGTTGCCGCGCGCCCGGCTGCCACACTTCGAAACGCAGGACCGTGCCCTTCCCCGCCTGGCTGTAGATATCGAGGCCGGTGGTCATGCGCTGGAGGGTGCCGAGCCCGTTGCCCGCCGTTCCGGCAGTCGAGTGCCCGTCGCGCATGCTTGCGCGCAGGTTCGGAATGCCGCGACCGTGGTCCAGCGCAACCACTTCCACGCCGCGCAGGTCGCCGGCCTCCAGGCTCCGGGCGACGATGCTGCCGCGCGTGGCGTGCTTCACGATGTTCGTGGCCGCCTCGGTGACGGCTATAGCAAGCGCGCCCGCGGTCGTGTCATCGAATCCGAGCGGCGCGGCGAGCGCGGCCACGCGGCGCCGCGCCTCGGCGATGCCGCTTGTTTCCTCGACGGGGATCACGATCTGCAGCGAATTGCCGCGCGTCACCGGCTCATTTCCAGCGCGCGATCGTCACGCGCGTCCCGCTCCCCGGCCGCGAATCGATGGAAAATTCATTGCACAAGCGCTTGGCGCCCCCCAGCCCCAAGCCGAGCCCGCCGCCGGTCGTAAAGCCGTCCTTCAACGCGAGCTCGACGTCTGCGATGCCCGGGCCCTGGTCGATGAACGTCAGGCGCAGGCCCCTGCGCGCGCCCTCGGCGAGCGTCTGGATCTCGACCTCGCCGCCGCCGCCGTAGATCATGGTGTTGCGCGCGAGCTCGCTCGCGGCCGTGACGATCTTGGTCTGGTCCACCAGGCTGAACCCGATGGCCTTCGCCTGCTCGCGCAGGAACTGCCGTGTCCGCACGATGTCCTCAGGCGTGCGCACAGGGAGCTTGACGCTGCCGGCGGCGGGGCGCTGCGCGGCCCCTCGCGGGATCACCGCGACGTTCAGGCGCGGACCTCATCGAGCCGCCGGTGCAGCAGCGCCATGCCCTTCTCGACGTTCAGCGCCGTGTGCACCCCTTCGAGCGGCAGGCCGAGCTCCACCAGGGTGATCGCCACCGACGGCTGCATCCCCACGACGACCGTTTGCGCGTCCAGCACGCGCGCCATCGCCGAGATGTTCGCGATCATGCGCCCGATGAACGAATCCACCACGTCCAGCGCCGAGATGTCGATCAGGACCCCGCGCGAGCGCTCTTTCGAGATCTTTGCCGTCAGGTCATCCTGCAGCGTGAGGGCGAGCTGGTCGTGCATGTCGACCTGGATCGTCACCAGCAGGAACGGCCCCATCTTCAGGATCGGGATCCGTTCCATCAGCCGCGCTCCTCGGCCTTTTTCTCGATCTTCCAGCCGGTGCGCTGGAGCGCGACGCGAAAGGCGTCGGCGAGCGTCGCCTTGGTGATCACCTCGCCGAGATTCACGCCCAGGTGCACGATGGTCTGCGCGATCTGCGGCCGGATGCCGCTGATGATGCAGTCGGCGCCCATCAGGCGCGTCGCCGCCACGGTCTTGAGCAGGTGCTGCGCCACCAGCGTGTCCACCGTCGGCACCCCCGTGATGTCGATGATCGCGATCGAGGCGCCGGTGCTGACGATCTTTTCCAGCAGCGACTCCATCACGATCTGCGTGCGCGCGCTGTCCAGCGTCCCGACCAGGGGCACCGCCAGCACGTCGTCCCATAACTCCACCACCGGCGTCGACAGCTCGAGCAGCTCGTCCTTCTGGCGCGAGATGACGTCCTCGCGGGTCGCCTGGTAGGCCTCGGTGGTGAAAAGGCCGAGCTTGTCGAGCAGCACCGAGGTGCCCCACATTTCCTTGACCAGGCCCTCGGCGTCGCCTTTCATCTCCCTGCGCAGCATCGAGAAGAGCGGCTGCTTGAGCGAGAACACGAAGGTGGCCGTCTCCGAGGGCGTGAAGCCCGCCTGCGCGCGCGAGCGCGACAGGTCCGACAGAAAATCCTTCACTCCCGACCAGCCCTCGCCGCTCACGTCCTCGATCGAGCCCTGAGCTGCGGTCTGCAATGCGCCGAGAAAGGTATGCGACTCCTCGCGCAGATCCTTTTCCTTGAGCAGATCGGCGCGGAACGTCGCCGCCCCGGTCTGCTCCTTCAGCCAGTCCTGGAGAATTTCTTTCTCGTTGCTTTTCAGGAACGCGGGAATGCGCGTCGATACAGGGGCTTCTCTAAGCACGGGAACTCCCTTATGCGAATGCCGCAGGATGGAGGGACGCAGGGCGCGCGTGCGCGCGGAGCGGCGAGGTGGAAGTATACGGAATACATCCGAACGCCGGGGGCGAGCGTGCTGTAGTCGAATCGGCTACAGCACGCCGCGAGCTACTCGAGCGGCTCGACCTTGACGATCGAAGCGCCGTGGTTGCTGCCGATCCAGAGCGTGCCGGGACGCTTCGAGTCGTCCATGTAGACACGGCGGATGTTGGTCGGGCGCGGCAGCATGTATTCGGTGTACTGGCCGCTCTTGATGTCGAGGCGCGACACGCGGTCGGTCAGCATCGAGCCGGTCCACGCCTCGCCGTTGCGGCCGGCCACGGCGTCGTAAGGCGCGCTCCACGGCGTCGGCACCTTCCACTCCGTGATGCGCTCCGTCTTCGGATCGAACATGCCGATGGCATTGCCCTGATACTCGGCGAACCACAACCGTCCCTCGTGATCGACGCGTCCGCGCCGCGGTCGCGAGTCCGGCGACGGCGTCTGGAACACGCTTGCCTGCAGGGTCTTGGCGTCGAGCCTGACGATGTTGCCGGCGGCAAAGTCGAGCAGGTACGCGTTGTTCTGCGCGTCCGAGTGAATGCCGTAGGTCCCGATGCGCTTGCCGGTGCGCGGATCCTTGAACGCGCCGAGGTTCTCCATCTTGTTGGAGAGGAGGTCGAGACGATAGATATGACCGGCGGCGGAGTTCTTGATCCACACCTTGTTGTCGCTATGGGTGCCCTGGACCGCGAGATGGCCGAGCTGGCCCGCGTCGCTGTCCCACTCCTTCGGCGTCGACCACATCTGGAACTTCCCGGTCTTGCGGTCGAGCTTCGCGATCGCGCTCTGGTACATCACGCCGACCCAGGGGTTGTCGTCGCGGTCGATCTCCAGGTCGAGGGTCCCCTCCGACCAGCCCGGCTTGACCACGGGGATCGGATATTGCGTCACGCTTCCGGTCTTCTGATCCATCTTCCCGAGGAACATCTGGCCGAAGTCCGAGTACCAGACGTTGCCCTCGCGATCGAGCACGACGTCGTGCGGCTGGATGAGCGGGCTTGGCAGGTTGTACTCGGTGAAGATCACGCGGGTGGACTTGCCCTTGAGCCGCGGCTCGGTCTGCAGGGGGAAGGACCAGGTCTGCTGCTGGCTCAGGTTGACGCTGGCGAGCCATTCTGCAGTCTTCCTGCCGCTGCCGCCGCGCTCGACGTCGCGCGTCGCGGTGCCGGCGAGCCGCTGCGGCTTGAGCGGAGTGCTGCCGGGATAGTAGCCGGCCATGCGCTGGAAGATCTGCATGAAGCCCTCCGCGTCGTACGACGACTTCATGATCCGCTCGAGCGTGTGGCAACCATTGCAGTTGAGCAGGAACCGCTTCTGCTCGTCCGTGCCCGGCATGCTCGACATCCATTCGGCGTTGGTGAGCTGCGCGGCCAGGTTGCGCGCCTTCTTGAGCCTGATGTCGGCCTTGGCCTGCCCATCCGGCGGAACGTCCGCAGCCCGGGCTGCGTCGAGCTCGTAGCCCGCGGCGCGCGCCTTCAGCGAATAGCGCCCGGGCTCGAGCCGCGCGGCCGGAAACGCAAAGTGGCCCTGCGCGTCGGTGACGACGCTGACGGTGATCGTCGAGCCGTCTCTCTTGGCGCTGACGACCACGCCTTCCATCAAGCCTTCCTCGGCGGAACTGACCTGGCCAGCCAGCGCGACCTCTGCCGGAGCGCGTCCACCCTGAGCGCCTGCGTTCACGGCGAAGAGCGCGAGGCAGGCGGCGCCTGCGGCAAAGCGAACGGCGGCATTCATCAGGCTCTCCTCTCCCGCATCGGGGTCCGGCGGCTATTCTCCGCCTGATTCCCGCGGCGTCCAAGGAGCCGGGTCGTCTACGTCGACGGCGCGAAGATCGAGGCCGTCACGCGCGACGCACCCGCACCAGGCCAGCAGGTGATCGGCTACGAGCACGGTCTCGTCACCCCCGGCTTCGTCAACCTGCACGCGCACTGCATCC
Organism: Burkholderiales bacterium; assembly: GCA_035554435.1. Lineage (GTDB taxonomy): Bacteria > Pseudomonadota > Gammaproteobacteria > Burkholderiales > SG8-39 > SCGC-AG-212-J23. Next base: position 975 of record DATMJC010000058.1, on the reverse strand, counting down.
GCGGCGGCCTCTTCCGCGGCATCCCGGACGACCTCGAGATGGAGCCCTTCATCCCGAAGCTCGTCTACACCATCCTGTTGCCGCTCACCTCGATCGCCGCCAGAAGGAAAGCTCCATGATGCGCGCGTCCGCAAGGCGCGCCCGCCCCGAGCGCACCAAGCCCTCGAACTCCTTGCGGTCGGCCTTCTCAGCCTTGAGCTGCTTTGCGCTTACGAGCTTTTCGAGGTTTTCCGAGCTCATCCTCTGACCCGATGAGGAAGATCTTGGGCTGCTCCAGCACACGCGAAACGAAGGCCTCGCGCCGGTCGAGCTTGCGGTTCAGCTCCGCGCGGCTCTGGATGGTAGGGTTCACCTTTCGCCCCAAACGACGTTCGGCGCGAGTGGCGGCGGAGCAAAGGTCTGAATACGACAACTCGTCCGCAATCACCATCACGTCCACGTCGCTCGACGACGTATCGCCACCCTTGGCGATCGAACCATATATGAACGCCGCACGGATCCTCGCGGCCAAAGGCGCGAGCTCGTCGCGCAGCACGTCCGCCACGCCGAAGGTCTTCACGATGATTCCGCGCAGCTCGTCGAAAATTGGCGAGTTGCGGTTCGCCTGGTAGTGCTTCTGCGCGCCAACCCGCCTGGAGGTGACCAAACCGGCGCGCTCCAATGCCGTGAGTTCCCGATGCACGGCTCCGATGCCGGAAGCCGCCAGGCGGAAGATCTCGTTGGCGAAGTAGCTGCGGTCCGGATTCGCGAAGAGCAGGCCGAGGACGCGACGCTGAGTCTTGGAAAAGAGCGCGTCGCCAAGACCGGTCGGCGCGGCTCGCTTTATTCCCATTTCGGGAATGATAGCTCCCAAATTGGGAGTGATCAAGTCATGCGTTCCGGGGAATGTCGTAGGTGGACATCAGGCCGTCGACGAGGCCGTGGTACTCGTTCCAGGGGGTCTCCCGGTAGGCGTGGTTGCGCACGATGAAGGAC